>NZ_JAUYUS010000019.1 GCF_030694575.1 Parvibaculum sp.
TTGAACTCTCGAAGATTTCTTCGGAGCCTTCGCCGCCGCTTTCGACCCACCTACAGACACTAAGCCCCCGATTCAAAACAGGAAACGCCGACAGGTTACTGCCGGCGCTCCGTCGAATCAACATTTAGCCTAGGGGCTGGCCCTTTCGGGGAGGCTTTTTCTCAACCGGAAACGCTCAGCTCAACTGCTGCAGAATGTTTTCCGCGCCCGAGACCTCGGCCTTGCCGCCGGCCGGTTCCCTGTTCAGGCTTTTCACCACGCCGTCGTCGACCAGCATCGAGTAGCGCGACGAACGCACGCCCATGCCGAAGCCCGTGCCGTCGAATTCGAGGCCGAGCGCCTTGGTGAAGTCGCCATTGCCGTCGGCCAGCATCGTCACCTTCTCGTCGGCGCCCTGCTGCTTGCCCCAGGCGCCCATGACGAAGGCGTCGTTGACGGAGAGGCAAGCGATCTCGTCCACGCCCTTGCCCTTGATGGTGTCCGAATTCTTGATGAAGCCGGGCAGGTGCTGGTTCGAACAGGTCGGCGTGAAGGCGCCCGGCAGCGCGAAGACCACCACCTTGCGGCCCTTGAAATATTCGCTCGTCTTCACGGGCGCGGGGCCCTTGTCGGTCATCTGCATCAGCGTGGCTTCGGGAATCCTGTCTCCGACATTGATGGTCATGCGAGCCTCCTCGATTGTTGCATTACGTGCCTTTCGGCCCGGCTGTTGGCGGGCATTAAAGCCCCATTCGCGCGGCGCCGCCAGTCCCGCGGCCGGTCGTCACGAAGGTGTGTGCGGCGTCAGCGCATCGTCTTCCGCAGCACGAACGCCTTGTCCGGGCCGGATAGAATGAATGCGATTTCCTCGCCGTCGAGCATTGCCGTCGAGAGCACTTCCGCCGGAACGCTGTAGAGCACGGTGTCGCGCTCGCGCGTGACTTCCGGCGTGCCGAACCAGACATTTGGCGGCCCGTCGACGATCAACGCGGGCGGGGTGCAACCGGTTCCGCACTGCGCCAGACGAACTTCTAGCGTCGGCGCCGCATCCGCCCGCCAGCCGACCGTCAGCATGTCGGGATCCGCCGGTGCCACCGGCACGCGGCCAAGCGCCGCCCGCAGGCGCGCCGCGTCCGGCGTCGGGGCGATGCCGCCCTCCTCCGTGCCCGGCGGCAGCGCCAGCGCGAGTTCGGCCTCGCGCGGCACGCAGATTTTATCCGAGCAGACGCCGTAAAACATGGAAAGCCGCAGCGTCACCGGAAGGGCCGGGTCTTGCGGCACGACGCGCAGGGGAAGCAGAAGTTCGTTCCTGTAACCGAAGGTGATGTCACCCGGTTCGTCGAAGCGCTGCGGCGCCGGCCAGCGCACTTCCACATCCGCCACATTCTCCGATTGCGACCAGTCGAATGTCGGCGCGATGCCGGAATCGCCCGGCTCGCGCCAATAGGTCTTCCAGCCTTTCGCGAGCCCGATGTCGATGCCCGCGAGCAGCGGCCCGCCGTCATGCGCGGTCGAGGCGGAGACGAGCGCAAGCCGCGTCACGCCGTTCATGCCCGCGGCGGCCGTTCCCGGCGCAAGCAGAAAGAGCGCCGCGCAAAGCAGCGAAAAAAGTCGCAGGTTCCGTCGACCCATACCCGGCATTTCCGTTCCGTTATTTCGGCGCAGCCGTTTCCTTTTCGGCGGCGCTTGATGCCGCCGCCATTCGCACCACATCGTTAATAGCCATCTTATCATCTGGTCCCCGCTCTCCGCCCACAAAAACCTGTGACATCGGGCGCGGGACGGTGCAGGATTTCACCGGTGGCGCGGCATGCGCGCCAAGCGACGTGGAGGCAGGTTATCGCCATGAGCCCTATGTCGGCGGATTTGAGTTACCGCCCCGGAGACGACGGATTTCTCGAGGGCAAGTTGTTGATTGCGATGCCGTCGATCGGCGACAGCCGGTTTGAGCGCACCGTCATATACATGTGCGTTCACAATCCCGACGGCGCCATGGGCATCGTCGTCAACAAGCCCGCGCAGAACATCACCTTTCCCGATCTCCTCGACCGGCTTTCGATCCATGTTCCCGCCGCGCAGTCGCCGGACAGGATCGGCTGCCCGGTGCTCGCCGGCGGGCCGGTGGAGATGGGCCGCGGCTTCGTGCTTCACACGCAGGATTATTTTTCGGAGGAATCGACCCTGCCCGTCGACGAGAATGTCGGATTGACGGCAAGCGTCGACATTCTGCGCGCCATGGCCAGCGGCTGCGGGCCGAGCCGCGCGCTGCTCGCGCTCGGCTATGCCGGCTGGGCGCCCGGCCAGCTCGATGCCGAGATACAGGCGAATGGCTGGCTCCATTGCGACCCCGATCCCGATCTCCTGTTCGGGCGCAATCTCGACGCGAAATATCACGAAGCGCTGGCGAAACTCGGCATCAACATCTCGCTGCTCTCGGGCGAGGCCGGACACGCCTGATCTTGTCGCTGCCAATGGTGAGCCCCGGCAGCGATCTATCGCTGCCAATGGTGAGCAATGAAGTCGAGGGCTTCCGACGCGCGCATCGGCTGACCGAAATAATATCCCTGCCCGTAATCGCAGCCCATTTCGGCCAGGTCTTGTGCCTGCGTCTCGCTTTCGGTTCCTTCGGCCACGACCTCCATGCCGAGGTCGTGCGCAAGCGTCACCATCGAGCGGATGATGAGCGGCGTTTCGCGGTCGGCCGACATGCCGGCGACAAACGAGCGGTCGACCTTCAGCGTGTCGAAGGGAAAGCGCTGCAGATAGCTCAGGCTCGAATAGCCGGTGCCGAAATCGTCGAGCGAGAGCCCTGCCCCCAGCGCCTTGATGCGCGTCAGCATGCTGGCGGCGAATTCCGGGTTCTCCATCACCAGCGATTCCGTGACTTCGAGCTTCAGCGTTCCGCGCTCGATGTCGATCCGGTTCAGCACGCGCTTCACATCGTCGATCAGGTCGTGCCGCAGAAGCTGGCGGCTCGATACGTTGACGCTGACGGTCAGCGCGCGCTCCATCGGGAACAGCTTCTGCCAGGTCGCCAGTTCCTCGCTCGCGGCGCGCAGCGCGAAGCGGCCGATTTCCGTGATGACGCCAAGCTCCTCCGCCAGCGGCACGAAATTGTCCGGTGCGAGCAATCCCTCTTTCGGATGGTTCCAGCGGATCAGCGCCTCGAAGCCACGCACGCCGCCGTCGGTGAGCGACATGATGGGCTGGTAATAAAGCTCCATCTCCTTGCGCTCTATGGCGTGGCGGAGGTCGGTTTCGAGCGTCAGGTGATCGTCGGCCTCGGCGCGCATCCCCGGTTCGAAAAGTTCGATCCGCGCCTTTCCCGAACGCTTGGCGCGGTACATGGCGATTTCGGCTTCGGTGAACAGTTCCTCCGGGCGTTCATGCGCATCCTCGCAGATCGCCACGCCGACCGAGCATGTCGGGTAGACCTCGTGGCCCGCGACTTCGATCGGCTGGCGCAGGAATTCGCTCGCCTGCTCGGCGAAGGCGAGCGCATCCTCGCGTTCGGTGCGCGTCGTCAGCAGCACGGAGAAAGCATCGCCGTCGATCCGCGCCACGGTGTCGTCCTGAGTGACGAGCGACTCGAGGCGCCGCGCGATCGCGATCAGCAGCGCGTCGCCGCCCGAATGGCCGAGGCTGTCGTTCACGGTCTTGAAGCGGTCGAGATCAATCAGCAGCAGCGCCGCACGCGGCCGCTCCAGCAGCCCGCGTTTGCGGATGGCGCGGCTCATGCGGTCCATGAAGAGCGCGCGGTTCGGCAGGCCGGTCAGGCTGTCATGCACGCTGTCGTGCATCAGCCTTTCCTCCGCGTGTTTCTGCGAGGAAATATCGCGCACCGTGCCTATACAGCGCGTCGCATAGTTCTCCGTTCCGGCGACGCAGCTCGCGTTGAGCGCCACCCAACGGAAGACGCCGTCCGAATGGCGCATGCGGAATTCGAGCGTGAAGGAAACCGTGCCCCGTTCGATATAGGCGTTGAGCGCATTTCGGTAGGTTTCGCGGTCGGACGGGTGCATGTGCTCGCGCCACGCGACTTCGTTGCCGTCCAGCGTGCCCGCGTCGAGCCCCAGCATCGCCTCGACGGAAGGCGACACATAGAGCTTGTCGCCCGAAATGTCCCAGTCCCACACACCCATCCGCGCGCCCGACAGCGCGAAAGCGTGGCGCTGTTCGCTTCGCAGCGTGCCTATATCGGCGCGGCGGCGGCCGCCTTGTGCGTGATAGGCGGCGGCAAAGGCGAAAAGCGTCAGCGCCGTCGTGAAGACGCCGCCTGAAAAAACGGTGCCCGCGAATGTGCCGGGCAGCCAGCCGGCCGCGTGGAAGGCGGCAGTGAAACCCGCAATGGCGAAAAGAACGGCGCCCGGGATGAGCAATTGCGCCGGCCGCACGCCGTGCAGCGCCGCCATCACGACGAGGGGCGCACCGCCGAGCAGCGCGACGGCGAGGAAGAGCCGCACATAGAGCGCCGCGCCCGACACGCTGATGAAGGCGAGCGGAATGCCCACCAGCGCCGCATAGGCGAGCCACCGCGTCGCCATCGCAAGCGAGGCGGAGCGGCGTTCGCTGTCGAGGAAGAAGCGCTCCAGCATGAAGACGGCCGAAGCGAACAGCGCCAATGCGATGGTACGGAATACGAGGTCCCACCATGGCGACAATGAGAACATCGTGCCGAAATAGCCGAACTCGCCCAGCAGCACGAGGAAGCCCGCGCCGAGCAGCGCCGCCGTCGCGCGCGCCGCCGCTACCCGCGTCAGCACGCCGAGAGCGGCCATATAGACCGCGAATGCCGCGACGACGGCGAGCATGCCGCCCTCGACCAGCGAGAGGCGCCGCGTGAACGAAGACCACGCTTCTTCGTGCCAGAGATAGAGGCCGGCTTCGCTCTCGTCTTCCGAGTGGAGCGCCACCGTCATGCTGGTTTCGGGGTTGCCGGTGACGGAGAAGACCGCGAAGCCAGGCCAGGCGGCGCCGGGTGCGAAAACCGGATCCTCGCCACCCGCCGCCACCGCGCGGGTGATTTCCAGGTGCGGCCTTGGCCAGAAGAAGGCGCCGATCCCATCGTCGCGCCGGTCCGCCACCAGCAGCCGCGTTACCAGGTCTTCGCTGCGATTGCGGAGCGCGACCGCGCGCCAGACGCCCGCGGCATCTCCCTCGCCGTCCGACAGCACGACGGCGCCATCCTCCATTGCGCCTTCGCCGCCATCCTCATCCAGACCGGAGCCGATTTCCGCCGCGCCGTTCGACGGCGGTTCGATGGTGAGCCTGCGGCCCGCCGCCGCGTAGTTTTCGACATAGGGCGTGAGGTCGATTACCGGGCGGGCATCGTCCATGGCGACCGCGTCCAGCGCACGCGCCGTCATGGGCGCAAGCGCCATCGGCAAAGCCAAAGCCAGCGCCGCCAGCGCATGCGCCATGCGCGCCTTCATCGGGCCCCCTCGCCGCATCGGAAGAAAACTCCTTGTCCTATAGGCGCGGATCGTCGCGCAGAATGGCGTACACGACATGATCGCGCCACGCGCCGTTGATGCGGAGAAAGCCCCTCGCAATACCTTCTTCCGTGAAGCCGCATTTCCGCAGGACGGCGCGCGAGCGCTCGTTTTCCGGCAGACAGGCGGCCTGCAGCCTGTGCAATTTCAACTCCTCGAATACAAACGGGATGAGCGCTCTCACCGCCGCCGTCACATATCCCCTGCCCGCGAACAGCTCGCCCGCCCAATAGCCCAGCGTGCAGCTCTGCTGGACGCCCCGCTGCACACCCGAAAGGGTGCAGCCGCCAAGCAGAACATCATCTTCCTCACGAAAGATGAAAAAGGGGTAGGCATGGTCCTCGCGGATTTCGCGCTGGTAGCGGCGAATACGCCGCCGGAAGGCCGTTCGCGTCAGGTCGTCGGTCGGCCAGGTCGGTTCCCAGGGGGTCAGGAAGTCCCGGCTCCGGCCGCGCAGGTCCGCCCATGTGCCGTAATCCGTAAGCTGGGGGCTGCGCAGATAGATGCCGTGGCCGAGAATCAGCGGCGCCACATCCGGCTTCGACATCGACCGAAGAAAAGCCATGAAATGGACCGCCCCCTCCGCGACGGGCGGCCCTTTTGGCCCCCTCCCTAAATCGCGGCGCTAGTTTGTAAATCTTGCCGCGATCCGGTCATAGGATTCAAGTCCGCCGCCCTTGCCGGCCAGCGGGCCGATGGCGGAAAGCGCGAGGCCGGGGCCGCTCAACAGCCGTCCGGCATAGCGGCGCACGGCGGCGGCATCGACCGCATCCACCTTCTCGATGAGTTCGTCGATCGGCAGCACGCGGCCATGGATCATGTATTGCCGCGCGATCTGCTCCGCGCGCGACGAGGAGCTTTCGAGCCCCATCATCAGCCCGGCCTTGATCTGCGCGCGGGCGCGGGCGGTCTCCTCCTCCGTCACGTCCTCGCCGATGCGGCCCATCTCGCCCGACAATACGGGCATCAGTTCGGCCACGTGGTCGGGCGCCGTGCCGGCATAAAGGCCGAAGACGCCGGTATCGGCAAACGACCATGAGAAGGCGAAGACCGAATAGCAGAGGCCGCGCTTCTCGCGCACTTCCTGGAAGAGGCGGGACGACATGCCGCCGCCCAGCACGCCGGAAAAGACCTGTGCGGTGTAGTAGTCCGGGTCGCCATAGGTCGGGCCTTCGAAAGCGAGCGCCAGATGAACCTGTTCGAGGTCGCGCTCCGTGCGGCGCTCGCCGCCGCCGAAGACGGCCGCGTCGGCGCCGTTGGTGACGCGGCGCGGCAGGTCGCCGAAGCGTTCTCGCGCCAGCTTCACCAGTTGCTCGTGTTCGAGCCCGCCCGCCGCCGCGAGCACCATGCCGGGCGCGAGATAGCGCTGGCCCATATAGCCCTGCAACTCGTCGCGGCCGAAGGCGGACACCGTGTCCACCGTGCCGAGGATCGAGCGGCCGAGCGGCTGGCCCGGAAAGGCCGCCTCCAGCAGGTCGTCGAACACCACGTCGTCCGGTGTGTCGTGCGCCTGGCCGATTTCGGAAATGATGACCCCGCGCTCGCGCTCGACTTCCTGCGGATCGAAGACCGAGTTCTGCAGAATGTCGGCGAGAATATCGACCGCGAGCGGCAGGTCCTGGCGCAGCACGCGCGCGTAATAGGCCGTCGCCTCATGCGTCGTGTGCGCGTTCAGGTGGCCGCCCACCGTCTCGATCTCTTCCGCGATCATCAGCGCCGAACGGCGTTCCGTGCCCTTGAAGGCCATATGCTCCAGCATATGGGAGACGCCGTGCTCGCGGACGCTTTCGTGGCGCGCGCCGGTATTGACCCAGACGCCAACCGAGGTCGTGTGGAGATGCGGCATGCTGTCGGTCACAATGGTGAGGCCGTTTTCGAGGCGGGTCACTTCAACGGACATGGGCACACTCCTTATTATTCAACGTCATATACAAACTGAAAACTCTCACGCGGCCATCGATCGGGCGCGTTCGCGGATGAAGGCCTCGACCGCGCCGAGATCGTTCGGCAGCGCTTCCAGGCGTTCCTCCCGCGTAAAAAGATCGGCCATGGCGGGCGGCAGCTCGGGATGGATACCCGTCGCCGCCTTCACCGCATCCGGGAACTTTGCCGGATGTGCCGTCGCCAGACTTATCATCGGTACCGACACATCGCCGCGCAGCCTTGCCGCAGCGGCAATACCGACCGCCGAATGCGGATCGACGATCTCGCCCGTCTCCGCCAGCATCCTCGCGATGGTCGCCGCGGTCTCCGTCTCGTCGACGCGCGCGGCGCCGAACTGCCCCTGAATGGCTTCGAGCCGAATGGGGTCGACGGTGAAGGCGCCCGATTGCGACAGGCTCTGCATCAGTCGCGTCACAGTCGCGCCGTCGCGACCATAGGCGTCGTAGAGCAGCCGTTCGAAATTCGACGAGACCTGGATGTCCATGCTCGGGCTGATCGTCGGCACGACCTTGCCGACCTCGTAGCGGCCCGTCTCGAGCGTGCGCGCCAGAATGTCGTTCACGTTGGTCGCGACGATCAGCTTCGCAATCGGCAGCCCCATCCGCGCCGCCGCATAGCCCGCGAAAATATCGCCGAAATTCCCCGTCGGCACAGAGAAGGAGACCTGCCGTCCGGGCGCGCCCAGCGCCACGGCGGAGGTGAAGAAATAGACGATCTGGGCCATAACCCGGCCCCAGTTGATCGAGTTCACGCCGGCAAGGCTCACCTCGTCGCGGAAGCCGTGATCGTTGAACATGGCCTTCACCAGCGCCTGGCAATCGTCGAACGAGCCTTCGATGGCGATGTTGTGGACGTTGGCGTCGAGCACGGTCGTCATCTGGCGGCGCTGTACTTCGGAGACGCGGCCCTTCGGGTGCAGGATGAAAATATCGGTCGTGTCGCGGCCCTTGAAGGCTTCGATGGCGGCCGAGCCCGTATCGCCCGAGGTCGCGCCCACCACCGTCACGCGGCGGCCCTTGGCGGCCAGCACATGGTCGAACAGGCGCGCGAGGATCTGCATCGCCACGTCCTTGAAGGCGAGCGTCGGCCCGTGAAAGAGTTCGAGCAGCCAGTCGTTGGAGCCGAGTTGCCGCAGTGGCACAATCGCCTTGTGGCGGAACGAGGCATAGGCCTCGCCGATCATCCGCTGCAGGTCGTCGTCGCCGATCGCGTCGCCGATGAAGGGCCGCATGATGCGGAAGGCGACCTCTTCATAGGGCAGTCCCGCCAGCGCCCTGATCTTGCGCTCGCTCAGTTGCGGCCATTCCACGGGCACGTAAAGGCCGCCGTCGCGGGCCAGACCGGCGAGCAAAGCGTCCTCGAATTCAAGCTCCGGAGCGACGCCCCGCGTGCTGACGTATTTCACCATAATCTCCAGGATAGCCGGACTACAGCGGATGTCGATCCGGACGGCCGTAACCTAGCCCCGCCCGGAGCCGGAGGCAATCTGAACCGGAAAAATGGCGGAAATGCTGGGTTTTAGCTCAGGTATCTTGCTTGAATATGGCGCCTGAACGCCGCCGTTCCAAGAGGCTCTTCTGTCGCGGCGAGGAGGATCCCGTCGGGCGTCAGGCGCGAGCCGCGGCCATGCACATGCTCCCTCACCCATCGCACCAGCGGCGAAAAATCGCCCTCTGCGAGCGCGTCCTCGAGGCCCGGATGTGCGCCCTTGGCGGCGGCGAAGAGCTGCGCGGCGGCGAGCGCGCCGAGCGTGTAGGTCGGGAAGTAGCCGAACGATCCCGACGGCCAGTGGATGTCCTGCATGCAGCCGTTCGCGTCGTCCGGCGGCACGATGCCGAGCAGCGTCTTCATGCCCTCGTTCCAGGCGGCGGGCAGATCGGCGGCGCGGAGTGTGCCGGCGATCATCGCCCGTTCGAGCCGGTAGCGCAGGATGACATGCAGCGGATAGGTCACCTCGTCGGCATCGACCCGGATGAGGCTCGGCCCGACCTTCCGGTAGTGGCGCAGCAGATTGTCCGGCTCCCATGCCGGTCCCTCGCCGCCGAAAGCCGCCTTCAGGCGCGGCGCGAGAAACGAGATGAAGGCAGCAGAGCGGCCGGCCTGCATCTCGAACAGCAGCGACTGGCTTTCATGGATCGTCATGCCGCGCGCGCGGCCCACCGGCTGGCCGCGCCATTCCTCCGGCAGTCCGCGCTCGTAGAGCGAATGCCCGGTTTCGTGGATCACCGCCATCAGGCTCCGGGTGAAGTCCGTCTCGTCGTAGCGGGTGGTGATGCGGCTGTCCTCCGGCACGCCGCCGGTGAAGGGATGGTGGCTCACATCGAGCCGCCCATGCGCGAAGTCGAAGCCGAGAAAGCCCATCACCTCGCGGCCGAGCCATTCCTGAAGCGCGACCGGGAACGGCCCTTCGAGCGCCAACGCGCCGGGGCCCGCGTCCTGCTGCTCCATCACCTCCTGCATGAGGCCGGGCAGAAAGCCTTCCAGCTCCGCGAACAGCCCGTCGATTTCGGCGGCGCGGCGGCCGGGATCGTAGCCGTCCAGCAGCGCGTCATAGGGATCGAGGCCGAAAGCCTCCGCCTTCGCCGCCGCCTGCTCGCGGACGAGTTCGATCAGTTGGTCAAGCGCGGGCGCGAGGCTCGCATAATCGTTCGCGGCGCGCGCCTTCCGCCAGATCATTTCCGTCGCCGACTTCTGGCGCGACAGCCGCGTCACGAGATCGGCGGGCGTCGCCGTCGCATGGGCATGGACGCGGCGCATCTCGGCGAGGTTCGCGCGGTCCCACTCGGCAAGCTCGCTCGCCGTCGCATCCGCGCTCGCCAGCAGGTCCGACACTTCCGGCGCCGTCAGCGTTTCGTGCGCGATGAGCGAGAGCGCCGCCTGCTGCTCGGCGCGGGCGCGGGCGCCGCCTTCCGGCATCATCGTCGCGCGGTCCCAATGCAGCACCGCCTGCGCGCCCTGCAGCGCGGCGAGCCGGTCGAACCTGTCTTTCAGCGCGCCGTAAGCCGCCGTCGAATTGCTCATGCCTTCGGTCTTCCCATGCGTCCGTTCGAACGATGATAGACCAGATAGACGACGGCGAGCACCAGCCCGAGGCCGAACCAGGTCAGCGCATAATCGAGATGGTTGTTCGGCAGGTCGATGCGCGTGCCCCCCGCCTGCGGCCACTTGCCCGGAAAGGCGTTCGCCTCCGCCTCGACGAAAAAGGGCGCGACGCGGCCGACGCCGAGCGCCGCTCCCATGACGGCGGGATCGCGCACCATCCAGACATTCTTCACGGGGTCGTCGGCGCCCGCAAAGGCGCTGCGCTCCTGCGGCCGGCGCAACACGCCGGTGAAGCTCACCTCGCCTTCCGGGAGCGCGTCCCTTGCCGAGGCATCCTTCAGCCCCACGGGCACGAAGCCCCGGTCGACCAGCACGACCGCGCCCTCGCCGCCTTCGATTTCGAACGGGCTGATGACGGCGTAGCCCGGCGTCCCGTCCGGGCTCTGCATGAAGTAGTGAAGTTCGCGGTTGCCCGCGAAGTGCCCCGTCAGTTGCACGCGCCGGTATTCATTCTCCGCGAGATCGAGGCTCTGCCATGCGTCCGGTGCGGGCAGCACGACCGGCGCGGCGGTCAGCCGCTCCGCGATCCGTGCGATCAGGTTTTCCTTCCATGTCAGCCGGTCGAGCTGCCAGAAGCCGAGGCCGAGCAGAACGGGCAGCATCAGCGCGGTGAGCAGCGTCGGCCAGAAGAGAGGGCGGAAAAAGCGGTTGCTCATTCTTCCCGTCCGCCTTCGAGCCGCCCCTCCTCCGCCCGGTGGCGGAATTGCTGCGCGACAAGCCAGCCCTTGAGCGGCCGGAGCAGCCCGATGGTCAGCGCCAGCGTCAGCGGAATCCACAGCAGCGCATGCACCCAGTAGGGCGGCGACCAGGTGAACTCCACCCACAGCACGAGGCCGACGATGATGAAGCCCGCGATCATCATGATGAAGACGGCGGGTCCGTCGCCGGCATCGGCGAAGCCGTAGTCGAGGCCGCATTCCTTGCATCCGGGCGCGAGCGTCAGGAAGCCGTCATAGAGCTTTCCCTTGCCGCAGCGCGGGCAGCAGGATCTCAGCCCGACTTCGATGGAGGACGGTGCCGTGCTCAGGTTTTCCGCCATGATCACTTTCCCAAAAAGCCGAGGGCGGGCCGCATTCCGCGCCCGCCCCCGCATTGAACCGATTGACCGGCGTTTGCCGTCAGTGGGCCATCGTGGCGCCCGCCGATCCCCAGATATAGATGGAGAAGAACAGGAACAGCCAGACCACGTCGACGAAGTGCCAGTACCAGGCCGCCGCCTCGAAGCCGAAATGCTGCTTCGGGGTGAAGTCGCCTTTCACCGCGCGCAGCAGGCAGACGATCAGGAAGATCGTACCGACGATCACATGGAAGCCGTGGAAGCCGGTCGCCATGAAGAAGGTCGCGCCGTAGATGCTGCCGCCGAACGAGAAGGCCGCATGGGCGTATTCGTAGGCCTGTACGGCTGTGAAGACGAGGCCGAGCAGCACGGTGAGCACGAGACCCTGCACCAGGCCCTTGCGGTCGCCATGCTGCAGCGCGTGATGCGCCCAGGTGACCGTCGTGCCCGATGTCAGCAGGATCAGCGTGTTGATGAGCGGCAGGTGCCACGGATCGAACACTTCGACGCCCTGGGGCGGCCAGTGACCGCCGGTGAAGGCGACGCGGGCGGCCTGCTTCGCCTCGCCGGCGAAAAGGCTCGCGTCGAAGAAGGCCCAGAACCAGGCGACGAAGAACATCACTTCGGACGCGATGAAGAGGATCATGCCGTAGCGCAGGTGAAGCTGCACGACCGGCGTGTGGTCGCCCCTGTGCGCTTCGCGGATCACGTCCCGCCACCAGGCGAACATGGTGTAGAACACGATCGCAAAGCCGATCAGCATGACCCAGGGCGAGGAACCGTGCATCCAGTTGACGGCACCGATGGCGAGCACGAAGGCGCCGATCGATCCGACGACCGGCCAGGGGCTCGGGTCTACCAGATGATAGTCGTGATGTTTGGCGTGGGCGTCAGCCATGTCCCCTCTTCTCCGCTTCAGAGCTTTTCCGGCGAGGTTCGACCCTCATGCCCGGAAATGCGACTAACCAAATTCCACTCCGGCATATGCCGGGAAAGATAACCGTCTCGTGAGATGGGCGCGACCGTCAGAGCGGCCGGTTCGCCACATTGCCCCCGAGTTTCACAATCGTCACCACGAAGAACAACAGCATCAGGCCCGCAAGCGTCCACGCGATGGCGAGGTTGCGCTGGCGGCGGCGCTTCAACTGTTCGTCCGTCCATTGCGGAGCGGCGACCTTGTGCCGTTCGCTTTCGTCCTGTTCGCTCATCCGCGCCTCACAGCGTCAGGGCGGGGGCGGTGCCGCCCAGGCCCAGCATCTTCTCCGCCAGCAGCAGCGAGAAGATCAGGAAGAGATAGAGAATCGAATATCCGAAAAGCCGTTTCGCGGCCTTGTCCTGCGCCGCGCCCGGGCCCGTCCGCCAGACGCCGAAAGCCAGCCACAGGAAGCCCGCGCCCAAGGCCGCCGTCGCGCCCATATAGAGCGCGCCCGCAAAGCCGAGGAAACCCGGCAGCAGCGTCACAGGCACAAGCGCCAGCGAATAGAGCATGATCTGGCGGCGCGTTTCCGCTTCGCCCGAAACCACGGGCAGCATCGGCACGCCGACTTTCTCGTAGTCGCCGCTGCGATAGAGAGCGAGCGCCCAGAAATGCGGCGGCGTCCACATGAAGATGATGAGGAAGAGCGCGATGGATTCGACGGAGACGGAGCCCGTCACCGCGGCCCAGCCGATCATGGGCGGGAAAGCGCCGGCCGCGCCGCCGATCACGATGTTCTGCGACGTGCGCCGCTTCAGCCACATCGTGTAGACGACGAGATAGAAGAAGATCGTGAAGGCGAGCAACGCCGCCGCCACCCAGTTCACGAGCACGCCCATCGTCATCACGGCGAAGACGGAGAGGATCGAGCCGAACACGGCCGCCTCGCGCGCCGTCACGCGGCCCGCCGGTATGGGGCGGTTCGCGGTGCGCGCCATGCGCGCATCGATGTCCGCGTCGTACCACATGTTCAGCGCGCCGGACGCACCCGCGCCGACGGCGATGCAGAGCAACGCCGTGAAGCCGATCACGGGGTGGATGCCGCCGGGCGCCACGGCGATACCGACCAGCGCCGTGAAGATCACAAGCGACATCACGCGCGGCTTCAGCAGCTGGAAGAAGTCGCGTGCGCTTCCCATGCCGCCTTCGGGGAAGGCGGCGGAAGTGTCGCGGTCGTTGCTGATCGCTGTATCCGACATGAACTCGTAAGCGTCTTTCGTTGTCTTCGGTCGTCAAAGGTACTCCGGCCGGGATGGGCCCGGCCGGAGCGGTAGTCACTTGATCCGCGGCAGTTCCGAGAACTGGTGGAACGGCGGCGGCGAGGAAAGCGTCCATTCGAGCGTGGTCGCGCCTTCGCCCCAGGGGTTGTTGCCCGCCGGCACCTTCTTCATGAAGGCCTGCGCGATGCCGTAGAGGAAGATCAGCACGCCGAAAGCGGAGATGTAGGAGCCGATCGACGACACCAGGTTCCAGTAGGCGAACGCATCCGGGTAGTCCGAATAGCGGCGCGGCATGCCCTGCAGGCCGAGGAAATGCTGCGGGAAGAACACGAGGTTCACACCGATGAAGGTGACCCAGAAGTGCAGCTTGCCCACGAATTCCGAACACATATAGCCGCTGATCTTCGGGAACCAGTAGTACCAGCCCGCGAAGATCGCGAAGACGGCGCCGAGCGACAGCACGTAGTGGAAATGCGCCACCACGTAGTAGGTGTCGTGCAGCGAGCGGTCGACGGCGGCATTCGCCAGCACCACGCCGGTCACGCCGCCGATGGTGAAGAGGAAGATGAAGCCGATCGCCCAGAGCATCGGGGTGCGGAACTCGATCGAGCCACCCCACATCGTCGCGATCCAGGAGAAGATCTTGATGCCCGTCGGCACCGCGATGACCATCGTCGCGGCCACGAAGTAGGCCTGCGTGTTGACCGACATGCCGACCGTGTACATGTGGTGCGCCCACACGACGAAGCCGACCACGCCGATCGCGACCATGGCGTAGGCCATGCCGAGATAGCCGAACACGGGCTTGCGCGAGAAGGTCGAGATGATCTGCGAGACCATGCCGAAGCCGGGAAGAATGAGAATGTAGACTTCCGGGTGGCCGAAGAACCAGAACAGGTGCTGGAACAGGATCGGGTCACCGCCGCCTTCGGGCGAGAAGAAGGTCGTGCCGAAGTTGCGGTCCGTCAGCAGCATGGTGATCGCGCCCGCGAGAACGGGGAGCGAGAGCAGCAGCAGGAACACGGTCACGAGGATCGACCAGACGAAGAGCGGCATCTTGTGCAGCGTCATGCCCGGTGCGCGCATGTTGAAGATCGTGGTGATGAAGTTGATCGCGCCGAGGATCGAGGAGGCGCCGGCGATGTGGAGCGCGAGGATCGCGAAGTCCATCGCCGGTCCGGGCGTGCCGGAGGTCGAGAGCGGCGGATAGATCGTCCAGCCGCCAGCGGCGCCGTTGCCGCCGGGCATGCCGGGCACGAACATCGAGATCACGAGAAGGCCAAGCGCGGGCGGAAGCAGCCAGAACGAGATGTTGTTCATGCGCGGGAAGGCCATGTCCGGCGCGCCGATCATCAGCGGCACGAACCAGTTGCCGAAGCCGCCGATCATCGCGGGCATCACCATGAAGAAGATCATGATGAGGCCGTGCGCCGTCACCAGAACGTTGAAGAGGTTGTGGTCGCCACCGAGGACGCCGTCGCCCGGATACATCAGCTCCGCGCGCATCAGCACGGAGAAGGCACCGCCGATGATCCCCGCGATGATCGCGAAGATCAGGTACATCGTGCCGATGTCCTTGTGGTTCGTCGAATAGACGTACCGCTTCCAGCCCGTGGGGTGGTCGGCGTGATCGGCGTGCGCGCCCGCAGCTTGCCCTGCCATCTCTCTTAACCCTTCGTTCTTACGATGTTTGCTTCGTCAAAAGGCAGCGACGCGCGTTCAGCGCGCGTTCGCAACCGCGGCTTGCGCCAGTTTCACTTTGTCGTTCGTGCCGGCAGCGGCCTGCTGCTGCTCGGTCCATTGCTGGAATTCCTCCCGCGTCACCACCAGCACGTTGATCGGCATGAAGGCGTGGCGCTGGCCGCAGAGCTCGGAGCACTGGCCGTAGAACATGCCGGTCCGCTCGGCGCGGAACCAGGTCTCGTTAAGACGGCCGGGCACCGCATCGATCCTGACGCCGAACTGCGGCACCGCGAACGCATGGATCACGTCCGCGCCCGTCACGATCACGCGGATCGTGGTGTCGACCGGCACGACCATCGCTTCGTCCGCCGTGAAGAGGCGCGGCTGGCCTTCCTGGAGATCGGCGTCCTCGACCATGTTCGAGATGATCGAGATGTCGCCCTGGTCGGGATATTCATAGCCCCAGTACCACTGGTAGCCGACCGCCTTCACCGTCATCTCGGCTTCCGGGATCACGACTTCCTTGTAGAGGAGGCGGAAAGAGGGAATGGCGATCGCCACGAGGATCATCACCGGCAGCACCGTCCAGGCGACCTCGAGCAGCGTGTTGTGCGTGGTCTTGGTGGGCGTCGGGTTGGCGCGGCGGTTGAACCGCACCATGACGATCACGAGAAGGAGCGTCACGAAGGCGACGATGATGCTGATCGTGATGAGCAGCCAATTATGCAGCGCCACCAGGTCGTGCATGACGGGCGTCACCGCTTCGGGAAGCCCCATGCCGCGGTCGACCGGCATGGCAAACGCGGCCGGGACGAAACCGCCGCCGGCAAGTCCGAGCGCGACAGCGAGAGCGAAAAGGCCAAATCCGTTCAGAAACCGCATGCTTATCCCCAGCTAGTCAATTCACTTCCGGTCAAATTCCGGTCCAATCCGGGCCGCGCCCCAGAACCATATCGGCGGGCAGCGAAGATGGCCGTCAGAAACCATAAACCGTTGGCCGCCGCAAGTTCCGCCGCAGCTTCTTTTGTTGTTTCCTGGACGGCGGCATCCCCCTGATGCGCCTCCGGACAAGCCGCGCTCGGGGGGTTCCCGCGCGCCGCGCATTGTCCGGGCAGACGACTCGCACCGGCAGTATAGTCACGGGGAAGCCGCAGGCCACAGGCATGGCCGCGCTTTGCGACGTTTTGCCACAATAAGCGGGAGAATTCGCCGCACCCGCCCGCCCGGCCCGCCGGGAAATTCCCTTTCCGCCCCTTTCCCGCGGCCTGAAATGTCCTAGAGTATTGGTTGGCTATTCGGTGCGAGGGATTCTCACTCATGCGCGACGAGGCGCTCATTCATTTCCATCTCGGGCGGCACATCTCCGCCGGTCTCGTGCTGCCCCAAAATGGCGGCGCGGCGCCGGAGCTCATCTCGGAGGCCGCGCCCTGGCTCGACCCCCGCGATCCCGGCCGCTGCGTCGTCGGTTTCTGCGCCGCCCATCCCGACCTCGTGGGCGATGTCGTCGGGCCGCCGCCCGCCGGCTGGGAAAACTGGCACTTCGCGGAATGGGACAACTGGTTCGGCCGCATCAACGGCGTCTTCCTGGTCGATCTCCAGTCGCTGAAGGTGACGCAATACCCTCTCTACAGCTGCGCGCCGCAGGTCGTGCGCTGCGATCTCTCCAGCCTGCCGCGCCGCCTCGTCCCCGTCGAGGAATGGCTGGCGCGGTAACATCCGCCGCTTGCGCTCCCTATATGTTATGGCCTGTCGAGACCCACGGCGCCCCAAGGATCAATCATGACCTCCTCTTCCGACGATCTCTTCTTCACCCGCACCGGCCTCGACCGCGACCGCGTCGCTTCGCTCGTGGGGGAGACGCTCACCGGGGCCGATGACGGCGAGCTCTTCATGGAGTACCGCCAGTCGGAAGTGCTCGGCTTCGACGACGGCCGCCTCAAGACCGCCACCTTCGACACCAATCAGGGCTTCGGGTTGCGCTGCGTCGCCGGCGAAGCCACCGGCTATGCCCATGCCTCGGAACTCTCCGAAGCCGCGTTGAAGCGCGCGAGCGATGCCGTGCAGGCAGTGAAGACGGGTCACACGGGCGTCTCGGCCGAAGGCCCCGCTCGCACCAACACGCATCTCTATTCGGATGAAAATCCGCTCGGCGCGCAGAGCTTCGAGGAGAAGGTGAAGCTTCTCGCCGAGATCGACGCCTATGCCCGCGCGAAGGACCCCCGCATCCAGCAGGTCTCCGCCTCGCTCGCGGGCGAGTGGCAGGCGGTCGAGATCGTCCGCGCCGACGGCTCGTCGCTGCGCGACATCCGCCCCCTCGTCCGTCTCAACGTCGCCATCGTGGCCGGCGAGAACGGCCGCCAGGAAACCGGCTCCTACGGCGTCGGCGGCCGCATGGGCTACGACGTTTTCATCGACCCGCTGAAATGGCAGGCGCAGGTCGACGAGGCGCTGCGCCAGGCGCTGGTCAATCTCGAAGCCGTGCCCGCTCCCGCCGGCGAAATGGACGTGGTGCTCGGGCCGGGCTGGCCGGGCATCCTGCTCCACGAAGCCATCGGCCACGGCCTCGAGGGCGATTTCAACCGCAAGAAGACTTCCGCCTTTGCGGGGCTCCTCGGCCAGCGCGTCGCCGCGCCCGGCATCACGGTCGTCGACGACGGCACGCTGGCGGATCGCCGCGGCTCGCTCACCATCGACGACGAGGGCACGCCCACCTCGCGCACGGTGCTGATCGAAGACGGCATCCTGAAAGGCTACATGCAGGACCGCCTCAACGCCCGCCTCATGGGCATGGCGGCGACGGGCAACGGCCGCCGCGAATCCTACGCGCACCAGCCGATGCCGCGCATGACCAACACCTACATGCTGTCGGGCAATCGCGAGCCGGACGAAATCCTCGCCTCCGTGAAACGCGGCCTCTACGCCGTCTCCTTCGGCGGCGGCCAGGTCGACATCACGTCGGGCAAGTTCGTCTTCACCTGCACCGAAGCCTACATGATCGAGGACGGCCAGATCGGCGCGCCGGTCAAGGGCGCGACGCTGATCGGCAACGGCCCGGATGTCCTCACCCGCGTCTCCATGATTGGTAACGACATGAAACTCGATCCCGGCATCGGCACCTGCGGCAAGGGGGGACAAGGTGTCCCCGTCGGCGTCGGCCAGCCGACGCTCCGGATCGACGGATTGACGGTGGGCGGTACGGCCAGAGCCGCATAAGAAGGGCGGCGTAGGAGCGGTTAGCCTTCTGCACAAAGAAAAAATAAAAATGTCGTCCCGGCAACAAGTGCCGGGATGACATCTGTTTTTAGAGTCCCGTCATGAACTCCACGATCTCCGCATCGCTCCGCAGGCGGAATACTCGCGCATGCGCGGCGTCGCGCGCCAGTGCCTCCTCCATCATCGCGTCATGCGTGCGCTTGAAGTTCCAGATGAAGCGGTAGAAGGCGAGATCGAATTTCTCCGGGCAGCCGGGCGCGAGGTCGGCGCGGTTCCGGCCGAACTGCGTCAGCGTCCGGCGGAAGGCGCGCCACAGGCAGACCCGGCGCGGCTGATCCACCCAGATAACGGTGTCCGCGCGCGGCAGGCGCAGATCGAAGGTGCGGCTGAAATTGCCGTCGATCACCCAGCGTTCCTCCGCCACCGCCGCGGCGACCTTCGGCCGGAACTCGTCATAGGAACTCTCGATCCAGCCGGGCTTCCAGAACAGCACGTCGAGATGCACCACCGGCAGGTTGAAACGCCGCCCGAGCGCACGCGCAAGCGTCGACTTGCCGCCGCCGGAGCAGCCGATGACGAGAATGCGCCGCACGCCTAACCCTTCGAGCTGTGGCAAACCGCCTGCAGCTTGTTGCCTTCCGGGTCGCGGACGTAAGCGCCGTAGTAATTCGGATGGTAATGCGGGCGGAGCCCCGGCTCGCCCTCGCTGGTGCCGCCCATTTTCAGTGCCGCCGCATGAAAGGCGTCGACGGATTTGCGATCAGGCGCGAGGAAGGCCGCGTGCCAGCCGTTTCCCGGATGATGCGGCTCGCCGTTGAAGGGCGTCACCACAAAGACCTTCGGCCCCGTCGCCGTGCCGTAGGACGTGAGGCCCGGCGCCTTGAAGAAAGGCGGAATACCGAGCGTCGCCAGCACCGCGTCATAGAAAGCCGCCGCCTTGTCCGGATCCTTCGAGCCGATGGTGATGTGACTGAACATGAGTGCCCCTCTCCCCTTCAACCGTCATTGCGAGGAGCGAAGCGACGAAGCAATCCAGAGCCGCAATTGCCGGAGCCAGCCGCTCCTGGATTGCTTCGCTCCCAAACGGTCGCTCGCAATGACGCGTCAGATGAAACCCCTAAAACGCGAACTCGTCGAACACCGGATCGACCGAGCCGTTCCAGCGCCCGTGGTAAAGCTCCAGCAGCTCCTCGGCCGGCGACTTCCCCTTCGCGACGATCGCCTCCACCGCGCTCAGATGGATCGCCTCCGTTGCGCCGACGCCGTCGCCGTTTGCGCGCGCATCGAGCCCGGCACGCGACATCGCCACCGCGCGGCGCGCCACGTCGAGCAGCGTGCCGCTCCGGAACGGCGTGTGGAGCCCGTGTTTCGCCACGCCGTCGCGCAGGGCCTGCCGCTCTTCCGCCGTCCAGTCCTTCACGAGGTCCCAGGCCGCGTCGAGCGACGACTGGTCGTACATGAGCCCGACCCAGAAGGCCGGCAGCGCGCAGATGCGCGCCCACGGCCCGCCATCCGCGCCCCGCATCTCCATGTAGTTCTTGATCCGCGCTTCCGGGAAAATCGTCGTCAAATGGTTGTTCCAGTCGCCCCGCGTCGGCGTCTCGCCGGGGAGCGCCGGCAGCCGGCCCTCAAGGAAATCGCGGAAGCTCTGTCCCGTCGCGTCGATATATTTTCCGTCGCGATAGACGAAATACATCGGCACATCGAGCGCGTAGTCCACATAGCGCTCGAAGCCGAAGCCGTCCTCGAAGACGAAGGGGATCATGCCGGAGCGCGCCTTGTCCGTATCGGTCCAGACATGCGAGCGATAGGAGAGATAGCCGTTCGGCTTTCCTTCCGTGAACGGAGAATTGGCGAATATGGCGGTCGCGACCGGCTGCAGCGCGATCGCCACGCGCAGCTTCTTCACCATGTCGGGTTCGGAGGCGAAATCGAGGTTCACCTGCACCGTGCAGGAGCGGTACATCATGTCGAGACCCATGGTCCCGACCTTCTTCATGTATTCCGTCATGATCTTGTAGCGGCCCTTGGGCATCACCGGAATTTCGTCGCGGCGCCAGTTCGGCGTGAAGCCGAGGCCGAGAAAGCCGATGCCGTGTTCCGCGCCCACTTCCTTCACCTGCGCCAGGTGGTCGTGAAGCTCGGCGCAGGTCTGGTGCAGCGTTTCCAGCGCCGCGCCGGAGAGTTCGAACTGGCCGCCGGGTTCGAGCGAAATATTGCCGCGCTCGCCGTTGCCGCTTTCGAGCCCGATGATGTTCTCGCCTTCCATCACCGGCTCCCAGCCGAAGCGCGTCAGCCCTTCCAGCATGGCGCGGATGCCGTGCTCGCCGCCATAGGGGATCGGCGTGCGGTTCTTGACGCAGAAGGGAAATTTCTCGTGCTCGGTGCCGATGCGCCAGTCGCTCTTCGGCTTGTTGCCGCGCTCCAGCGCGGCCACGAGATCGCGGCGGTCGGTGATGGGCTCGGGCCCGGCAACGAGAATGCTCATGCGAGCCCCTTTTCCTGAACGGACCTTATTCGTTGCGGGTCGGCAGCCCCTGCCCCCCGTTCCGGTCCTCACATGCGCAAAGATGTAGGAGCGGGAGCGGGGCCTGACAAGCGCCAATGTCGGTTCAGAAAGGAACAGGCGAGGAGAACGGAAGGACAGACATGCGAGGCGCACGAGCGCGAAATGGAATCATTCCACTCCTGCTTCTTCCCATCTGCATCACTCAGCTTCCCACCCTCCCCTTGGGGGAGGGTGGGAAAGATAGTGCGAGGAGCCGCCCCTCAAACCACCCGCGCCATCCGCCGCCGCACAGCCGCCAGATAGCGTTCCCGCTTGTTCTGCGTCGATCCGTCCATCTGGTAGCAGCCGAGCCAGAGCTGGCGGCAGTCCGGCGCGCAGAGCGCCCTCATGCCGCGCATCAGCACCCGGCGATGCGGCTCGCCAACCAGCTTCGACCACCACCAGGGCGCGCCGCAACTCGTCACCGCCGACAGCAGGCGGATATGCGTCAGTCCCGGCTGGATGCGCCCTCCGCCCTTCGGCAGATGAAACGCGACACCCGGCAGCCAGACGCGGTCGAGCCAGCCCTTCAGCATGGCCGGCATGTCGTACCACCATGTCGGGAAGACGAAGACAATTCCCTCCGCCCATTTCAGGTCCTCGGCATAGGAGCCGAGACCTTCCGGCACGTCCTGCTCGTTCGCATAGGCGGCATGTTCTTCCGCCGTGAAGCGCGGGTCGAAACCATCCGCATAGAGATCGACCACGCGCGTCTCATGGCCCGCCTGTTCAAGCCCCCGCACGGCCGCGTCCCGCATCGCGGCAACGAAGCTCTTTTCCACCGGGTGGCAATAGACAACCAGCACGCGCATTCCGTGTCGTTCCTTTCAGGGGCATTGGAGTTTAATTCAGGACAAGGACAAAACGCACCGGGTTCCATCGGGTTCCATCCCGGTTCCGTAGGCGGAAATACGTCGCAAAAACATTGGCGGAACGAAGCAAAAAAACAATGTCATCCCGGCTTTCGCCGGGATGACAAATCATTTTGGTCTTCTCACCAATCCCCCAGCGCAAGCCCCACAACCGCCAGCGCCGCGATTGCCGCCGTGTCGGCCCGCATGATGCGCGGCCCGAGCGAGAGCACCGCCGTATCCTTCCGTCCCCGGAGCAGTTCTCGTTCCTTCGGCGAGAAGCCGCCTTCCGGCCCGATCAGCACGGCGAGCGGCGCGCCGCGCCAGCCCTCCGCCGCCAGCCGCGCCAGCGCCTCGCGCGCCGCGCCCGGTTCCTCGCTCTCGTCGCAGAAGAGGATGCGCCGTCCCGGCGCCGTCTCCTCCCACTTTGCGAGCAGGCTGCCGAGCTTTTCCGCTTCCCGCACTTCCGGCACGGCGACGAGGCCGCATTGCTCCGCCGCCTCCACCGCATTCGCCTGCAGCCGCTCGTCCTTCAGCCGCGTCACGACGGTGCGCTCCGTGATGACCGGCTGGATCACCGCCGCCCCCATCTCCGTCGCCTTCTGCGCGATGAAGTCGAGCCGCGCCTTCTTCACCGGCGCGAAGAGGAGCCAGACATCCGGCAGCGGTTCCTGCGCACGCGTCCGCGCCACGAGTTCCAGCACGCAATTCTTCTTGTGAGGTTCGGCAATCCGCGCCGCCCACTCCCCGTCCCGCCCGTTGAAGAGCAGCACCTGCGCATCCGCGCCCATCCGCAGCACATTGACGAGATAATGCGACTGGTCGCGATCGAGCGTCAGGCTCGCGCCCTTGCCCAGATCCCCCTCCACATAAAGCCGCGCCTTCCCGCTCGCACAGCGGGGGGTGTCGTGGGTGTCGTCGCTGTCTTCGCGCGCCATGGTCATCCTCTTCGTCACTCACCTTGTAAGGCGCGCAAAGTCTCCACCCAAAATAAAAGTGTCACCCCGGCGAAAGCCGGGGCTCATGGGCCTATCGCCTTGCTGTGCCTTCCGATGGATTCCGGCTTTCGCCGGAATGACATTCTCTGTTTGATTGATGAAAGCTCACAGTCCGCCGAGTCCCCATGCACCCCCGCAAGACCGCCCGTGTCCTCCTCTTCGATCCACAGAACCGTCTCCTCCTCGTTCGCATGCATGACCCGGATGTCGGCGATGCGGCGGGCAGGGTGCTGGCCGAGCCCTATTGGGTGACCATCGGCGGGGAAATCGAGCCTGGGGAGGATATTGCCACGGCGGCAAGGCGAGAGCTCCGGGAGGAGACCGGCCTGACCGATGCCCGCTTCGGGCGGCCCGTCTGGACCACTGAGCATGCGCTTTGCATTCACGGCAAGATGCGCCTGCTGCAGGAAACGTTTTTGCCTGCATGGACAGAGGGGGCCGAGCTTGCCCGCGACGCATGGAGCGAGACGGAGCGGCGGGTCCTTCAGGGCTTCAAATGGTGGACACTGGCCGAGCTGCAGGCGGCCGGGGAGACGATTTTCCCGACCTCGCTCGTCCGGCACCTCCCGGCCCTGCTGGAGGGAGATATCCCCGCTTCACCGCTTGCCATCGAGCCCTGAGCGAAGGCCGAAACGACTCCATGACAGTTTCATGACAGTTCGATGACAGAACCAGCATTACGGAACCTTATCGGCGTACTTGTCCCCGGTTTTCGCGGGTGAAAAACGCCGCGCCAGCCGCTAGTCTCGCGACACGGCGGCGCCCTTCCGGGATGCTCCGTATACGTTCCTTTCCCTTCCGAGGCCTGCCCCCATGACCGCAGACGGACCCGCCGAAACCCGCGTCGCCGATGCGCCCCCGGAGAACTGGGTGGACCGCTTCGCGCCGCGTTTTGCGCGGCCCTATATGCGGCTCGCGCGGCTCGACCGGCCCATCGGTACCTGGCTGCTGCTGCTCCCTTGCTGGTGGTCCATCGCGCTGGCAAGCGAGGGGGGCCCGAGCCTCGGCCTCATGCTTCTCTTCGCCGTAGGTGCGGTCGCCATGCGCGGCGCGGGCTGCACCTATAACGACATCGTCGACCGCGACATCGACGCCGCCGTCCAGCGCACGCGCTCGCGGCCGATCCCGTCCGGCGCCGTCGGCATCGATGCGGCATGGGCGTTCCTTGTGGCGCAATGTCTTGTCGGCCTCGCGGTGCTGCTCGCGCTCAACACTTTCACCATTCTGCTCGGGCTCGCATCGCTCGCGCTTGTCGCGATCTATCCCTTCATGAAGCGCATCACCTACTGGCCGCAGATCGTGCTCGGCCTTGCCTTCAACTGGGGGGCGCTGATGGGATGGGCCGCCGTGACGGGTTCTCTTTCCCTTGCGCCCGTCCTTCTCTATCTCGGTGCCATCCTCTGGACCGTCGGCTACGACACCATCTATGCGCATCAGGACAAGGATGACGACGCGCTGATCGGCGTGAAGTCGTCCGCGTTGAAGCTCGGCGCGTCGACGCGGAAATGGCTCTGGGTCTTCTATGGCGCGATGATCGCGGCGCTTGCCGCGTCGGGCGCCGCCGCCTCCATCGGCATGTTCTTCTATCTCGGCGTCGCGCTTGCCGCCGCGCAACTCGTCTGGCAGATCGTGAAGCTCGATATCGA
>NZ_JAUYUS010000026.1 GCF_030694575.1 Parvibaculum sp.
TCGACCAGAACGGGGACTTTCGACTGTTCGACGATCAGGCGGATGTTGATCGGGTTCTGGATGCCGAGGCCGGAGCCGATGGGGGCGGCGAGCGGCATGATCGCGCAGCAGCCCATCTCTTCCAGCTTCTTCGCCATGATCGGGTCGTCGGTGCAATAGACCATGACCTCGAAGCCGTCCTTCAGCAGCGCTTCCGCCGCGCGGAGCGTTTCGATCATGTCGGGGTAAAGCGTCTTCTGGTCGCCCAGCACTTCGAGCTTCACGAGGTTCCAGCCGCCGGCCTCGCGCGCGAGGCGGAGCGTGCGCACCGCGTCTTCGGCGGTGTAGCAGCCGGCCGTGTTCGGCAGGTAGATCACCTTCTTCGGGTCGATGAAGTCGACCAGCATCGGCTCGTCGGGGTTGGTGACGTTCACCCGGCGGACGGCGACGGTGACGATCTCGGCGCCCGCCGCTTCGACGGCGGCGGCGTTCTGCGCCAGGTCCTTGTATTTGCCCGTGCCGACGATGAGGCGCGATTTCAGCCGGCGTCCGGCGACGATGAAGGGATCGTCGTCCGCCGCTGCCGGTGTCTCGATGCGCGCTGCCGCTTCAGTCACTTCACTCACTCCTGTTCAGGCGGCTATCCGCCCACCCTCTTGTTCTGGCGGCTATCCGCCGCCGACAAAATTCACGATCTCGATACGGTCGCCGTCGCCGAGCGCCACTTCGCCATAGGCCGAGCGCGGCACGATCTCGAGATTGCGCTCGACGGCGATCTTGGCGGGCTTCAGGCGCAGGCTTTCAATGAGACCGAGAACCGTCAACGGGCCGTCCATCTCGCGCGTTTCGCCGTTGATCGTTAGTTTCATCTGACCGTTAACGTCTTCTGGGTGCCGCGCGGGCCGCCGGATGGGCCGCTGGCCGGATAATGGGTGAGCGGGAGCCTCAGTTCAAGGCCGGGGCCGTGCCCCGACGGAAGGGGCCAAGCCCTTCTTTCCACATGTCTTTTACCGGCCTTTTACTGGCGGGGCGACTTGCGTATAAAAGAGACTTCCGAATCGGGGGCGAGCCGGGACAAGGCCGGGTGGCGGGGACCACAATTTCGCCCTTTTAGAGCCCTTATGTCCCCTTCCGAGATCAGGCGGTCACGCCGGAAAGCCCGTTCGACCCGATGGCCAAACCGAGTTCCAAAGCGGCCGCGAAGCCCATCTTCGTGCTCAACGGCCCGAACCTGAACCTGCTCGGGCAGCGGGAGCCGGAAATCTATGGCAGCACGACGCTGGCCGATATCGAGAAGCTGGTGAAGGCGCGGGCGAAGACGCTCGGCCTCACCGTCGATTGCCGCCAGTCGAACCATGAGGGCGAGCTGGTCGACTGGATCCAGGAGGCGCGCGGAAGCGCGGCGGGCCTGATCCTCAATGCGGGCGCCTATTCGCACACTTCCATCGCCATCCACGACGCGCTGGCGACGCTCGACATACCGGTCGTCGAGGTTCACATCTCGAATGTTTACAAACGCGAGAGCTTCCGTCACCACTCCACCATCTCTTCCGTCGCCACGGGCGTCATCTGCGGCCTCGGCACGATCGGCTACGAACTGGCGCTTGAAGCCGTAAAGTCAAAAATCTGAACAGGAGTTCGTTCACGTGGCAACACCCCGCCCACCGGCCAGCGGCAAACCCACGAGTGAAAAGGGAAGCAAGAAAAGCGAGATGAGCAAGTCAGGCGTCGATCAGGAACTGATCCGGCAGTTGGCCGCCCTCCTCACGGAGACGGACCTCAGCGAAATCGAGATCGAGACGGATAATCTGAAGCTGCGCGTCGCGCGCCAGATCACGCAGACCGTCGCGCATGTGCCGGCGCCCGCGCCCATGGCCGCACCGGCGGGCCACGCGGCTCCGGCGACCGCCGCCGAAGCGGCGGCGCATCCCGGCACGGTGACCTCGCCGATGGTGGGCACGGTCTATCTCGCGCCGGAGCCCGGCGCGCCGGTCTTCATCCAGCCCGGCAGTTCGGTCACCGAAGGCCAGACGATCCTCATCATCGAGGCGATGAAGACGATGAACCACATTCCCGCGCCGCGCTCGGGCAAGCTGACGGCAGTTCTCGTCGACGACGGCCAGCCGGTCGAGTTCGCCGAAGCCCTCTTCGTGATCGAATAGAGAGACCGGACCCGCACATGTTCGAGAAGGTCCTCATTGCAAACCGCGGCGAAATCGCGCTGCGCATCCATCGTGCCTGCCGCGAGATGGGCATCAAGACGGTCGCCGTCCATTCCACGGCGGATGCCGACGCGATGCATGTGCGGCTCGCCAACGAGAGCGTGTGCATCGGCCCGCCCGCCGCGAGCGAAAGCTACCTCAACATTCCGGCGATCATTTCCGCCTGCGAGATCACGGGCGCGGACGCGGTCCATCCGGGCTACGGCTTCCTGTCGGAGAATGCGAAGTTCGCCGACATCCTGAAGGCGCACGGCATCACCTTCATCGGACCGAGCGGCGATCACATCCGCCTGATGGGCGACAAGATCCAGGCGAAGGTGACGGCGAAGTCCTTGGGCATTCCTTGCGTGCCCGGTTCCGACGGCGCCATCACCAGCGACGAACAGGCCTACAAGGTCGCCGAGGAGACGGGATATCCCGTGCTCGTGAAGGCGGCGGCAGGCGGCGGCGGGCGCGGCATGAAGGTCGCGCGCTCGCGCGGCGAGCTGTCCTCCGCGCTCTCGACCGCGCGCGCGGAAGCGAAGGCCGCTTTCGGCGACGACGCGCTCTACATGGAAAAATATCTCGGCCAGCCGCGTCACATCGAAGTGCAGGTGATCGCCGACGCGCATGGCAACGTGGCCCATCTCGGCGAGCGCGACTGCTCGCTGCAGCGCCGCCACCAGAAGGTGCTGGAGGAAAGCCCCTCGCCCGCGCTCAACACGGCGCAGCGGGCGGAGATCGGCGGCATTGTCGCGAAGGCGATAAAGGGGCTCGGCTATCTCGGCGTCGGCACGGTCGAATTCCTGTTCGAGGATGGCGAGTTCTTCTTCATCGAGATGAACACACGCCTGCAGGTCGAGCATCCGATCACCGAGGCGGTGACGGGCATCGACATCGTGCGCGAGCAGATCCGCATTGCGGCGGGGCTGGAGATGAGCTTCAGCCAGGACGATGTGGAATTCTCCGGCCACGCGATCGAATGCCGCATCAACGCGGAAGACCCCAAGACCTTCGCGCCCTCCCCCGGCACCATCAAGGATTTCCACACGCCGGGCGGGCTCGGCGTGCGCGTCGACAGCGCGGTCTATTCCGGCTACCGCATTCCGCCCTATTACGACAGCCTGATCGGCAAGCTCGTCGTGCATGGCCGCAACCGCAACGAATGCCTGATGCGGCTCCGGCGGACGCTGCATGAATTCGTCATCGACGGCATCAAGACGACCATTCCGCTGTTTCAGGAACTGGTCAACGAGCCGGATTTCATCAACGGCGAATATCATATTCACTGGCTGGAAGATTTCCTGAAGAAGAACGCTTGAGGGACTGAGGGGAACGCATCGCGCGGCCGGACGTTTCAGTCCGGATGAACTGGCGTGCGCATCCCCGGCTCGCGGCCCTCGCCATCTTCGTGCTGGCCGTTGTTGCCGCTGTTATCTTCTGGGACTGGAACTGGTTCCGCCCGCTGGTGGAAGCACGCGCCTCCGCCGCTCTCAGGCGCGACGTCCGGATCGGTCACTTCGATCTTCATATCTCCCGCATACCCCTCGCCGTCCTCGACGATGTGACGGTCGAAAACCCGCCCGATTTCGGCGAAGGAGAGCCGCTCGCGACCGTCGAGCGGCTGAGCGTCAGCCTCGACGCACTGGCGGCGCTTCGCGGCCGGACCGTCATTCCCGAAATCCGCGTGGAGAAGCCCAGAGGCAACCTCCGCAGCGATGGCGAGGGACGGCGCAACTGGGTATTCGAACAATTCTCCGGCGAACAATCCGGCGGTGAAGGCGGGACACCGCCTGAGATCGGCAACCTCGTCATCGAGGACGGCACCGTCCGCTTCGCCGATCCCGAACTGCAGGCGGACGTGACCATGCGCATTCACACGGAGACGGCGGAGGACGGCGAGCCGATGCTGGTGGCGCGCGCGGAGGGGACCTATAACGGCCAGCCTGTCGATGCCCGCTTCCGGGGCGGCGCCCTCCTCTCGCTGCGCGAGACGGAGAAGCCCTATCCGGTCGACTTCAAGGCACGCAACGGCGACACGCGGATTTCGCTGCAAGGCACGGTGGTCGATCCGCTGCGCCTCGCGGGCGCGAGGCTTGCGCTCGAACTGGAGGGAAAGACGCTCGACGATCTCGAACCTCTGATCCTCATTCCCCTCGTCTCGACGCCGCCCTATCGGCTTGAAGGCCGGCTCGATTATGCGGACGGAAAAATCCGGTTCGACGATTTCGCCGGCCGGGTCGGCCAGAGCGACCTGTCGGGCACCTTCACGGTCGATCCCGGCGAGGAGCGTCCCCGCGTCGCCGCCGATCTGCGTTCCGAGCGGGTGCTGCTCGCCGATCTCGGCGGCTTCATCGGCGCCGCGCCCGGCGAGGCGGACCAGCCCGATATGTCGGCGGAGCAACGGGCCGAACATGCCCGGGCGGAAGCGAACCCACGGCTGCTGCCCAACGAGCCGTTCGAAATCCCCGACATCCGCGCCGCCGATTTCCATGTGCGTTACGAGGCCGCGCGGATCGAAGGCGAAGGCATGCCGCTCGACGATCTGGTGACGACGCTGAGGATCGAGAACGGCAAGGTGACGCTGAAGCCGCTCGATCTCGGCGTCGGCCAAGGCAAGATCGCCAGCAACGTCGTACTCGATGCGCGCGAAGATCCGATGCACGTCACCGCCGATGTCGATTTCCACCGGGTCGATCTCCGCCGGCTGATGGAGGCGACGGGCGTCTTCGAGGGCACCGGCACCATCGGCGGCCGCGCCGTGCTGGAAACGAGGGGAAATTCGATTGCGACGATGCTCGGCGCCGGCGACGGCGAACTGAAGCTCTTCATGGCAGGCGGCGACATGAGCGCGCTACTGGTCGACCTCGCAGGGCTCGACCTCGGCAATTCGATCCTGTCGCTGCTCGGCCTGCCCGACCGGACCGGCATTCGCTGCATGGTGAGCGACTTCGCGCTGGAGAAGGGCGTTCTACGGACGCGCACGCTTTATGTGGACACGGAGAAGGCCAATATCGTCGGCACCGGCACCGTCAACCTCAAGGACGAGACCATCGACTACCGGATCGTCACGGAGCCGAAGCAGCCGAGTATCGGCTCGGTGGCGGCGCCGATCGACATCGAGGGACGGCTGAAGGATCCCGGGATCGGGCCCGACGCGGAGGCGCTGGCCGCGCGGGCGGGCACGGCGGCGGTGCTGGGCGCGCTGCTGACGCCGCTCGCCGCCCTGCTCCCCACCATCCAGCTCGGCCTCGGCGAGGACAATGACTGCGCCGAAAGCGTGACGCGGCTGGAGCGCGAAAGCGAAGCCCTGCCCCGGAATTAAGCGCCGTCCGCGCGGGACCGGTATCGCCGCCGCCGCGTCTCCGCTACATTCCGACGGGTTGCGGCGTATCGACGGCATCGGCAGGACAGCAAGACCAAGATGAGCAACATTGATTCCGATGTGCTGCTCCGCGCCTATGCCTACGGCGTCTTTCCGATGGCAGAGTCGCGCGACGATCCGCAGCTCTACTGGATCGATCCGGACGCGCGCGGCATCCTGCCGCTCGACGCCTTTCATGTGCCGCGGCGGCTGCGGCGCACCGTCCGCCAACAGCCTTTCGAAGTCAGGATCGACACCGCCTTCCGCGACGTCATGCTCGGCTGCGCGGAAGGCGGGCCGAACCGCAACGGCACCTGGATCAACGACCGTATTCTCGCGCTCTATTGCGAGCTTCACGAGCGCGGGCGGGCGCATTCGGTCGAATGCTGGCGCGAGGGGCGGCTGGTCGGCGGGCTCTATGGCGTATCGCTGGGCGCGGCCTTTTTCGGCGAGAGCATGTTCAGCCGCGAAACCGATGCGAGCAAGGTGGCGCTGGTCTATCTCGTGGCGCGGCTGATCGCCGGGGGATACAGGCTGCTCGACACGCAGTTCGTGACGTCGCATCTGCAGCAGTTCGGGGCGGTGGAAATTTCGCGCAACGCCTACCGGGCAAAGCTCTTCGAGGCGACGGCGATGACGGCCAATTTCTATTCGCTGCCGCTCGACGCGCCGCCCGACGCGGTTTTGCAGTCGGTCACCCAGATGTCGTAGACCGGATGCTCCAGCCCGTTGAGGCCGGGGCTTTCGGCGAACATCCAGCCTTCGAATATCGGCGCCGGCTGGACCGCATCCTTCTCGCGGTCGATCTGGCGGATTTCGAGAAAGGCGGCCGTCTGCGGCGGCTCTTCGGGCGGCCGCTTGTCGCAGGCCCGGACGATGACCTCGAGCGAGCCGAAGCGGGCCGGCTCATTCACTCTCGCGCTGAAGCTCGTGACGCGGGCGGTGGTCTTGTCGAGGCCGCTGAAGACGGCGACCGGATATTTGTCGGCATGGGCCGGTGCGGCCGATAGCGCGAGGAAAAGCGATGCGGCTGCGAGCAGGCGCATCTTCTAGTTGCCGCCCGCCGGGCCGTCGCCCGACGAGTCCCCGCCGCCCTGCGTGGAGAACACGGCCTGGCCGATCAGGCTCATCAGGTCGACGGAGCCTTGCGTGAACATGATCTCGCTGCCGTCGGCGAGGTATTCCTCGCTGCCGCCCGGCGTGACCGAGATGTAGCTGCCGCCGAGAAGGCCTTCGCTTGTGATCTTGGCGCTGCTGTCGTCCGGCAGCTTCACGTTCCGGGCGATATCGAGGGTGACGACCGCCTGGAATGTTTCGGGATCGAGGTTCTGGCGCACCACGGTGCCGACCTTGATGCCGGAGACGCGGACGTCGGCGCCGTTCGCCAGCCCGTCGATGGCACTGAAGGCCGCATCGACGCGGTAGCCGGCGGAGCTGCGCATGCCCGATGTGCTGTAACCGTAGAAGAGGAAGACGGCGGCGACCGCGACAACCAGCGTGCCGATCAGCGTTTCGACGAGATTGCTTTGCATGGCGGTCCTTAAATCATCCTGTGTCGGAAATGCTCGGGCGGCACCGGGTTCACTCCGGCCGCCAGGCCTTGTAGTCGCCGGTCGCCTGCGGGCGGTGGGCGCCCTTGAGCAGGCTGCCCTCGGGCCGGTAGGCATGGGGCGTGCCGGTCATGTTCGGCATATGCGGCCGCTGCCACTCGCGGGGGGCATAGTCCTCCTCGCTCGGCGGCACGTCGACCGTGTGGTGCAGCCAGCCATGCCAGTCCGGCGTCACGCGCGACGCGTCCGCGACGCCGTTATAGATCACCCAGCGGCGCGCGTAGCCGCTGATCGCCGCGCCGTCCTTCGACTCATAATAGCGGTTGCCCTGTTCGTCGGTGCCGACCAGACGGCCCTTGCGCCATGTGTGGAAGCGCGTGCCCATGGTCTGGCCGTTCCACCAGATGAAGATTTCCTGAAACAAACCCATGGACCGATATCCCGTTGACGCTGTGACCCGAGCGAATCCGGCCCGCGGGGGCCGGAAGGCGCGCCGAATATGACATTGAGGGAGAGGATGGTCCAGACCGGAACGGCCGGAGCCTAATCGAGCGACCAGGTCGTCTGGGCGGCGGTACGGCGGCGCATGCCAGCCGTCTCGTGGATCAGCATGGGCTGGCGGTAAATGCCGCCCGCGACCTCGAATTCGCGCTGGTCGGCCAGCACCCATTCGATGCGGTGAAGGAGGCTTGCGGGCGTGACCGGCTTCACGAGCAGGTGGGTCGCGCCGATTTCGAAGGCTTCCGTGAGGAGCGAGCGAGAGGCGTGGCCGGTCAGCACGATGATGGGGGTGAAGCAGAAGGGCTCGTTGCCGACGGCGCGGATACGGGTGATGAAGTCGCGGCCGTTCATCGGCTGCATCTCCCAGTCGGAGATGACGAGGTCGATGTCGTAGACCTGCATTTCGATGAGGCCGTCGGTGCCGTCCCGGGCCTGGCGGATATTGGTGATGCCGAAGGTGGTCAGCATGGTGCGCAGCAACAGGCGCATGCCGCCGTTGTCCTCCACCATCAGAATATTGAGCGACTTCAGGTCCTTGCCGAAAGCCGTGCTCTTCTCTCCCACTCGCCTTCTCCACCCTTTCCAGGTTTTGAACCGAATTGGTAGCAGGTTGCAGGTTTCCACCTCGTTAACCGCCGATTCGGAGGGGAACTACACCGCATCTCGTGGCGGCGATGCCCGTCCCGTCTACATCTTGCGAGTCAAGCTTGACGGGCCGGGCCGATGGTCCCTAGGATTGATCTCCCTTGCGGGGGACGAGGCAGAAGAGACAGGCGGACATCCGAAAAGAGCGCATAGCTCAGCGACGAAAACCGTAACGGAATCAGACACTTGAATGTCTGGAGCCGGGCGGTGCGGCGCAACGGATTGCCATGCCTGAACGACCGGGGGAAGCCATATGGCCGAAGCCGCTGCCCCGCCTCGCGAGACGAGCCAGAAGCCGAAAAACCGGGGGCCAGATGCGTATCCAGCGTTGTTTCACCGTCGAGGGTCAGTCGCCTTACGAAGGCATCGCCTTCAGGACGACAGCGAGCGAAATCCGCAATCCGGACGGTTCCGTCGTGTTCCGCCTGCAGGACATCCAGGTGCCGGCGGAGTGGAGCCAGGTCGCCTGCGACGTGCTCGCCCAGAAATATTTCCGCAAGGCCGGCATCGCGGCGGTGCTGAAGCGCGTGCCGGAAGAGGATGTGCCGGAATTCCTGTGGCGGCATGCGCCGGACCACGATGCGCTCGAGGCGCTGCGCCCGGAAGACCGTTTCGGTCCCGAAATGGACGCGCGGCAGGTTTTCGACCGCCTTGCCGGCACCTGGACCTATTGGGGCTGGAAGGGCGGCTATTTCGACTCGGAAGCCGACGCCCTCGCCTTCTACGACGAACAGCGCTTCATGCTGGCGGCGCAGATCGCGGCGCCCAATTCGCCGCAATGGTTCAACACCGGCCTTCACTGGGCCTATGGCATCGACGGGCCCGCGCAGGGCCACTGGCGGACCGACCCGGCAACGGGCGAGACGGCGCGGACGGAGAGCGCCTATGAATATCCGCAGCCCCATGCCTGTTTCATCCAGAGCGTGAACGACGATCTCGTGAACGAGAACGGCATCATGGACCTCTGGGTGCGCGAGGCGCGGCTCTTCAAATACGGCTCCGGCACCGGCTCCAACTTCTCGGATTTGCGCGGCGAGGACGAGAAGCTGTCGGGCGGCGGCAAGTCGTCGGGCCTCATGAGCTTCCTCAAGATCGGCGACCGGGCGGCGGGCGCGATCAAGTCGGGCGGCACGACGCGGCGCGCGGCGAAGATGGTGATCGTCGATATCGACCATCCCGACATCGAGGATTTCATCAACTGGAAGGTGACGGAGGAGCAGAAGGTGGCGGCGCTCGTCACCGGCTCGAAGATCAACCGGAAACATCTGAACGCGATCATGCGCGCCTGCCTGAATTGCGAGGCGGATGGCGACGCGTGTTTCGACCCGAAGCGGAACCCCGCCCTCAAGCGCGAAGTGCTGGCGGCGCGCAAGGCGCATGTGCCGGAAAACTATGTGCAGCGCGTGATCCAGTTCGCTCGCCAGGGCTATGACGAGATCGACTTCAGGGTCTACGACACGGACTGGGATTCGGATGCCTATCTGACGGTGTCGGGGCAGAACTCCAACAACACCGTGCGCGTCACCGACGACTTCCTGCGCGCGGTCGAGGAAGACGGCGACTGGACGCTCAGGAGCCGCCTCTCGGGCGAGGCGACGAAAGTGCTGCCCGCGCGGGAGCTCTGGGAGCAGATCGGCCATGCCGCATGGGCGAGCGCGGATCCCGGCATCCAGTACCACACCACCATCAACGACTGGCACACTTGCCCGGCCTCCGGGCCGATCCGCGCCAGCAATCCGTGTTCGGAATATATGTTCCTCGACGACACGGCCTGCAACCTCGCCTCGCTGAACCTGATGCAGTTTCGCGACGCGGCCTCCTCGTCCGAAAAGAGAGGGCGTTTCGACGTCGAGGCGTTCGAGCACGCCGTGAAGCTCTGGACCATCGTGCTGGAAATCTCGGTTCTGATGGCGCAGTTCCCGAGCCGGGAAATCGCGGAGCGCAGCTTCCGTTACCGCACACTCGGCCTCGGCTTCGCGAATATCGGCGGCCTCCTCATGTCGCTGGGGCTCGGCTACGACTCCGCCGAGGCGCGCGCGCTCACGGGTGCCATCAGCGCCGTCATGACGGGCGTCTCCTATGCGACCTCGGCGCAGATGGCGAAGGAGCTCGGCACCTTCGAAGGCTATGAGGAGAACGCCGGTCACATGTTGCGCGTGATGCGCAACCATGCGCGCGCGGCGCATGGGCTGACGAAGGGTTACGAAGGTCTCGCCGTCGCCCCCGTGCCGCTCGACGCGGCGAACTGCCCGCAGGCGGACCTCGTCGATCACGCGCGCGCCTCATGGGACCTCGCGGTCGCGATGGGCGAGAAATACGGCTACCGCAACGCGCAGGCGACCGTGATCGCGCCGACGGGCACCATCGGGCTCGTCATGGATTGCGACACGACCGGCATCGAGCCCGATTTCGCGCTGGTGAAGTTCAAGAAGCTCGCGGGCGGCGGCTATTTCAAGATCATCAACCGCGCCGTGCCGCAGGCGCTCCGCACGCTCGGCTATTCCCAAGCCGATATCGAAGCCATCGTGAATTATGCCGTCGGCCAGGGCACGCTCGCCAATGCGCCGGGTGTCAACCACGAGCGGCTGCTCGAGCGCGGCTTCACGCCGGCGAAGATCAATACGATCGAGGCGGCGCTGGCGACCGCCTTCGACATCCGCTTCGTCTTCAACAAGTGGCAGCTCGGCGAGGAATTCTGCACGGAGGTGCTGGGCCTCGACGGCGACGCGATGGACGATCTCGATTACGACATGCTGGCGGCGCTCGGCTTCACGAAACAGGAAATCGACGCGGCGAACCTCCATGTCTGCGGCGCGATGACGCTTGAAGGCGCGCCGGGCCTGAAGGACGAGCACCTCTCCGTCTTCGATTGCGCCAACCCCTGCGGCCGCATCGGCAAGCGCTATCTCTCGGTCGAAAGCCACATCCACATGATGGCGGCGGCACAGCCTTTCATCTCGGGCGCGATCTCCAAGACCATCAACATGGCAAATGCGGCGAGCGTCGAGGATTGCAAGGAGAGCTACATGCTTTCCTGGAAGCTCGGCCTCAAGGCGAACGCACTCTACCGCGACGGCTCCAAGCTTTCGCAACCGCTCAACTCCCAGCTTCTCGAAGACGAGACGGAGGAAGACGAGGAGAGCGCCATCGAAACGCTGATGGCGCAGGCGCCGCAGGAGCGCGCCCGCGTGGTCGCGGAGCGCAGCGTCGCGCAGCTCGTCGAGCAGGTGACGGCGGCGGAGCAGAAGCGCGAGAAGCTTCCCGACCGCCGCAAGGGTTACACGCAGAAGGCGCTGGTCGGCGGCCACAAGGTCTATCTCCGCACCGGCGAATATGACGACGGCAAGATCGGCGAAATCTTCATCGACATGCACAAGGAGGGCGCCGCCTTCCGCAGCCTGATGAACAATTTCGCCATCGCGATTTCGCTCGGCCTCCAATATGGCGTGCCGCTGGAGGAATATGTCGAGGCCTTCACCTTCACGCGCTTCGAGCCGGCGGGCCTCGTGCAGGGCAACGACCGGATCAAGAACGCGACCTCGATCCTCGATTATGTCTTCCGCGAGCTTGCGGTCTCCTATCTCGGCCGCTCCGATCTCGGCCATGTCGATCCGAAGGAGTTCGCCTTCGACGCGATGGGCGACGGCGCCGACGAGGGCAAGGCGCCCGCGCTGCCCGCCTCCGCCGTGGTGAGCCCCGGCTACACGCGCAATGCGCAGATGGGGAACCTCTATCTCGTGCGCGGCGGCGCGGCGGCCCTCGCCAGGGCGACCGTCGCGGAAGCCGTGGCGGCGCCCGCGATCCGCGAGCAGACGGTGAAGGCCGAAGTCATGGCGGCCGGCGCGCTGATGCGCGCGGGCTCGTCCGAAAGCTTCGCGGCGGTTGCCGTCGGCGCCGTATCGTCAGGGGGCGGATCGTCCGGCGGCGGCATCAGCCGCGCCGCCGAAGCCCGCATGAAAGGCTATGAAGGCGAAGCCTGCAGCGAATGCGGCAACTTCACGATGGTCAGGAACGGCACCTGCCTGAAATGCGACACCTGCGGCGGGACCAGCGGGTGTAGCTGAGAAAGTCGGCGATACCCGATCAGCAATCCATGCGGGGTACTCGAGATCTTTTGCCGCCACGAGGCTTTTGGCTGACGCTTGACGATCTCATTTGAAGACGTTTATTGTCAAAGTTGACAAGATTCGTTTTCGTGAGAGATGCGATGGCGCGGCCGAGGGTTGGCGACGAGAGGCGGGAAGAGATTCTTGCGGCATTCGAGACGTGCGTCGTGCGCAAGGGATTCGCCAAGACCACGTTGATCGACGTTGCGGAACAGGCTGGCCAACCGCGTTCGCTGGTGCGCTATTTCATCGGCAACCGGGCGGACATGGTGAGCGCACTGATCGATCGGCTGCTTGAGCGGGGCGAGGCGCAGTTCAGACAATTGCCCTCTGACGGCACGGCTGGGCAGGCCCTGGACCTGGTGCTCGACACCATCTTTGCCGATTACACGACCAACATCGTCATCATGGAATTGTGGCATCTCTCGATGCGCGACGCGGAGCTCCGCGCGCGGCTGGCGGCGCTATATGAGCGTGTGATCTCGGAAGTGGCAGCGCTCATCGCGGACGACGAGACGTCAGGTCGGGATAGGGCCTTTGTCGCTGTGTCGCTGGCGTTCGGCGCGGCCTTTTTCCGCCATCTCGGCCTTGCACCTCATGCGCCGGACACCGTCCGTGCGGCGGCCCTTCACGTGGCGACCAGTCCTTTTGCACCCCCCGCCAAAACCGGAATCTGATTCCATGACCGATAAGCACATTACCGATCTCGGCCTGTTCACAGGCAAATCCCAATATGAGAATTTCGCCCGCTTCAAGGAGATGCTGCCCGTCTCCCGCATGGCGGCGTCCTCAGCGGCATATCGATTTGCGGATGGCCGGACGATTGCTTTGCCTGCGACCTATGCGTTCGAAGGCAAGGAGCGGTCATCGGATTCTTTCCTCACGGAAACCGACACGTCCGCGGTGCTGGTGCTCAAGGACGGCGAAGTTCGCCATGAGCTTTACCGTCTGACCGGCGGGCGCGATGTGCAGTGGATATCATGGTCGGTGGCCAAAAGTTTTGTCTCGGCGCTGGTCGGCATTGCTGTGGCCGAAGGCCATATCCGCGGGATCGGTGATCCGATCAGCGATTATATCGGCGTCGAGCCCGGTTCCGCCTATGACGGGGTGAGTATCAAGGACGTGCTGCAAATGTCTTCCGGCGCACGCTGGAATGAGGACTATACCGACACCGGTTCCGACGTGCACCGGCTGGCCGCAGCGATGGCGGGCGTAATGCCGCTCGATACCTTTGTCGCGACGATGGTTCATGAGGCGGAACCCGGCACTATCTGTCGCTACAATAGCGGTGACACGCAGGCGCTGGGCGGCCTGCTGGTACGCGCGACGGGCCGCTCGCTGACCGATTACATGCGCGAGAAGCTCGTCGAGCCGCTCGGCTTTGAATCTGATGCCTATTGGTTGATCGATGGCGTGGGGATGGAGATGGCCTTTGCGGGTCTCAACGTCACCGCGCGCGACTTCGCCAAGCTGGGAGAGCTCTATCGCAACCATGGCCGCTGGGACGGAAAGCAGATTGTGCCGGAAACCTGGGTCCATGCCTCTGTGCGGGCGGATGCGCCCCCTCACCAGCCGGGCCAACCCATACTCGCCGATCATCCGCTCGATCTGGGGTATGGCTATCAATGGTGGCTTCCGAATGGCGATCGCGGCGAATTCAGCGCAATCGGCATCTACAACCAGCTGGTCTATGTCGATCCCTCGCGCGGCGTGACCATCGTCAAGCTGTCCGCCAATCCGGCCTACGGCACGAGCATGGATGAGCGCACCAATCGCGAGATGGAAAATATCGCCTTCTTGCGCGCTATCGCGGCGTCTTTTGACAACCAATAAGGAAGAACCGTCCCACGGCATTTCCGGCCATTTTCGACTGCCTGCGTCCGCCCTCCCGAAAATAAACTTGTCCCCGCCTGTTCCTCCGTACCCATATTAAATCCATCTCGCTCCACCGAAGGGCGCGTCCGGACTGGCCGAATGCGTGGAGAGGGTGTCGATGCCTGCGGCGTGGGGAATTCCAGACCTCGCGTCCCGGGGGATCCCGTCGGTTGGTGGATACTACGGTCCACGGGCGTCCCGGCCGATAAAAGCCGGGAGTGCGCCAGAGTTGGAATGGGGGATCCGAAAAATCGCCGCGCGGAGCGTCGGAGGAGGACGCACCCCGCCAATATAAACAAACAAAGGCGGCGTCGCCGCCGCTCCGCGCATCCTTCTTTTCTCGAAGGCCGCAGACGAAAAGCAAAACCCCGGAGGCATCGCCTTGCGGGGTCGGTCGTGCGTCTCATGCGGCTTCCGCGAAAACCCGCTCCGCCAGCACCCTCGCCGCCACGCCCCAGGCGTCGAACTGAGCGATGCGTTCCTCCCGCGAGACTTCCTTGCGTCCCTCTTCCGCCAGCTTCGAGGAGAAATGCCAGGTATTGCCGCCGGGATTGACCTCGAGCATGTAGAGGTCGTTGGTCGTCCGCTCACGGATGATATCCATACCCTGCAGCGGGATGCGCGGCATGGCCTTCGAGGCGCGGCGGGCGAAGTCGAGCACCTCGGGTTCGGCTTCGAGCGTACAGGTGAAATGCGGATCGACATTCGAGGCGAAGGAGGCGCGCATCAGTTCCTCGTCCGGCACGTCGAGCGGAGGCCTCGGGTTTTTGGCGCGGTAGATCATCGACATGATCGGCTCGCCGAACAGCGTCAGCACGCGATAGCTCCAGGGGTATTCGCCCGTGTCGATGAACTTTTGCACGAGGAGCGGCGCTTCGCGCGCCGCATGGCCGGGCGGAAAGACGACGGGCGCGAGGTCCGCCACGCGCTCCGTCCGCATCACGAAGACGGCGTCGCCGTTCGACATAGCGCGCACCGCCGTCGGCTTGACGATGACATGCTCTCCCCAGACGGCGTGCTTCAGCCGCCAGCCGAGACGGTAGGCCAGCGTCCGGGGAACGGGGAGGCCGGCGGCGGCAAACTTCCGCATCTGCTGGAATTTCGGCACCGGAAAGCCGTGATAGAGCGGCCCGCGCCGGGGGCGGAAGGCCGGCAGCGTCATCGAAACCGTCAGCGCGGGGCGCTCCCACACCTCGCGCGGCAGCACGCCCGCGTTCCCCGCCGCATCGACGATATGCACGCCGATGCGCGGCGCGATCGCCGCCATCCGCTCCGCGATCTCGATGAAATCCTGCACGTCCTGCGCGCCGGGACGGTTCACAAGGATGAGGCTGTGTGTCTGTTCGGGCATGCCGGGAAAGTATAAGTGGCGGTGCGCCCGGCCTCGCTTTCGTTGCGGCCGGAATGGACCGGATTTTCGTCTTTAAGCGAAATGGGGAGGTGTGGGACCGTTCTGCGACCGCTAAATGGGGGCCGATTAACGCGGAGTTTTCGTCCGCAATTTTCCCGCAAACCGGGCGACATTCAATTTGACCGTCCCATTCTGAGACTGCTTAAATTAGCCGTTTCATCAAGGGGGGAAATCAAATGAAACATACATCCAAGCTCATCGCCGCCACGGCGCTTCTGACCATTCTGGCCTCGCCCGCTTTCGCCGACGAGGTTGCAGTCGGCGACACCTATTTCAAATTGTCGGGCGGCGTGCTGGTCATGGAGGACATCGACGGTACGGCCGGCGGCACACCGGTCGAGATCTCCTTCGATACGGGTTGGACCGTATCCGGCGCGATCGGCTACCACCTCAATCCGCAGCTCGCGCTTGAGGCCGAACTCACCTATCTGACCGCCGACTTCGATCAGGGCACCACTGGCGGCGTGTCGGTTCCCATCGACGGCGATGTCAGCTCGGTCCTGACGATGGTGAATGCGCATTTCCATCCGATGGCCGGCGGCAGTTTCGATCCCTATATCGGCGGCGGCGCCGGCGTGGCCTTTTCGAAACTGAAAGTCGATTCGATCGGTGGCGTGCCCACGAATATCGACGACAGCAGCTCCGACCTCGCCGTGCAGGGCACTGCGGGCCTCAACCTGGCCCTTGGCGGCGGCGCCAAGATCGGCGGCCAGTACCGCTACATCTGGACCGATACGGGCGGCAGCAACACGGACGAGCTCAGTGGCCACGCCTTCACACTGCAGTTCATCACCTCATTCTGATTTCTGTCCGCACGCTTTGAGAAGGGGATGGTGCGCCATCCCCTTTTTTCATTTCCGCCGCTACCAGGTTAGACTCCGGCAGATGCTGCAAGCGGGGGAAGCCGGTGGACGCCTATGATGTTCTCGTCGCCGTCGCGCTGCTGATCGTCGCCTACGGGCTCGTCTCGGGCGGGCGCATCGGGCGCTACGTCACGGGGCCGATGGTCTTCACGGCGGCCGGTGCCGGGCTCGCCGCCATCGGCCTTGGCGGCGGCGAAGGCGCGGCGGCGACCGAGATCGCCAACCAAACGATGCGGCTCCTGGCGGAATTCGGTCTCGCGATCCTGCTCTTCACCGATGCCGCGCGGATCAATCCCTCGCATCTGAAGCAGGAGGAAAACCTGCCCGCGCGCCTGCTGCTGGCCGGGTTGCCGGGGGCGGTCCTGATCGGCTTCCTTGCTGCATGGCTGCTTTTTCCGGGCGAGGCATGGTGGTGCCTCGCGCTGATCGCGCTCATCCTCGCGCCGACCGACGCCGCCCTCGCCCAGAGCGCCATCGCCAATCCGCAAATGCCGGAAACGGTGTCGCAGACGCTCAATGTCGAAAGCGGGCTCAATGACGGGCTGGTGCTGCCGCCCATCCTCATCGTCTTCGGGATCGCGGCCGGACATGGAACGGAACAGGGTATCGCGGCGACACTTGCCGGCCATCTCATTCTCGGGCCGTTGGCCGGTGCCGCCATCGGGTATGGCGGCGGCTGGCTCGTCCGGCGGGCGGCGAACCGGCGTGAGATGACACCTCTTTTCCAGCGCCTCTCCGCGCCCGCCCTCGCCGTAATCGCCTATGCCGGCGCCGAGGCCATCGGCGGCAACGGCTTCATCGCCGCCTTCGCCGCCGGCCTGATGATGCCGCTGACGTTGCATACCGACGCCCCGGCGCGGCGGCTGGAGGAGTTCGCGGAGGCCGAAGCGGGTATCCTCACCTCCGCGCTGTTCCTTCTGTTCGGCGCCCTGATCCTGCCCATCGGCGTGCCGCATTGGGATTTCGCGACGCTGCTCTATGCGGTCCTCAGCCTGACGCTTGTGCGGATGCTGCCGGTCGCCCTGTCGCTCGTCGGCACGGGGCTGGGACCCGGCGCCGTCGGTCTTCTCGCCTGGTTCGGCCCCCGCGGCATCGCTTCCGTTCTCTACCTCCTGCTGGCGGTGCAGGCGCTTGGCGGGGCCGAGGGTGGGCAAGAGGCGCTGGAGCGGCTCACTTCAGTCGTTTCCCTAACCGTCTTCATCAGCATCTTCCTGCACGGGCTCAGCGCCGCGCCGCTTGCGGCCCTTTACCTCAGGCACAAGGGCCCGCGGGGCCGCCGCGGATGATTATGTCGCATTCCGGTCAAAATCGGCGTCTAGGTAAGCTCTCTACGGGGCTTTCACGCGAAAGGCAGAATGATGAAAAAAACCGGTCTGTTCCTTGCGGCTCTGGCGATCGGCGCGCTCGGCGCCGCGCCCGCCTTTGCCGCCAATGTCTATGAGACGCTCAAGAGCGATCCGCAGTTCTCGACGCTGACGAAGATCATCGAGGCGAACGACCTCAAGTTCCGCTACACGGAAGGCAACATCACCGTCTTCGCGCCGACGGACGAGGCTCTCGCCAATCAGCCGGGCGGTGTCGACGATCTTCTGGTGGGCGACAATCCGAGCAACAAGGAGAACGCACGCGCCCTCCTCCTCTACAGCATCGTGAGCGGCCGCCACACGCCTGCCTCGCTGACCGGCAAGGTCACGGAAGCGACGACGCTCCAGCGCGGCAAGGTGACGATCGACGGCACGCAGAGCCCCATCCACTACGGCCATTCGAAATTTGGTGCCAATGTCTCCGGCGATGCCATCGAGGCATCGAACGGCGTCATCATCCCGATCGACGCGCTGCCGATTCCGGTTTTCGAGGAAACGACGCCGATGGCACCTGCAATCCAGTAAACCGGACAGGCGTCAGACGTTGTAGCCTTCCGAAAGCTGCTGCTTGATCTCGCGCGGGGTGAGTTGGGTGTAATCCTTGTTCACCTCGCCGACGATCCGCTCCTTCGTCTCCGAGGCGATGACGGGCCGGAGGTTGCCGAGCATTTCGGGCGTCGCAACGACAATCAGCTGGTCGAAGGCATTGTCGCGCGTCTTCTGCTGCAGGATTTTCGATATTTCGCGGGCAAAGTCGCGCTTCGCCTGCTGGTGCCAGTCGACCGGCGGCTCCAGCGCCGAGCGGCGGTTCCCGACGCTTTCGAAAGTGCGGCCGGGGCGTTCGGTGCCCTGCTCCCGCGTCGGCGGATTCGGCACGATCAGGTCGGGCATCGCGGCCACGGGGTCCTGATTGCGTTTCTCGCTGGTGAGAAAACGGCACTTCTCGCCATCCGTGACGACGATCCAGATACGCTTCGGCTGCATTATATCCTCCGGTGCTCGGACGCCCCTTGGAAGATGGTAGGGCGAGCGGGGCCCGGCGTCACGGGACAGACTGTCACAACCGTCGAACGGGCTGAAAACCGCCATTGTCCCGCGAGGATCAGCCTTCCTTCTTCTTCTCCAGCGGCGGCACGACGCGAATATGAAGCTCCTTGAGCTGCTTCGGCTCCACTTCAGACGGCGCCTGCATGAGCAGATCCTGCGCCTGCTGGTTCATCGGGAACATCGTCACCTCACGCAGGTTTTCGACGCCCGCGAGCAGCATCACCATCCGGTCGATGCCGGGTGCGAGCCCGCCATGCGGCGGCGCGCCATATTTGAAGGCATTCAGCATGCCACCGAATTTCGTCTCGACCACCGACCTGTCATAGCCTGCGATCTCGAACGCCTTGTACATGACGTCCGGCTTGTGATTGCGGATGGCGCCTGAGGAAAGCTCGACACCGTTGCAGACGATGTCGTACTGGAAGGCCGTCATGCCCAGGATCTCGTCGGCGTCGTCCTTGTCGAGCGCAAGGAATTTGTCGAGCGGATAGTTCGGCATCGAGAACGGGTTATGCGAGAAGTCGATCTTCTTCTCGTCCTCATTCCATTCGAACATCGGGAAGTCGACGATCCAGCAGAACTTGAAGATGCCCTCCTCGATCAGCCCAAGCTCCGTGCCGACGCGGGTGCGTGCGAGGCCGGCGAAACTTGCCGTCTTGGCCGGCACGCCCGCGACAAAGAAAACCGCGTCGCCCGCCTTGAGGCCGAGCTGCGTGCGGATCGCGTCGGTGCGCTCGGGCCCGATATTCTTCGCGACGGGACCGGCACCTTCCAGCGCGCCTCCTTCCTCGCGAAAAAAGATATACCCGAGGCCCGGCTGTCCTTCACCCTGAGCCCATGAATTCATGCGGTCGCAGAAGGCGCGGTTGCCGCCGCCCGGCGCCGGGATCGCCCAGACCTCGACCTTGGAGTCCTTCTCGATGAGCCCCGCGAAAACCTTGAAGCCCGAACCACGGAAATGATCGGTCACACTCTCCATGACGATCGGGTTGCGCAGGTCAGGCTTGTCGGAGCCGTATTTGCGGATCGCTTCCGCGTAGGGAATGCGCGTGAACGGATAGGGCGAGACTTTCTTGCCCTCCGCGAACGTCTCGAACAGGCCGTGCAGCACGGGCTCGATGGCCCCGAAGACATCGTCCTGCGTCACGAAGCTCATCTCGACATCGAGTTGGTAGAATTCACCGGGCGAACGGTCGGCGCGCGCGTCCTCGTCGCGGAAACAGGGCGCGATCTGGAAATAGCGGTCGAAGCCCGCCACCATGATGAGCTGCTTGAACTGCTGCGGCGCCTGCGGCAGTGCATAGAACTTGCCGGGATGCATACGCGACGGCACCAGGAAGTCGCGCGCGCCTTCCGGGCTCGACGCGGTCAGGATCGGCGTCTGGAATTCGTTGAAGCCGGCTTCCGTCATGCGGCGGCGGATGTCCGCGACGATCTTCGAGCGAAGGAGAATATTCTTGTGCAGCGTCTCGCGGCGCAGGTCAAGAAAGCGGTAGGTGAGCCGGATGTCTTCCGGATAGTCAGGCTCGCCGAACACCGGCAGCGGCAGGTCCTGCGCTTCCGACAACACTTCCATCGAGGAAACCGCAATCTCGATATCCCCGGTCGGCAGGTTCGCATTTACCGTTTCGGCCGACCGGGCGACAACCTTGCCTTCGATCGCGACGACGTATTCGGCGCGGACCTTCTCCGCCAGTGCGAAGGCCTCCGCCCGGTCCGGGTCGAAGACGAGTTGGGTCAGCCCGTAATTGTCGCGCAGGTCGATGAAAAGGAGTCCGCCATGGTCACGTTTGCGGTGAACCCAGCCGGCGAGACGCACCGTCTCCCCCACATGCGACTTGCGAAGCTCGCCACTGGTGTGGCTGCGAAAACTGCTCATGTCATAAAGCCTTGAGATTCCAGCACGAATCGGCGCAGCGCAAATGAAATCGATACACCGCGACGACGCGAAAAGCGCATTTATTGGGGGGACTTGTCAAGCGTTGGCAGGATTTCCCGACAGCCCGGTGCTACGGACGCAGTTCGTCCCCCTGGCCGTGGCTTCCCGTTACCAGTTCAAGGATGGTGCGCTGGGCTCCTCCCCTGCCGAAACGGCGGGGCGGCGAGGCAGGCCAGATGGACGACGCGGCGAACAGCGTGGCGATATGCCGCCTGAGCTTGGACAGGTGGCGTGTCAGATCGACATTGTCGGGAAGCCAGGATTCACGAACAAATGTCAGCAGGATATCTATCCGGATCAGCACGTCCTGCGGCGTAAGGCTGTCGCTTTCGAAAGCGCGGCAAAAAAACGAGCGGGCGGCGACGGCAAGCGCGATGTCCAGATAGAGGTCGCCCTCATCCGAACAGGCATTCGACGCTGCGATAAGCAGGTCGGCCATCCGGGCGTCCCGCTCGACTGACGTATGTGGAAAGGCTTCGAGCGCCGCCCAGGAAATTCGGCAGGCCAGCGGCGACTTCCACGACAACATGTCGAGTTCTTCCGCTGGCGTCCGCTTCATGACTTCATGGATCGCGCGAACGACGGTTTCGATAAGGGCTGCAGGGCCGCTTGCTAACACGAAACACCCGTAAAAGAGTTCGCCTGTATGCAAGACAGATAAGATAAAATGACCCTTTCAAATTTTATCTTAAGTCTCGCTCCACAATTGACTTTTCAATTAGTTCACAATGGTAGCATTCAGCATTCACAGGTCGTGATAAATGTACGACCCCTACTCTATCTTCTTGGGAACTGCGACTCGTCTATTTTTATATGATTGGTATCAATATGACAACTAATAGAACAAACACTAATCCCTTGAGTTTCTCCATGGGCCGTGTGCGCGGACGATTCGGACGCAGCGTGCGCATGAACACATTGCTCTGAAATGCTGACAGCAGAACAGATCAAAGCCGCGCGCGCCCTTCTGAACTGGGGACAGCGCGAGCTTGCGGCAGCGACGGGCCTGTCTGTTCCGACCATCAAGCGCGTCGAGGCATCGCGCGGCGCCATCCGCTCGACCTACACCACCGTGCTGGCCATTCAGAATGCCTTCGAGGCGGAGGGCATTGAATTCATCAATGAAGGCGGCCTCGGCGTGAAAATAACGGCGCCCAAGGACTGACGCCCGGCTCTATCTCCGGCCTTTCTACCCCCGCGACAGGCGCGGCCGGATCGGCTATAGAGCATTTCATGGAAATCATTACGACGAATGAGGCCTTGAGGGCCGCCTGCGACCGGCTCTCCACGGCCGGTTTTGTCACGGTCGACACCGAATTCATGCGGGATTCGACCTTCTGGCCCGTGCTCTGCCTGATCCAGCTTGCCGGCCCCGGCGACGAGCTTATCGTCGATCCGCTTGCTCCCGATCTCGACCTCGCCCCTTTCTATGCGCTGATGAAGAACCGGAACGTCGTGAAGGTGTTTCACGCCGCCCGGCAGGACATCGAAATCTTCTGCCATGAGGGCAAGGCAATCCCGGATCCCCTGTTCGATACGCAGGTCGCGGCGATGGTCTGCGGCTTCGGGGATTCCGTCGGCTACGAAACGCTTGTCCGGAAACTCACCGGCGGCAGCGTCGACAAGTCGTCGCGCTTCACAGACTGGTCGCGGCGCCCCCTGTCCGAAAAGCAGCTTCAATACGCCATGGCGGACGTGACCTACCTCCGCACCATCTACGAGGTGCTGGCGAAGCGGCTGACGCAGACGAAGCGCGCCCATTGGGTGGCCGAGGAAATGGCAGTGCTGCAGGACCCCGAGACCTATGCGATGCGGCCGGAGAATGCCTGGAAGCGCGTCAAGGCGCGGTTCCGCGGCCAGCGCGGCCTCGCGGTGCTTGTCGAGGTGGCGGCGTGGCGCGAACGGCAGGCGCAGGAGCGCGACTTGCCGCGCTCGCGCGTGATGAAAGACGACGCGCTGGCGGAAATCGCGACGCAGATTCCGCGCTCAATCTCCGATCTCGACGGGCTTCGCGCCGTGCCGAAGGGCTTCTCGAACAGCCGTTCGGCGGCAAGCCTGATGGAAGCCGTCGAGCGCGGCCTCGCCATGAAGGAAGAGGACATCCCCGTCGTCGAAGGGCCGGAACCGCTGCCGCCGGGCATCGGGCCGCTGGTCGAACTCCTCAAGGTTCTCCTCAAGATCAAATGCGAGGAGCATGACGTGGCGCAGAAGCTCGTCGCCAATGTCGCCGACCTCGAACTCATCGCCGCCCATGCGGAGGCCGACGTGGCGGCGCTCAAGGGCTGGCGCCGCGAACTGTTCGGCGAGGAAGCGCTGAAGCTCAAGCGCGGCGAACTCGCCATCGGCGTCAAGGGCAAACGCATCGTGCTGATCGAGACGAAACGCTAGGGTCCGCCTTCCACCCGTTACATATGCCGGGCGATGGCCCCGTGCTCCGCTTCGCCCATCAGCCGCGCGAAATCCGCGCCGCTCATATGCACCAGCGTCTTGTGGTCGCCCGCCTCGAAATAGATTTCAGGCTGCGTGGCAACGGCATCGTCGTAGCAGACCTTCATGCCATAGGGCTCGCCGAGCGGCGGCAGCGCGCCCGCGTCGCAATCGCGGAAGCAGCTTTCGATCTCGGCTTCCGTCGCAAGGCCGATGCGCTCGTCCAGCATGTGCGACAGCCGCGCCAGATCGAGCTTGCAGGTGCTCGGGATCACCGCGATCCGGTAGCCGCCGTCGCCCTTGACGAGGACGGCCTTGGCGAGCCTGTCGCCCGGCACGTGGACCCGCTCGGCGATGCGGCTCGTCGTCACCTCACGTGGATGCCTGACCTCTTCGTAATCGATGCCGTTGTCGCGCAGATAAGTGAAGAGCTTGATCGACATTCCCATGATCGTCTCCTCCGGCTGGCCGGACGACGGTTCCTGTTGAGAAGGCCGCGCAAATCCTGCCGCGCCTTCAGCGTCCGGCGATGGGCTCACGTCACGTGAAAATAATAGGACAGAAGGATATTCCCGGCCAGCGGAACCGGGTGGAATATCCTACCTCCCCACCCGGATATCGCCTTTCCGGCCGAGCGCGCGGGCGAGCGCGGCGAGGCGCTTCAGGACGATTTCGCCTACCAGTGCCTCATATTTTTTCGGCACGACAAGCGTGACGGTATTCTTGCCGATCTCGAAGCGGGTTTTGGGGAGCATGCCGAGCGTCGCGCCGGAAAGCGTGAAGGCAAGCCTGAGCGCGAGGCCCAGCACCAGCGCGCGTTCGTGTTCGCGCTCGGTGATGATGCCGGAAAGATTGCCGAGCAGTTCCGGCTCGCCTTTTCCCTCGTGCCGGTGATATCCGACGCGCGCCAGGAAGAGGCGGCCGGCATGATCGACACCTGAAAAAGGCGCCAGCAATATCTGCGTCATCGCGTGATGCGCACGATAGTCGGGATGCACATACCAGCCGATGTCCGCCAGAATGCAGGCCGCGTGACGCAGCCGCGCTTCCGCCGGCGTCTCGCCAAGCACATCCTCCGCGAAAAGTGGCGCCGTCCATTTGTTGAACTCGTTGCCATGCTGCGGAAAGCGCGCGAGCCGCCCGGCGAGATCGCGGCAACCGGCGATCAGCGGGTCCTTCGCCTGTTCCTTCTTGTCGAGCCGGTCGAACAGAATGCCTTCACGAAGGCCGTAAGCGGAGATTACGACCTCCTTCGCCTTCAGGGCGGAGATGAGCTTGTCGAGCACAAGCGCGCCGAACGGAAGCGCCTCGACGCGGCGCTCCGACACATCGGGGATCTGGGCCAGCGTTTTGGGGCCGAGCTTCTCGATCACCTTCGAGATGTCGGCGGCGTCGCGGGCGGGGATCACATACTGATGGAGAACGTGGATCGGGTAGTTGCGCTGTGCCATGTGGATGCGCGCGAGGTTTCGCCAGACGCCGCCGACGGCGTAGAAGCGGCGGCCCTGGAACTCCTTCAGCCATTCCTGCTCACCAAGCGCCCGGTCGACCACGGCTTCGGCTTCGGCGAGGCTGCCATGCGCGAGGTCGATCAGGCGCAGGGGCCCGAGGGGGAGCGTCGCACCGGGGCCGGGTTTGCCGCCCGAAACGGGCACCAGTTCGAGGCTGCCGCCGCCCAGGTCGCCGACAAGGCCTTCCGCCTCCGGTATGCCGGAGAGAACGCCCTGCGCGGAAAGCCTCGCCTCGTCCACGCCCGACAGAAGCTCAATGTTGAAACCGCATATCTTTTCGGCGCGGGCGAGGAAATCGGGTCCATCTTCCGCATCGCGCACCGCGGCCGTCGCCGCGACCACGAGGTGCGGCACGCCGATCTGTTCGCGCAGCGCCATGAAGCGGCGCAGCGCGTCCAGCGCGCGGTCGATGCCCTTCGGGTCGAGCCGGCCGGTCGAGGCGAGCGTCCGGCCGAGACCGGCCATCACCTTTTCGTTGAAGACAAGGACGGGGTTCCGCTCGGCGCCCGCATAGACGACGAGGCGCACGGAATTCGAGCCGAGATCGACAATCCCGAACCTGCTACCCGGCTTTCCGCGGCTCACAGCATCTCCTCCGCCGTTTGCCGCAAGCTATCCTTACGCAGACTTGATGTCGAACTTGGGTGGAAGGTTTTTCTTGAGGGAGGTACCACGCCCGGAAAGGCTCGCATTGTTCATGAAATATTTGTGCGCGTTGAAAGGCTCTTCCCCTTCGCGCACGGCGATTCGCCGATATGACCCATCCGGCTGGAGTTCGTAACTCTGCTGGTTGTCCTTCAGATTGGCAACCATGATCTGATCGAGGACCTGATCGTGAACCGTCGGGTTCAGGATAGGCACCAGTATCTCAACGCGGCGGTCGAGGTTGCGGGGCATCCAGTCGGCGGACGCGATATAGACCTTCGCCTGGTCGTTCGGCAGTCCGTGCCCATTGCCGAAGCAGACGATTCGCGAATGTTCGAGGAAGCGTCCGATAATGCTCTTTACACGAATATTTTCAGACAGCCCCGGCACGCCCGGCCGCAGGCAGCAGATGCCGCGCACGACCAGTTCGATGTGAACGCCGGCCTGGCTCGCCTTGTAGAGCGTGTCGATGATCTGCGCGTCGACCAGCGAGTTGAGTTTTGCCCATATTGACGCGGGCCGGCCCGCTTTTGCGTGCGCGATCTCGGCCTCGATGTCGGACAGCAGGCGCGAACGCATATTGAGCGGCGACACGGCAAGAAGTTCGAGGTCCTTCGGCTCGGCATAGCCGGTAATGTAGTTGAAGACCTGATAGGCGTCGTGCGCGAGGCGCGGGTCGCAGGTGAACATCGAGCAGTCGGTGTAGATTTTCGCCGTCACCGCATGATAATTGCCGGTGCCGAAATGCACATAGGAGCGCAGCGCGCCGTTTTCGCGCCGCACGACCAGCGAAATCTTCGCGTGGGTCTTCAGTTCGATGAAACCGAACACCACCTGAACGCCCGCCCGTTCGAGGTTTCGGGCCCAGACGATGTTGGCCGCCTCGTCGAAACGGGCCTTCAGCTCCACCAGCGCCGTCACCGACTTGCCGGCCTCCGCCGCCTCGATCAGCGCCTGCACGATGGGGCTGTCCTTCGAGGTTCGGTAAAGCGTCTGCTTGATCGCCACCACATCCGGATCCGCTGCCGCCTGGCGGATGAACTGCACCACCACGTCGAACGACTCGTAAGGATGATGGACGATGATGTCCTTGGAGCGGATCGCCGCGAAGCAGTCGCCGCCATGGTCGCGGATGCGTTCGGGGAAGCGCGCGTTGTAGGGCGTGAATTTCAGGTCCGGCCGGTCGTCGACGATGAGCTGGCTCGTCTGCGCGAGACCGAGCAGGCCCTGCACCGAAACGAGTTCGCGCTCCGTCACGCCCAGCTCATGCACGACAAACTGGCGCAGCGAATCCGGCGTGCGCGCCTCGATCTTCAGCCGGATGACGCTGCCGCGGCGGCGGCGCTTCAGCGCGCTCTCGAAAAAGCGCACAAGGTCTTCGGCTTCTTCCTCGATTTCGATATCGCTGTCGCGCAGCAGCCGGAAAGCGCCCTGCCCGATCACCTTGTAGCCGGGGAAGAGGCGGTCGAGGAACAGTCCGATCATGTTTTCCAGGCTGATGAAGCGGATGCCCGCTTCCTTGTCGCTCGCCGGCAGCCGGATGAAGCGCTCGACCTGCGTCGGAACGGGCAGCAGCGCGTCCATCAGCTTGCCGTCCGAAACGCGGCGCAACTGCAGGGCCAGTGCAAAACCGAGATTGGGAATGAACGGGAAGGGATGCGCCGGGTCGATCGCGAGCGGCGTCAGCACCGGAAAGACCTGTTCCAGAAAGCGCGTCTCCAGCCAGGCGAACTCGTCCTTCGTGACCTCGTCCGGTTCCAGCACGAAGATGCCGGCCTCGCGCATTTCAACGCACAGCGCCACCCACTGGCGTTGCTGCTCGCCCATCAGTTCGTTCGCCATCTCGTTCACGAGATCGAGTTGCTGAGCCGGAGTACATCCGTCCTGGCTCAGCGTCGTCACGCCCGCGCTTACCTGTCCCCGAAGACCGGCGACGCGGACCATGTAGAATTCGTCGAGGTTCGATGCCGAGATCGACAGGAACCGGAGCCGCTCAAGGAGCGGGTGATTGGTGTTCTGCGCCTCTTCCAGCACGCGCCGGTTGAAGGCAAGCCACGATGCCTCGCGGTTGATGAAGCGGTCGGGACTGTTCGCGCCGATCAGCGGTCCGCCCGCCGGCAGCGACAAAGGTTCCTGCGCGGCCTCAGCGGCGACGGGTTCGGCGGCCTGGCTTTTCGGGGCGGTGGTCATGAGATCACTTCTGCAAGAAACGGAATAAGCCTCTGCTATCGCTCAAGTTTACGTCAAACATGTGACCGAGTCATGACTGGCGTGCCCGTCTCGGGACGATGCGACGCCGATTTTGCCACGGGGCGCTCCTTCCCAAGAGTCGTCCTGCGCCGTCAGAACGTCATCTCGCCCTGCGCGCCGAGGATTTCGGCGGCAAGGGGCACGGTGATGGGGCGCTTGCCCGACAGCGAGGCGCGGTCGAGTTCGGCCACGGCGTCGCGCGCGGCCTTCACCGACCGCTCGATACGCGCCGCAAGCCACGCGATCACGGCGGGCGCTACACGAAGCTGGCGGTCATCGAACAGCTTCACGAGGATCCCCGCCAGCAGCGCGTCGTCGGGCGGCCCCAGTTCCGCCTGAGGCACCGCGCGCAGCCGCGAGGCAAGGTCTGGCAGCGTCAGCGGCAGCCGGGCGAGCGGCACGCGCGCGGTGATGAGGAGGAAGGCTTTCTCCTCCCGCACCAGATTGACGAGATGGAAAAGCGCGCGCTCGGCCTCCCCGTCCGGCGCTGCGAGGTCTTCGAGGATGATCGCTCGCGCCGCCACCAGCGCCGGAACATCCGCCCGCGCCAGCGCTTCGGGCGCCAGCGACACAGCGCCGGCCGCCTTGCGCCAGACTTCGGCGAGATGCGTCTTGCCGCTTCCCTCCGGCCCCGACAATGCGACCACGCGGTCCGGCCAGTCGGGCCAGGCGTCGATCAGCGCCACCGCCGCTTCGTTCGGCGGCGCGACAAGGAAGTCCTCACGGCCGAAAGCCGGACGGTGTCCGAGTTCGAAAGCGAGCTGGCGCGGCATTTCTCTAGCTGTCGGTATCGCGCGGCGGAATAATGTTGCCGGGCGAGGAGCCGAGATAAAGCTGGCTCTTGCGGTACTGGCCGGTAGCAAACCGCGCCAGCACACCAAGTGCCGCCGCGACCGGCAGCGCGAGCAGCGCGCCGACAAATCCGAAGAGCGCCGCAAAGGCGAAGATCGCGAACATCACCCATACGGGATGGAGCTTCACCCTGTCGCCGACGAGCTTGGGCGAGAGGAAATTGCCCTCGATGAACTGGCCGATGGCGAAGACGCCGATCACCAAGCCGACCTGCACGAAATCGGTGCCAAACTGGAAGAGCGCCAGTGCAATGCCGACGATGAAACCGAGAATCGTGCCGAGATAGGGAATGAAGCTGATGATGCCGGCGACGATGCCGACAATGAGCCCGAATTTCAGGCCGACCAGCGTCAGTCCCACGGCATAGATCGTGCCCAGCACGAGGCAGACGATCACCTGGCCCCGAATGAAGCCCGCCAGCACCTCGTTGATTTCGCGCGAGAGGCGGCGGATCGTTTCGGCATGGTCGCGCGGCAGCAGCGTATCCACGCGCTCCACCATCCGATCCCAGTCGAGCAGAAGGTAGAAGGCCACCACCGGCGTCACGACGATCAGCGAAATCAAACCGACGATCTGCAAGCCTTGCGAGCCTACCGAGGTCAGGAGGTTCACCAGCCAGTCAAGCGAGCCGCCGAGGCTTTGCTTGATGGCCTGCTCGACATCCTGCCCCTCGACGCCGAGAAGGCGCCCGATGACGCCGTCGCCGACCGTCAGCAGCCACTCCTGCCCCCGCTGCATCAGCGAGGGGAAAATTTCGACAAGCGCGATCGACTGGTTGTAGAGAACCGGGACCAGAACGATCATCAGCACGACGGCGATGAGGAGGAAGAAGACGGTGATCGTCGCCGTCGCCGCCAGCCGCGACAATCCGTAACTCTCCAGCCTGTCGGCCAGCGGGTCGAGAAAATAGGCGATCGCCATGCCCGCGACGAAGGGCAGCAGAATGCCTTTCAGCAGCCAGAGCAGCAGGATGAAGGTCGCGATGACAACCGCCCAGATAATCGTTTGCCGCTGTATGCTCATGCCCCGGCCTCTCGTCATCTTATTGCCGGACGCCGAGGCGCCAGCGCGGCGCCGGTCCCGCCGTCGAGCCATCGGCCGGCACACCGGTTTCGGCAACGGCGTCCTTCAGCGTCACATTCTGCTGTGCGAGAGACAGCGCCAGCATTTCCGTCGTGCCCTTGTGCGAGATACGGATTTCGGCGCCGCGTGAGGAAATGCCGGCCACCTCCATTCCCTGCACCAGCGGTGTCGAAGTCAGGCCTTTGCGGATGGTTTCCCATTCTCCGAGATTCGCGAATCCCGCCTGCGCCGTCAGCGTAGAGAGCCTGCCGTCGCGGACGATGATCTGACGTTTCCAAGCCACCGCGAGGGCGTTCAGCATGTCGGCGGCGGCGGCTTTCATCGTTTCTGCCTCGTCCCTGCCGTTCTTGCCATAGGTGCCACTCAGGGGCTCGGCGGAAGTGCCGCCGATGCGCTTCACGGTAACGGAGAGCGTATCACCGTTGAACGTCGCTTCCGCAACGACCACTTCGCCGGTGCCGTAATTGGCGGCAAGCGCCTCGAGCGCCGCCTCGTCGTCCGCCGACGCCTGTTCGGCGGAGACGGTATTGATCTCCATGATGTCACCGAGCGGCAGGATGAGCGGCGCCAGTTCATCGGCGGGTTCGAGCGCGGCCCAAGCGTCGCGCCACGGGTTCACGTCATCCCACAGCAGCTTGCGGCCATCGCGGTTCAGCACCGCCAGCAGCACCGCCGGCCGCGCCTGCGTCTCGCCGAAGGGAATGCCCGCGTCGCGCAACAGCCGGCGCACGGCTTCGGGCTGGAAGCTCACGATCATTTCGGCAATGTAGCGGGTCGAGCTGGTCTTCTCGCTTGCGACCTGGAAGCCGCGAACCGCGCGCTGGGCTGTCGCATCGTCGGCGGCGGGCAGCGACGCCCAGTCTTCCGGCAGCGTCAGCTTCTTCATCATCTCCGTCAACGCGAGCCGCTGGCCCTCGGCCTGCGCGGCGGTGCGGGCGGCGGTCGCGCTTTCGGCGGTCTGGTCGACATGGATGCCGCGCACGGTAAAAACATCGGCAGCAGCGGCCGGCAGGGCGAAGGTCGTGGCAAACGCGAGCAGGAGTGCCGGCGCACACAGAAGCCTGAAGGCAAGGTTCATGGATAGGCCCTTGATCCGTCTCGATAATCGGCGATACGGCAAATCGCCGCGAGGCACACTATAACATCGCGGCGGGCCCGCGAAGGCGGACCTCGGGGGATTTTAGGCTTTCTCTTGCACCCGGAGACAAATTCGGGTGATTTGTGCCCTCCGCAGCCCGTTTGAGTCCCCAGAGAGCGACATGGCCCCCACCCCCCCAAAGGACCGTCAGAACCGCTATACCTACGCGCAGGCGGGTGTCGACATCGACGCTGGAAACGAACTCGTGCGGATGATCGGGCCGCTGGCCGCCTCCACGCGCCGTCCGGGTTCGGATGCGGCGCTGGGCGGCTTCGGCGGGCTGTTCGATCTGGCGGCCTGCGGCTTCAAGGATCCGGTGCTGGTCGCCGCCAATGACGGCGTCGGCACCAAGCTCAAGGTCGCCATCGACGCGGATCGTCACGACACGGTCGGCATCGATCTCGTCGCGATGTCGGTGAACGACCTCGTGGTGCAGGGTGCCGAGCCCCTTTTCTTCCTCGACTACTACGCGACCGGCAAGCTTCATGTGGATGTAGCGCGCGACGTCGTCGCGGGGATCGCCGAAGGCTGCCGGCAGGCGGGCTGCGCGCTCATCGGCGGCGAGACGGCCGAAATGCCCGGCATGTATGCCAAGGGCGACTACGACCTCGCGGGCTTCGCGGTCGGCGCCGTCGAACGCACGAAGATATTGCCGCGCGGCGACGTCGCGCCGGGCGACGTGCTGCTCGGCCTCGCTTCTTCCGGTTTCCATTCCAACGGCTTTTCGCTCGTTCGCCGCATCGTCGAGGACAATCGCATCTCCTACTCCGCGCCCTTCCCCGGCGGCGACGGCGCCAGCATCGGCGAAGTCCTGCTCGCGCCGACCCGCATCTATGTGAAGGCGATGCTAAAGGCGATCCGCGAAACGGAAGCTGTGAAGGCGATGGCGCATATCACCGGCGGCGGCTTCGTCGAGAACATTCCCCGCGTCCTGCCGGAAGGTATCGATGTCGAGATCGACGGCGCTTCATGGACCATGCCACCCGTCTTCCGTTGGCTGATGGAACTCGGCGGCATCGACGACACCGAGATGGGCCGCACTTTCAATTGCGGCATCGGCATGGTCGTGGTGGTCCGTGAAGATCAGGCGCTCGAAGTCTCCGACGCACTCGCAGAGGCCGGAGAAACCGTCTGCCGCATCGGCCGCCTCGTCGAAGCTACCGGTGGCCCCCGCGTCGCCATCAGAGGCGCATTGGGAAGCGGGAAGTGAGGATCGGCGTCCTCATTTCGGGCCGGGGGTCCAACCTCAAGGCCCTGATCGACACCTGCGAGACGCCGGGCTTTCGCGGCCGTATCGCCCTCGTCATTTCGAACCGTCCGGGCGCCGCCGGCCTCGCCATCGCCGAGGCGGCGGGCATTCCGACACTGGTCATCGATCACAAGGAATATGCGACGCGCATGACCTTCGATGCCGATCTCGACCGGGCGCTCCGCCAGGCGGGCGTCGAGCTCATCTGCAATGCGGGCTTCATGCGCATTCTCACCGACGAATTCGTCGAGAAGTGGCGCGACCGGCAGCTCAACATCCACCCGTCGCTTCTTCCCGCCTTCAAGGGAATGCATGTCCATCAGCGCGCGCTCGATGCAGGCGTGAAGATTACCGGCTGCACGGTCCATTTCGTGCGCGCCGAAATGGACGAAGGCCCCATCGTCGCGCAGGCCGCCGTGCCGGTCCTGCCGGGCGACACCGTGGACACGCTCGCCGCCCGCGTGCTCGAAGCCGAACACAAGCTCTATCCCCTCGCGCTGCGCCTCATCGTCGACGGACGCGCGCGCGTCGTCGGCGAACATGTCGTGATCGACTATGAAGGCGGGACGGGGACGGGACCGCTGTTCGTGCCCGGCGTATAGGCCACAATGAAAAAGCCCCGCTCGATCGGCGGGGCTTTTCCGAATTCCGTGTCAGAGAAAATCAGCCGACGATTTCTTCGTCCTTGAAGAAATATTTGATCTCTTCGGCGGCCGTTTCCGGGGCGTCGGAACCGTGGACCGAGTTCGCCTCGATCGATTCAGCGAAGTCCTTGCGGATGGTGCCCTCGGCGGCGTTGGCGGGGTTCGTCGCGCCCATCACTTCGCGGTTCTTCGCGATGGCGTTCTCGCCTTCCAGCACCTGGACCACGACCGGGCCGGAGATCATGAAAGAGACGAGATCGTTGAAGAAGGGGCGTTCCTTGTGGACGGCATAGAAGCCTTCCGCCTGCGCTTTCGTCATGTGGATGCGCTTGGAGGCGATCACACGCAGGCCCGCGCTTTCGAAGCGGTCGATGATCTTGCCGGTGAGGTTCCGCCGGGTCGCGTCCGGCTTGATGATCGAGAAGGTGCGTTCGAGAGCCATGCGGGGCTTCCTGTATCTGAAGGGTCAGGGAATTGGCGCGGTTTATAGCGGGGGTTGGTGACGCGGGCAACAGGGGGTGCTAAAAGCCCGGCCATCATGCTGCATATCAACGATCTGACCTTCCGAATGGAGGGGCGCCTGCTCCTCGACCATGTCACCGCCGCCGTGCCCCCCGGGCAACGGACGGGCTTTGTCGGCCGAAACGGTACCGGCAAATCGACGCTGCTGAAGCTCATTACAGGCGAATATACGCCGGAGACCGGCGGCATCAGCTTTCCGAAAAGCTGGCGTATCGGCATGGTCCGGCAGGAGGTGCTGGCGGGTCCGACCTCGCTTCTCGACACGGTGCTCGCCGCCGATGTGGAGCGGTCGTCGTTGCTCGCCGAAGCGGAAACGGCGAGCGATCCGCTCCGGATCGCGGAGATCCATACACGGCTTGCCGATATGGGCGCCCATGCGGCTCCTGCCCGCGCGGCCACCATTCTTTCCGGTCTCGGCTTCGACGAGGCGGCGCAAGCGCGGCCTTGCTCGGATTTTTCGGGTGGCTGGCGGATGCGTGTGGCACTGGCGGCGGTGCTCTTTTCCGAGCCCGATCTGCTGCTGCTCGACGAGCCGACCAACTATCTCGATCTGGAAGGCACGATCTGGCTTGAGGATTATCTGCGGTCCTATCCCTATACCGTCCTCATCGTCAGCCATGACCGCGACCTCCTGAACAATGTCGCGCAGAACATCCTGCATCTCGAACACAAGAAGCTCACCGTCTATAGCGGCAATTACGACCGCTTCGACCGGACGCGGCGCGAGAAGCTGATGCTCCAGCTTTCGATGAAGAAGAAGCAGGAAGACCAGCGCCGCCACATGGAGAGCTTCATCGAGCGCTTCAAGGCGAAGGCCTCGAAAGCGCGCCAGGCGCAGAGCCGCATGAAGGCGCTCGCGAAGATGGAGCCCATCGCCGACATCCTCAACGAGCGCGTGCTGCCGTTCCGCTTTCCGGCGCCCGACAAGCCGCTCGCCTCGCCGATCATCCGGCTGGAACATGCAAGCGTCGGCTACGAGCCCGGCAAGCCGGTGCTGAAAGACCTCGATCTCCGCATCGACCAGGACGACCGCATCGCGCTTCTCGGTGCGAACGGCAACGGCAAGTCGACATTCGCAAAGCTGCTTTGCGACCGTTTGCAGGTGACGGGCGGACACAAATACGATTCCAAGAAGCTCCGCATCGCCTATTTCGCGCAGCACCAGCTCGACGAACTCAACATGGGCGATACGCCTTACGAGCATTTCCGCGAGCTGAAACCCGATGCAACGCAGGCACAAGTGCGCGCCATTGCAGGCTCCTACGGGTTCGGCGCGGACAAGGCGGACACGAAAGTGGAGAAACTTTCGGGTGGCGAGAAGGCGCGTCTCCTGTTTGCCATCGCGACCTTCCACAAGCCGCACATGATCATCCTCGACGAGCCGACGAACCATCTCGATGTCGACAGCCGCGAGGCGCTGGTCATGGCGATCAACGATTATGACGGCGCCTTCATTCTGATTTCGCATGACCGGCATCTTGTCGAAACCTGCGCGGATCGGCTCTGGCTCGTCGCGGACGGCACCGTTGCGCCTTACGACGGCGACCTCAACGACTACCGGAAATGGCTGCTCGATCCCGCGCGGCGCATCAAGCCGCTGGTCGCAGAGGACGATGCCGATGCGGATGCGGCACCTCCGCCTCCCCGTCCGTCGAACGACAAGAAGGAAGCACGACGCCTGGCCGCGCAGAAGCGCGAGCAGATGGCACCGTTGAAGAAAAAAGCTCAGGCGGCGGAGCATGAGGTCGCGCGCATCCAGAAGCTCATCGAGACGCTGACAGCGAAATTGGGCGATCCGAAAGTTGCCGGCGACCCCGCCGCTACGGCCGCGACGGCGAAGGAACGAGCCGATGCGCTGAAGGCGCTGGCGCGGGCGGAGGAGGCCTGGCTGGAGGCGAGTTCGGCCTATGAGGAGGCCATGGCGGACTAGCCTGGCACCCCAGAAAGGCCGCCTGTCACTCAACTGTCACAAAAATGTCATCGAGTGATTTTTACCGGATTCAGCTACGCGGAACAGGTCTCTGGGAGGCACCTGAAAATGCCCGAAACGGAGTCCAAAAAAAAGTAATCCCCGGTTTCGGGACAGAGCCCCTTCACTCCCCTCCGGCGGCACTCGTGAAGCCTTCCGCCAGGACCCCGGATTCGATCAATTCGCCGACGATTTCGCCGTCATGCCCGGGTACGATGGCAATCTCCGGCTCGGCGTCGTTCAGCGCCTTCAACGCGGCGAGCTGCCCGAAGACGGCGGTTCGGTCTTCCTTCAGAAAGAACTGGGTCACAAGGCGCGCGCGTTCGCGTTGCGTCGCGATATTGCGATAGTGCCAGGCGACGTCGCCGATGAAAAGCATCTCCGAACCGTCCGCGCGCTGAACATAGATCATCTGGCTGCCCGGCGAGTGACCCGGCGCCTTGATGAGCACGATGCCCGGCGCGACCACTTTATATTTGTCGTAGTCCAGCGGCTCATACCCTTGCAGGGCGCCGTCCGGAAACTTCGCGGGCACGCTGCGTTCCGGGTGATCGAATTGTTCGCGCGTCAGCTTCGTCGCGGGCAGCACGGCCGGAAGATCGGCATGCACGGTGAGGCCGCCGATGTGATCCATGTGCTCGTGGGTGATGAGGATCAGCGATGCTGTCTGCATCGCCTGTTCCATGCGCGCATAGGCATCCGCGTCGAAGGCGACAAGATTGTCGCCGCCGAGTTCGGCATTGAGCGCGGTGTCGATGATGACGCTGCTCTCCGGCGTGACGAGGCGGTAGGAGAATACGGGCAGCTCGCGCTGAGACCATCCGTCGCCCGCCACAATGGCCGTTGCCGGAAAACTGAACGCCGCGACCTTTTCGACTTCGACCGAAACAGGTTTGTCGCCCGGCACGGCGGCCACCATGCGGCGGACCTCGCCGATATCCAGCGCGTAAGCGGCGTCGGACGGCATCCGGCTTTCGACCACAAGCCAGTAATAGGCCGCGCCGCCGACGGCGACCAGCACTCCCAATGCGATGAGACTTCTCTTGAGCCAGACCGGCATGACTTCCCCCCTACCTGTGCGGCCCATCATGATCCGGCCCCGGACACGGATCAATCCATGAACTGCGTATGCGGACTATGCTTTTTTGCAGAGCCTCACGCCTTCTTTTCTCACCGGCTTTTCCCACCGGCCTTCTATACCGGCCAAGATGGCCCCTATTTCAGCAGACCAAGGTCACGTGCCGCATCGAGAGAATTCGTCAGCGCAGACCACCACTGTGGCTCTGGCACCCCGGAACACCACCAGATGACAGGACTAATGAAACTGTACAGGACCCCCAGCCGATAGCGATCATAGAAAGCAGCCTCCTCTACAGGTGAACCACAAGCCGCCATTTGACTGAGATAGACGCCTATCATCTCTTGCTCCCACTCCCTGCGCAGGTTTGGTGGAAGATTCAACGCAAGTGCGTGCGCCAGATCGATCTCTCCAAATCCGATCATTGGCATACCCCAGTCAATGAGACACGCGCGCTGTTCAGGAGAAAAGAGCGCGTTTCCAAAGTGCGCGTCCCCGTGAACGATCACATCGGCTTGAGCTCCCATCCGCTTGATCCGATGTTCGAGGTCGCTCAAGTCGGTCAGAAAGCTCTCAACCGCGCGATCTACTCGTTCATGAATCATGGCGATGAATGAGCCCAGCACCAATTGAAAGAAACTCAGCCTCTGTTGGATCGTGCCAGCCGGAAGATCAGCCGCGACCTTTATCCATTCACTCTGGATTGTTGAATGACGCCCTGTTAGTCCATGCAAAGTCGCCAGCGCTTCCACAAAACACCGACACTCCATGCGGGTCGGCGCAGGGCTGCAGGCTGAGCGATGTGACCCGGACAAGTCCTTGATGAATAACCTGCCGGTCTGATCCCCTTCAACTATCAGCAAGCACTCAGGAACGAGCCAGCTTGGCAAGAGTGGCGCGATGTGACGGTAGAATTGTCGTTCCCTCTTAGCCAGTCCAGCGACATCTGCCGCGCCCGACTTTTTGAGGATCACACTCGTGGACAGCGAATCCAATCGAACGCGGTAGACCTCTGAGTGCGCGAGCGTCTGCAGTGGTTCGACATGAATATCGTGAAGGGAAAGGTTTCCAAGCCCTTCGAGGGATATGAGGTGGTTGTAAGTTTCTTCGATCATGCCCCGCTCTGGACGATCTATGCTTTCTTCTCCCATTTTCCCCGCTCGTCCTGCTGCCAATAGGTCGCGTCGTGCCCCTCCGCTTTCAGCGTTTTCCAGTGTTCCCGCGCGGCGGCGAGCGCCGCTTCGTCACGGCCGTCGAACATCAGCACACAGCGTTCATAGGGGCCGATATTGCCGGGCGCAGCGCCATCGACCAGGAAGAGGACATAGGCGTTGTTCGGGTTTTCATCATCCACGGTCAGAAAGACGGGCTCCAGCGCCGCAGGCCCGTCATCCTTCGTGCCGTGCGGCAGGAAGCTGTCGTCGCTATAGGTCCAGAGGACATTGTTGAGCGCGTCGAGGCGCTCCGGCCCGCCCGCTCTCACGATGGCGCGCCAGCCGCGCTCCAGCGACCGTTCGAGCAATTGCGGCAGCACCTGTTCCAGAGGCGCGTTCTGCAGATGGTAGAACAGAACCTCCGTCACGATGCTTTCCCTCAGGCTTCGTAATTGTCCGCGACCAGCCTGTTGAGCAGACGCACGCCCCAGCCCGAGCCCCAGCTCTGGTTGGTCGCCGTCTGCGGCGACGCCATTGCGGTACCCGCAATGTCGAGATGCGCCCAGGTGACCTTGTTGACGAAGCGCTGAAGGAACTGCGCCGCCGTGATCGAACCGCCGTCGCGGCCACCGACGTTTTTCATGTCGGCAAAGCGCGAGTCGATCATCTTGTCGTAGGCGGGACCCATCGGCAGGCGCCAGACCTTTTCGCCTTCGGCCTCGCCGGCTTCGTAGAGCTGCTTCGACAGCGTGTCGTTATTGGAGAAGAGGCCCGCATATTCCTTGCCGAGCGCGACCATGATCGCACCCGTGAGCGTCGCGAGGTCGACCATGAATTTCGGCTTGAAGCGGTTCTGCGTGTACCAGAGCGCATCGGCGAGCACGAGGCGGCCTTCGGCGTCGGTGTTGATGACTTCGATGGTCTGGCCGGACATGGATGTCACGATGTCGCCCGGACGCTGCGCCTTGCCGTCCGGCATGTTCTCGACGAGGCCGATGACGCCGACGACGTTGACCTTCGCCTTGCGTGCCGCGAGCGCGTGCATGAGCCCGGTTACGCAAGCGGCGCCGCCCATGTCGCCCTTCATGTCTTCCATGCCGGCGGCGGGTTTCAGCGAGATGCCGCCCGTGTCGAAGCAAACGCCCTTGCCGACGAAGGCAACCGGCTTCTCGCCCGGCTTGCCGCCGGTCCAGCGCATCACGACGAGCTGGCTCTCGTGCTGGCTGCCGTAGCCCACGCCGAGCAGCGAGCCCATGCCGAGCTTCTTCATCTGCGCTTCGCCAAGCACTTCAACCTTGACGCCGAGCCTGGTGAGCGTGCGAGCCCGTTTCGCGAACTCGCCGGGGAAAAGAATGTTGGCCGGTTCGTTGACGAGGTCGCGCGTGACGAACATGCCTTCCGCGACCTTCGACAGCGGCGCATAGTCCTTGCGCGCGGTAGCTGCCGCGCGGGTCATGACGGTGAGCGACTTCAGGCCCGTCTTGTCATCGCCTTCCTTCTTCTTCGTCTTGTATTTGTCGAAGCGATAGGAGCGGAGCTTCGCGCCGAGAGCGACGCGCGCCGCCGCCTCGCCGGCCGGGAGCTTCGGCGCCGAAATTCCATCGAGAACAACCGAGAGCGCCGTTTCCTTCGTCTTTTCAAGACGGCCGGCAAGCTCGCCGCCGGCCTTTTCGAGGTTCGCCGCCGACAGGTCCGCCGACTTGCCCAATCCCGCGAGCAGGACGCGGCTTGCGCCGACACCCTGCGGGCCGACGACTTCGAGCACGGTGCCCGACTTGCCGGTAAATCCCGCCGCCTTCATGGCCCGCTTCAGGGCGCCGCCCAGCTTTCCGTCGAGGTCGGCCGCGACGCCTCGCAGCGCGGCTCCCTCGGTGACGAGGACGGCAAGGGCACCCGGTTTGGCAAGCGAGATATCGGCAAACGTAATATTCATAGCGGGACCTTTCCTGATCCTGTCCGGCACATCAATTCAGGCCGATATAAGCGCGATTCGGCGGACCGGTGGCGGCTCACGGCGCCATCGTGCCTTTCCCCAGGTGGCGAAATGGGATAACCATTTCCCTCAACGCCGTCCGGCAATCCGGCGCGTATCCTAACTGAATCGGAGCGGAGGGAAAGCCATCCCTGACGGCTGCGGCAAGGAAGCGGCGAGTAAACCGGCCGCAAAGGGAATGCCCGGCATGCGGCACGATCGAAGACCTGCGTTCAGGAGCCCGGCTTCATGCTGAAAAGCCTGTCACGATACCTGTTCCTGCAGGCCATCGGTCCGTTCATCGTAGCGAGCATCGTGCTGACCGGCATCATCTGGCTGACGCAGGCGTTGCGCATGCTCGATGTGCTCATCACACAGGGACAGACACTGCCGACGTTTTTCGAGCTGACGGCACTCGCGCTGCCGAGCACGCTCATCATCGTCCTGCCGATCTCGCTCTTTTGCGCAGTTCTCTACATGCTGCACAAACTCATCAGCGACAGCGAGATCGTCGTGATGTTCGCGGCCGGCGTCAGCAGATGGGTGGTCGCCCTGCCGCTGCTTGCGATTGCCGTGGGCACATCCATCGTGATCCTCTCCTTCAGCATCTATGTCGCGCCAGCAGGCATGCGGGAACTCAAGGTCCGCCTCTACGAGATCCGCAGCGACGTGGCGACGGCGATGATCCGCGAAGGCGCGTTTTCCAATCCCGCAAACGGGCTCACCGTCTTCGTCCGCGAGCGCGACGCAGACGGCACGGCACACGGCGTTCTCGTGCATGACAGCCGGAACCGCCTGGAGCCCGTTACCTACATGGCAGAGACCGGCAGCCTGGTGCGGGGTCCGAACGGGCCGCTGCTCGTGATGTTCAACGGCAACATTCAGCGCGTCTCGCGCAAGAGCGCCAAGGAGATGGGTGCGGCGACGTTGCTCTATTTCGACAAATATACCTACGATCTTTCGCAGTACATGGAGGATCGTCCGACCTTCACATATGAAGGGCGCGAGCGTTATTTCAACGAGCTCATCTCGCCTGCCGCCGACGACGGATATGGCCAGCAGAACCGCGTGAAACTGCGCGCCGACGCGCATGAGCGTCTGGTCGAGGGCTTCTATCCGACGATGCTCACGCTGATCGCGCTGGCCGCCCTGCTGCCCGCACCGTTCAATCGCCGCGGCTACGCATCGCGCATGGCACTGGCGGCCGGGATCGCGCTTACGGTGAGGATCGGCGGTTTCGCGCTCGCCGACGCGGCCGGGCACAACCTCCAGCTCGCGCCGCTCATGTATCTGCTGCCCATCACGGTCTGCGCCTTCTGTCTTGCCGTCATCGCCGGCGTGCCGTTCGACGTCTGGTGGCGAAGGCTGTGGCGATATGCCATTCCAGCCAGCGGCAGGAAGAGAGGCAGGTCGCCGTCATGAATTTTTCATGGACGCTTTCCCGCTATCTCGGACGCCAGTTCCTGACGGTGGTGCTGATTACCTTCGGCATTTTTCTCGCGCTTATCTTCATGATCGAGCTGGTGGAACTGCTGCGGCGCGGGACGGACAAGCCCGGCGTGACGTTCGGCCTTCTGGTGTCGATGTCGCTGATGGAGCTGCCGCGGATCGGCGGCCAGACGCTGCCCTTTGCCGTGCTCTTCGGCGGCATGGCGGCGTTCCTCCGGCTCAGCCGGAACAACGAACTGGTGGTCGCGCGCGCAGCCGGCGTGTCGGTGTGGCAGTTCATCGCCCCGGCGCTTGTGGTCGCCTTCGTGATCGGCTCGTTCGTGGTGACGGTCTACAATCCGGTTTCGGCAACGCTGACGACGCGGTTCGGACAGCTCGAATCCAAGTATCTCCAGCAACGGGCGAGCTTCGTTGCCGTGTCCGCCAACGGGTTGTGGCTCCGCCAGGCCGACCCGGCCGGGCAGTCGGTCGTCCATGCCCAGCGCATGGACAACGGCTTCGAGCTCCAGGAAGTGACCATTTTCCTCTACGACCACGGGGATCGTTTTCTCGGCCGCATAGATGCGCAGGTGGCCGCGCTGAGGCCGGGATACTGGGACCTCCAGGACGTCTGGGTCCTGATGGGGAACGACCAGCCTCGCCAGTACGATTCGTTCCGGCAGGAAACTTCCCTCACCCAAAAGCAGATCGAGGAAAGCTTCGCGCGGGAAGAGACCATTTCGTTCTGGGAACTGCCGCATTTCATCGAAACGGCGGAGGCGGCGGGTTTTTCGGCCCGGCGATACCAGATTTATTTCCACCAGCTCCTCGCCACACCGGCGCTGCTGTGCACGATGGTGCTGGTTGCGGCGGCCTTCTCCATGCGGGTTACACGGATGGGCGGGCTGCTTCAGATGGTCCTCGGCGGCATATTTTCGGGCTTTTTGGTCTATTTCCTCGGCAATCTGGCGATCGCCCTCGGGTTGTCGGGCATCCTGCCCGCCGCACTCGCGGCCTGGGCTCCCCCGGTCGTGGTGACGCTTTTGGGGCTTGCTGTTCTCTTTCACCTCGAAGACGGTTAGAAATCAGGAGGCGGCGCCCGCAAGCGGGGCGATTCTGGAAGCGGCCGGGGGGCGAGACGTACACGTGACTGAGGGGCTCTGGATGGGTTTGGGCGGCCGGCGCGGCATCCTGTGGTTGGCGGCGGCTTTCGCCGTGGCAACGCTTGTGGCGGAGCCGGCGCGGGCCCAGCCGGAGATGCCGACCGAACGCGGGCAGGCCAAGCAGGCCTTCCCGGAATCGGGCGAAGTTCTCATGCAGGCGGACGAGCTCGCCTATGACCGCGAGGCGCGGGTCGTGACGGCGACCGGCCATGTCGAGCTTGCCTATGGCGAGCGGATCCTGCTTGCCGACCGCGTCACCTATAACGAGACCACCGGCGTCGTCACGGCGGACGGCAACGTGTCGCTGCTCGATCCGCAGGGCGATGTCGCCTTCGCCGATCATCTCGTGCTGCGCAATGAAATGCGCGACGGGGTGATACAGACGCTGCGGGTGCTTCTGAGCGACAATTCACGGCTCGCGGGCCACGACGTGGTGCGCAGCGGCGGCAACATGACGACCCTTCACCGGGGCGTCTACAGCCCGTGCGACATCTGCGAGAAGAAGGGGCAGACGACGCCGCTTTGGCAGATCAAGGCTTTCCGCGTCATTCACAACAAGCAGGAACAGAGGATCATCTACGAGGACGCCTATATGGAGTTCTTCGGGGTGCCGGTTCTTTATATTCCCTATTTCTCGCAGCCCGATCCGACCGTGAAACGGCAGTCCGGCTTTCTGCCCCCGAGCTTCGCCAGTTCGTCGGACCTCGGGCAGCAGGTGGAAATTCCCTATTACTGGGCGATCTCCCCCGACAAGGACACGACGATCATTCCGCGCTTCACGACAAAGGAAGGGACCGTCTACCAGGGCGAATACCGGCAACGCTTCGAGAGCGGCCAGTTCGCCATGTTCGGCACCGGCACATGGCCGAGGACGCAGCAGACGGGAACGCCGAGCGACAATGATTTTCGCGGAAGCCTCTTCGGCACCGGCACTTTCGCCGTCGACGAAAACTGGCGCTGGGGGTTCCGTTCGGAACTCGCCTCCGACGATACGTATCTGCGCAGATACGGACTGTCGTCGGCCACCGATCTCATAAGCAACCTGAACGCGACCTATGTCGACGGCCGGAACAGCTTCACCGCCGACGCCTATTATTTCCGCGGCCTGCTTTCGACCGACGACTCGGCGACGACGCCGTGGGTCGCGCCGCTGCTGCAGTACGACTATTCCTATCCCGAGCAGATCGGCGGCGGCCGCGTCAGCTTCTCCGCCAACGGCATGGTGCTGGAGCGCCGCCAGGGCGCGAAATCGCGGCGCGTGTCCAGTACGGTCCGGTGGGACCGGCGCGAAACATCGTCGAACGGCTTCGTCTACCGGCTGTTCGGCAGTCTTCGCGGCGACGTCTACTCGGTCGACGACGTTTCGAATTCGGCCGTGCCCGGCGCCACTTTCGACAGCACGACCATCGCGCGCGCCCTGCCGACCATCGGCACCGAATGGAGCTATCCGCTGGTCCGCTCCGACAGCGGGCTCCGGCAGGTGCTGGAGCCGATCGCGCAGCTCATCTATTCGCCCAATGTGGGCAACACCGAGGAAATACCGAACGAAGACTCGCTGAGCTTCGAGTTCGACGACACGAACCTGTTTTCGGAAGACAGGTTCGCCGGTCTCGACCGCTGGGAAACCGGGGCGCGGGCGAATGTCGGCGTGCGGTATTCGATCTATATGCCCGAGGGCGGCCAGGCGAGCGCACTGTTCGGCCAGAGTTTCCGTCTCGAGGACAATGACAGCCTCGCCAGCGGGACCGGCCTTCAGGACGAGACGTCCGATTATGTCGGCCGCGTCATGCTGGCGCCTTCCGACGACCTGTTGCTGGTCTACAGGTTCCGGCTGGACGACGAGCGGTACAAGATCCGGCGCAACGAAATCAACGTGCTCGGCCGTGTCGGGCCCTTGAGCGGCGATATCGGCTATGCCTATTTCGCGGCCGACCAGTCCGTCTCATTCCAGCCGCGCGAGGAAATCTACCTCGGCTCGGTGCTGAAGCTGGACGAGTACTGGCGGCTCTTCGGCCAGACAAGGCGGGACCTCGAGAACGATCGCACGGTGGCAAACCGCGTGGGCATCGGCTACGAAGACGAATGTTTCGATTTTTCGGTCGGGCTCTACCAGTCGTTCTACCGCGACAGAGACATCGAACCAGACAGCTCGATAAGCTTCCAGATTACCTTCAAAACCCTGGGGACTGCTTCCAACTGAGGGTTGGACAAATTGTCCAACATACTGAAAACGGGCGCTTTTCTGCGCGCTCTCTCGGTTGATTAGGGACCCGATTCAAGTATTCTGTCGGCCCGTGAGAGCCGGCAGATGGAGGGCCCAAGGCCCCCAAAAGAAAGACGCTATGAAGCCAGCAGATATTTTCGCAAGTGCCCCCTTCTTCGGCGGAAGACGCCTTCGCGGGTTCGTTTCGGGTGTTGCCGTAGCGTTTCTCATCGGTTTCACGACATGGGCCGCAGATGCCGCCGTCGCGCAGGAATCCCGTGCGTCGGACTCGCAGGCCATCGCCGCCATCGTCAACGACCGCGTCATTTCGTCCTACGATCTCGACCAGCGCGTGAAACTCATCATGCTCAGCTCGGGCATTCCCAACACAGGCGAGAACGTCTCCCGGATTCGCGGCCAGGTGCTCCGGTCGCTCGTCGACGAATATCTGCAAATGGAAGAAGCGCAGCGGCTCAACATCTCGGTTTCACAAGAGGAAATCGACACGGCCTTTCAGCGCATCGCCCAACGCGCCAACATGTCGGTCGAGCAAATCGAGGGGTTCCTGAAGGAGGGAGGCATCTCGCGGGCCACGCTGGAGGCGCAGATCCGAAGCGACCTTGCATGGAACCGCGTCATTCAGCAGCAGTTCGGCCCGCAGGTGACGGTCGGCGATGTCGAGATCGACGAGGTTCTGCGCCGGCTTGAAGAGGAATCCGACCAGCCGCGCTATCTCGTTTCGGAAATTCTCATCACATTCGACAGCCCTTCCCATGCCGAAGAAATTGCGGCGGGCACAAAGCGGCTTGTGGAGCAGATGCGAGAGGGCGCGCCTTTCGAGGCGGTTGCCCATCAGTTCAGCCAGTCCGCATCGGCGGCGAACGGAGGCGATATCGGCTGGGTGCATGCGAGCCAGCTTCCCGACGGCGTCGGGTCCGTCGTCGCCAAGATGCAGCCGGGAATGATCTCCGATCCGATCCGGACGCTGAACGGCTACTACATCATCCAGCTTCGTTCGATGCAGACCGGGACGGGCGCCGATCCGATGCGCGATCAATACTCGCTCATGCAGGTATTGCTGCCGCTGACGCCGGATGCCGAGCCGCAGGCCGTCAGCCGCCGCGCGCGCGAGGCGGAGGAATTCCGCAGGGAGACAAAATCCTGCGACGACGTTCCGAGGCTCGTCGGCAAATATCTGAGCGGCGCGGCCAGCCCCAAGAAAGACGTCATCGCCGGTCAACTCGACCCGAGGCTGCGTCAGGCTCTCGCGGGCCTCAAAGTGGGCGGGACGACCGAGCCCATCCGCTCCGAACGCGGCATCGAGATGGTCGTCGTCTGCGGCCACAAGGCGGCCGAGGGCGAAACGCCGACCCGCGAGCAGATCGACAGCACGCTCTATGAACAACAACTGTCCATGATGGGACGGCGGCATCTGCGCGACCTGCGCCGCGACGCGGTGGTCGTCTATCGCTGATCCGGCGATCGCTCAAAACGGTAAGGTCATGACGCGAGACACGGCTTCCATATTGCCACTCGCGCTCAGCATGGGCGATCCGGCCGGCATCGGACCCGAGATCACACTGAAAGCATGGGCGGCGCGAGCCGTTGAATCGCTGCCGCCCTTTTTTGCGGCCGGCGATCCCGCGCTCTACCGCGAGATGGCGAAGCGGCTCGGCCTTGCGGTATCGATCGTGGAAGTGACGGACGCGATGGAGGCGGCCCATGCATTCCGAACGGCCCTGCCGGTGCTGCCGGTCACCCTCGCCGAGGATGCCGTTGCCGGCCAATTGTCGCCCGCCAATGCACCGGCCGTCCTGCGCGCGATAGACCTCGCCTGCGATCTCGTCATGCGCGGCGAGGCGGCGGGCATGGTGACCAATCCCATCCACAAGCGCGCGCTCTACGAGGCCGGCCTCGATGTGCCGGGACATACGGAATATCTCGCGGAACGCACGGGCGGCGCAAAACCAGTGATGATGCTGTCCTGCCCGGGCCTGCGCGTCGTGCCGGTCACCGTGCATCTCTCGCTCAGGGATGCGGCCGCCGCGCTCAGCGGCTCCGATATCGTGGAACAGGGCATCATTCTCGGACGGGCGCTCATTTCCGATTTCGGCATTGCCCGGCCGAGGATCGCGGTCGCGGCGCTCAATCCACATGCGGGCGAGGAAGGCCATCTCGGGCGCGAGGAGATCGACATCATCTCGCCGGCCGTCCAGGCCATCGCCGCCGCCCTGCCCGATGCCGAAATAAGAGGCCCCGTTCCGGCCGATACGCTTTTTCATGCCGCCGCGCGACGGCGCTACGACGCCGCGCTCTGCATGTATCACGACCAGGCGCTGATCCCCCTCAAGACCATCGATTTCGAACGGGGCGTGAATATAACGCTCGGTCTTCCGATCGTCCGCACGTCGCCGGATCACGGCACAGCACTCGACATTGCTGGCCGGGGGACGGCGCATGCCCGCAGCCTGATAGAGGCGATCCGCGTGGCGGCCGAGATCGCGCGTCACCGGCTGCAGGCATGACCTCCGCCTCCCCGCCCCTGCCGCCTCTGCGCGAGGTGATTGCGAAGCACGGGCTCGCGGCACAGAAAGCGCTCGGGCAAAACTTTCTTCTCGACCTCAACCTGACCGGCCGCATCGCGCGTTCCGCCGGCGGGCTCGAGGGGCACGACGTGATCGAAGTCGGGCCCGGTCCGGGAGGCCTGACCCGCGCGCTGCTCGACAACGGCGCCAGGCGCGTCATTGCGATCGAGCGGGACCGGCGCTGCATCGCCGCGCTGGAGGAAATCGCGGCGGCATATCCGCAGCGGCTTGTCATTGTCGAAGGCGACGCATTGGCGACCGACATGGCCGCGCTTGTCAGCGGGCCCGCGCGCATCGTCGCCAACCTGCCCTACAACATTGCCACGCCTCTTCTGGTGGGCTGGTTGCAGACGGAGCCCTGGCCGCCGTGGTTCGAGAGCCTCACTCTCATGTTTCAGCGCGAGGTCGCGGAACGGATCGTCGCCGGGCCGGGTGGCAAAGCCTATGGCCGGCTCGCCGTTCTCGCGCAATGGCGGACGAAGCCGCGCATCCTGTTCGATATAGACAGGCGCGCGTTCACGCCGCCGCCCTCCGTGACGTCATCCGTCGTGGAGCTGGTTCCGCGGCCCGCTCCGCTGGCCGAAGCGGAGCCGCGCGCGCTGGAGACCGTCGTCGCGGCGGCCTTCGGACAGCGCCGCAAGATGCTGCGCGCCAGCCTGAAATCTCTCGGCATCGATCCCGCGCCCCTCATCGAGGCGGCGGGCGTGCATCCGACGCAGAGAGCCGAAGAATTGAGCGTGGAAGAGTTCTGCGCGCTCGCGCGCGCCTATACGCGGATGCGCTGACCGGCAGCAACCGAGGTTGTGGCCGTCATCGTCGCATGTCACATTACCGGCAAAACGGGCGATCTATCGCTCACAAAGTGTCCAGGAGCAATCTCATGAAGTCCGAAGCTATCGTCGAGTATGGCCAGCCGTTGCAGATGATCGACGGGGAAACGCCGCAGCCGCAAGGCACGGAAGTGCTGCTGAAGGTGACCCATTGCGGCGTCTGCCACTCCGACGTGCATATTCACGACGGTTATTTCGACATGGGCGGCGGCAACAAGCTCGATGTTCGCGGCGGCCGGAAACTTCCGTTCACGCTCGGCCACGAGATCGAGGGTGAAGTCGTTGCGACCGGCCCCGACGCCAAGGACGTAAAGATCGGCGCTCACCGGGTGGCCTATCCGTGGATCGGCTGCGGCGAATGCCCCACCTGCAACCGCGGCGACGAACACCTCTGCAACAAGCCGCGCAATCTCGGCATTCAGGTCGCGGGCGGCTACGCCACGCATGTGCTGGTGCCGCATCCGCGCTATCTGCTGGACTATGAGGGCGTCGCGGACGGCCTTGCCGCCACTTACATGTGCTCGGGCCTCACCGCCTACGGCGCCATGAAAAAGCTCGGCGATATCAGCCCCGAAGAGCGCGTGATGGTCGTCGGCCTCGGCGGCGTCGGCATGATGGGCCTGCAGTTTGCGAAGGCGATGTTTCCCGCCGCTCCTCTCGGCGCCGATGTCGACGACAACAAGCTGCAGTCGGCCAAGGGCGCGGGCGCGCATGAGGTCTACAATCCGAAAGACCCGGAAGCGATCAAGAAGGTGCTGGCCGACAGCAATGGCGGCGTACCTGCCGCCGTCGATTTCGTCGGTTCGGAAGCCTCGCTCAAATTCGCGACGAGCATCGTGCGCAAGGGCGGTCAGGTCGTCGTGGTCGGGCTCTTCGGCGGCGGCTTCTCGATGCCGATCCCGCTGTTTCCGATGCGCGCGATCTCGATCGGCGGCTCCTATGTCGGTTCGCTCGGCGAAACGCACGAGATGATGGAGCTTGTGAAGGCCGGCAAGATCGATCCCATTCCGGTCAGCGAGCGGCGCCTCGGCGAAGGCTCGAAGTCGCTGGACGATCTGCGTGCGGGCTCCGTGATGGGCCGCGTCGTGCTGAAGCCCTAATCCAGACAGAGCGACGGCGTCATAGAGGCCCGGTCCCGCAAGGGGCCGGGCCTTTTTTCATATGCAGCCGGGGTCATGGAAATCGCCCCGCAATTGCAGGATCCGCGACGGAATATCTCCTTTGGCTTCGTAGAAGACATTGTCGCGGTCGCAGCAGCAGCGCGACGGAACAATCCGCTCAGGCGTACCCAGCCTTATCAGTGGACCTCCGCCGGAATGATGAGACTACTTTCGAAGACAAGAAAATTCTTTCGCCGTCTTGGTTATCGGATTGCGCGCTGTCGTGAGGATTTGACGGCGCAGGGGAAGAAGCCACGCGTTGTGTTCATCCATACGCCGAAGACGGGGGGCAACTCGATCAATACATATTTCAAGGAGTATGTTGGATCGAAGGGGAGCGGGCGCATCGTGCGCTACGACGATTTCACTTCGCACGCAGTCGACAAATTCGCGGCATGCGCCCAATCGGCAAAATTCGTCACCGGCCATATGCCGTGGACCGCCTTTGAGCGATGCAGGGACGGCAATACTTTCGCCTTCACTATTCTTCGCGATCCCTACGATCGACTGCGGTCATTGTATTATTTCATCGTCAATCTTCCCGACAAGTATGAGCGGGCGGAGGAGATCAACGACATTCAGAAAATGTCGATCCGGGAATTTCTGTCGTCGCCGGAGAGGCGGGTCAGATTCTATACGGACAATTATATCGCCCGGCAGTTTGCAGGTTCGCTCGATGTCCTTGCCGAGACCCCGGCAGAAAGGGCTCGTCTGGCGGAGAGCGCAATCCAGAACCTGTCGTCGCTCGACCTGGTCGGATTCAACGATAACCTGGACGGTGCATTCACCGAAATCGCTCGAACGGCCGGCCTTCCTGCGCCCTGCGCCGGACGCAAACTGAACGTGACTGCGAACCTGGCGGCCTCCGAGGAAAAAAGAGCGGAGGCATCGCTCCCCCTGAACGAAGAGATGCGCGCCCTCGCAAAGCCCCTCGTGGAGGCGGACATGATGGTTTACGAGTACTTCCTGAAAACGCGCAAGATCACCGAGTGAGCGATCCGCCGCGTTTGCGCTTTCGCAACGCGGCGGAATAGTCCGCTCGGGCGTACCTAGCCTTTGGACGCCACCCGGCGGAGCCAGGCGTCGGGCCAATGCGTCACATTTTCGGAAAGCGTCGACTCGTTGAACGGCCATGCGGGCTGCTCGATGACGAAATCCGGATTTGCCGCCGCGAAGTCGCGCGCCGCCTTCGCGGGATTGTCATCGCCCCAATTCGGCTTGCCGCGCGGAACGTCGACCAGGTCCTGCATCACACCGTCCGTGGCGACGATCCACGAGCCTTCGGAGACAAGCGGCGCGTAGGCGTTCAATTCGTCCATGACGTGACGATAGGAATGGTCGGAATCGAGCATGACGAGCACCTTGTCGCCCGGCTTGATGGCGGCCCGCACCTGCTCCACGACTTCCGGCGCCGTCGAGGATGCTTCGATAAGCGTTATGAGATCGAAGAGCGGGTGGCTCTCGATCCGCTTCCGGTTGTGCGGCCTGATCTCGATGTCGATGGCGATGACGCGGCCCTTGCCGATGAGGCGGCAGAGGCTCGCGGAAAAGATCGCCGAGCCGCCATGCGCCACGCCCGTCTCGATGATCACGTCGGGCTTGAGAGCGAATACAGCTTCCTGATACCGGATCATATCCTCCGGGAGCTGAATGACGGGTACGCCGAGCCAGGAAAAACAATAGGGATATTTCTGGTTCCAGCCGGTATTGACCCAAAGGTCCGAGACGATACGAAAGGCTTCGTCGCTGTAGAGATCCAGCGTCTTGCCATCGGCGTCCAGCGTTCGCGACTTCGTGTCAATGCTGACTTTCATTCGGTTCCTCGTAACCCACAAGAACAAGCCGCCAGGGCTTTGTCCGATCCTACTTTACGCAGCAGCCTTATGCCAAAAAGACAAGACGTCCCGCAATCCGCTTTCCAGCGGGCGGCTGCCGCCATACCCCACTTCATGCCGTAAACGGTCCGTCGCGGCAACAATACGGGGCGGTTCGCCCGGCCGGTCGGGCAAGGCGCCGAGCCGGACGAGGTCCGGCCGGCCGGCCAGTTTCCCCATCATGGATGCCGCATCCGCGACGCTTACGCCTTCGCCGGTGCCGATGTTGACCGCGCCTTCGACAGTCGACACTGCCAGGGCGGCGATCGCGGCGCCGGCATCCCGAACGTCCATGAAGTCGCGCACGGCGGCGCCTCTTGAACAGAGCGCCGGTTCACCGGCGGAGAGCGCACGCGCGACGGAGGGCATGAGCCGGCCGGGCGCTTCATGCGGACCGTAGAGAAAGAAGAGCCGCGCCCAGGAGAATTGAATTTCCGTCTGGCTGAAGAATGCCTCGAGCATGCGGCGGCTGCCATCCTTGGCGGTGTCGTAGAGCGTATGTCCGAGGAGGGGGGTCGAGCGCTCGTCGCAGTTGCCGCTTTCCGGCCAGTCATATTCGTAGCAGGTGCCCGTGCCGACGAAGCGCGTCACCCCTGCCCCGGCCGACGCCTGCGCGAGCCGCAGCGTTGCGCCGGCCCAATCGAGATTGGCGGCATCGGTCCAGAATTTTCCGTGTTCCACGCACCAGGCGAGATGAACGATACAATCGGGCCGAACCGAGCTCACGAGAGACGGGGCCGCCGCGGGATCGAGAAGATCGGCTTCATGCCATGTGCAGGCCGCCTCGACCGGCGGACGGCGGCGCGACACCGCATGGAGATCCACATTCATGGAAGCGAGCGAAGCAAGCACATGGCGGCCTACGAAGCCGGACGCACCGGTCAGAAGTATCCGCATCCTGTCGCCCGTTGCCCTGCCAATCATCTTGCAATATCTGTTCTTTTAGCAGAATTGCCGCTGCCTCCACAGTCGAATATTATCCAAAAGCTCAGACTTTCGGGGCCGATCAAAGCAAGGCGCTAGCCGATAATGAAGAACAGTTCAGGCGGTCCCAAGATGACCGTCATCATTCCGACGCGCGAGCGGGCCGATGTCTTTGCCGGTGCCCTGCGGACGGTAACCAGCCAGGACTACGAAAATCTTGAAATTCTGGTGAGCGACAATTTCAGCGGCGACGCGACGGAAGAGATTGCCCGCAGTACCGGCGACCCGCGCGTCAAATACCTGAACACCGGCAAGCGACTGAGCATGGCGCATAACTGGGAGTTCGCGCTCGGCCATGCGACCGGCGAGTGGGTGGCGATCATCGGCGACGATGACGGGTTGATGCCCGGTGCATTAACCAAGGTCGCGGCGCTTATCCACGAGACCGGGGCGCTGGCCGTTCAGTCCGCGATATGCCGGTATCGCTGGCCCGGCAACAAGAGCCGGAGCTATGGACGCATTCGCGTTCCCCTGAGCCATGGTCACGAAATCCGCGACAGCAAAGTGTGGATGACGAAGGTGCTGGAGGGGCGCGCCGCCTATGCCGAGTTGCCGATGCTCTATACGGGAGGGTTCGTCAGCATGACGGTGCTGGAGGAACTGAAGCGCAGGACGGGCGCCTTCTACAAATCCCGGATACCCGATGTCTATACGGGCTTCGCGGTCGCGAGCCTCATTCCGAGTTACGCCTATTCCCGCACACCGCTCGCGGTGGCCGGCATATCCAGGCACAGCATCGGCGTCGATCAGTTTTCCAAAAGCAAGAAGTCGAAGGAGTCCCCGTCGCAGAAATTCCTTCAGGAAGACAACATCCCGTTTCACAAGGACATGCCGCTGACGGAGAGCGGCGACGTGCCGCCGTCGCTGCAGGCCGTGGTGTTCGAGTCCTACCTGCAGACGATCTGCCTGCGGGACGGCGCCCCGATCGAACCGTTCGACCATCAACTCGAGATCATACTGGCGAGTTCTCCGCCCGACGACGACCAGCTGGCGGCATGGGCGAAGACATTCGCGCGGATGCACGGGCTCGACTACGAACGGATACGCGCTCGCGCACGCATCACGCGGTTTCGGCTGAAGCTCGAATCCATACCGATCAATTTCGCGCGGCGGATCGGCCGCCGCAATATCGGCTCGCCGCGGCAGCCGATAGCAAATGTCTACGATGCAAGCCTTGCCGCGGCGGCGGTTCTAGAGCGGGCGCGGCGCGGATGAGGGCGTGACTTTCAGTTCGGGTATTGCGGTCACGAATTGCGCGCCCCACTCCCGGACATAGGCGAGCTGCTCCATGACCTCGGCGCGGATGTTCCAGGGCAGAATGACGATGAGATCGGGGCGGTCCGCCTTCAGATGCTCTTCGGCCACGATCGGTATACGGCTGCCGGGCATGAACTTGCCCTGCTTCGCCGCCGCGCGGTCGACAACGTAGGGCACGAGATCGGGGCGGACGCCCGCGAAGTTGAACAGCGTGTTGCCCTTGGCGGCGGCACCATAAGCGCCGACCTTCAGCCCACGGCTCTTTGCGTCAATCAGGAAAGTCAGAAGATCGTCCTTCACCTTTTCGGCCCGCTTCTGGAAACCGCCATAGAAAGCTTCCGTTTCCATGCCGGCTTCGACTTCCCGCGCCAGCAGCGCCGTCAGCCGATCCGTCACGTCGCGCGCACCGCTGCCGGCGCGCTGGGCATAGACGCGCAGGCTGCCGCCATGCGTCGGCAGTTCCTCCACGTCGAAACATTGCAGACCGTTGGCGGCAAAGATGCGGTTCACGGCGACGAGCGAGAGATACGAGTAGTGCTCGTGGTAAATCGTGTCGAACTGGTTTTCCTGCACCAGTTTCAGGAGGTGCGGAAATTCGAATGTCGATACGCCAGCCGGCTTCAGAAGCGCCGCGAAACCGGACACGAAATCGTTGATGTCCGGCACATGCGCCAGGACGTTGTTGGCCGCCGTGAGATCGGCCTGCCGGCCTGCCGCGGCCAGTTCCCTTGCGAGCTGCACGCCGAAAAATCTCTCGTCGATTTCGATGCCTTTGGCGCGCGCGGCGGCGGCGGTGCTCGCCGTCGGCTCGATGCCGTAACAGGGGATATTTCGCTCCTTCACATACTGGAGCAGATAGCCGTCATTGGCGGCGACTTCGACGACCATGCTGTTCGTGCCGAGAGCGAAGCGCTCCACCATCGCCGCAACATATACTTTCGAATGGGCGAGCCAGCTTGTAGAGGTCGAGCTGAAATAGGCGTAGTCGGACGCGAACAACTCTTCGCGGCCCGCGTGATCCTCAGTCTGCACGAGCCAGCAGGATGTGCAGACGAGAACGCGCAGCGGATACCACGTCTCCGGACCGTTGACGGTCGCGGAGGTCAGATAGGCATTCGACGGCGGCGCCGAACCGAGATCGATCAGGGGCAATGTGAGCGGCGCTCCGCAATGACGACACTTCACCTTTTTTCTCTTTCCTCGCGTTCGGCCAGAAGGGGGAAATTACGGTCGCGCTCCGAACGCTCCGTTATATCCAGCGGCCAGGCAATGGCAATCGTGGGATCGTCGGCCCTGATCCCGTCTTCCGCTTCCGGTACGTAAGAAGCTGAATGGACATACAGCATCTCGACATTGTCCGTCAGCGTCTGGAAGCCGTGGGCGAATCCCGGCGGGATGAGAAGGCTCGCGGCGTTGCCGTCCGACAGAATTTCTCCATGCCAGCGGCGAAAGGTGGGGGAGTTTTCACGAAGGTCCACCGCGACATCCAGCACCTCGCCCCGGAGGCAGGTGACGAGCTTCGCTTCCTCGTGGGGCGGATGCTGGAAATGCATGCCGCGCACCGACCCTTTTCTGGCCGTCAGCGTGCGGTTCATCTGCGTGACAGGCCACGACCATCCGGCATCTTTCAGCTCCTCCGCGCAGAACAGGCGCTCAAGCCAACCGCGTTCGTCGCCCATTCGCCGGCGTCGCAGCAGCATCAGGCCTTCAAGCGGGGTCCGGATGATTTCGAAGCGTCCTGTCATGAGCTGGCGGCTCGCGCATGGAGCTTCTGGTAAGCGGCGATCTGGCCCAGCGTCACGTCGCGCATATCGGCGCCCGTGTTGAGCGCACGGTACCAATCCGCCAGCCACTGGACGCAGGGCGCGCCCGCGAGCTGGTCCTGCCAGCCGAGAAGAGCGCGTGCGCGGCGGCTGTCGATTTCAAGCGTGGTCATTTCGCGGGGACCGGGTTCATTGGCCGGCTTCCACGGCGCGCCCGTGCCGAGCGCGGCCTGGACCGCTTCCGCGAGTTCCGCGACCGTGAGCAACGGCGCGTCGTGCGGCGGCCCGAAATTCAGTGCCGCGGGGGGCTCCGGCAGATCGGTGAGGCCACGTACAAACGTGAAATAGCCGCAGAGGCAATCCAGCACATGCTGCCACGGACGGGCCGCGCCCGGATTGCGCAGGAGCAGCGATTCCCTGGCCCGCAGCGCGCGCCAGATGTCCGGCACCAGACGATCTTCGGAGAAATCTCCGCCGCCGATCACATTGCCGCCGCGCGCCGTCGCAACCCGGACGCCGCGCTCATCCAGGAAGGAGCGCGCGTAGGATGCGGTGACGATTTCGGCCGCCGCCTTCGACGCCGCATAGGGGTCGTGGCCGCCGAGCGGATCGTCCTCGCGGAAGGAGATGCCCTGCTCCGCATTCTCGTAAACCTTGTCGGTGGTGACGACGAGGACCGATTGAAGACCGTCGACACCCCGGAGCGCTTCCAGAAGATTGACGGTGCCCATCACGTTCACTGCGAAAGTTCCGACGGGATCGGCGTAGGAGCGGCGGACAAGGGGCTGCGCCGCCATGTGAATCACAATTTCGGGATTCGCATCCGTGACGGTACGGCGGACGGCATCCGCATCCCTCAGATCGCCGATCCGCGACTGAATTTCGTTTCCGGCCCGTGCCAGATCAAAGAGGTTCGGCTCGGTGTCCGGTGCGAGCGCAAATCCCGTTACTTCCGCGCCGAGACGGGAAAGCCAGAGCGCCGCCCACGAACCCTTGAAGCCGGTATGCCCGGTCAGGAGGACGCGCTTGCCGCTCCAGAAGCTTTCGTCGAGACCGTCGATGCGCAAGCTAGTCCCTCCAGACCTTCCACGGCGCATCGCCGCGCGCCCATAGTTCTTCCAGATGGTTCTTCTCGCGGAGCGTATCCATCGGCTGCCAGAAGCCGGCATGCCGGAAGCTCATCAACTGCCTGTCCCGCGCGAGCCCCATCAACGGCTCCGCCTCGAAGGACGTCGCGTCGCCCTCGATCCGGTCGAGCACCGACGGTTCGAGAGCGAAAAATCCACCGTTGATCCAGGCATTGTCGCCGGGCGGCTTCTCGATAAATCGCCGCACGGTATCGCCTTCGAGTTCGAGCGCGCCGTAGCGTCCGGGCGGCACCACACTCGTCAGCGTGGCTTCCCGGCCATGCTTCTTGTGGAAGGCGAGAAGCGCACCGATGTCGACATCCGCCACGCCGTCGCCATAGGTCATGAAGAAGGTTTCGCCGGGATCGAGATAGTCGCGCACGCGTTTCACGCGTCCGCCGGTCATGCTGTCGGCGCCGGTGTCGACCAGGGTCACGCGCCAGGGCTCCCGCGCCTTCTGGTGAAAGACGATGTCGCCATTCGCTGCGTCGATCGTCACGTCCGACGAGTGCAGCACGTAGTTGGCGAAATATTCCTTGATCATGTAGCCGCGGTAGCCGACGCAGATCACGAAATCCGTATGCCCGAAATGGGTGTAGATTTTCATGATGTGCCAGAGGATCGGGCGGCCGCCGATCTCGATCATGGGCTTCGGGCGGAGCTGGCTTTCCTCCGAGATGCGGGTGCCGAGACCACCCGCCAATATCACCACCTTGGTCATTCGCCCCTCCCCCGTCCCTATAGCGCTTCGCGAAGCTGCTTCACGAAGTTGGACAGGCCCGTCAGGCGGCGGCGCCGCAGCCGCTCCGCACGGAGAACCGCCTGCAGTTCCGCAAAGGCCTTGTCCACATCATCGTTGATGATGATGTATTCGTATTCCTGATAGTGGCTTATTTCATCGGACGCCTTGGCCATGCGGGCCGCCACGACTTCCGCCGGGTCCTGGGCGCGGCGTTCCAGACGCTTTTCCAGTTCCTGCGCCGAGGGCGGCAGTATGAAGACCTTCACGAGGTCCTCGGGCGCGGTCTCGTCGAGCTGCTGGGTGCCCTGCCAGTCGATGTCGAAAAGCACATCGCGGCCGCGCGCTAGCGCCGCCTCGACCGGCTTTCTCGGCGTGCCGTAGTAATTGCCGAAGACCTTCGCGCTCTCCAGGAACTCGCCCCTGTTGCGCATGATGCCGAAGTCTTCCGTACCGAGAAAGAAATAGTCCTTGCCCTCCACCTCGCCGGGACGCGGCTTGCGCGTGGTGGCGGAGACGGACATTTCTATTTCCGGATCGCTGTCCAGCAGCCGGCGTGAAAGCGTCGTCTTTCCCGCGCCGGACGGCGACGACAGCACCAGCATCAAACCCCGGCGATGAACGGCGATGTCGGTCATCGGCCTGTCACTCCACGTTCTGAATCTGTTCGCGAAGCTGGTCGATCACCGCCTTCAGATCGAGCCCGATGCGCGTCAGGCTCACATCGGACGCTTTCGAGCAGAGCGTGTTTGCCTCGCGGTTGAATTCCTGCGTCAGGAAATCGAGGCGGCGGCCGGCGGGCTCGCTGCCGTCCAGCAGTTCGTGCGCCTGCGAGACATGCGCCATGAGGCGATCCAGTTCCTCGCGGATATCCGCCTTCGTCGCCAGAAGCGCGACTTCCTGCGCGATGCGATCCTCGGAGACGGACGACGCGGCCAGCAGGTCCTGCAACTGGCCGGTAAGCCGCGCACGCATGGCTTCGGGCGTCGCTGCCGGACATGCGGCCGCTTCACGCGTCAGCCGGTCGATCTCGTTCACCTGGGCGCGAAGGATGGCCTCGAGCTTGGCCCCTTCCTGCGCGCGCGCGGACGCGAGCGCGGCGGCGGCTTCGCCGAAGGAGGCAACCAGCGCTTCCTCGAAAGCCTGTTTCGCCTCTTCGCTTTCCTCGACCGCTTCCGCGCTTTCGAGAACGCCTTTCAGCGCCAGAATGCCTTCGGGGCGCGGCGGCATCACTTCCATCGTCTGCTGAAGGTCGGCGATGGCATCGAGCACCACCCGCAGCGCTTCCCTGTTGACGCGGAGCGGAACCGCATCGGCGGCGCGGTCGATCGTCAGGGTGATCTGGCAATTGCCGCGCTTCAGATGGCGCGCCAGTTCCGCGCGCAAACGCGGTTCGATGCCGTCCATGCCGGGCGGCAGACGGAGCCGCGCGTCGAGACCCTTGCCGTTCACGCTGCGCAATTCCCAATGCCAGCGCGCAAGGCCGGCCGCGCCCTCGACGCGGGCAAAGCCTGTCATGCTGTTGAGAGACATCGAGCCTCCATGGAATCATACTCCCCGTTCCGGCGACTATAGCAGGCGTATCCCGTTATCCGGCATGCCTACTGCGCGTTCCGGCGCTCGATCCGGCGCCATTCGCGGACGCGCTCCGTGTGTTCCTTCAGCGTCCGCGAGAAGGCGTGACCGCCGGTGCCGTCCGCGACAAAGTAAAGCTCGTCCGTATCCGGGGGATTAAGCACGGCTTCCAACGAAGCGCGGCCGGGATTGCAGATCGGCGTCGGCGGCAGCCCGTCCACGAGATAGGTGTTGTAGGGCGTCAACCGGTCGAGTTCGCTGCGGCGGATGGGCCGGCCCAGAGCGCCCTTGCCACCGACAAGTCCGTAGATGATCGTCGGGTCCGACTGAAGCCGCATCGACTTGCGAAGGCGGTTGGTAAAGACGGCGGCGACGCGCGGCCGCTCGGACGGGACGCCCGTTTCCTTTTCCACGATGGAGGCGAGGATGATCGCCTCTTCCCTTGTCTTGACCGGAAGGTTTTCGGCACGGCCGGCCCATAGCTCGTCCATCAGGCTGCTGGCGGCCTTCCGCATATCGGCGACAAGTTCGGCCCGGGTCGCGCCGCGCGTGAAGCTGTAGGTCTCGGGCAAGATCGTACCCTCCGCGGGAACGGGCGGCAGGTCGCCGACCAGCACGGGGTTTGCGGCAACGAGCAGCATCGCCTGTTCGCTGGTCAGGCCTTCCGGGATCGTCAGACGATGCAGGATCGAACGCCCCTCGCGCAGGATGCCCATGATCGCGGCCATGCTGGCATGTGCGGGGATCGCGTATTCGCCGGCCTTGAGGTCTCTTTCGGCGCGATGAAACCGGACGCCCGCGAGAAATATATAGGGGTCGGAGATGACGCCTTCCCGGTCCAGACGGGTGGCAATGGCGCGCACACCCATGCCCGGCGAGAGCATCACGATCACGGACTCGTCATGCGGGCCGCGCGCTTCAAAGCGGTATTTGCCGTACAGGAAGATGCCTGCCGCCAGCAGCGCAGCCAGAAGCGGCAGGCCGAGCGCGGCAAGCAGCAGGTAGCGGATGAACCGGGATTTTGCCGGTGCGGCGCCGTCTTGGTCAGACGCGTCCGGCGTATGACCCCCGGTCGTCAACCATCAACCTTTTTCAGCACCAGCGAAGCGTTGGTGCCCCCGAAACCAAACGAGTTGCTGAGGGCGTAATTCACTTCCTTGTCGCGCGCCTTGTTCGGCACGAGATCGATCCTGGTGTCGACCGACGGATTGTCGAGGTTGATCGTGGGCGGTAACTTGCTGTCGCGCATGGCGAGGAGGCAGAAGATGGCCTCCACGGCGCCCGCCGCTCCGAGCAGGTGACCGATCGACGACTTGGTCGATGACATGGAAACCGTTTCGACCGCATTGCCGAGAAGACGCGTCACCGCGCCGAGCTCAATGGTGTCAGCCATGGTCGAGGTGCCATGGGCATTGATGTAATCGAGATCGGAGGGCGAAATGCCGGCGCGCTTGAGCGCGGCCTGCATCGAGCGGAAACCGCCTTCACCGTCTTCCGGCGGCGCCGTCACGTGGTAGGCATCTCCCGAAAGACCATAGCCGACGACTTCGCCGTATATCTTCGCACCACGGGCCTTTGCGTGCTCATATTCCTCGAGCACGACGACACCCGCACCCTCGCCCATGACGAAGCCATCGCGATCGCTGTCGTAGGGACGCGAGGCGCGTTCCGGCGTGTCGTTGAAACTCGTGGAGAGCGCGCGGCAGGCGGCGAAGCCGGCGATGCCGATGCGGCAAATCGCGGATTCGGCGCCACCGGCGACCATCACATCCGCATCGTCAAGCATGATCAGACGCGCCGCATCGCCAATGGCATGAGCGCCGGTCGAGCAGGCCGTGACGACGGAGTGGTTCGGTCCCTTGAGGCCGTGCTTTATGGAGACGTAACCGGAAGCGAGATTGATGAGACGGCCAGTGATGAAGAAGGGGCTGACGCGGCGCGGGCCCTTGTCGCGCAGGGTGTAGGCTTCTTCGGCGATGCCTTCGAGGCCGCCGATGCCCGAGCCGATCATGGTGCCGGTGCGGCACTTTTCTTCTTCGGTTTCCGGCTTCCAGCCCGCGTCGCTCAGAGCCTGGGTGGCCGCGGACATGGCGTAGACGATGAAGTCATCGACGCGCTTCGACTCCTTCGGCTCCATCCAGTCATCGGGATTGAAGGCGCCCTCGCCTTCGCGGGGCACCGGCATTGCGATCTTGCAGGGCAGATCGGAGACGTCGAACTTCTCGATCTTCCGCGCGCCGGATTCACCCTTGAGGATCCGGTTCCACGTGGTTTCGACGCCGCAGCCGAGCGGCGACACCATACCCACACCAGTAACGACGACTCGCCTCATCTCGATGATAACTCCCACCTGAGTCCGGAGGCCGGAACGAACCTAAGAAGGTGCAGGCCGGGCGCTCCGCAGCGCCCGGCCCGATATCCATTCCGAGATCAGGACTTGGCGTTCGCTTTGACGAACTCGATCGCGTCCTTCACGGTGAGGATTTTCTCGGCGGCATCGTCCGGGATTTCCACACCGAATTCTTCTTCGAACGCCATCACCAGCTCGACGTTGTCGAGACTGTCGGCGCCCAGATCATCGATGAAGCTCGCGTTCTCGGTGACCTTATCCGCGTCGACGCCCAGGTGCTCGACCACGATCTTCTTCAAGCGTTCAGCGATATCACTCATTTTAAGTCCTCAGATCTTTTGGTTTTAACCGGCATCGCACATCCCGCTGCTCGCTTCAGGCATCGAGGACTGGATGTAACCGAATTCGGTGGAAAGGATGCCCCTCTTCTGGCCCATTTCAAGGCAGGACCGCAAGCCAAATCGAGGGTTTAGGTAACACACTTTTTGGCCCTGTGCCAGAGAACGCACAGGCGTCAGGGAACCGATTACAACTCCTGAAACTGCTTATATTTCCGATGCTTGGCGGGCATCATAGCTAGATCATGGCCATACCGCCATTGACGTGAAGGGTCTGTCCGGTCACGTAGGCGGCTTCCTCGCTCGCAAGAAAAACCGCCGCGGCGGCGATTTCGGACGCTTCGCCGAGGCGTCCGGCGGGGATCGTCGACATAATGCGCGCCTGCTGATCCTCGTTCAGCGCATCGGTCATGGCGCTGCGGATGAAACCCGGCGCGATGCAATTCGCCGTGATGTTGCGACTCGCCACTTCCTGCGCCAGAGATTTCGTCATGCCGATCATGCCGGCCTTGGATGCCGCGTAGTTCCCCTGCCCCGGATTTCCCGTGACGCCCACGACCGAGGTGATGCCGACGATGCGGCCCCAGCGGCGCTTCATCATGCCGCGCAGCACGCCCCGCGAAAGGCGGAAGGCGGCGGTGAGGTTGACCCGGATCACCTCGTCCCATTCCTCGTCTTTCATGCGCATGAAAAGATTGTCGCGCGTGAGGCCGGCATTGTTCACGAGAATGTCGAGGGCACCCATGGCCTCTTCCGCCTGCTTGGGAAGCGCATCGACCGCCGCCGCGTCGGAGAGGTTGCAGGGCAGCACATGCGTGCGGGCACCGAGGTCGGCGGCGAGCGCATCCAGCGCGTCCTTCCGCGTTCCCGACAGCGCCACCGTCGCACCCTGCGCGTGAAGCGCCCGCGCAATGTCGGAGCCGATTCCGCCCGACGCGCCCGTCACCAGTGCGCTCTTACCTGTGAGATCGAACATCGGATTCCCTTGCCCTAGAGTGTTTTCAGAAATGCTTCGACATCGGCCGGCGTGCCGACAGACAGGGTTTCGGCCTCCTTGGCGATCCGTTTCACCATGCCCGAAAGCGCCTTGCCCGCACCCACTTCAACGAAACTCGCGACGCCCTGCGCCTCCATATAAAGGACGCTTTCGCGCCAGCGAACCATGCCGGTAACCTGCTGCACAAGCAGCTCGCGAATGGTCGCAGGGTCGGCCACGCGCGAGGCCGTCACGTTCGCCACAAGCGGGACCGAGGGCGCCTTCAACTCGGTGCCGGCAAGCGCTTCCGCCATTTCATCGGCCGCCGGCTGCATCAGCGGGCAATGAAAGGGCGCGCTGACCGGCAGCAGCATGCTGCGTTTCGCACCTTTGGTCTTTGCAATTTCAATCGCCCGCTCCACCGCCGCCTTGACGCCGGAGACCACGACCTGGCCGCCGCCATTGTCGTTGGCCGCGGTGCAGACATCGCCTTGCGCCGCCTCGGCCGCGACTTCCATCGCCTGATCGAATTCGAGCCCGAGCAGGACCGCCATGGCCCCCTCGCCGACCGGCACCGCACGCTGCATGGCGAGGCCGCGCCGCTTCAGGAGACGCGCCGTGTCGGCGATGGTAAAGGCTCCGGCGGCAGCGAGCGCCGAATACTCGCCCAGCGAATGCCCCGCAACAAAGGAAGCCTTGTCGGCGAGGCGGAAGCCGCCTTCCTTCTCAAGCGTGCGCATCACGGCGAGGCTTACGGCCATGATGGCGGGCTGGGCATTTTCGGTCAGGGTGAGGGTCTCCTGCGGGCCTTCCCACATGAGCTTCGACAGGTTTTCGCCCAGCGCCTCGTTGACCTCGTCGAAGACCTCGCGTGCCGGGGCGAACGCCTCCGCCAGTTCGCGGCCCATTCCGACCGCCTGCGACCCCTGTCCCGGAAAGGTGAAAGCCCGCGTCATCCTCACTCCCTGAATCGTTCCGGCGCCTTCAAATCTGGCTGATTTCCCGGCTTTTGCACGGGCCTGCGTTCCGCCGCCCGGAAGCGCCAAGTGATACCTTGTGGCGACCTCAAGTCAAGCCGACCAGATATGGACATATCCCTTGCCATGCCACGCCTTTTCCGTATATTGCGCGGCTTCTGAAGGCTTCGGCTGGAGGCTGAACGGGATACCGCTTCGCGAGAGGCGGCAGGGGTCGAACCCCGGGTTCCGGTGTCTCCGCTTCTTTGGTGGTCCTTTCGAGCCTTGTGGGCTCAAAGGGGGCTTTGCGCCGGGGCCGGTTTAAAAAGGATAAGGCTCAATGGCTCTCTACGAGCATGTATTTATTGCGCGGCAGGACGTGTCGCAGCAGCAGGTCGAGGCGCTCACCGAGCAGTTCTCGAACATCATCAAGGAACAGGGCGGCCAGATCGGCAAGACCGAATATTGGGGTCTTCGCAACCTTGCGTTCAAGGTGAAGAAGAACCGCAAAGGTCACTACACGCTGGTCAACATCGACGCGCCGCATGCCGCGGTGGCCGAGATGGAACGGCAGATGGGCATCAGCGAAGACGTGCTGCGCTTCATCACCGTCCGTGTCGAAGAGCACGAAACAGAACCTTCCGCGATGATGCAGAGCCGTGGCGACCGCGGTGACCGCGGCGACCGTGGTGACCGCCGTGGCGGCGACCGCTTCGGCGATCGCGATCGTGGCGATCGTGGCGACCGCGGCAGCAGCCGCTTCGGTGACCGCGAGCGCCCCGCGCGCCGCGACGACAATTCGGATGGAGGTCAGGAATAATGAGCACTGCAGCCCAGCCCGCGCGCCGGCCCTTCTTCCGCCGCCGCAAGACCTGCCCATTCTCCGGCGCCAACGCCCCGAAGATCGACTACAAGGATGTAAAGCTGCTGCAGCGCTACATTTCCGAACGCGGCAAGATCGTTCCCTCGCGCATCACGGCCGTGTCGGCCAAGAAGCAGCGTGAGCTCGCCCGCGCCATCAAGCGCGCGCGCTTCCTCGCGCTCATTCCCTACGTGATCAGCTAGAGCCCCGGAAAAGGAGACACCACGATGCAAGTCGTACTTCTGGAACGGGTGGAAAAGCTCGGCCAAATGGGTGATGTCGTCAAAGTGAAAGACGGCTTCGCCCGCAATTTCCTGCTGCCGCGCAAGAAAGCTCTTCGCGCGACGAAGGCAAACATCGAACGCTTCGAAGGCCAGCGCGCGCAGCTTGAAGCCCGCAACCTGGAACTGAAGAAGGAAGCGGAACAGGTCCATGCGAAGGTCAACGGCCAGGCGTTCATCGTTCTGCGCCAGGCCGGCGAGACCGGCATCCTCTACGGTTCGGTGAGCACCCGCGACATCGCCAACGCGATGACCGACGGCGGCTTCTCAACCGCGCGCAACCAGGCCGTGCTGGACAAGCCGATCAAGACGATCGGGCTCCACAATGTCCGCATCGTTCTGCATCCCGAAGTCTCGGCCACGATCACCATCAACGTGGCGCGGACCGAGGAAGAGGCAAAGCGGCAGGCGGCGGGCGAGGATCTGACCCAGCGCCGCGACGAAGAAGCCGAGGAGGTCCACGAGGCCGCCGAGTTCTTCGAGTCCGAAGAGCTTGCTCCGGGCGAAGAGGACGAGGCTGCCGGCGACGAAGACGAAGCCAAGGAATAAGCCTCACTCCACACCGATCCATCATGAAGGGCGCCCCAACGGGCGCCCTTTTTGCTGGAACCCGGCAGGCATGCAAGCGTTCCACTTGCATCGGGCGGAGGATTAACTTTAGATACATTCCAGAAAAACCTGTTCGCGCCGCCGCTCTCCCCCAAGCGACGGGCCTACGACGGTGCGGAAGATCTGAAATTCAATCCTCGCTACTGGAGGGTTCGATGTTATTCAGCATGCTTCTGAGCCGGGTCGTTCATCGTGGATCGTTGACCGTTATCAGTGCGAACGGGCGCCGGCGGGATTTCGGAGACGGCACCGGCAGGCCGGTCACGGTGCGGCTGCACGACAAGACGGTGGCGCACGAACTGGCGCTCAATCCCTACATGAATCTCGGCGAGGCCTATATGGATGGGCGGCTGACCGTCGACCCGCCCGCCACGATCTACGATCTGCTGGATGTGCTGACGGGCAATCTCGGCACCAAGTTCGCAGGGCCCGCTTTCGAGATTTACGGGGCGCTGCGGCGCGCAAAACGGCGCATCGACCAGCACAATCCGATCGGCAAGGCGCAGAAGAACGTCGCCCATCACTACGATCTCGACGGCGGCATCTACGACCTCTTCCTCGACCGCGACAAGCAATATTCCTGCGCTTATTTTCAGCGCCCCGACATGACGCTGGAAGAGGCGCAACTCGCGAAGAAGCGCCATATCGCCGCGAAGCTTCGCATCGAGCCGGGCATGCGCGTGCTCGACATCGGCTGCGGCTGGGGCGGCATGGCGCTGACGCTGGCGGAAGAAACGGGCGCGGAAGTCGTCGGCGTGACGCTGAGCAAGGAGCAACACAAGGTCGCGACGCGGCGCGCGGAGGAACGCGGGCTCTCGAACCAGGTCGAATTCCGGCTGCAGGACTACCGCACGATCAAGGAAAATTTCGACCGCGTCGTTTCCGTCGGCATGTTCGAACATGTCGGCGTGGGACATTTCCGTGAGTATTTCGACGGGGTCATGAAGCTGCTAAGTCACGACGGCGTCGCGCTTATTCACACGATCGGGCGGCTCGACGGGCCGGGCTCGACCAATCCGTGGATCGCGAAATACATCTTTCCCGGCGGCTATATCCCGGCGCTGAGCGAGATGTCGGGCACCGTCGAACGCTCCGGCCTGTTCATGACGGACATCGAAATCCTGCGGCTCCACTATGCCGAGACGCTGCGCGAATGGCGGCGGCGCTTCATGGAGAAACGCGAGACGGCCGTGCGCATCTACGACGAACGCTTCTGCCGGATGTGGGAGTTCTACCTCGCGGGATCGGAAACCTCGTTCCGCAACGAAGGCATGGTCGTCTTCCAGATGCAGCTCGCCAAACAGATCGCGACGCTGCCGCTCACCCGCGACTACATGGTCGAGGACGAGCGGCACCTGAACGCCGAACCGCAGAAACAGCAGCGGCTTCTCGCGGGCGACTGAGCGAAGAGTTGCCTGCGCCGCAACGGTTTCCTACGCGCCGCGGCGGCGATCGATGCTGTAGCCGCCGGCGCCGTTGGCGAAGACGAAGAGCATGCCGCCCGCGATGGCGAGGTTCTTCAGGAACATCGTCTGCTGCGTCTGATCGCTGAAATCCAGATGGAAAATCAGCGCCGATACGACGCAGAACCCCGCGAAGGCAAGCGCCACCCAGCGGGCCTGGAAGCCGACGAGCAGCAGGAGGCCGCCGCCGAGTTCAAGCGCGACGGTGAGCGCGTAGACGATCTGTGGCAGCGGAAGGCCTTTGGATTCGATGAAAGCGATGGTGCCCGCGGCGCCCATGAGCTTGGCGAACCCTGCGAGAATGAAAATAGCGCTCAATAAAACGCGGCCGATTCCGGTCGCGATGTCGGCATAGGCTGTCATGGAGTTCCTCCCCCGATTGAGTGACGCGGGGAGAGCTTATGCCCGGCGCGGGCGGGGACAAAGCCGCGTTATGGGACTGGCTGTCATCGGATTGTCACAAAAACGTCATGCGGCAAAATCGGGCTCCGCGAGGCCCCCTCCCCCGCCGCCCGAACGGGGATAAAACACGCGCCCCGGGGATAAAGCCGCGACTCAGGTTAAAATCATTCGGCCCACAGGTCTTTGCGGGAGAAAGCCCTTTCGTGCCAAACGGTTAGCGCCGGGAAGGCGACTTATGCACAGGGCCGGGACAAAAAACCTGTTGAAGCTTGTCCCCGCCCCCGGAATCGCTGCCCCCGCGCGCGCCCATTTCGACTAGAACCAACGCCATGGAAAACAGCCAAGCCGCCTATTCACGAGAGCCCGAGGGAGACGCCGCGAGCGACTACCGGGTACAGCCCCACAATATCGACGCGGAGCAGGCCCTGCTCGGCGCGATGCTGGTCAACAACGAGAGCTACGACCGGGTGGCGAGCTTTCTCGAGGTGAACCACTTTTTCGATGCCGTACACGGACGAATTTACGAGGCGGCGGCGAAACTCATCACGGGAGGTCACCTCGCCTCGCCCGTCACGCTGAAGAATTTCTTCGAGCGCGACGCGGCGCTGGCCGAGATCGGCGGCCCGCAATATCTCGCCCGGCTCGCGGGCGCGGCGACGACGATCATCAACGCGGAAGAATATGGCCGCACCATCTATGAACTCGCGATCCGCCGCGAACTCATCAATGTCGGCACGGAAATCCACAACCGCGCCTATGACGCGCCCATCGACGACACGCCGGCGCAGCAGATCCTCGATGCGGAACAATCGCTCTACCAGCTTGCCGAGCGCGGCAAATACGAGGGCGGCTTCCAGAGCTTCCACGAGTCGCTCAACGTCGCGATCGACATGGCGGCGGAAGCCTTCAAGCGCGACGGCGGGCTTTCCGGCATCTCGACGGGATTGCGCGACCTCGACCAGCGGCTCGGCGGGCTGCAACCCTCCGACCTCCTGATCCTTGCCGGCCGCCCCTCGATGGGGAAGACGGCGCTTGCGACCAACATCGCCTTCTCGGCGGCCAAGGCCTACAAGGCCGAGCATCACGCGGACGGCACCGTGACAGCGACGGACGGCGCGATCGTCGGTTTCTTCTCGCTCGAAATGTCGGCCGAACAATTGGCGACGCGCTTGCTCGCCGAACAATCGGGCGTGCCGTCGGAGCGCATCCGGCGCGGCAATATTCATGAGGACGAGTTTCACCAGCTTGTCGACGCGGCGCGCGAGCTGCAGAGCATTCCGCTCTATATCGACGACACGGGCGGCCTCACCATCGCGACGGTGGCCGCACGCGCGCGCCGCCTGAAGCGGCAGCGCGGCCTCGGGCTTCTCGTCATCGACTATCTGCAATTGCTGGCGGGCTCGGGCAAGTCGGGCGAGAACCGCGTGCAGGAAGTGACGCAGATCACGACGGGATTGAAGGCGCTGGCGAAGGAGCTGAACGTGCCGATTTTGGCGCTGTCGCAGCTTTCGCGCCAGGTCGAAAGCCGCGACGACAAGCGGCCGCAGCTATCGGATTTGCGCGAATCCGGCTCGATCGAACAGGACGCCGACGTCGTCATGTTCGTGTTCCGCGAGGAATATTACGTCTCGCGCCGCGAGCCGACCGAGGGCACGCCGGAACATCTTCAGTGGCAGGAAGATATGAACAAGGTGCACGGGCTGGCCGAATGCATCATCGGCAAGCAGCGCCACGGCCCGACGGGAACGGTGAAGCTGCAGTTCCAGGCGGATGTGACGAGGTTCTCGGATCTGGATCAGGTGCATACGGAGGGGTTTGAGTGAGGGAGAACTACCGAAACGTACATACCGTCGAGAAGTGAATATGCATGGCAAGAATTAGAGCGCGCGTAAGAGCGCAGCGACACATCTACATTCACAACAGCATCAGCAACGCCGCACACTATTTTAAGAACCGGGTATCCGACCGCATTGCAAACGACGACCACGAAGGGGTGGGGCTAGAAATTATCGCAGGACTGACGTTGCTGGCATTTTCCGTTGAAGCCCACTTCAATTTCCTTGGCCACAAGCTGATTCAGAATTGGAACGAACGTTGCGGGGTACAGGAGAAGATCGAACTTGTTTGCAAACAATTGAGCGTCACTCCTGACTTCATCTCTCGTCCATTTTCTAGCATCGAGAAGCTGCGGGAATTTCGCAATACTCTGGCGCATGGGAAACCTGAAGAAATAGAGATCGATAAAGAAGTCATAGCAAAAGCGGAAGAGCTAGAAGCACTGGGTATTCCTTCTCCTGATTGGGAAGGCTACGTCGACGAGACATTCTTTATCGAAGCGTATGAGGACATAGACAAGATATGGAAAGATTTACTCGAAAGATCGGGGCTTTCCTTATTTGATACGCTCACCCACGGCACTAGTTCAATTGAGTTCATCGAGCATGTCGAAGATGAACCTCGACAGCCCGCAAGCTCGTCATAACGTCTTGGAGGATGTTTCTCCCTTCGCTTTAATTCTTCTATGTCACCCCGGCGGAAGCCGGGGCCCACTCGCAGTGCCTCTTGCTGCGGCTTTGGGTGAAGCGGGTGGCGGTGGCGCCAGTTGCAATCGCTCTTGCTGAGGGAACCAATGGGTCCCGGCTTTCGCCGGGATGACACCTATGGGTGTGGCGGCGGCGGGTTTCTCCTGCGCTCTGCGTCTCTGCGCCTCTGCGTGAGAAACGAGGCTGGCACGCCTACGGGTCCGCGCTTGCGCGCGGCCCGAGGACAGGCTCCGACGCAGAGGCGCGGAGAAGGATTCCTTGTGAAGAGAGACGGCGCGCGATGCGCGCCTTCTGGATTGCCGGATCAAGTCCGGCAATGACGAGTTGGGGTCGGGAGTTCGATGGGTGTTCGGCTTCACCTCACCCTCATTGTCACCCCGGCGGAAGCCGGGGCCCATTCGCAGCGCCTCTTGCTGCGGCTTTGGGTGAAGCGGGTTGCGGTTGCGCCGGGTGCACTCGCTCTTGCTGAGGGAACCAATGGGTCCCGGCTTTCGCCGGGATGACACCTGTGGGTGTGGGATGCAGAAGACATCGTTGGCGCTGTCCCCCTCACCCTTCCCGCCTTCGGCGGGCCCCTTCCCTCTCCCCCTGCGGGGAGAGGGAGTTCAGGAACTTCTTGTATCGAAAAGAACGCCTCCATGGACGATGTGAAGACGCAGACGAAGGCTGTTTATGAGGCTCATGCGGCGGCGTGGGACAGGGAACGGTCGCGGGTGTTGTTCGAGAAGCCGTGGCTCGACCGGTTGCTGGCGTTCGGCGTCGCGGGCGATTGCGTTCTGGATGTGGGGTGCGGGGCGGGAGAGCCGGTTGCGGGGTATCTGGTGGCGCGGGGGCGGCGCGTTTACGGTGTCGATTTTTCGGCGCCCATGATCGGGATGGCGCGGGCGCGGTTTCCGGGGGAGCGGTGGATGCTTGGCGATATGCGCGCGCTCGATCTCGGCGAGACGTTTGCGGGCGTGGTCGCGTGGGACAGTTTCTTTCATCTGACGGCGGAGGAACAGCGCGCGACGCTGCCGCGGCTCTGTGCGCATGTCGCGCCGGGCGGCGCGCTGCTCGCGACCGTCGGCCCGGCCGAGGGCGAGGCCATCGGCGCCGTCGACGGGGCGGCGGTCTATCATGCGAGCCTGTCGATTGCGGAATATGAGCGGTTGCTGAACGCGGCCGGCATGCGGCTTGTCGCCTTCACGCCGGACGATCCGGACTGCGCGGGGCATTCGGTGCTGCTGGCGGCGCGGTGAGGGTGCGGAGAAGAGATGATCGTCATTGCGAGGAGCGCAAGCGACGAAGCAATCCAGGAACGGCGAATTCAGTGCTTGGGGCTCATGGATTGCTTCGTCGGCCTGCCGACCTCCTCGCAATGACGGAGTTGGGTAGGCGCTTCTATTTTTGGCCGCCCGGCCCTTCGCTTCGCTACGGGCGTTCGGAGTTCAAAAAGGTTCCCGGCCTGCGCCGGGACAGGCCACCGGACCTTTTTGTTCGCGTTCCGCGAAACACTCCTCACCCCGCCGCTTGCGCGAGTCGGGTTTCGAGGCAGCGGGCGGGGGGCAAGGTGATGGTGACTTTGGTGCCGCGGCCGGGGGTGCTTTCGATGGCGAAGCGGCCGCCATGCTGTTCCGTCAGGGCCTGGACGATGGGGAGGCCGAGGCCGAGGCCTTCGTATTTGCGGCTGAACTGGTCTTCGAGCTGGCCGAAGCGGGCGAGCGCCTTCGGGATGTCGTGTTCGGCGATGCCGATGCCGGTATCGGCGACGGCGATGCAGTAGCCGCCCTCGTCGCGACAGAGCGCGACCTCGACCGTGCCGCCGGGGACGTTGAACTTGATCGCATTGCCGACGAGGTTGGTCACGATCTGCCTGATCTTGCGCTCGTCGGCGAAGACGGACGGCAGCGAGGCGGGCGCGACAAGGCGGCAGGAGACGCCTGCCTTCGCGGCCTGCGCGGTGGTGGCATCGAGCACCTGCCGCACGACGGCCTCGACGCGGACTTCCTCCTCGTTGAGCGTGTCGGTGCCGGCCTCGACGCGGGAAATGTCGAGGATGTCGCTGACGAGGTCGAGGAGATGGGTGCCGCTCTCGTTGATGTCCTTCGCGTAGTCCGCATATTTGCGGTGGCCGAGGGGGCCGAACATTTCGAGCTTCATGGTTTCGGAAAAGCCGATGATGGCATTGAGCGGCGTGCGAAGCTCGTGGCTCATGGTGGCGAGGAATTCGGACTTCGCGCGCGAGGCCTGTTCGGCGAGCCCGAGCGCGGCGCCCAGTTCCGCCGCGCGCGCTTCGAGACCCTCATTCGCGTCGCGGAGATTGCCGTGCAGCGCGTCGCGTTCGCGCTCCACGCGCCGGTATTTCAGCACGAAGGCGCGGACATGGAGCGTGGTGACGAAGACGACGAGAAGGTTGGAGAGTTCCATCGACGAGCTAATAAGCTTCATGCTCGAGAGGACTTCATAGGCAAAGGCCGCCGTGGCGGCGAGGAGGACGACGAGCGCGTCCCTGCGGGCTTCCTTTTCCGTCAGCAGCGTGTGGAGGATCGTCACGCCGACCGCGAGGATGATGACGGCCCAGAGGAGCTGGAAGGGCTCGCGCAGCAGCGTGATCGTGCCCGGCGCCATGAAGGGCGCGACGAGGAGGGCGAAGAGGCAGAAGACGGCGGAGACGGCGTAGATCAGCTTGTCGATCCACAGCACCCTACCCTCGCGGAAGAGGTAGCAGATGAAGGCGTAATAGGCTGGCGCGATCAGGAAGAGGGAAAGATATTCGAGATCGTATTTGCGCGCCTCCGGGAAGGAGGGCAGATAATCCCAGATGAGATTGCTGACCAGGAAGACGCGGAGCGCCGAGGCGCCGCAGAGCGCGGCGAAGATGAGATGGCCGTTCGAATTGTCCGCGGAGCGGCCGACGACCAGCGTGGCGACGACGACGAGGACGAGGACCAGGGCGAGCGCGGTCGGCAGGGCGCTGGCGCGGCGCTGTTCGGAGTCCATTTTCTGCAGAAAGCCGATCGAGGGCACATCGACGATGCCGCCCTGCTTGTGGACATAGTTGGCGAGCTGCACGACGAGCCGGAAATGCCGAAGATCGTGCGGCAGGGCGATGACGGGCGCCGTCGGATTGACGGGGACGAGGCGTTCGGCCTCGGCCGGTTCGCCGTTGCGGTGCAGGAGCTGGGCATGCTCCGTGCCGTCCGGCGCGGTCGCGACGGCGTAGATCGCGTAGACGGAGCGCGTGGTGCCCATGGCGAGGCCGAGGATCTGCGCGGTCTGGGGCAGCGCGAGGTCGAGGCAATAGGTGGCCGCGCCGTGGCCGGTCGAGACGTCGGCGGTGAGGGGGGGGCCCCAGATGTCCGGGAGCGAGACGGGGCTCGCTTCGAGGCCGGCGAAGGGAAGGTCGCAGGTTTTCGCGAAGCGCGAGGCGGGCACGATGCCGTCGCGATAGACGGTCCAGCCGGTGGAAAGCGACAGCCGCTCGCCGGACGCGAGGCGGTGCGCGGCGCCTTCGGCTTCGCGAGACGCGGCCGGGCCCGTGCCGGCGGTCCATGACAGCGCACCAAGGACGAACAGGGCGGCAATATACAGTACCCGCCGATGTCTCTCCGATTTCCGATACATGCAGGGCGCTCCGATGGCGATGCAAGTGTGGTGGAATTTCGTTAAGGATTCCCTCCGGCGGGAGCGCCGCGGTCCCCGTATTCATTAACCGAGATGCCCGAACGGAAGCGGTGCGGAGCGGTTTCCTCTGCGCCCCGATCCAGTATGATCGCGCGGGCCTTTCTCCGATTCACGAAGCGAGCACCAGTCATCGATACCGATACAGATCTTGCCGCCGCGGGCGGCCTCCTTACCGTCGATCTCGATGCGGTGGCGGCCAATTACGGGATGCTGCGGGCGGAGGCGGCAGGCGCCGAGGTGGCGGCCGTCGTGAAGGCCAATGCCTATGGGCTCGGCATGGGGCCGGTGGCGCGACGGCTGGCCGATGAGGGATGCGGCACGTTCTTCGTGGCGGATGCGAACGAGGGAGCGGCGCTCAGGGCGCTGCTTGCCGATGTCTTGCCGGATGCCGGCATTTATGTGCTGAACGGGCTTTTTCCGGGGGCGGCGGGGTTTTACGCAGATCACGGGCTTGCGCCCTGCCTCGCCTCGCTGGCGGAGGCGGCGGAGTGGCGCGCGGCGGCGGGGGACGGCAGCCTGCCGGCGGCGCTGCATTTCGATACGGGCATGAACCGGCTCGGCATGAACGAGGGCGACGCGGCGGCGCTGGCGGCCGAGGGAGCCCTGACGGAGGGGATCGACGTCCGGCTCATCATGAGCCACCTCGCCTGCTCCGACGAGGCGGGGAACCCGATGAATGCGCGGCAGCTGACGCGGTTCAAGGCGCTGCGGGAGGGGCTGGCGAAGCGGTTCCCCAAGGCGCGGGCGAGCCTCGCCAATTCGGGCGGGATCTATCTCGGGAAAGACTACCATTTCGACCTGGTGAGGCCCGGCGTCTCGCTTTACGGGGGAAGCCCGTTCACGGGGCGGGCGAACCCGTTCCGGCCGGCCGTGACGGTCGAGGCGCGGGTGCTGGCGGTGCGGGAGATGGGCCCGGAGGAGACGGCGGGCTATGGCGCGACATGGGCGGCGGGCCGCCCTGCCCGGCTGGCGGTGCTGGCGGCGGGCTATGCGGACGGCTATATGCGGGCCCTGAGCGCGCCCCGGAACCCCGGCGACAACAGCGGCTACGAAAATGGCGGACAGGTGCGGATTGCGGGTTACACTGCGCCCGTCGCGGGGCGGGTCTCCATGGACATGCTGATCGTGGATGTGAGCGGGCTGCCGGAAGGCGCCGTGAAGCGCGGCGACATGGCGGAGCTGATCGGCCCGCATATCACGGTGGACGAGGTGGGCCTGAAGGCGGGCACGCTCGGCTATGAAATTCTGACGAGCATGGGAAACAGGTATATGCGCGTTTATCTTTCTGGCGGGGGACGGGTTTGAACTTTTTCGCGATTATCGGCCGGGTGGTTCTGGCGCTGCTCGGCGAAATCGGGCGGCTGTCGCAATTCGTCTGGCTGTCGGTTTCCCATATCGTGCGGCCGCCCTTCTTCTGGCGGCTGACGGCGCAGCAAATGCTCCGGATCGGCTATTTCTCGCTGCCGGTGGTGGCGCTGACGGCCTTCTTCACGGGCGGCGCGCTCGCCCTGCAGATCTATTACGGCGGCAACTCCCTCAATTCGGAATCGATCGTCGCGACCATCGTCGCGCTCGGCATCACGCGCGAACTCGGGCCGGTGCTGGGCGGGCTGATGGTGGCGGGGCGCGTTTCGGCGGCAATCGCGGCAGAGCTCGGCACGATGCGCGTGACCGAGCAGATCGACGCGCTGACGACGCTTTCGACCAATCCGCACAAGTACCTGGTGGTGCCGCGCGTGGTGGCGGCCGTCATCACGCTGCCGCTGCTGGTGCTGGTCGCCGACATCATCGGCATCATGGGCGGCTATGTGGTGGGTACGGCGTCGCTCGATTTCAACGGCGGCGTCTACATCAAGAACACGGCGGACTTCCTGAAGCTCGACGACGTGACGTCGGGCCTCATCAAGGCGGGCGTGTTCGGCTTCATCATCGCCGTCATGGGCTGCTTCCACGGCTTCAACTCGAAGGGCGGCGCGCAGGGCGTGGGCCGCGCGACGACGAACGCGGTGGTGACCGCCTCCATCCTGATCCTCGCGGCGAACTACGTCATGACGTCGCTGCTGTTTGCGAATTGAGGGCGGCATCATGAGCGACGCCAAGATCGAACTCAGGAACGTCCACAAGCGCTTCGGCAAGAAGGTGGTGCTGGACGGCATCAACCTGACCGTGCCGAAGGGCGAATCCCTCGTCGTGATCGGCGGCTCGGGCACGGGCAAGTCGGTGATGATCAAATGCGTGCTCGGCATCATCAGGCCCGACCGGGGCGAAATCTTCGTCGACGGCAAGAACGTGCTGAAGATGGATACGAGCGAGCGCGAGAAGGTGTTGCGCAAGTTCGGCATGCTGTTCCAGGGCGCGGCGCTGTTCGACAGCCTCGCGGTCTGGGAGAACGTCGCCTTCGGCCTCATCCAGGGGCGGAAGATGAAGCGGAAGCTCGCGAAGGACATCGCGATCGAAAAGCTTGCGAAGGTGGGGCTCGGGCCGGAAGTGGGCGAGCTTTATCCGGCCGAGCTTTCGGGCGGGATGCAGAAGCGCGTCGGGCTTGCGCGCGCCATCGCGGCCGACCCGGAGATCATCTTTTTCGACGAGCCGACGACGGGGCTCGACCCGATCATGGCGGACGTCATCAACGACCTGATCGTCGACAGCGTGAAAGACCTCGGCGCGACGACGCTTTCGATCACGCACGACATGTCGAGCGCGCGCAAGATCGCCGACAAGGTGGCGATGATCTACAAGGGGAAGATCATCTGGTCGGGTTCCCGCGCGGAAGTGGACGACAGCGGCAACGAGTATGTCGACCAGTTCATTCACGGGCGGGCAGAAGGCCCGATCCGGATGGAAGTGCTGAAGCC
>NZ_JAUYUS010000038.1 GCF_030694575.1 Parvibaculum sp.
GCGGGGCGATTACGCCCGCGTCACGCTCCTCGTCGGCGATAGCGGCCACCTTACCTATGGCCGGGCCCAGACGACGCTGGGCAGCGGCAATCTCCACCTCCTCATCAAATCCTATTGCGACGCGCCAGGCGCCGCCTACGCACGCGCCTGCAAGCCTTATCTCCCGCGGCTGGCGGACATCGATCTCCGCCTCGACAATGACCAGGCTTTCCGGAACCTGTTGAAGGAAGCGGGCGCCGACCCCGTCATGCGCGACACGCAGGACAGTTTCTTCGACCGCGTCTACTGGAAGCCCGCCGCCGCTTCCGCCGCAACGCTCGGTCTCGCCGAAGCGCTCTCGGTTGCGGTCGTCTATGACAGCGTCGTCCATGGCTCGTGGATAGCGCTCCGCGACCGCACGGTCGCGAAAGCAGGTCACCCGTCCAAAGCGGGCGAGCGCGTCTGGGTCTCGGCCTATGTCCGCGAGCGGCGGAGCTGGCTCACCGCCCACCCGAATACGCTCCTCCGCAAGACCGCTTACCGCATGGAAGCTTTCGAGGCATTAATCGCTGCGAAGAACTGGTCTCTCGCCCTGCCGATGATGGTGCGGGGCGTGCGCATCGATGAAGCGGTGCTCGGTCGCCGCCCGCCGGTCGCTGTCTCCGCCATCGACGCCGCGACACGCAATCTCCGTCTCACCGACCCCTTCATGACCGGCAACGACGTCCGCGCGCTTGAAGCGGCGCTGGTGAAGGAGGGTTACGCCATCAATTGCGACGGCGTCTTCGACGAGGGGCTGGAAAAAGCCCTCAAATCCTTCCAGCAGGATTATGGCCTTGTCGCCGACGGCATAGCCGGCCCTGCGACCCGGATCATGCTGGGCATTTGAGGCCACGCGCCGAAAACCCGTTCCCCCGCGACGATTTAGCGGTTTCGCCGCCATGCCCGCCCGGATATATCTCAGGCCATCCATTTCGGCCCGACAAGGGAGCGGAACCCTATGACGCGCAAACAGCGCCGCGCCACCTTCATCGCCGTCAGCCTCGGTATTCTGGCTCTGGCCGTCGGACTCGTGCTTTATGCAATGCGCGACAGCATCGTCTATTTCTACAGCCCGAGCGACGTCGTCGAACGGGGTGTCGAACCCGGTCAGCGTATCCGTCTCGGCGGCCTCGTGGAGCCAGACTCGCTGGAAAAGCTTGGCGATGCCTATGTTCGCTTCAACGTCACCGATTTTGCCGAGACGATCTCCGTCACCTATCGCGGTGTGCTGCCGGATCTCTTCCGCGAAGGGCAGGGCGTCGTCGCCGAAGGCGCGCTGGACGATGCCGGCGGCTTTACCGCGGACAATGTGCTCGCCAAGCACGATGAATATTACATGCCGCCGGAAGTCGCCGACGCACTGAAGCGCACCGGCAACTGGCAGGGCGAGGGCGCCGAAGCGCCGCATTCGGAAACCTACGGGCAAGGCAGCTATCCATGATCGCCGAATTCGGCCATTTCGCGCTGGTGCTTGCGCTTGCCGTGTCGCTCGCGCAGATGATCGTCCCGATGATCGGAGCACAGCGCCGCGACGTGGCCCTGATGGGCGTTGCCCAGCCCGCTGCCGTACTGCAGTTCGGCCTTGTCGCGCTTGCCTTCGCCGTTCTCGTCTACGCTTTCGTCGTTTCCGATTTTTCGATCAAGCTCGTCTACGACAATTCGCATTCCGCCAAGCCGATGATCTTCAAGATCAGCGGCGTCTGGGGCAATCACGAAGGGTCCATGGTGCTCTGGGTGCTGATCCTGGCGCTCTTCGGCGCCATGGTTGCCGTCTTCGGCCGCAATCTGCCGGATACGTTGCGCGCCCGCGTCCTGGCCGTGCAGGCGTCGATTGCCGTCGCCTTTCTGCTCTTCATCATCTTCACCTCCAATCCCTTCATCCGCCTCGATCCGGCGCCCTTCGAGGGCCGGGGGCTCAACCCTCTCCTGCAGGACCGCGCGCTCGCCTTCCATCCGCCGTGGCTCTATGCCGGCTATGTCGGCTTCTCGATGACGTTCTCCTTCGCCGTCGCCGCGCTCATCGAAGGCCGCGTCGACGCCGCCTGGGCGCGCTGGGTGAGGCCATGGACGCTCGCGGCCTGGCTCGCGCTCACCATCGGCATCGCCATGGGTTCGTGGTGGGCGTACTACACGCTCGGCTGGGGCGGCTTCTGGTTCTGGGACCCGGTGGAAAACGCCTCGCTGATGCCGTGGATCGCGGGTACGGCGCTTCTCCATTCGGCCATCGTCGCCGAAAAGCGCGGCGCGCTGAAAAGCTGGACCGTTCTCCTCGCCATCATCGCCTTCTCGCTGTCGCTTCTCGGCACCTTCCTCGTCCGCTCGGGCGTCCTTACCTCGGTTCACGCCTTCGCGGTCGATCCCGCGCGCGGCATCGTCATCCTCGGCATCCTGATCTTCTTCGTCGGCGGATCGCTGGGGCTTTACGCATGGCGCGCACCGCTTCTGAAGGCCGGCGGCATTTTCGCGCCGATCAGCCGCGAAGGCGCGCTGCTCATGAACAACCTGCTGCTCGCCGCCGCTACCGCCTCCGTTTTCATCGGCACGCTTTACCCTCTGCTGCTCGATGCTGTTGGCGGCCACAAGATTACCGTCGGTCCGCCGTTCTTCAATTTCACCTTCGTGCCGATCTTCGTGCCGCTGCTCTGCCTCGTACCCATCGGTCCCTTCCTGAGCTGGAAGCGCGCGGACATTCGCGGTGCGGCGGAGCGTTTGCTCGCCGCCGCCGGTTTTGCCTTTGTCGCCTGCCTCGCTGTCTTCGCCTTCATGCAGGAAGGCCCGTGGCTTGCGCCCTTGGGTATCGCGCTTGCCGTTTGGCTCGTGGCGGGCGCGGCATCCGAGATCGCATGGCGCACCAAACTTTTCTCGACACCGCTGTCCGAGAGCTTTGCCCGCGCGCGCCGTTTGCCGCGCGCCGCGTGGGGCATGGCGCTTGCCCATGGCGGCCTCGGCATCGCGGTTGCGGGCATCGTCGGCATCACCGCGTGGCGGACGGAACTCATCACCTCGCTTGCTCCCGGCGACAGCGCCGAACTCGCAGGCTACACATTGACCCTCGATCGGGTCGGCATGCGCGACGGCCCGAATTTCGTTGCAACCGTGGGGCTCGTTCGCGTCGAGAAGAATGGCCAGGCGGTTGCGACCCTCATGCCGGAAAAGCGCCGCTTCCCTGCCGAACGTCAGGAAAAAACCGAAGCCGCCATCCGCACCACCGGCTTCTCCGACCTCTATGTCGTGCTCGGTGATCCCGCCGCCGACGGCAAATGGATATTGCGCGCCTACAACAATCCCTTGGCGCCCTGGATATGGATCGGCGGCATGATTATGGCGCTCGGGGGCGCCATCTCGCTCACTGACAGGCGCCTGCGCGTCGGTGCGCCGGTTGCCGCCAGGGCTCATGCGCGCCCCGTGCCGGCGGAGTAGCCCCCATGCGCCGCTCGCTCGCCGTCTTCTTCGTCGTTTTCGCCCTGGCGATGCCCGCCTTCGCCGCCATAGATCCGGTTGAGCGTCTCGGCGATCCGGCGCTCGAAGCCCGAGCCCGCGCCCTCTCGAAGGAACTGCGCTGCCTCGTCTGCCAGAACCAATCGATCGACGATTCCGAAGCCGAGCTCGCACGTGACCTCCGCACGCTCGTCCGTGAGCGGATTGCGGCAGGCGACAGCGACGAAGCCGTGCTGGATTACGTTGTCGATCGCTACGGCGAATTCGTGTTGATGACGCCACGCTTCGAGCCTTCCACATGGGCTCTCTGGCTCGGTCCTCTTGCTGCTCTGCTGGTGGGGGGCGGCATCGCCGTGTTCGTCCTGCGCCGTCAGCGGGCGCGGGCGGTCGAGCCTCAGCTCACGCCGGAGGAAGCGGCCCGTGTCGCTGTCCTGATGGACGAAAATGGCCCGGACGCTTCTCGCTAGGTGCGCCATTTTTCAGCCTTACTTATTTGTAATGATTCAGACATGATTTGGCAAGGATCAGGCCATGATCCTTGCCGTCAAGATTGGCCGTCCTCGCACCCGTACCTCCCGGGCCGTTGGAAGGGTGGCTCAACGAGCATGGGAGTGCAGCAATGCGAAATGGTCGGAAAAACACGATGCGGCACCGGACCCTGGCGCTGGCCGCCGCTGGTGCACTGGCGCTCGGCGCATGGGCCACGGGCGCCGTGGCCGAAACGGCCCCGCTGGACACGCAATCTGCCGCTCCTGCGGCGACGGCGCTGGAACGGCTGCCGAGCTTCGCCGATCTCGTCGAAAAGGTGAACCCGGCCGTCGTCAGCATCCGCGTCGATGAGGAAGTGGCGGCCGGCGGTCCCGCCGGCAGGCCGGACCTGCCGTTCCCGCCCGGCAGTCCCTTCGAAAAGTTTTTCCGCGACATGCAGCCGCAAGGCCCTGACGGCGCGCAGCCGCGCCGCCACGCAACCGCGCTTGGCTCCGGCTTCCTGATCTCGGCCGATGGTTACGTCGTTACCAACAACCACGTCGTCGGCGACGGCAAGGACATCACCGTCGTCCGCGACGACGGCAGCGAGATGAAGGCGAAACTCATCGGCCGCGATCCGAAGACCGATCTCGCGCTCGTGAAGGTCGAGAGCAAGGAACCGCTGCCCTACGTCGTCTTCGGCGATTCCGACGGGCTGCGCGTCGGCGACTGGGTCCTCGCGGTCGGCAATCCCTTCGGTCTCGGCGGCACCGTCACGACCGGCATCGTCTCCGCGCGCGGCCGTGAAATCGGCGCCGGGCCCTACGACGATTTCATCCAGATCGACGCCTCGATCAACAAGGGCAACTCCGGCGGCCCGACCTTCGACGTGCGCGGTAACGTGGTCGGCGTGAACACCGCGATTTTCTCGCCCACCGGCGGCAGCGTCGGCATCGGCTTCGCCATTCCCTCCTCCATCGCACAGAAAGTCGTCGCGCAGCTCAAGGACAACGGCAAGGTCACGCGCGGCTGGCTCGGCGTCACCATTCAGCAGGTCGATGAGGATGTCGCCTCCACGCTCGCTCTCGACAAGCCGCGAGGCGCTCTCGTCGCGCAGGTCGCGGAGGACAGTCCTGCAAAGAAGGCCGGCATCCAGACCGGCGACGTTATCGTCAATGTCGACGGCAAGGAAATGGAAGACGTGCGCGCGGTCAGCCGCACCGTCGCGGACCTGAAGCCCGACACGCAATCGAAGATCGTTCTGTGGCGTGACGGCAAGCGGAAGAACATCACCGCTCAGATCGGCACCTTCCCCGAAGAGGTGGCGATGGCCGCTGCCTCGCCCGGTGACGAAGCGCCCGTCGCTGGCACCACGAAAAGCCTCGGCCTTGCGCTCACCCAGTCGCCGGACGGCGTCGTGGTGCAAAGTGTCGATCCGGCGAGCGATGCCGCCGAAAAGGGCGTCCGTCCGGGCGACATCATCGTCAAGGTCTCCGGCAAGGACGTGACGAAGCCCGCCGATGTCGTGGCGGGCGTCGCCGAAGCGAGCAAGGCCGACAAGAATTCGGTGCTGCTCCTTCTGCGCAGCGAGAACCAGCAGCGCTTCGTCGCGCTGACGCTCGAAAAATCCTGAACCCGGCCATTATCCCGGGGGGAGCAAGGCAGCGATGCGCATTCTGGTGATTGAAGACGATCTCGAAGCGGCGGCCTATGTCGTGAAAGGGCTGCGCGAGAGCGGTCATATCGTCGATCATGCGGCGGACGGGGAGGAGGGCTTGACCCTCGCCCTGTCCAGCACCTTCGACGTGATGATCGTCGATCGCATGTTGCCCAAGCGCGACGGTCTCAGCGTGGTCGAAACCTTGCGCGAGGAAGGGGTCCGCTCGCCGGTTCTTTTCCTTTCCGCGCTCGGCGAGGTGGACGACCGGATCAAGGGCCTCAAAGCGGGCGGCGACGATTACCTGACGAAGCCTTATGCCTTTGCGGAGCTTCTCGCCCGCATCGAGGTGCTGGTCCGGCGCTCCAACCCGGACCAGGTCCGCACCCGGCTCCAGGTCGGCAGCCTCGAAATCGACCTTCTGGCCCGCAAGGTCATCCGCGACGGCACCGAAATCGACCTCCAGCCTCGCGAATTCCGCCTTCTCGAATATCTGATGAAACATGCCGGCCAGGTCGTTACGCGGACCATGTTGCTTGAGAACGTCTGGGAGTATCATTTCGACCCGCAAACAAACGTGATCGATGTGCATATCTCGCGGCTGAGAGCCAAGATCGACAAGAATTTCGAGCAGCCGCTCTTGCACACGGTCCGAGGGGCTGGATACTCGCTGCGTGCCGCTGATTAAACTCCTCAAGACCTCGACCTTCCGGCTCGCGGTCATCTATCTGGCTCTGTTCGCCGCTTCGGCGATCACGCTTCTGGCCTATGTCTATTGGAATACGGCCGGTTTCCTCGCCCGTCAGACGGACGAGGCGGTAGAGGTTGAAATCGCCGGTCTCGCCGAGCAGTACCGCCAGGGCGGGCTGCCGCTTCTGGTCCACACCGTCATCCAGCGCTCGCGCGACCCCGGCCAGAGTCTCTACCTGGTGCTCGATCCGGCCGGCCGCGTCCTCGCCGGCACGCTCGACGCGCGCCCGCAGGTCGAGCCCGGTCCCGACGGCTGGTTCGACTTCGACTACAACCGCAAGACCCTCGACGGCGTCGATATCAAGGCCGCCCGCGCCCGCGCCTTCTTTCTGCCGGAGGGCTTCTATCTTCTGGTCGGCCGCGACGTGCAGGAGCGGCGCGAGATCGAAAGCCTCATCACCAACGCGCTCATCTGGGCCATCGGCCTCACAATGGCGCTCGGCCTTGTCGGCGGCCTCTTCATGAGCCGCAACATGCTGGCGCGCGTCGACGATATCAACCGCTCGAGCCGGGACATCATGGAGGGCGACCTCTCTCAGCGCCTTCCCATCGCCGGCACCGGAGACGAACTGGACCAGCTTGGTCGCAATCTGAATGCGATGCTCGACCAGATCGAGGCGCTGATGATCGGCATGCGGCAGGTGACCGACAACATCGCGCATGATCTTCGCAGCCCCCTGAACCGGCTGCGCAACCGCCTTGAAGTCACGCTGATGCAGGAGGCCTCCGCCGACGACTACAAACAGGCGCTCGAAAAGACAATCGCCGAGGCCGACCATCTGCTCGGCACCTTCAACGCGCTTCTGATGATCGCACGCGCCGAAGCCGGCTCGCTCCGCGACTCCATGACCTGGGTGGACCTGAGCGCCACGATGCGCGACGTCGCCGACCTCTACGAGCCGGTCGCCGAGGAGCACGATCTCTCCATCGCCATCGAGGTGCCGGACGGGCTGCAAATCTGGGGCAACCGCGAGTTGCTCTCGCAGGCCCTCGCCAACCTCCTCGACAACGCCATCAAACACGGTATGCCACAGTCCGACGATACGGAGCGCAGCATTGTCGTGTCCGCCGAAAGCGATCCGGACCGGCCCGGACGCGGTATCCTTCTCTCGGTCGCCGATCGCGGCATCGGCATTCCGGAGGGCGAGCGCAAGCACGTCCTGGAACGCTTCGTCCGGCTGGAAGCAAGCCGCAACACGCCGGGCTCCGGCCTCGGCCTCAGCCTCGTCGCTGCCGTCGCCCGCCTCCACGGCGGCACCGTCGAACTCCGCCACAACAACCCCGGCCTCAACGTCACGCTCTTCCTGCCTGTCTCCGGACGTTGAACTGGGCTAACCTGCCGCCGCTTGAGACGGAGGAGATCGAAGTGACGAGTGAAGAAGGCGCGAAGGCGCTGCGCATGGTGGCGGCGAACGCACCTGCGCCTTATGACGGAACCCGTGTCGCCCGCGAGATGGAGGACCTCGAAGCCGCCATTGTGCGCATCGGCGACAAGACACTCGCGGAGCTCCTCGCCGACAAGGCCGTCCGTCACCTCGTCGTCTCCATCTTCGGCAACTCGCCCTTCCTCGGCCGCATCGTCCGTCTTCATCCGGAGTGGTTGCCGCGCCTCCTCACGCGTGCGCCGGAGGTGGCGCTCGACGATCTCCTCGCCCGCGTCGCTCGCGTCACCGATGCCCAAACGCAGGCCGATGTCATGGCCGCGCTCCGTCTCGCGAAGTCGGAAGCCGCCCTCCTCATCGCCATGGCCGACATCACCGGCGTCTGGCCGCTCGACAAGGTGACGGACGCGCTCACCTCCTTCGCGGACGCCGCCGTCGGGGTCTCCATCGCATGGCTTCTCCGCAACGCCGCCACGCGCGGTCAGGTTCTCCTTGAGCCCGGGGAAATTTCCTCCGAAGGCTCCGGCCTCGCCATTCTGGGCATGGGAAAATACGGCGCGCGCGAACTCAACTATTCGAGCGACATCGATCTCGTCGTCTTCTACGAGCCCGGCCAGTTGCCGTTGAAACCCGGCCTCGACGACAGCGACTTCTTCGTCCGCCTGACCAAGGACCTCGTCAAGCTGCTGCAGGAACGCACCGCTGAAGGCTATGTCTTCCGCACCGATCTGCGCTTGCGCCCGGACCCCGGCGGCACGCCGGTCGCGGTCTCTCTTCCCGCCGCTGAAACCTATTACGAAAGCCGGGGGCAGAACTGGGAGCGCGCCGCCTTCATCAAGGCGCGGCCCGTGGCCGGCGACATGGCAGCAGGCTCGCGCTTCCTGAAAATGCTGACGCCCTATATCTGGCGGAAGAACCTCGACTTTGCCGCCATCGACGACATCCATTCGATGAAACGTCAGATCCACGCGGTCGGAGGCCATGGCGCGGTCGCCGTCGCCGGTCACAACATCAAGCTCGGTCGGGGCGGCATCCGGGAGATCGAGTTTTTCGTTCAGACCCAGCAATTGATCGCGGGCGGTCGCGACCATGACCTTCGCGGCAAACAAACCTGCCCGATGCTGGATGAACTCGCCGCAAAAAAATGGATAGCGCCCGAAGCGGCGGCGGAGCTGAAGGAAGCCTACCGCTTCCTCCGTACCCTCGAACACCGCCTCCAGATGATCGACGACGAGCAGACGCACTCTCTCCCCGCGAGCGACGAAGGTCTCGATCATGTCGCCTGCTTCCTGGGCTTTCCGGGCCGCGCACAATTTGCCGATGCGTTGACGCAACGTCTCGAATGCGTCCGCGATCACTACGCGAAGCTCTTCGAAACCGCGCCGCCCCTGAGCGAGGAGCGCGGCAGCCTCGTCTTCACAGGCACGGAAGACGACCCCGACACGCTGAACACGCTTCGCGGCCTCGGCTTCGAAAAAGCCTCGGAGATGTCGGAAGCCATTCGCGGGTGGCACACGGGCCGCTTCCCCGCTACCCGCGCGTCGCGGTCGCGCGAATTGCTGACAAGCCTCATGCCCGCGCTTCTGCGTGCGCTCTCCCGCACCTCCAATCCCGACACCGCCTTCGACCGCTTCGACAAATTCCTCACCGGCCTTCCCGCCGGCGTGCAGCTTTTCTCGATGCTCTATTCCAATCCGAGTCTGCTCGACCTTCTCGCGGGGATTTGCGGCACCGCGCCCCGGCTTGCAAGTTACCTGAGCCAGAACCCGCGCGTGCTGGAGGCGGTGGTCGACCCGGACTTCTTCAAGGTTCTTCCCGGCAAGGTCGAACTGCATGAAAGCCTCACGGCCGCCCTCGTTCATGCCGTCGACTATCAGGACACGCTCGACTTCGTCCGCGTCTGGGCACGAGAATACCGCTTCCGCCTCGGCGTCCGCGTCCTGACGGGAAGCGCCGACGCGGAGGAGGCGGGCCCTGCCTATGCAGCCCTCGCCGCCGAACTCGTTGCCGCACTGGCGCCCGTCGCCGAAACGAAAGTCGCCGAGAAGCATGGCCGCGTGGCCGATGGCCGCTTCGCGGTTGTCGCGATGGGAAAGCTCGGCAGCGAGGAAATGAGCGCCGCCTCGGATCTCGATCTCATCGTCATCTACGACACCGGCTCACCCGACGCCCAGTCGGATGGCGAGCGCCCGCTCTATGCGTCTCAATATTATGCCCGCGTCTGCCAGCAGCTTATCAGCGCGCTCACCGCGCCGACCGCCGAAGGCAAGCTCTACGAGGTCGACATGAGGCTGCGGCCATCCGGTAATGCCGGTCCGATCGCCACCGCCTTCGACAGCTTCGTGGCCTATCAGGAAAGCGAAGCCTGGACGTGGGAACACATGGCGCTCACCCGCGCCCGCGTGATTTCCGGCCCCGATGAACTTCGTACACGGATCGAAGATGCCATTGCCACCGCGCTCCGCCGTCCGCGCGACCGGGCGAAGATCGCGGTGGACGTCGCGGATATGCGCGCCCGCGTTGAAAAGGAACGCTCCAGCAGGAACCCGTGGGAACTGAAGCATGTGCGCGGCGGCCTCGTCGACATCGAGTTTATCTGCCAGTACCTCCAGCTCGTTCATGGCGCCACGCACCCGGAGATACTGCAGACGCATACCCGCGCCTCGCTTGCCCGTATCGCCGCCGCCGGCCTCGTCTCGCCGGAAACTGCGGACCTGCTTCTGCGCGCCATCGCGCTCACCCACAATCTGACGCAAGTCATCCGCATCTGCGTCGAGGGCGTCTTCAATCCGGCGGAAGCCTCGCCCGGCCTGAAGTCGCTCCTTGCCCGCGCCGGCGACGCACCGGATTTCCCCATCCTCGAAGCCGAACTGATCGAAACCCAGCGCCGCGTCTTCGAGGCTTTCGCCGAAATCGTCTCGCCCTCCTGAGCACCGTCGCCCCCGCGATGGCTGAGATATTGCACCGCTTTCTTGCTTGTGGGGGTCTCGCCGCGTTTACCTTCTTTTATTGAAACGCGCTGTAAGCAAGGCAAAACCCCGGCATTCTTGGTTAACGCGCGTGCCGCTCCGGTGCGGCTCGCGAGTTGTGTTGGGCGCAAGGCGTGTCAATTCGGTACGCTTCTTGTAGGTAAGTCCCATTCCGGCAGCCGCTTGCCGGAAGAGGACGTGTGTTTGGAGTAAAGGCGCATGGAGCGTCGCGATGCCGTCGTCATCGGGGCCGGGCTGAACGGACTCGTTGCCGCTGCCAGTCTGGCGCGGGGCGGGCTCGACGTGCTGGTGCTCGATCGCGCCGCGGCGCCGGGCGGCGTCTCCGCCGAACGCGAAATCGCGCCCGGGTTCCGCCTGCCGCGCTACACGCTCGGCAGCGGCGGCTTGCCCGCCCGCATCGTTGCCGATCTCGATCTGCCCCGTCACGGCCTTCGTTTCGTCCGCGCCGAGGGTGGCGTCTCCTGCCTCCCCGATGGCAGCTACCATGCAAGCTACCGCGATGGTGTCGTCCATCGCCGCGAGATCGCGCGCTTTTCACGCCGCGACGCCGATGCGTGGACGCGCTATCGCCGCGACATGCTGCGCGCCGCGCGCGGTCTGGGACCGCTTCTCGAGGGGCCGGCCCGCACCATCCCGAAGGGCCTCTTCGGCGGTCTTCGTGCGCGTCTCGGCCTTGCCGACCGCATCGCCGCCATCGCGCCGGAAGACGTCGCGGACATGCTCCGCCTCTGGACCCTTCCCATGTCGGATTTCCTCGACGGCTACTTCGAGTCCGATGTCGTGAAGGCGCATCTCGCTTCCGCCGCCTTGATGCGCGGAACGCTGGGTCCTTGCTCGCCTACCGGCGCCTCGCGCCTCGTCGCACCCTGGATCGGTGAGCCCGGCGATGCGATGGGCGGCGCGCCGGAAACGCTTCTGCCTCATGGCGGCCCCGCCGCGCTTGTGCGCGCGCTCATGTCGGTCATTGAGGCGCATGGCGGCCAGGTCCGCATGGAAGCGGAAGTCACCGACATCCTGATAAAGGACAAGGTCGTCCGCGGCGTCGTCCTTGCGAACGGCGAGGAGATCGGCGCCGGCTCGGTTCTCTCCGGCCTCGACGTGAAGCGCAGCTTCCTCAGCCTCTTTCAGTGGAAGGACCTGCCGGAAGGTCTGGTGGAGCGGGTCGGCCGCGTCCGCATGAAGGGCGTCACCGCCAAGGTCAATCTCGCGCTCGGCGCCATGCCGGACTTCCCCTATCTCCCGCCCGGCTGTCCCTCCGTTGCGGGCGGCCTGCGTCTCACCGGCTTCATCCCCGCCCAGGAGCGCGCCTTCACCGATTGGCGCGACCGCATCCCTCCGCGCGACCCGCTGATCGACGTGCTCATCCCGTCATTCCACGACGCCACGCTGGCGCCCGCCGGCATGCACGTCCTCTCCGCGCTCGTGCAGTTCGTCCCGGAAACGCTTCACGAAGGCGCATGGAGCGGCGAACGCCGCGATGCGCTCGGCGACCTCGTCATCGCCCGCCTCGGTGAAATAAGCCCGGGCATCGAGAGCCGCATTCTCGCTTGCGAGGTGTTGCTCCCGCACGATCTCGAAAGCGAGCTCGGCCTCACCGGCGGCGACCTCGCTTATGGCGAGACGACGCTGGACCAGATGTTCGCCAACCGGCCTTTCCCGGGCATGGGCGGCGCTGAAACGCCGCTGCGAAATTTCTACCTCTGTTCGCCGAGCGCGCATCCGGGGCCCCTCGTCATGGGCGGCGCGGGCGCCAATGCTGCCGCACAGGTTCTCTCCCGCCGCCGGAAGCGAGGCTGAGCCATGGCATGGGGCGGCAGGAAATACGATGCGATCGTGATCGGCGGCGGGCATAACGGCCTCGTCGCCGCCGCCTGCCTCGGCCGCGCCCATCGCCGTGTCCTTCTCGTCGAGGCGCGCGACCGTCTCGGCGGTGCCGCCGCCACTGCGGAAATCCTGCCCGGCTATCGAGTATCCGCTGTTGCGCATCTGCTCGAAGGCTTTCCGCGCCGTCTCGAGCGCGAATTGAAGCTCGGCAAACACGGTCTGCGCTACGCCGCGCGCAACATACCGACGGTCGCTCTCGACCGCGACGGCAAGCACCTTCTCCTGCCACGCAGCCGGAAGGAATTTTCCGCCTTCGCCGCGCACCTCCCGAAGGATGCCGTCGCCTATCGCGACTATATCTCCCGCCTGCAGACGCAGGCGGCCCTGGTCGCGCCGCTCTTCGCCGAAGCGCCGCCGAAGCCCGGCGATGCGGAAGCGCTCAGGCAGCTTCTCCGGCGTCTCGTCTGGCGTGCGGAGCTCGGCGGCGGCGCCACCCTGCGCCGTCTGATGCGGATACTGCCCGAAAGCATCGGCGATCTTCTCGATGCCGAGTTTGAGTCGCCGCTGTTGAAAGGCGCGCTCGCCTTCGATGCCACGCTCGGCGGTAGCGAAGGCCCCTATGCGCCGGGGACCGCCTTCCGCGCCGTCTGCCGCGAGGCGATGCGGATGCAGGGGCAGGGCGTGCGCCTGCCGCAGGGCGGAATGGGCTCGGTCGTCGATGCGCTTGCCGCCGCCGTCTCCGCGCAGCGCGGCGAAATCCGTCTCGGCGCGCGCGTCGCCCGCATCCTGGTCGAAGACGGCGTCGCCGCCGGCGTCGAGATGGAGGATGGCTTCATCGTTCGCGCACCGCTCGTGGTCTCCTCGGCCGGTCCGCGCAACACCCTGCTGGAGCTCCTGGGCGCCGCCCGCCTCGAAACCGGGCCGGCCATGCAATTGCGCGCGCCAGCACCGGGCGGCACATCCGCCAAAGTCAATCTGGCGCTCGAGGGCGCGCCGCAATTCGCCGGCCTCGCGCCGGAACTTCACGGCGCGCGCCTCGTCATCTCGCCGTCGCTGGAAGAACTCGGCCACGCAAACGCTGCTTGCCGTGAGGGGGATTTCGCCTCCGATCCCGTCATGGAAGTCACCATTCCCAGCATGAGCGACGGGACGCTCGCGCCCGCCGGCCATCATGTGCTTTCCGTGCTCGTTCACCACGTTCCTTACGATATCGAAGGCGGCTGGCCGGCACGCCGCGAAGCTTTCGTGCAGCGCGTCGTGCGCACGCTGGAGCATTATGCGCCGGGCATCGGCGATCTGATGATAGCCGGTGAAATTCTGACTCCGCCCGACATCGAAACGAAATACGGTCTCGCGGGCGGCGACTGGCATCAGGGCGACGTCCGCCTCGATCGTCTCTTCGGTTTCCGGCCCGCGCCCGCTTTCGGCCGTTACGGCACGCCTGTCCCGGGCCTTTACCTCTGCGGTGCGGGCAGTCATCCCGGCGGCGGGGTCACCGGCCTGCCGGGTTTCCTGGCGGCCGAAGTCATCGCGGCGGAAACTTCCGTGAAACGCACAAGCGTGGGACAGTTGGATGAAAGGGAGCCTGCATGATCCCGGACACCCTGCTTCCCTCGCCGCAAGACGAAGAGGTGGAGAACCTCCACCCCGAAATCGACCCGCTCGATGAGCGGGCGGCGGTCGATCCTGCTCTGTTTGAAGACATGCGCGCGGAGCCGGTCTTCGCCCGCGCTGTCCTCACGTCACCGCTTCACCTCGCGGTCGCCGCCGAAAGCCGTACCAATAACTGGACCGTCTGGAACGGCTTCACGACGCCCGCCACTCTCACCGATCTCGGCGACGAGTATCGTGCCCTGCGCGGCGCCGCTGCGCTGATGGACATTTCACCGCTGGTGAAATACCGGATCGCCGGCCGGGACGCGCGGCCCTTTCTCGACCGTCTCGTCACCCGCGATCTCGGCGCGCTGGAAGTCGACCGCGCGCTTCACGTCGTCTTCTGCGAAGGTAACGGGTTTGTTCTGGGAGACGGGCTTCTCTTCCGCCTCGACGACGATGAATATCGTCTCGTCACGGAGGAAACGCACCTCGCATGGCTGCTGGACAGCGCCGTCGGTTTCCGTGTCCGCATCGAGGACGTCAGCGCGACGCTCGCCGTTCTCTCGCTGCAAGGTCCACTCGCCGCTCTCTGCCTTGCCGAAGCGGGTGTCGCAAATATAGCGGAGCTTCTGCCCTTCGCCGCGCGCTGGACCGAAATCGCGGGCATGCCGGCTTACGTGAGCCGCACCGGCGCCAGCGGCGATCTCGGCTACGAAATCTGGATCGACCCTGACGATGCGCCGCATGCCTGGCGGTTCCTTCTGGAGAAATCCGGGCCATATGGCCTCACACCGGCGGGTTTCGATCTGCGCGAACTCGCGCGCCTTGAGACAGGCTTCCCGCGCGCGGGTAAGGACTATCTCTCCGCCTTCGCCGCCATCGACGCTGCCGATGCACGCACGCCCTTCGACCTTTGGGTCGAGCCGCTTGTCGATTTCGGAAAACCTCTCTTCAACGGCCGCGAGGCGCTCCGTCGCCTCGTCCTCGTTGAACCGCGCCGCCGCGTCGTCCCCCTCGTCGTCGATGGGCTGGAGCCCGCGCGCTTTGCCGCCGTTCATGCGAACGGCCGCCTTGCGGGCACGGCCACCAGCATCGGTTTCTCGCCGGCACTCGCCGCCAACATCGCGCTTGCAACTGTCGATGCCGCTGCGCTCGCCGCATCGGATCTTGCCGTCCGCGCGGAACGCCGTGAAGGCGTCTCCGTCCGCGAGATCGTGCTGCCCGCCCGCGTCCTCACGGAACCGGCATGGAACAACCCGCGCCGTCTCGCTATTCCGGCCCCTCTGAAGGCCTGAAAAATTTCCGCCTGTTCCTCGACGGAATCGCTGTCCCTCCTCGTTAGATGAAGTAACGGGTGCCCGGACGGCCCCCCTCCGGCCTCCCCCCAGCCCGGCGGAAACCGGCCGTCCGGCGCGCCCGGCCTTCCGGGGTACGGAAACCTAGGAACAAGGAATATTGAGATGCGAAAACTGAAATTTGGCCTGCTCGGCGCCGCCTCGGCCCTCGCACTGGCGATCGCCATTCCGGCCCTCTCCCACGCCGAAACGGGCAAGCCCGGCCACGGCGCCCGCATGATGTTCGAACAGGCGGATACCGACAAGAGCGGCGACATCTCGCAGGCCGAAATGCGCGCTGCTGCGGAAATGCGTTTCGACGCCGCCGATGCAGACGGTGACGGTATCGTTACGAAGGCGGAATTCGAAGCCGCGAAGGAACAGCATCGCGGGAAGTTCAAGATGCATCGCGGTACGCCGGAGGAGCGTTTCAGCGCAGCCGACGCCGACGGTGACGGCTCCATCACGCTCGACGAAATGAAGGCGGCTTTCGCAAAGCGTGCCGCCGAAAACGGCCGGGATGCGGACGGCAAGCATGCCTCCCGTCTGGACAAGATATTTGCCAAGCTGGACGCCGATAGCGATGGTGGCATCACCCTCGAGGAAATGAAAGCGGCCGGCGACATGCGCGCGAAGCATGCCGGCAAGCACAGCGGCAAGCGTGGCGATTTCTTCGGCCACCTCGACGCCGATGACGACGGCCAGGTGACGAAAGCCGAATTCACGGCCGGCAGCGACAGGATGTTCAAGATGATGGACGCGAATGGCGACGGCAAGATCGAGCCGGGTGAAGGCCGCATGCATCATCGCAAGGGTGCGGAGACGCCGAAAGCCGAGTAGGCTGAACATGCGCTTCGAAACAACGGAGGGTGCCGGCGCGAGCCGGCGCCCTTTCGCGCTGCCGGCATTGGCATCCGGCGATGACGCGGAAAGCCCGGTGCATGTCGCCGGAAAAAGGGGATGCGGTCGCTTGGATGGACCGTCGGATGACGAACTGGTAGCCGCCGTCGCTTCGGGCGACGAAGCGGCCTGCCGTGAACTCATGGACCGGCACTTGCCGCGGGTGACAGCGCTTGCCCGCCGCATACTCGGCAACCGGGCCGACGCCGAGGACGTCGCGCAGGAGGTTTTTCTCCGCGTCTGGACCCATGCAGAGCGCTGGGAGCCGGGCAGGGCACAGTTCGGCACCTGGCTCCACCGCGTCGCCGCCAATCTCTGCCTCGACCGCCTGCGTAAAAACAGGGGCGGCACCGAGGATATCGACGCCATCCCGGAACCCGCCAGCGAAGAGCCCGGCCCGGACCGCCAGCTCGAACAGAACGAACTCGCCGCCCGCGTGGAAGCCGCCCTCCAGGCCCTGCCGGAGCGTCAGCGCACCGCAATCGTGTTGTCCCACTATCAGGGCCTCACCAATATCGAAGCCGCCGAAATTCTCGAAATTACGGTCGAAGCCGTGGAATCGCTACTTTCCCGGGCGCGCCGCCAATTGCGGAGCAGTCTGGCGACGGAAAAGGGCGATCTGCTACGTTCAAGGAAAGTGAGCGCCTGAAAAACGCTCATTCAATGGATCGAAGATGATGCAGAAAGAAATCACACTGGAGCGGCTGGCCGGGATCGTCGGCGCCTATGGCGCGTCGCCGTCGCGCTGGCCCGAGGACGAGCGGGCCGCCGCCGAGGCGTTGCTTGCCGCCTCCGCCGAGGCCCGTGCGCTGGTCGCCGATGCCGCCCGCTTCGATGCGCTGCTCGACATGGCGCCCGCCGAAGCACCGTCGGAGGCGCTGGTCGCCCGGCTCATGGCCGCGCGCCCGCGCGCCGTCCCGCCGGTCTCCGCGCCCGCGACCGCGCCGCGCAAGACGTTCCTGCGCGGCTTCGTCGAAGCGGTCTGGCCCTACGGCTCGCCCGCCTTTCCGGCCGGTGCGCTCGCCGCGTCGATCATGCTTGGCGTGACGCTCGGCTCAACCCTCGATATTTCACTTCCCACAACGTCAACAATGACAGCGGCTACACCCGATGCGGCGACCGGCGACGAACTGATTTCGCTGGCCCTTGCGGACACGGCATGGCCCGAGGAATGGATGCAATGAGCGACACCGGCACATCGCCTTCTCCCGCCCCCGAAAAGCCCCGCCGCTGGCTCGGGCCGGCTTTCCTTGCCTCGGTCGCGCTCAATCTTTTTCTCCTCGGTCTACTCTCCGTTCCCTTCTTCATGGGCCCGCGTCACGAATTCGCCATGCGCGTTCCGGGGCCTGGTGGCGGGCC
>NZ_JAUYUS010000040.1 GCF_030694575.1 Parvibaculum sp.
CCTTCCGCGAGGCGGTCGCCGAAATAGCGGTCGACGGCGCGGGAGAAGACGCGGGCCATGTTGGCGCGCCATGCGGGCGAGGTGATGAGCTTCTCGTCCTCGGTATTGGTGAGGAAGCCGAGCTCGATCAGCACGGAGGGCACGTCCGGCGCCTTCAGCACGACGAAACCGGCAAAGCGATGGGCCGGGTCGAGCGTCGCGGTGTTCTGGCTCGCATAGTCGACGATCGACTTGGCGAAGCGCGAGGAATAGTTCTTGGTCTCGCGCTGGGCGAGGTCGATCAGGATGCCGGTGACTTCCGGGCTTTCGCCCTGGAGGTCGAGGCCGGCGATGAGGTCGGACTGGTTTTCCTTGCGCGCGAGCGCGGCGGCTTCCGCGTCCGACGCGTTTTCCGACAGGGTGTAGACGGAAAGGCCGCGCACATTGGGCTTCTGGATCGCGTCGGCATGGACGGAGATGAAGAGGTCCGCCTTGTGCTGGCGCGCGATGGCGACGCGCTGGCGCAGCGGCAGGAAGATGTCGGTCTCGCGCGTCAGATGAACGTCGTAGCGGCCGGAGGAGCGCAGTTCTTCGGCAAGCTGTTTGGCGAAGGCGAGCACGACTGTCTTTTCATAGACGCCGCTGCGGCCCTGCGTGCCCGGATCGACGCCGCCATGACCGGCATCGATGACGACGACGCGGCGGCGCTCGAGGCGCTGGGCGGGCGGGCTGATCGGAACGGCGGCGACTTTCGCCATTTCCTCGGCGGCCTCGACGGCGGCGGCCTTCTCGCCCTCGGGCAGGCCCGAATTCGCGGCGAAGCTCGTGGCGTCGGTCGAAGCGAGGTCGAGCACGATGCGGCGGCCGAAGCCCGCCTGCGGATCGAGCACGAAATTGCGCGCAACGCTGACGGGCTGCGCCACGTCGATGACGACGCGGTAGGTGTTGGCCTGGAAGCGGCCGTAGCGATAGCCGGAGACGAAGCCCTTACCCTTCTCCGCCGGCTCCTCGACGAGATGGAACGGCACGCCCGAGATGTCGATGACGACGCGGTAGGGATCGGAAAGGGTGAAGACCCGGTAGTCGGCGGTGGCGTTTCCCGACAGTTCGAGCACGAAGCGGGTCTGCTCGCCATGATCGCCGAGGCGGATGGAGGTGACGGCGGCGCCACCCGCGGGCGGCGAGACGGGCGCAACGGGCACGGCCGCGCCGTCGCGGAGCGCGCCGGTTTCGAGCGCGTCGTTTACGCGGGCCGCATCCTTGAGCGAGGCATCGAGCGTGCGGGGGCCGAGGGCGGCGTTGCGGAGGTCGTTTTCGAGGTCGGCCTGGATGAGATCGTTCAGATCGTCGGCGCGGACGGTGCCGGTGGCGGACAGGACGGCAAAGGCGGCGAACAGGCAGGCAAAAAGCGTCAGGCGCAGGCCCCGCCCTCCTACTGTCCCCATGTCACGCCTGCCGACCCTCATGAATACCGCCGTAGCGCCCCCGCATCAGCCTTGCCGGTTATCAGGGGGAACGCCACATTTCGGGGAATTACGCCCGGCGACGCCCCCCGGAACAACTCCCGGAGGCGGTTATGGGTGCCTTATCAAGAAACCCAAATCACTATTAAGGCCAGATTACTTCAAAATTGGTTATCGCGTCCAAAATTTACGAATTTTCAATGGGTAGAATGGTTAATAACAGCCCAATAGACAGCGCCTATACCGCGCCGCTTGCCAAATCAGAGCGGCGAAAGGTACAAACAGGCACTGGCCGGTCATGGTGCTCCGAGGAGCATCCGGCTCACCCGCCCCATTTTCAGGCGGGACCAAATTTCGGGCAAACCGTCGCGCGCCGGACTCACCCCTTTAAAGGGCGATGCCGGTAGCGGGCCGCGCGGGCCCGGCGATCTCCTTAACGGCTGTTCCCGCAACGGACGCCGCCGGAAAAAGCCAAAGCGCGCATTCGGAAAGTTACACGCTCGTTCCGCCAGCCGGCATTCGGCACGGCGATCCGACGAGCGCCGCCGGCACCCGGCGTCTTGATGGGTGCACCAAAAGGTTGAGATGCACGACGCCGTCAGAACACACACCGGCCGGCCGACAGCACGGAAGCTTTCCGTGACCGGCTTCGGACCGGCTATGTGCCCGGCAGCGCGAGTTGTCCCCGCCCCTTCATTACACACCCTGTCCGGTCCTTCCGCGGCGCGCCTCGACGGCGCCGGCGCGGCCGACCGGGCCCAAACAACAGGCGCCCGCGCGCGACTGGACGGACGCACAATCCTGCGACCGGCTCCGCGCCGCCTGCGCCACGGAGAATTTCCATATGGGAAAGAAGATGCTGATCGATGCGGCCCACCCCGAAGAAACCCGGGTGGTGGTCGTAAGCGGCAATCGCGTTGAAGAGTTCGATTTCGAGTCAGAAAACAGGAAACAGCTTCGAGGAAATATCTATCTAGCCAAGGTTACGCGCGTCGAACCGTCGCTTCAGGCGGCGTTCGTCGAATATGGCGGTAACCGTCACGGCTTCCTCGCCTTCAGCGAAATCCATCCCGACTACTACCAGATCCCGGTGGCCGACCGCGAAGCCCTGCTGAAGCAGCAGGCCGACGAGGCGCGCCGCGAGAAGGAAGAAGAGGACGACGACGACGCGGAAGCGGAAGCGCCGGCCGCGAAGACCAACGGGAACGGAAACGGCGGAAACGACGCCGAGGATTCGGGCGACGACCACAGCGGCGACATCGAGCGCGGCGAAACCGAGACCGTTCTCTCCGACGAGACGGTCGAGAGCGTCGGCGCGGAAGACGCGATGGAAGAAGCCGCTCCGCGCAAGCAGCGGATCAACTACCGCTCCTACAAGATCCAGGAAGTCATCAAGCGGCGTCAGATCCTGCTGGTGCAGGTCGTGAAGGAAGAGCGCGGCAACAAGGGCGCGGCTCTCACCACCTATCTCTCGCTCGCCGGACGCTATTGCGTGCTGATGCCGAACACGGCACGCGGCGGCGGCATCTCCCGCAAGATCACCGTGGCGACGGACCGCAAGAAGCTCAAGGGCATCGCGGAATCGCTCGACGTGCCGGAAGGCATGGGCCTTATCGTCCGCACGGCGGGCGCCAAGCGCACCAAGGCGGAAATCAAGCGCGACTACGAATACCTGCTGCGCATGTGGGAAAGCGTGCGCGAACTGACGCTGAAATCGACGGCGCCGAGCCTCGTCTACGAGGAAGGCAGCCTCATCAAGCGGTCGATCCGCGATCTTTACGACAAGGACATCGACACTATCCAGATCGAGGGCGACGAAGGCTACCGCGAAGCCAAGAACTTCATGCGGATGCTGATGCCTAGCCATGCGAAGAACGTGCAGCCCTACAAGGAAACGCAGCCGCTCTTCCAGAAATTCGGCATCGAGCAACAGCTCGACGCGATGCTCGAACCGAGCGTTACGCTGAAATCCGGCGGCTATATCGTCATCAATCCGACGGAAGCGCTGGTCTCGATCGACGTGAACTCGGGCCGTTCCACCAAGGAGCGGAACATCGAGCAGACGGCGCTCAAGACCAATCTCGAAGCGGCCGAGGAAATCACGCGGCAGATGCGTCTGCGCGATCTCGCCGGTCTCGTCGTCATCGACTTCATCGACATGGACGAGAACCGCAACAACCGCGCGGTCGAACGCAAGCTCAAGGACTGCCTGAAGACGGACCGCGCGCGCATCCAGGTGGGCCGTATCAGCCATTTCGGTCTTCTGGAAATGTCGCGCCAGCGGATGCGCTCCGGCGTGCTGGAAGGCTCGACGGTCATCTGCCAGCACTGCAAGGGCACGGGGCTGGTGCGCTCGGTCGAATCCATGGCGCTGCATGTACTGCGCGGCGTGGAAGCCGAAGCGATCAAGGGACGCGCCGCTGCTTTCACCGTGAAAGTGCCCGCCGTCGTCGCGATCTACATCCTGAACCAGAAGCGCGCGAAAATCCTCGACGTCGAGGAACGCTACGGCACGTCGGTCTATATCGAAGCCGATGCGACGCTGACAGGTTCCGATCACCGGATCGAGCCGGCGGAAGCCCGCGCGCTGACGCGGACAAGGCCGGCGCAAGGCGCGATCAACATCGAAAGCGGCTACACGGACGAAGAAGAACCCGCGATCGCGGAGATCGAGGACGAGGCGGAAGACGAAGCCGAGGCCGACGCGGAAGAGACGCCCGGCGGGCGCTCCGACGAGGGCCGCGCGGAAGCGAACGGCGACGGCGCGGACGGACAGCGGCGCCGCAAACGCCGCCGGCGGAAGCGCAAGCCGGAAGGCGAAGCGCGGGCCGATGGCGAGAAGCCGCTCGACGCGCAGGGCCATGACGACGATGAAGACGAAGGCGACGAGGCCGGAGAGGCCACGGAAGCCGCGCAAGGTGGCGCCGCCGCCGGCGAGGACGGCGAAGACGGTGCGCGCAAGCGCCGCCGCCGGGGACGCCGCGGCGGACGGCGCAACCGCCGCCGCGCCGACGAAGGCGCGGAGACGAGCGCCGTCGCGGGCGAGGCTTCCGACGACGAGGAGCGCGAGCCCGGCGTGGCCGAGGATGACAGCGACATCGACACCATAGCCGACGAGGCGAGAATTTCGGACGACGAGGTGCCGGTGCTGCTCTCCTATTCGCGCGCAGAGGCGGAGGTTCATTCGCCGAACGATCCGGTGGCGGACGATGAGGAAACCTGGGACGCGGAAGCGGCCGAGGAAGGCGCCTATGCCGAGGTGGACGAAGGCGAGGAAGAAGCCGCCGACGAAGAGCCCGCCGGAGAAGCCGCGCATGAGCAGCGGTCCGTCGAGGAGCCTGTCGCCGAAATGGCCGAAGCGGAAAGCGGCGCGCCGGACGCCGGTGCCGAACCGCGCGAGAGCGAGCCGTCCCGGCGCGGCTGGTGGCAGCGGCGGTAGGTTTTCCGCACACTGAAACAAAAGAAGGGCCCGGAGATTTTCCGGGCCCTTTTTTCATCTTTCCCCCTGCGCCGGCGGGAGGGTGGGAAGAGTAGCCGGCTCCCTGAAGCAACCAGCTCCTTACGAACCCGAGGCGACGGCGGTGATGCCCATGCCGTCGCCGCGCGGGTTTATGCCGAGCGCACAGGAACCGGCGCCTTCGGTGCAGACGATGGCGCCCGCGGGCGAGGCGGCATCGGCGGGCGAGGCCTCGAGCGCGGAGAACGCCGAGGATGTCGAGGCCGCGTTCTTCGCCATGTAGAGGATGGAGGCTGCACCTTTCGGTGCGCCCGCGCCGGCGCCGGCAAAGCGCAGGCGCTCGCCGTTCGCGCCGGTGACGATGACGGGCGCGAGGAAGGCCGAACCGAGGCCGAGCGTGGCGTTGGCAGGCGCGGTGGCGAAGACGATGCCGGTTCCTTCCGCGACGCGGCCGGTGCCGAAGGGGCCGTTCATGGTGACGGCGCAGGCGACCGCCCCGCCCTTTCCATCGATGGCGGCGAAGGCGGTGGAGCCGAAGTCGCGGTCGATGTCCGCCGGCGCGCCGAGGCCGACGGCGGTGCGGCGCGCAATTTCGGCGAGTTCGGCCGGGCTCGCGTCCCCGATATTCGACCAGAGCGCGGCGTTGTAAGCGCCCGCGCCGACCGACGAGGCCGGCAGCCAGAGCGTGCCGGTGCCGGCGTTCAGGGATTGGGCGGGGGCGACGTCCGGCCGGTAATCGCGGAGATCATCCAGACTGAGCGTGCCGCCGGCGGCGGCAGCGGCGTCGACGAGACGGTTCGCCGTCTGGCCGGCATAGAAGCCGCCCACGCCCTGGCTGCGGACCTGCGCGAGCGTCGCCGCCAGCTGGAAGCGGGTGACGACATCGAGTTCGGAGGCGATGGCGCCGCCGGGTGTCATGAAAATTCTGCGGAGCGCAGGCGAGGCGCCGATCGTCGCGGAAGACGCGGCAAGCTGGCGGGCGGTGGCGCGGGAGACGGGCGAGCCGGTCGCCGCGAGACGTTCCGCCGGGCCGACCACCGAACCCCAGGGCAAGCTGCCATAGCGTGCGTGGAGAAGCGCGAAGCCACGAACATTGCCCGGCACGGCGATGGCGCCGCCGCCGCGCGGGTTGCGCGTGAGGAAGGAGATGGTGTCGACTGTGGCCGTGCCGCCCTTGCGGACGAGGCAGATGCCGCCGCCGCCGAGCCCGGCCGCCGCCGGATAGGTGACGGAGAGCCCGAAATAGATGGCCGCCGCCGCGTCGGCCGCATTGCCGCCCTGCTCCAGAACCTGGCGCGCGAGAAGCGCCGCCGCCGGCTCATCCGCAATGGCCGCACCGGCGAACCAGGGATCGGTGCTGTCGGTCTCGCGCACGCCCGCCGTGGTCTGGCGGTCGCGCCGCTCCTGGCCGGTTTCGACGCCGTGGCTGACCGCGGTGAGGCCGATCGGATCGCGCGGGCCGTCGGTGCCGCAGGCAGCAAGGCCGAGCGCCAGCGCCAATACCGCGACACCGGAGCGCAGGCGGCCCCTGCCCCGATTTTCATAGTTAAACCACAATCCGGCGTTTCTCTTCCGCCGGGCTTCCATTTGGGCTTTTCGACGGGTTTCGGTACGGGGCGTGCGGTTGTCTTTCGTCATGTCGACCTTTTTTCGACGCCGGATTCAGAAATCCGGGCCGTTCCATGTAAGATGGGCCGGACAAGATGCCGTCACGGGCCCCGCCATTACCGTTTAGTCGCGAGGAGCCCATAACGTCAACGTGCCCCGGTCTCCCGCAGGCGATCCCGCCTCAAATCGGGCCGCAGGAGAGTGGCGCGAAAAGGACGGCAGGGGAAGAGAAACGCGGGGCCGAGCGCCCCGGAATGTACAGGTTTACGGGAATATGTTGCTGAAAGCAGGGCTACGGAAATCCGGCGCGATGGTCATGAGTGCTCTCATGGGCATGTCGCTCGCCTTTACCGGCGCCACCCCGGCCGCGGCGCAGCGGATATCGCTCATCAGCGATGCCGAAACCGAAAACATGCTGCGGGAATATACCGATCCGATCCTGCGGGCGGCGGGGCTCGACCCCAAGGCGGTGAAGCTGCATCTCGTGAACGACCCGAATCTCAATGCCTTCGTCGCGGCCGGGCAGCAGATGTTCTTCAACACCGGCCTCATTACCACCGTCGAGACGCCCTCCGAACTGATCGGCGTCATCGCCCACGAAACCGGCCATATGGCGGGCGGGCATCTCGTGAAGCGGCGCGAGGAATACGAAAACATGAGCGTGCCGATGATCGCCTCGATGATCCTCGGCGTCGGCGCGATCGCGGCAGGCGCGGGCGATGCGGGCATGGCGATGATCCTGGGCAGCCAGCACATCGCGACGCGGAGCCTGCTCGCCTTCACGCGCGAACAGGAAGCCAGCGCCGACCAGGCGGGCGCGACGTTCCTGGAGCGGGCAGGCATGTCGGGCAAGGGCATGCTCGATCTCTTTTCCACGATGCGGGACCAGGAATTGCTGAGCGAGACGCGGCAGGATCCTTATGCGCGCTCGCATCCGATGTCCGGCGCGCGGCTCGCGGCGCTCGAAGCGCGGGTAACGGAATCGCCCTATTACGACCGTCACGATTCGCCCGAGCGCATCCATCAGTTCAAGATGGTGCAGGCGAAGCTCTACGGTTTCCTCGATGAGCCGAACGCGACCTTCAACCGCTATCCGGTGTCCGACAACAGCGATTACGCGCGGTATGCGCGCGCCGTCGCCTATCACCGCACCGGCCAGCTCGACAAGGCGCTGAACGAAATCGAGCCGCTGGTGGAAAGCGACCCCAAGAACCCCTATATCCGCGAGGTGAAGGGGCAAATCTATTTCGAAAGCGGCAAGGTGGAAGAGGCGATCACAGCCTATCGCGAGGCGGTGGCGCTGCTGCCGGACGAGCAGCTCTATCTCGGCCTCGGCCGGGCGCTGCTGGCGCGCGAGGACAAGGCCTCGGCGGAGGAGGCCGTGAAGCACCTGCAGGCGGCGGCCAAGAGCGGCGATCAGCCCTATGCCTATTACCAGCTCTCCATCGCCTACGGAAAGCTCGACAATATCGGTATGGCGGAACTCGCGACGGCGCAGTATTACGATGCGGCCGGCGCCGTGAAGGAAGCGAAGATGCATGCGATGCGGGCGCAGAAGCTGCTGACGAACGGCAGCCCCGAATGGCTTCGCGCGCAGGATATCGCGGTGCAGCCCAATCCCGGGCGCGGCTGATCCGCACCCGCCCGGACATCAAATCTTACCGAAGAGAGATATGCGCCCTTTTCATCCGCTCCCGTCCAGCCGCCGCGCCAGCGCGACCGGCGCCCTTCTCATTGCATTCGCCATCGCTCTCGGCGCCCTGCTCGCACCGTTTGGCGCGGCGCAGGCGGCCGATGCGCGCTTCGACGCGAAGGACCGCAAGGCGATCGAACAGATCGTGCGCGAATACCTGATCGAGAACCCGGAAGTGCTGATGGAAGCGCTGCGGGTGCTGGAAAAGCGCGACCGGGATGCGACGCTTGCCGAGACGCGCGCCGCGATCGAGAAGCGCCACAAGGACATCTACAACGATCCGGGCGACTTCGTGGCCGGCAATCCCGAAGGCGACGTGACCATCGTCGAGTTCTTCGACTACCAGTGCGGTTACTGCAAGCGGAGCTTCGAGCCGCTGATGGATTTCGTGAAGGCGGACGGCAACGTGCGGCTGATCCTGAAGGAATTTCCGATCCTCGGGCCGGCATCGCTCGAAGCGTCGAAGGCGGCAGTGGCGGCGAAAAAGCAGGGGCTCTATTTCGAGATGCACCGGGCGCTCTACGAGCACAAGGGGCAGCTCGACAGCGAGGCGATCCTCGAGATCGCGAAATCGGCCGGGCTCGACCTGGCGCGGCTGCGCAAGGACATGGAAGACCCGGCCATCGCCGCAATGGTGAGCCGGCACTACGACCTGGCGGAAGCGCTGGGCGTCGACGGCACGCCGGCATTCATCGTCGGCGGCGAACTCTATCCGGGCGCGGCCGACGAAGCGCGGCTGACGGAAATGGTGAAGGCCGCGCGGGGCGGCTGATTGAACTCTCCCGGAAAACCTTCTTTCCGACACACACAGGCCCCGACGGGGCACGGTAACCCATGAACACGAGCATAAAAGACCTTGCGGCCCATTGCGCGCGCTATCGCACGCCGAGCCTCTTCCGGGCCGGGCGGCAGATCGCCACCACGGCCGTTCCGTTCATCGCGCTTTCGGCGGCGATGTATTTCAGCCTCCATGTCGGCTACTGGCTGACGTTCCTGCTGGCGATACCGCTGGCGGGTTGCGCGCTGCGCTTCTTCATCATCCAGCACGATTGCGGGCATGGCTCGTTCTTCGCCTCGAAGCGCGCCAACGACATCACCGGGCGCCTTATCAGCGTGCTGACGATCACGCCTTATGCCTATTGGCGGCGGCTGCACGCGCTGCATCACGCCTCGTCGTCCAATCTGGACCGGCGCGGCTTCGGCGACATCAACACGCTGACGACCGACGAGTACCGGGCGCTGACGCCGATGCGCCGCCTTGCCTACCGCATCTACCGGCATCCGGCGTTCCTGCTGATGATCGGCGGGCCGATCCATTTCCTGGTGCTGCAGCGGCTGCCGCTGACCCTCCGGCGGCCGGCATGGGAGATGTGGAGCAGCGTCATGTTCCACAACCTCGCGATACTTGCCTTTTACGGCACGCTGCTCCTGCTGCTCGGCTGGCTCAACTTCGCGGTGATGGTGGTGCCGGTGCTTGTGGCCGCCGCGGCGATGGGCGTGTGGCTGTTCTATGTGCAGCACCAGTTCGAGACGACGAGCTGGGACACGAGCGACGCCTGGGACCGGCAGAGCGGCGCGCTGCATGGCAGCTCCTATTACGTGCTGCCGCGCGTGCTGCGCTGGTTCACCGGGAATATCGGGCTCCACCACGTCCACCACCTGTGCAGCCATATTCCGAACTACCGCCTGCAGGAATGCCTCGACGCCATGCCCGAGCTGAAATCCATCAACAGGCTGACGATCGTGGAAAGCCTGAGAACGGCCTCGCTGGCGCTGTGGGACCCGAATCAACGCAAACTGGTCGGTTTTCAGGGGGTCTGAGACACCAAAGCATATTTTCCAACCGGCCGGTTCCTGCTATTCGATAGCAGTCCTTCCGCCCACCCCCGAACATGGTTCAAAAGAGTGTCCCAGAGAACGCTGACCCAGTTTCTGATCGAGCAACAGCGCAAGGAAGCCGCGCTGCCCGCCCAACTCCGCCTTCTGGTCGAAATCGTCGCGCGGGCCTGCAAGACGATCAGCCATTGCGTCAACAAGGGCGCGCTGGGCGGCATGCTCGGCAATCTGACGAGCGAGAACGTGCAGGGCGAGGTCCAGAAGAAGCTCGACGTGATCGCCAACGAGAAGCTGCTCGAAGCCAATGAATGGGGCGGCCACCTGGCGGCGATGGCGTCGGAGGAGATGGAGACGATCCATCTCATTCCGAACCGCTATCCCAAGGGCGAATATCTGCTTCTGTTCGATCCCATCGACGGGTCGAGCAATATCGACGTCGACCTTTCCGTCGGCACGATCTTCTCGGTGCTGATGGCGCCGGAAGACGTTTCCGGCCGCGCGGTGACGGAAGATGATTTCCTGCAGCCGGGACGCAAGCAGGTAGCCGCCGGCTATGCGATCTACGGGCCTCAGACGCTGCTGATCCTGTCGGTCGGTACGGGCGTCTACGAGTTCGCGCTCGACCGCGAGATGGGCTCATGGGTGCTGACCAACGAGCGCATGCGCATTCCCTCCGGCAATCGCGAGTTCGCGATCAACATGTCGAACATGCGCCACTGGGCGCCGCCGGTGCGCCGCTATATCGAGGAATGCCTGGCGGGCACGACGGGGCCGCGCGGGGCGAACTTCAACATGCGCTGGACCGCGTCGATGGTGGCGGACATTCACCGCATCCTGAAGCGCGGCGGCATTTTCATGTATCCGTGGGACGCGCGCGAGCCGGACCGGGCGGGCAAGCTGCGCCTGATGTACGAGGCGAACCCGATGGGCTTCCTCATCGAGCAGGCCGGCGGCATGGCCTATGACGGCAATCACCGCATTCTCGAGATCGAGCCGAAGGGCCTGCACCAGCGTGTCGGCGTCGTCATGGGCGACCGCGACGAGGTGAAGCGCGTGGTGGACTATCACCACGAAGCAGGACTGACGAAGCAGGCGATCTGAGAGCCCGGGGACCATACGGAATACCGGGCAAGGGAACTTTCCCGCAGGCGGTACGTTCTTCCGCGGCAGGCGGCCTCCGTTTCCCGTTGAGGCCGGCGCTGGAACAGGCACGCCATGCCCCCGGAAAGCGGCATCTCCCAGAGCGACGAACAGGACTGGCGCAGCCGGTCATATCCGGTCCATGAAGATATGGAGCTGCAACGCACCACCTGGTGGGTGCAGCGCTGCGGCTGGGCTGTGCTCGGCCTGCTGGTGATTGCGTCGCTGCTCGGCCTCTTCTCGCAAGGACCGCTCAGCACGGCCAGCACCACGGGCGCCTCGGGCCGCATGGAAGTCACCTATGACCGCTTCGGACGGAACGGCGCGTCGACGCGCGTCACGATCGTGGTGCGGGACGGCGGCGGCGGGGAAACGGCGATCACCTTCAGCAAGGCGCTGATGGATGCCTTCGCCGTCGACACTGTGCATCCCGCGCCGCGCGAGGAACGCAGCACGCCGGACGGCACCGAATTCGTCTTCGCTTCGGCGGGAGGCGGGCCGCACCGCGTCTATTTCGACGTGCGGCCGGAATCGAGCGGGCTGATCCGGGGCGAGATTTCGCTGCCGAGCGGACCGCGCGCGCGGCTGACCCAGTTCACCTACCCCTAGGAGGCCTGCATGGACGCCGTTCTGCGCGCGGTCGCGATCTATGTGTTTCTCCTGATCATCTTCCGGATTTCCGGCAGGCGAACGCTGGCAGAGATCACCACGTTCGATTTCGTCCTGCTGCTGATCATCGGCGAAGCGACGCAACAGGGATTGCTCGGCGACGACTTCTCGGTGACGAACGCCTTCATCATCATCGTCACGCTCATCTTCGCGGATATCGCGCTGTCACTCTTCAAGGAGCACGTGCCGGCGGCCGGCAAGATGCTCGACGGCGTGCCTATGCTGCTGGTGGAGAATGGCGCGCCCCTGCGCGAGCGGATGAAGAAGGCGCGCGTGGACGAATACGACATCATGGAAGCCGCGCGGCAGTCCCAAGGGCTCGAACGGATGGAGCAGATCAAATATGCGGTGCTGGAAGTGAGCGGCACGATCAGCATCGTGCCGAAGCCGAAGGAGTGAGGCGGGCGGTTTGACGGGCTTCCCGTTGTGGCTAAGCTGGCAGCGGGGGACCGATGACGACCGAACCGAATTTGCCCGGACTGGTTTACCGGTCGCATTATGCGGCCGATACGAAAATGCGGGCGCGGCTCGACGACTTGATCGGGGCGACGTTCAGCCTCGACCTCGGCGCTCTGACGGAGTTCGATTTCCAGGACCCGAGTTTCACGCCCTTCTCCTATTTCGACGAAAGCGGCGCCTGTATCGCCAATGTCGGCGTCTATGCGATGCCGCTGATACTGGACGGCCGCCGCGTGGACGCACTGGCGCTGCAATCGGTTTGCACCGCTCCGGCATGGCGGATGAGGGGACTGTTTCGCGATCTCGTTACCCGGGCGCTCAAATGGTGCGACGAGCGAGCGGACCTCATCATCCTGAAGACCGATACGCCATCGCTCTATCCCCGCTTCGGTTTCAAGGCGCGGTCGCAATCGCGTTTTCGAATGGAGACGGCGGAGACGACACAAGACCGGTCCGTTGAGACAAGGATGCTGGACATTCGCGGCGATGCAGAGCTCGTGAAGCGCCTGTTCCGCGACCGCGCGCCCGTTTCCAACACGCTGGCGCTATCCGACTACGGCACGATTTTCTTTCTGGAAGCGGCAGTGAACCCGGCCTTTGCGCTGCACTATCTGCCGGCATTCGACGCAATGATGGCCACCTGCAAGTCCGCCGACGGCACGTTTCAGATCGACAATATTATCGGGCGGGATATTCCGCCGCTGTCCGCACTCCTCGGCGCGCTGGACGAGATACCGGAAATCGTCGAATTCGGGTTCCCGCCGGACCGGCTCGCTGTCGGGGTGGAAGTCACACCGCTCGAACAGATGGCGCAGATCATGACGCGCGGACCGTTTCTGCCTGACGGAACGCCGTTCCGGGTGCCCGCGAGCGGGATATAGAGGGCGTCATTGCGAGGAGGCCGAAGGCCAACGAAGCAATCCAGGGCCGCAACCACCGAGCCCGCCGCCCTGGATTGCTTCGCTTCGCTCGCAATGACGGCGTGGGGTTGAAGCCTAAATCAGCCCGCCCATCGGCGATGAGGGATCGGCGTAAAGCTTCTTCGGCATTCGGCCCGCGAGATAGGCGAGCCTGCCCGCTTCCACCGCGAGCTTCATCGCCCTCGCCATTTTGATCGGGTCCCTGGCTTCCGCTATCGCCGTGTTCATCAGCACGCCGTCGACGCCCAATTCCATCGCGACCGCGGCGTCGGATGCCGTGCCGACGCCGGCGTCGACCAGAACGGGGACTTTCGACTGTTCGACGATCAGGCGGATGTTGATCGGGTTCTGGATGCCGAGGCCGGAGCCGATGGGGGCGGCGAGCGGCATGATCGCGCAGCAGCCCATCTCTTCCAGCTTCTT
>NZ_JAUYUS010000046.1 GCF_030694575.1 Parvibaculum sp.
TGTAGAGCGTCGCCGTCGAAACGTCGGCGTCATGCGCGATTTCGGCCATGCCGGCGCCAGCATAGCCATGGGTCAGGAAATTCTTCCGGGCGGCATCGACGATGGCCGCGCGCTTCTTCTCACTGATTTTTCTCCGATGCGTGTCGGGTCCCGTCGGCATGATATTCGGCCGCGCTCATTGTGCTGCTTCAGGACCGATACATCTGCAGGTAAGCGTCGATGCATGCACCGAGTTTTGCCTCCAGATCTTCCGGCTTGCCGAGATTCTGGGTGAAGAGGGCGGGCCAGACAACAAATTCCTTCACCATGCCGCCCAGGTAACGCACGCCTGCCTCGGTGTCGTGCGGCTTGAGGTCGCCGCGTGCGACGAGCCCGTCCATCACTTTCCTGAAGTCATTGTAGTAACCGAGAATGCCCTTGTTGTAGACCTCAAGCGCGAGGTGCGGCACGGAGGGCACCTCGGCGATCACCATGCGGAGAAACTCGTTCATCTCCTCGTCGAATTGCTGACGCACATAGGCATTGCAGATGTGCCGCAAGACGGCGGATGCGGACTTGCCGCTTATGTCCGTCTGCAGAACTGTTTCGGTTCGCGTGCAGGCCTCATGGACGACTGCCGCGAAGAGTTCGTCTTTCGACGTGAAATGTTTGTAGAGCGTTGCGGTGGATACGTCCGCGTCCTTGGCGATCTCCGCCATGGCCGCACGACTGTACCCGCCCGAGAGGAAGTTCTTGCGAGCCGCCTTCAAAATGGAAGCGCGCTTCGTCTCGCTGACCGATCGTCTATAACTTGCAAGTCCCAACTAGCAGCCGCCTTGTAAAAGACCGTCAAAGGTCTTTGTGCCCCTAAAACAAATTATACGTCTCATATCATGCAGCAGATCAATGTCCGTTTGAAAAATCGTCGTCTTTCCTTAGGACATAACGTCATAGGGCAACTACGTAACAAGACGAGAAGCGGATCGGAGATTGTTCTGATTTCAAATCGCATCGGGCGACGGCGCGGCAAAAACCACGTAGCGCAGCGGTCCGCGCTCCCTACTGTCGAACGGATAGCAGGTGACAAGCGCCAGTCCTGCGGCGGCGAACGGATCGATGGAAGATTTTTCCGCGTCCACAATTACGATCTCGCCCGTCCTGTAGCGGTGGCTCACACCATCCGCCGTTACGACGATGACGTGGTCGTCATTTTTTAATCCGCGCAGGAATGAAAAGTGCGTGTCGCGATGGCCCGCGATGATTGACGTACCGTTGCCGCCGGGCGGCGGGGAGCCGAGGAGATGTCCCGGGCCGAAGGCGAGCGCTTCGCCGCTGGCGTTGGACAGCACGATCCGGCTCTGGCCGAGCCTCGGCACTTCGAGCTTTGCGACGGGCCATGCGTCCGCCCAGGGCCAGGCCTTGTGCGGCTTGCCGTCCGCCAGCGTCATTTGCCATGCGCGCTCGAGAAGTACCTGTGCCAGTTGAGCTTTTACGTTTATGTAGAGCCCCTGGCCGACTTGCCATACGCCCAGGCCGAGGCAGAGAAGAATGGCGGCGGCCCATGCGAGGGCCGCCACTTTCCGTTTTTGACTAAAAGTCATTTTCGATTTCTGACTAATAGTCACTGGCGATACCGCGCCCATGCGCCTGTCGTCCATTGGCGCTGCAGCCACCACAATGCCGCCAGCACCGCCGCGAGAAGAAGCGCGAGGGCACCGCTATGGATGAGCGCCGGCGCGTCCGTCGCCGTCTGCGGCAGGCTGAGACCGGCACCCGTCATGTCCGCTTCGGCAGGCGCGGCTGCCATGGCGAGCATCGGTGCGGCGCCCGCGGCGAAGGCCTGCTTCATCCGCGGCATGGCCTGCTCGCCGAAGACCTTCTCGTAGTCCCAGCCATCCGGCAGGTTAACGGGCATATCCTTCGACGTCAGTTTTGCACCGTCGGGCCGCGACGGTGTCACGTCGACGGCGACGAGACTGGTGCGGCGGCTCACGAGATTGTGATCGAGAGCGACGCGGAGAATTTCGGCATCGTTCTTGTCCCAATCGCCGGCGATCTGCGCATCGGCTTCCAGTTGGCCGATCTTGTTCCGTGCCCAGAGCTTGCCGATGCCGGGACGTGTTTCGCCAGCGTCGAGAGCCATGCGCACTTCCCAGGGCTCGCCCGCGACATCGCCCTTGAGGGTGAGCGTGCCGGTGGCTTTCGGCATGCGGGCGGAGAGCACCACGGGTTCGCCCTTGTAGAGATCGGGCACGGGGTTCGGCCAGCTCTCCGTCGTGCGGCCATCCGGCCAGGTGGCGGCGATATTCGTCATTACCGGGTTCTGCAGCTTTTCGAAGAGTTCGCTCATGCGCTCCGTCACCTGCGTCTCGGAGCCGATATGGGTGAAGGTACCGCGGCCCGCTTCGGAGGCGCGGGTCATGAAGTAGCTATTGGGGGCGGAGCCGATGCCGACCGTGAAGAGGCGCGAGCGGCCGAGATTGGCGGTGATCTCGTGGAAGAGTTCCGCTTCGTTGGAAATCGCGCCGTCGGTCAGGAACACGACCTGACGCAGTCTTGTGCCGTCGTTCACGTTGCGGTCGATGAGCGAGGCACGGAGCGCGGGGAGCATTTCCGTGCCGCCATTCGCTTCGAGGCTCTTCACGAACTTCTTCGCCACGGCAAGGTTCTCGCCATGTGCGGGCACGGCATCCGGGAAAAGAACGGTCAGCGTGTCGTCGAAGCGGATCACGTTGAAGGTGTCGCCCGGCTTCAGCCGGTCGAGCGCCCAGAGAAGGCTCTCCTTCGCCTGAACCATGGAGGGGCCGGACATGGAGCCCGAATTGTCGATGACGAAGATCGCCTCGCGGGGCTTCGCTTCCGGCTGCACGTTGCCCGAGGGCGGCGTCAGCATGACGAGAAGATAATCCTCATTGCCGACACGCTCGCGGAAGAGGGCGGCCGACGGCGCCTTCGAAGCGGCGGGCTTCCAGAGGAGTTCGAAATCCTTGTTGGCGGGCGTGAGTTCTTCGGCGAGCTTCAGCGTCGCCTTCTGCTTGCCGTCCCGGGTCAGCGCGATCTTGTGATGGGCACTCGTCACATCGCCGAGGGGGAAGCCTGCATCGAGCGAGACCGCGAGGCTTACCGGATTGATCCGGCCCATGTCGGGATGAAGCACCGGGGGCTGGTCGAGCGTGTTTTCGGGATCGGGCGCCTGCACCTCGCCCCAGCCGCCGCTGCCGGGCTGGAAGTCGACAAGCTGCGGGTCGGCGGTCTTCGGCGTGTAGCGCGGCGCGACGACCATCGGGAAGCGGAGCGAGAATTTATCGCCCTCGCGATGCACCGTCTGCTGATATTCGATCTGGATGACGATCGTTTCCTTCGGTCCGATGTTGGCGACCGAATTGGTGAAGACGTTGGGCCGCTGCTGTTCGACGAGGCTTGCCTTCCTGCCGTCGGCTTTCGCTTCCTCGTAGACGCGGCGCGCCTCTTCCTTTTCCTTGATCCTGCCTTCGATGACGCGGTCGCCGATCACCATCTTCAGGGTATCGACGGCGGAGTTTTCGGGCAGGGGAAAGACGTATTTGCCTTCGACCCAGCCATCGCCCGGATTGATGAATTGCTGGGTCACGCGCGTGCGGGCGATGGGCCCGGTGACGTCGATCTTCACGTCGGTCGCAAGCAGCGGCGCCGGCACATATTTTCCCGGTTCGGTCGAATTCAGGAGGAGTGCACCGCTTTCGACGTCGCCGAGGCGGACGAGCCCGGCCGGATCGGCGTGCGCCGCATGCTGGGCCAGGGAAGCGATGACAAACAGGAACGCGCAGACAAAGGTCAAAAACAATGCAAGCGAATGGGACCAGCCGCGCGGCGAGGCCGCCACGGCTGTGCGATGTGTGGTCTGTGACATGATGGTTCCCCGCGTGTATGTCGACGGCCTGGGGCAAGCCCACCTCAGGCGGACAAACTGTCGCGGGGAATTGGGGCGGATTAATTCTCTAATCCCGCCGGGAGCGGATCGTTTTCGCGGCTATTTTGTGTTCAAGCAGGCTCACACAGGCGGGCGCCAGTCCATCGGCACGTGGTTCGGGACGCTCCGTACCCGGTCCATCCAGTCCTTCAGGGCGGCGTAGGGCGCGAGATCGAAGGCGCCTTCATGGGCGACATGGGTGTAGGCGTAGAGGGCGATGTCGGCGACGGAATAAGCGCCGCCCGCGAACCAGCCGTGGCTTGCGAGATGCCGTTCCATGACGGCGAGCGCCTGATGGCCGCGCTCGTGCCATTCGGCAAAGCGGTCCTTCCGCTCCTCGCGTCCGCCCGGTTTGATCGTCCACCAGAAGCGGGCCACCGCGATATAGGGCTCGTGGCTGTATTGCTCGAAGAACATCCATTGCAGGGCTTCGGCACGGGCGAGCCTGTCTGTCGGCAGGAAGGGCGAGCCTTCCGCCAGATAGAACAGGATGGCGTCCGATTCCGCGAGGAAGCGGCCATCGTCCAGTTCGAGCGTCGGCACGCGGCCATTGGGATTGCGCGCAAGGAAGTCTTCCGTCCGGCTCTCGCCTTTCAGGATGTCGATGTCGACGAGTTCGAGGGGCAGGCCGAGCTGGCGGGCAAGGAGGCGGACCTTGTAGCAATTGCCGCTGTCCTGCATCTGGTAGAGCCGCATGGTTGTTCTCTCATATGTGCCTGGGACAGCCGGCGGCCTTCAGGACGGCGGCCAGCCGCTGGGCGGATTTGGCGAGGTCGGCCTCGGGGACCGAGGCATAGCCCATATACAAGCCCGGCCGGCCTTCTTCCAGCCGGTAGAGCGAGAGCGGGCTCACATGAATCCCGCCTTCGGAAGCCGCCTTCGCCATGGCCCTGTCGTCGGCGGTTTCGGCGAGGAAGGCGGAGAGCTGCAAGCCACCCTCGCCGGGTGCTGCGCGGAGCCAGGGCGACAATTCGTTTTCAAGCGAGCGCAGGAGAATGTTGCGCCGCTCGGCATAGAGCGCGCGCATGCGGCGGACATGGCCGCCGAAATGGCCTTCGCCGATGAAGTCGGCCAGGGCCGCCTGAACGGCGGCGGGGGGTACGTGACCGGTAATGCGGATGGCGGTGGCGAAGGCGTCGACGAGGTTTTGCGGGACGATGAGGTAGCCGATCTTCAGGGCAGGGAAGAGCGTCTTGGCGAAGGTGCCCATGTAGATGACGGTGTCGGCGCGGTCGAGGCCCTGCAGCGAGGCGATGGGACGGCCCTGATAGCGATATTCGGAATCGTAGTCGTCTTCGAGGATCCAGGCGCCGGAGCGGCGTGCGTGATCGAGGAGAGCGAGGCGGCGCGGGAGCGAGAGCGTCGCGCCGAGCGGGAACTGGTGCGACGGCGTTACATAGATGAGTTTCGGGGTTTCGTGACGCGCGATGCCGGCTTCGACGTCGAGACCTTCACCGTCGACGGGAACGGGGACGAGTTCGGCACCGGCGCCGAGGAATGCGCCGCGCGCGCCGAGATAGCCGGGATCCTCGACCCAGACGGGATCGCCCGGGTCGAGCAGCATCCGTGCCGTGAGGTCGAGCGCGCCCTGGGCGCCGACCGTCACGATTACCTGATCCGCCGTGCAGACGACGCCGCGTGCCGCGCCCGCATAGGCGGCAATGGCTTCGCGCAGAGCGGGAAGGCCCATGCCGACTTCATAGCCGAACAGGCCATTGCGCGGGTCGCGTGAATGACGCGCGAGGAGGCGGCCCCATAGCAGGGCGGGAAATTGGTCGATGGCCGGGAGGCCATGCTGGAAGGGCTGGCCGCGCCCGCGTATGTAGGTGGGGGCGAGGCGGCGGGTGCCGGAGAGCGCCTCGCCGCGCTTCGAGAGTTTCCGCGTGTTGCTCGCGGCGATTTTCGGCAGCGTCACGCGCGCCTGCCGGTCGAGCTGCAGCAGGCTGTCGGGCAGGATCGCCGCCACCTGCGTGCCCGCGCCGACCTGGCCCTCGAGATAGCCCTCCGCCGTCAACTGATCGTAGGCCGCGAGCACGGTGTTGCGGCCGACGCCGAGATCGCCCGCCAAGGTGCGCGACGAAGGGAGGCGTGCGCCGGGGTGAAGGCGGCCGTCCAGAATGGCGTCGCGCAACGCATCGTAGAGCTGGCGGTAGAGCGGCGACGGGGCCTCGTTGTCGAGGGCGATGGTGCCGAGGGGGAGGGGCATAGGCATGGCGGACGGTCCCGGTTTCGATGGTTCTATCATATTTCCATCAATGGACCTTTTGACAGGGCCAATTTCGACCAATAGTCCGGGCCGGAATTGAAAGGAGAGCGCCGATGCTCGAGATGAAACCGGCCTGCGAAAAATGCGAGGCGCCCGTGCCGAAGGACGGCGCGGCGGAAATATGCAGCTTCGAATGCACCTTCTGCCCGCCCTGTGCGGAGGCGATGGCGCATGTCTGCCCGAATTGCGGGGGCGAGCTTCTGCCCCGGCCGAAGCGGACACTGGACGTTCAGGAGGCTCGTCCATGAGCGACTACGAGACATCGGCGGCCTATCGCGTGAGGCAGGTGGCGAAACGCGCGAGCTACGACCGCGAGACCGTGCATGCGATTCTCGATGCGGGTTACGTGGCCCATGTCGCCTTCATGGACCAAGCGGGACCGGTGTCGCTGCCGCTCTTTTATGTGCGCGACGGCGAGAGCGTGCTGTTTCACGGCGCGCGCAAGAGCCGCTTCATGCGCGCGCTTGGCGGTGGCGGGCCGCTGTGCTTCACCGTCACGCATATGGACGGGCTGGTGCTGGCGCGGTCGGCGTTTCACCATTCGATGAATTATCGCTCGGTGATGGTGCATGGCGTGGCGGAGACGGTGGCCGATGCGGAGAAGCCGTTCGCGCTCGATCTCTTCACAGCGCGCGCAAGGCTGGGCCGGCCGCAGGAGACGCGGCCTGCCAATGCGCAGGAACTGAAGGCGACGGCGGTGCTGCGGCTGCCGCTTGTGGAGGTTGCGGCCAAGGTGCGGACGGGCGGGCCCCTGGACGATCCGGAAGACATGGACCTGCCGGTCTGGGCGGGCGTGGTGCCGATGCAGCTCACCTTCGGCGAGCCGGTGCGGGACATTGCCGTCGTGCCGGCGGATTAGGAGAAGGATCATGTATGTGCCACCGCGTTTCGCGCAGGCGGACCGGGACGAATGTGTCGCGCTGGTCGAACGGGAGCCGTTCGGATTGCTTGTGACAGCGGGCGCGGAAGGCGCGCCTTTCGCCACGCATCTCCCCCTTCATGCCGAGCGGCGCGGCGGGGAGGTTGTGCTTGTAGGCCATGTCGCGCGGGCGAACCCGCATTGGCAGGCTTTCGACGGCGCGCGGGAGGCGCTTGCCGTGTTCCAGGGCCCGCATGGCTATATCTCGCCCGCCTGGTATGCGACGCCCGGGCGGGTGCCGACATGGAACTACATTGCCGTGCATGCCTATGGCGCGCCGCGGATTGTCGGCGATGCCGGCGCCGCGAAGGCGGCGATTGCGATGCTCACCGATCGCTTCGAGCGCGCGCGGCCCGCGCCCTGGTCCGTGAACGGGCTGCCGGAACCCGACATGGAGAAGCTGCTGACCGCGCTTGTCGTTTTCGAGATGCCGGTGACGCGGTTTGAGGGCAAGTGGAAGCTCGGCCAGCACATGGCGGAAGGGGACCGCGCGGGCGCCGTCGCCGGGCTCGAACGGGAAGCCGGCGATCCAGCCCTTATAGCGGCCATGAAATCCGAAAAGGAGACGGTGTGAGCTTTGTCGGCTCAAGCCGCAGGAAGCCTGTTGCGCGGGTGGACGAGCGGGCTTAGGTTGCGCCCGTTTCTTCGGTTCGCCCTCAATGGAGATGTATCATGGGCTTTATCTCGGACGCGCTTAACCGCATTCAGCCGTCGGCGACCATCGCCGCCACGCAGAAAGCGCGCGACCTGAAAGCCCTGGGCCGCGACGTGATCTCGCTTGCCGCGGGCGAGCCGGATTTCGACACGCCCGACAACATCAAGGAAGCCGCCATCAAGGCGATCCGCGAGGGCAAGACGAAGTATACGGCGGTGGACGGCATTCCTGAGCTGAAGGCGGCGATCTGCGCCAAATTCAAGCGCGAGAACGGGCTCGACTACCAGCCGAACCAGGCCTTCGTCGCGCCGGGCGGCAAGCCGATCATCTATAACGCGATGATCGCGACGCTGAATCCCGGCGACGAGGTCATCATTCCGGCGCCCTACTGGGTGTCCTATCCCGACATCGTGCTGCTCGCGGGCGGGACGCCGGTGACGGTCGACACGACGCTGAAGAACGGCTTCAAGCTGCAGCCGGAGGAACTGGAAAAGGCGATCACGAAGAAGACCAAATGGCTCATCTTCAACTCACCGTCCAACCCGTCGGGCGCGGCCTATACGCATGCCGAGCTGAAGAAGCTCACCGATGTGCTGATGAAGCATCCGCATGTCTGGATCCTGTCGGACGACATGTATGAGCACCTGACCTATGACGGCTTCAAGTTCGCGACGCCGGCTGAGGTCGAGCCCGGGCTCTACGAGCGCACGTTGACGATGAACGGCGTGTCGAAGGCCTATGCGATGACGGGCTGGCGCATCGGCTATTGCGCGGGGCCCGAGACGCTCATTAAGGCGATGACGAAAGTGCAGAGCCAGTCGACGTCGAACCCGACATCGATCAGCCAGTGGGCGGCGGTGGAAGCGCTCAACGGTCCGCAGGACTTCATTCCGACGCGGGCGGCGAGCTTCAAGGAGCGGCGCGATCTCGTGGTGTCGATGCTGAACCAGGCGAAAGGCATCAAATGCCCGACGCCGGAAGGCGCCTTCTATGTCTATCCGTCCTGCGAGGGATGCATCGGCAAGGAGACGACGGTCGGCAAGGTCATCGAGAGCGACGAGGACTTCGCGCTGGCGCTGCTCGAAGCCGAAGGCGTTTCGGTCGTGCATGGCGCGGCGTTCGGCCTGTCGCCGTTCTTCCGGATTTCCTATGCGACGTCCACGGAAGAACTGACGGATGCCTGCGAGCGCATCCAGCG
>NZ_JAUYUS010000023.1 GCF_030694575.1 Parvibaculum sp.
CGCCATGCGTGCCGAAACGCAAGTCCTCGCCGATGAAATCAAGCAGTCGCTCGCGCTGCTGAGGAGGCATCTTTGACTGGGATGCTGCCCTTCGCCGTTTCGATGAACTGACGGCCAAAGCCGAAGACCCCGATCTCTGGAACGATCCCGCCGCCGCGCAGGACATGATGCGCGAGCGCACGCGCCTCGAGGAAGCGATCGGCCGCTACCGCGCGCTCGAGGCGAGCCTCAACGACAATCTCGAACTGATCGAAATGGGCGAGGCCGAAGGCGATGCCGCCATCGTCGCGGAAGCCGAAGCCGCGCTCAAGGCCGCGCGCGACGTCGCCGCCGAGGCCGAGATCGAGACGCTGCTCTCCGGCGAGGCCGACGCCAACGACACCTATGTCGAAATCCATGCCGGCGCCGGCGGCACCGAAAGCCAGGACTGGGCGCAGATGCTCTTGCGCATGTATACGCGCTGGGCCGAGCGCAAGGGCTACAAGGTCGAGCTGATGGAGCGCCACGAAGGCGAAGAAGCGGGCATCAAGTCGGCCACCATCCTCGTGAAGGGCCACAACGCCTTCGGCTGGCTGAAAACCGAATCCGGCGTCCACCGCCTCGTCCGCATCTCGCCATACGACAGTGCGGCGCGCCGCCACACCAGCTTCTCCTCCGTCTGGGTCTATCCGGTGGTCGACGACAAGATCGACATCGAGGTGAGCGAGGCCGATGTCCGCATCGACACCTATCGCTCGTCCGGCGCCGGCGGCCAGCACGTCAACACGACCGACAGCGCGGTCCGCATCACCCATATCCCGACAGGCATCGTCGTCGCCTGCCAGAACGAACGCTCGCAGCACAAGAACCGCGCCACCGCCTGGGACATGCTGCGCGCGCGGCTTTACGAGGCCGAACTCCAGAAGCGCGAAGATGCCGCCGCCGCGCAGGCCTCCGGCAAGACCGACATCGGCTGGGGCCACCAGATCCGCTCCTATGTTCTCCAGCCCTATCAGATGGTGAAGGACCTCCGCACCGGCGTCGAAACCTCGGACACCGACGGCGTCCTCGGCGGCGACCTCGACCCCTTCATGGCCGCCGCCCTCGCCGCCCGCGTCAAAGGCGGCGTCGAATCCGTCGAGGACATCGACTAGGTCCGAAGCTCGGCCTAACTCCCTCTCCCCTGGGGGAGAGGGAAGGGGCCCATTGGACCGGCGGAGCCGGATCAATGGGAAGGGTGAGGGGGTGAGAGGCGGTTCGCGTAGCGAACGAAAAGGTCCGCTGGACCTTTTCGAGCCTCGAACGCCCTGAGCCATGCGAAGGGCAGGGTGGCACTGCATCCCAAAAAAACCAGTGTCACCCCGGCGAAAGCCGGGGCCCATTGGTTCCCTCAGCAAGAAAAAGCTATGCGCGGCGTGAACGCCATTCATTCTCTCTTTGCTGCGGCAAGAGACGCTGCGAGTGGGCCCCGGCTTTCGCCGGGGTGACATTTGTGGAAGAGGTCGGTGCAATCCCTCTTATCCGTTTTTCGCAACCAAAAAGGACTCCCATGCCCACTCCGTCCGCCTTCGACGTCATCATCCTCGGCGCGGGCGGCGCCGGCCTCTTCTGCGCGGCTGAAGCAGGCCGCCGCGGCCGCCGCGTCCTCGTGCTCGACCATGCCGCCGCGCCCGGCGAGAAAATCCGCATCTCCGGCGGCGGCCGCTGCAATTTCACCAATCTCCACACCGCGCCGAAAAACTTCCTCTCCGAAAACCCCTCCTTCTGCATCTCCGCGCTCAAGTCATACACGCAGCACGATTTCATCGCGCTGGTAAACCGCCACGGCATCGCCTGGCACGAAAAAACCCTTGGCCAGCTATTCTGCGACGGCTCCTCGCAACAGATCATCGACATGCTGCTCGATGAATGCGAGAAGGCGGGCGTGACGATCCGCCTGCGGACGAAAATAACCGCCGTCGAAAAATCCGAAACCGGCTTCCGCGTGGAAACGGATGCAGGCCCGCTCGCCTGCGCCTCGCTCGTCATCGCCACCGGCGGCAAGTCGATCCCCAAAATGGGCGCCACCGGCTTCGGCTACGACATCGCCCGCCAGTTCGGGCTCCCGCTCGTCGAGCCGCGTCCCGCGCTCGTCCCCTTCGTCTTCGACGAAAAATTGAAGTCCCGCCTCGAAGGTCTGGCGGGCGTCGCCGCCGACGCCACCGTCGCCTGCGGCAAGACGCGCTTCGCCGAGGCGCTGCTCTTCACGCATAAGGGCCTCTCCGGCCCCGCCATCCTGCAGATCTCGTCATATTGGGCGCCCGGCCGCGAAATCACCGTCGACCTTGCGCCCGGCACGGACGTCTTCGCCTTCCTGAAGGAAGCCCGCACCGCCCAGCCGAAGCAGGATGTCGAAACCGTCCTCTCCCGCCTGCTGCCGAAGCGCCTCGCCGACCGCCTCTGCGCGCTCGCCGACGTGCAGGGCAGGGTGGCCGACCTCTCCGACCTCCGCCTCCGCGCGCTGGCCGATGCCGTCAACCGCTGGCGCATCGTCCCCGCCGGCACCGAAGGCTTCCGCACCGCCGAAGTCACCGCCGGCGGCGTCGCCACCAGCGCCCTCTCGTCAAAGACGATGGAAGCCCGCGACATCCCCGGCCTCTTCTTCATCGGCGAAGTCGTCGACGTCACCGGCCACCTCGGCGGCTTCAACTTCCAATGGGCCTGGTCGTCGGGGTTTGCGGCCGGGAAGGCGGTCTGACCTTCACTCCCTCTCCCCCCGGGGAGAGGGGTGAGAGGACATAAGAAAAAGTCCAGTGGACCTTTTCGTCCTCGAACGCCCGGAGCGAAGCGAAGGGCCGGGCCCCCCAAAGGCGGGAAGGGTGAGGGGGGCGCCACCCACCGGCACCAGCATCGTCATTGCGAGCGAAGCGAAGCAATCCAGAAGCCGCGCCTCGCGCGGCGTCTCTCTTCACAAAGACTCTTCCGCCGCCAAAACCGCCGCGCGTCCCACCCAAAGGTGTCACCCCGGCGAACGCCGGGGCCCACTCGCAGCGCCTCTTGCCGCAGCAATAATGATGCCCGAACCCGCTTTCCCAACATCGTCATTGCGGGGTTAGGTCCTTTGTTGTTCGGTCAAGCGGGTTCGATTGCCGGAGCGCCGTATTTCATAACCCAAAACGTCATGGCCCGCTTTATGCGGGCCATCCACGTCTTTGCGACGGGCATGAAGAGTTGATACCGCGCAATGCAGCCGAAGCCTACCGGAACGACGCCCGATAATTCGCCGCGTCGAGAATAAGCTGGCTCTCCAGCGGCGGCGCGATCTTGAAGGCCTTGGCGTCTTTCGCGAAATCGTAGAGCCGGAAAATCCGGAAACCGTCAGGCCGCTCCTCGGCAAACGCCTTCTCGTTGCGTGAAATGAAGAAGGGCGTCTGCATATGTCCAGCCGTCGTCTTCACTTCGAGAAAGCGTTCCTCGCCGCGCGCGGTGAAGGAAAGAATGTCGTAGCCCGCGCCGTCGCCTTCCTCCTGCGCCACCCAGCGCACCTTGCGCGCGAGATCGTCGCGGCCTTCGCCGCGCAGCCGCGCCTGCTCCGATTTCAATACCCGCTCTTCGCCAAGCCGCCCGAGCGCGCGGTTGCGTTCGTCGCGCGCCGCCGGATCGAACTTGCGCACGAGGCGGGCAAGCGCGGGGTTTGAATCCTCCGGCCGCTCGATCTTTTGCGGCGCTTCGCCGATGAAAAGCGCACCCTGCTCGGCAAGCACCATTTCCTTTGCGGGCAATGGGAGCGCAATTTCGCCGCGACGGTCGAGAAACCGTTCGACGCCGCCGATCAATGCCTTCTGAAAATTCATTGCCGGTTTGTAGCCGGCGATCCACGGCTCGCCGAGCGTCATCAGAACGGCGCTGATATTCTGGTGCTTGAATTCGATGGAGCCTTTCGACCGGCCCGTCAGCTTCTGCAACTCGGCATTGCGCTGCGCCTTCACATAGGGCTCGCCGCGAAGCTCCTTGTCGCGCATGTCGAAATAGTCGGCGACGATCAGGTCGATTTCCTGCTCGTTCCAGTCCTCGCCTGTCCGGTCGCTCGCCGCCATCCACCCCTCGCCTGTCGCCCGGCCAGGTTAGGCAGAAGGCGCGGGCCTGTAAAACCGGCCAGTCCTGACTTCCGTCTCCGCGTGCCAAATCCCTGCCGCGCGTCCCCCACCCGCGACCCGTGAGATTTCCTCACACAGGGGATAAGCGGGCGCACGCTGGTCCGCACGCCCGGGCGTCCTTCCCGATGTACCTCTCGACGTGACGGCCGGTGTAAACGTACATGCCCATGCACGCGCCCGTGCACGCGCCCGGTCGTTGCTGCGCGTGCGCGCGGCGTCCCGCCGGCGGTCTCCCCGGTCCCCCGAAGCTGTTTGTGACAGATTTTTGACAGTTCGATGACAGCGGACGCGAAAACGGGGACAACTTGCGTTGTCCCCGCTCCCGAAATCGCTCGAAATGCCGTAGCCGTGCTTACTGCGCGGCCGGCCGTTTCACCACCACGCCGCCGTCGTTCACCACGACCGGGCTGTCGCCGGTCGGGGCGGGGCGGGGCGTTGCGCGCGGCAGGTCGCCGAGCAGCGGTGCGCCGCCCGGGCGGGGTGCCGTCGTCGTGCGGGCCGGTGCCGCCTGGCTGATCGGATCGTCGGAATGGCGGCAGTTTCCTTCGAAAAACGCGCCCGTTTCCACGGCCAGCGCCTCGTGCAGGATGTCGCCTTCGACATGACAGGTGGAAGAGAGCTGCACGCGCCGTCCCCGGATCGTGCCCATCACGCGGCCGCGGATCACGATGTCTTCCGCCACCACTTCGCCGGTAATCGACGCTTTTTCGCCGATCGTCAGCGACTGGCTGCGGATATCGCCTTCCACGGTGCCGTCGATCTGGATGTCGCCGGTGGCGACCAGATTGCCATGCACCACCAGATCGCTTGAGATGATCGACGGTGCCGTTCTCACGCTCGGGCGCCGGCTGTTGCTGCCGCCGGGCGCTGAAACGGGCGCGGATGCGGCGGGAACCGGTGCTTTTTCGGTGTCTTTATCCTTGCTTCGCGAAAACATAATGCCCTGCCTCAATGAACTTGGAGGGGTTGCGGACGATACCGTCGAACCAGACCTCATAGTGAAGATGGGGCCCGCTGCTGCGGCCAGAAGACCCTACTTTGCCGATGACCTCACGGAATGCAATTTTCTGGCCAGCTTTGACGTCGATCCGTCCCAGGTGCCCGTAGCGCGTCCGGAAACCATTCCCGTGGTCGATTTCGACGACCCGGCCATAGCCGCCCTTCCAGCCCGCATAGCTGACCGTGCCGGCCCCCGGCGCGAACACCGTGGCGCCGTAGCTGGCCGCCATGTCCTCGCCCGAGTGGAACGCCATGCGGCCGTTGAAGGGGTCGCGGCGGGCCCCGTAGCTGCTCGTCTTGCGGTACGAAACGAGCGGTTCGGCAAGCGGCATTCTGGCAATGGAATCCTCAAGATCGGCCATTTTCTTCAGGTTCTCGCTCACCCTGAAGATCTGCCGCTGGAAGCTCGTTTCATCCTCCCCGCCGGCCAGCGCGTCGGAACCCGCCAGGCTGATGAAGGGGCCGCCCTGCGCGTCGCCCCGGGCCTTGCTGCCGCGCTTCAGAAGCTCGTCCGGATCGATCACCTTCGTCATGCTGATGATCGATTTGAGCTCCCTGACACGGCGGTCGGTGATTTCCTCGACATTGTTGATGAAGCCCTGCTGGGCGTGGTCGAGGCGGGAAAGCCGCGTGTCGATCTGCGACACCGTGCCGTTCTGGGCGCCGCCTTCGGCGCCGGCGAGGCCGGTAATGTCGAAAAAAGCGCCGTTATCTGCGGCTTCGATGACGAAACGCTCCAGTTCGGCGGCCCGCTGCGGACGCTCGGTCGTCGGCACGAGGTCGGGACCCTCGGAGGGCTCGTCGACGCGCATCAGTACGGTATTGCTGCTGGCCTCGCCCTCGCCCTGGCCGTGCAGGGTGGCGGCGTAACGGCGGCGCATGGTTTCGAGCTGCGAACCGGCCGTCTGGCGCTGGCTCATCAGGGCCGAGAGCTGCTTGTGCTTGTCCTCGAGCTGCCGCGTGGTCGCGAGGAAGCGCTCCTCGGTAATGACCAGCTGGCCGTTGAGCTCGTCGTAAGCCGACTGCAACTGCGCCATCCGCTCTTCGTATGCGGACTGCATTTTGACGTAGCGGCGGTCCTTCGCCGCGATGATCTGCTCCTTGAAAACCACGTTCACCGAAGAAAACGCGATCCAGCTCAGGAACACGAACGCGATCGCCGCAAAAACCGTCTGCGTCAGCGGCGACAGCGATATGAACTGCACATGCCCGTGGCTGCGGATATAAATCTGCCGCTCCACATACATATGCCGCACAAAATTGCGGAATTTATCGGCCCAGCCCGACCGTTGGTGCATGCCCCTCAATGCCCCATAGCCCCCTGTTGTAAGTGCCTATATCACCCCAATTTGGCACAGGCTGACAACATACTCGTGTCTGGTTTCGAAGTTAATGGTTAATATGAATTTACCATAGCGCTAACGCATGCACAGACCCGTCAGTCCCGCGCGAGGGGTTCGTAGTAGCGCGCCGGAAGCCCCGCCTTGTCGCGCGCCGCCGCGTTGAATGGCCGTTTAAGTGCGCCCCTGAAATGACGGCGAACGAGATGTTGGAATGTCTCTTCCGGTTCGAGTTCGCGCTCAGCGCAGAGAAACCGGAACCATGTCGCGCCTGCCTGCACATGGCGCTGTTCGTCCGTGTAGATCGTTTTGAGAATATCGGCGCTTTCGGTGTCTCCGGTTCTTTCCAGCCGTTCCATCATGGCGGGAGTCACATCGAGGCCGCGCGCCTCCAGCACCATCGGTACAACGGCAAGACGCGCCAGCAGATCGTGACATGTCTCTTCGGCCGCCTGCCAGAGCCCGTCATGAGCCGGCAGATCGCCATAGCGCGCGCCGAGCGATCCCAGACGTGCCTGCAGCATGCCGAAATGCCGTGCCTCATCGTCACCTACGGCAATCCAGTCGTCGAAGAAGGCACGTGGCAGCGGCTCCATCGAAAAGCGGCCCACGAGGTCGAAAGCGAGATCGATCGCGTTGAGTTCGATATGGGCAAGGGAATGCAGAAGGGCGACGCGGCCCCGCGCGCCTTTGAAGCTTCGGCGCGGCATGTCTCGCGGCGGCAGCAGTACAGGCCGCTCGGGCCGGCCCGGGCGGCCGGGCATCGAACTCCCGGCTCCGGCCGTCAGCGCCCCCGCTCGCCACGCGGCGGCAACGCTTCGCGCATGACGCGCCTTTTCATCGGCATTCGCACAAAGAAGTACGCCGCGTGCGGCCTCTGCAAGAGAGCCGACGGATGCTTTGGCGGGGAGTTCCAAGGGGCCTAAATCTCTTTGACGGCGGCGAGCACTTCCTCGGCGTGACCGGCTACTTTGACCTTCGGCCAAACCTTCCTCACCACACCCTTCTCGTCGATAAGCAAAGTCACGCGGTTGATGCCCATGAACTTACGGCCATAGAGGCTCTTTTCACCCCAGACGCCATAAGCCTCAAGCACTTTTCCCTCTTCATCCGACAGAAGGCGCACCGTCAGGTTGTGCTTATCGCGGAACTTGCAGTGCTTCTCGATCGGATCCTTCGAAACGCCGAGCACGATTGTACCGGCGGCATCGAACTTTTTCTTGAGGGCGCTGAACTCGATACCCTCGGTCGTGCATCCGGGGGTGTCGTCCTTCGGGTAGAAGTAAAGAACTACCTTTTTGCCGGCGAGCCCTTTCAGCGTGACGGTCGTGCCATCATCTGCCGGAAGGGAGAAGGGCGGCGCTTTCCTGCCTTCAGCCGGAATTCCGTCGGCCTTTGCCGTTCTCGTAGTCTTCGGTGCTGCCGTTTTCGCCATTCGGGCCTCCATCGGGTCTCGCGGGGCCGTTACGCCGCCGCCGCATAAACATTGCCAATATGATAGGGATGCCTCGGGGAAGCCAGACGCGTTAAGGCTGATATCCGCCGATCCTTCGCGGGACGCCAATTTTGCAGACTTGGACCGGGCCAACGGCTAGAAAGGGCTGACTCGCTTTCGCCTCATTGTGCGATTTCCATGGCGCGGCGAGCGAGAGGAGCTACAGCGTTTCTTGATCCGTCGGACCAGTAAGATTGCATTGGAGATTATCGGCGCTGCCGTCGCAGTGACGACGGTCCTGCTTGCCGTTCTCGCCTGGCGTCTTTCGGCCGGCCCCGTTTCCGTTTCGATCCTCAACCAGATGATCGAGGACGCGGCCCATCCCGCGCTCCAGGGCGGAGCGCTCCATATTGGAGACACGGTCCTCATTTGGGCGGCTGAGGAGCGCGAGCTCTCGCTGCGGTTGACCGACGTCCGGCTTACAGGCGCGGACGGCAACGCAATCGCCAGGGTGCCTCAACTTGCCTTCGATTTGAGCGTGCCCGCCCTCTTTCGGGGCATGTTGGCGCCCACAGCAATCGATCTCTACGGCGTGAGGGCGACAATTCTCCGCCGGCCGGGAACGGGCATCACGCTAGCGCTCGCCCGTGCGGATGAGCAGCCCGATCCGGAGGCGGCATCACTCATAGGTCCAATGCTCGAAGCGTTGGTGGCGGACGACGACCGCTCGTCGCAGCTCGGTTATCTCAAACGTCTCGGTATTCGACAGGGCAAACTGCGTTTCATCGATGAGGTGAACGGTGTGCGCTTCGACGCCCCGTCCGCACGTCTGGAGATATCGCGAGGGAAGGAGGGCCTCGCCGGTGTATTGAGCGCCGAGGTCGTGATCGGCGACACGACAGCGCAGCTGGAAATGAATGGCATTTTGCCGACGGGGGAGGACAGGGCGCACATTCAGGCTAGCGCGACGAAACTGGTGCCGGCGGCTCTGGCGCGTATGTCGCCTGTTTTCGCGGATTATGCCATTTTCGATGCGCCGATTACCGCCGAAGGCAGTTTGGAAATCAACACGGACGGCTCACTCCATTCCGCTCATCTTTCACTGCGCGCAGGGCAGGGCGAGATCAATCTGCCGGAACCCTGGGCGGCTACGATCCCACTCGAGAAGGCGCAAGGCGAAATCAATCTTGACGGTGTCGCGCGGCGCCTCGAATTCGAAGAGCTTTCATTCAAGGCGGGACCGCACGAGGCATCGCTCAAGGGCACGATGGATTATCGCATGGGCGACGGCTTGAATATCGCTTCCGCCGTCGTGAACCTTGTCGCCGATCGGTTGCATACTGAGGTACCCGAATTTTTTGAGGGGCCGGTCGATCTGGACGCGGCGCGGCTGAAGGCCGACATCGACTTTGATGCATTGCATGCCGATGTCGAGGAGCTTTTTATTGGCGCCGGCGGCGGGGGCCTTCGGCTGTCGGGTAGCATCGCGGACGCCGAGCGCTCTCCTGCGATCAAGGTCGCGGGTGTGATCCAGCCGATGCCGTTTGACGAACTAACCGCGATCTGGCCGCTTCCGCTCGCAAAGGGTGCGCGCGTATGGGTCGACAAGAACCTGTCCGGTGGCACGGTAACCGGCGGTGCCTTCGACATCGATTTGGCGGGGGGCATGATCGCGGACATGGAGGACCATAAGCCGATACCGAAAGAGAGCCTGCGCTTCGAATTTTCGGCCAGCGGCGCGACCATGAAATATTTGGGCGAAATGCCGCCAATGGAAAATGTGGAAGCGCGTGGCCTTGTCGAGGGCGTCCGGTTCGATGCCTGGGTGTCCTCGGCGGTCATTCGCCAGCAGGGTTTGGGCGACATAGCAGTCAGTGACGGGCATTTTTACGACGACAGAATTCATATCAAGGGAGCGCCGGGGCACATCTCCTTCACCGCCGGCGGCGCGACCGCCGATATCCTGAGCCTCCTGGACCACGAGCCGCTCACCCTCATCAGCGAGTTTGGTCTCGACCCGCGCAGTATCGGCGGAACCGGCAGGCTTACCGGCAAGATCTCCCTTCCCCTCGTGAAGGACGTCACGATGGATCAGGTTGAGGTCTCGGGCGTCGCCCACGTGGAAAATGTCGCCATTCCCGATATTCAAAGGGGCATTTCGGTTACATCGGGCACGCTCGACGTGAACGTCACACGGACCGGGCTTTCCGCGAAGGGGCCGATCAGCATCAACAATGCCGCGCCGCTCGAGCTTGAGTGGCGGGAGAATTTCAAACGCGAAGCCAGCCCGAGTTCGACCTACCGGCTGCGCGGCGATCTTGACGATCCCGGTCGTGCGGCACTCGGATTGCGCCTCGACGATTTCCTCGCCGGTTCCGCGACTATCGATGCCACGTTGATGGGCGATGGGCGCAGCGTCAATCGGGCGTCGATCAAGGCCGATCTGACGGACAGCATCGTGAAGCTTGATCAGGCCGGATGGTGGAAGAAGGCTGGCACCGTCGCCGTCACTGCGTTCGACATCGCGTTTCTCGAAGACGGCGGTTATCGCATCTCCGGTTTTTCTCTGACGGGCGACGGCATCGAAGCCAGCGGGTCGATCACGCTCGGTGACGACGGGCGCATGGTCGCCGCTAATTTTCCCGTCGTGAAGCTCGGCGCGCATAATGATTTTGCGTTCGTCGCGCAGGCCAGCGAGGATGCCGCCCTCGCCATGGATGTCACAGGCGCGAGATTCGATGCCCGCGGTATCCTTGGCGATCTCTTCTCTGGAAGAGACGCGGAAGAGGCGGGAAATGTTCCGGGAGAGCCTCAGCCGCTTCTGAGTGGAGTTGAAGCGGGCGATCCACTTCGCCGCAGTACGCTCCGCGCCCACCTGACACAGGCGACCGGGCATAACGATACAAGCTTCAACGATGTTCGCGTGGACATGGTGGAGGTCGACGGCCGCATGTGGTCGATGGATATCGACGCCGTCGATCAGGGTGGCACGCCCCTCACTTTGAAAATCGGACCGGACGCCAGCGGCGTCCGGTCCCTCGCCGTTGCCTCCAACGACGCCGGCAATGTCTTTCGCGCACTCGATTTTACGCGAAGTGTGCGGGGCGGCATTTTGTCGGCGTCGGGTAGCTACGATGACGGAAAGCCGGGCTCGCCCCTCGCGGGTACGGTGACCATCGAAAATTTCCGCATTGTCGATGCGCCCGTGCTGGCAAGCATCCTCACCCTCGGTTCGCTCACCGGCATCGGCGACACGCTGCGCGGCGAGGGCATTCTCTTCAACCGCCTGGAAATGCCTTTCACTGTTACGGAAAGCCGAATCCGCATTGATGACGCACGTATGTCCGGTCCGGCGATCGGCCTTACAATGAACGGTCAGATTGATCGGTCAGCCGATCTGGTCGATATGGAGGGAACACTCGTGCCCGCCTATACGATCAATTCGTTTCTGGGACAGGTGCCGTTACTTGGCCCGCTGATTGTCGGGCGCGAAGGTGAGGGTATTTTCGCCATTACTTATAGCGTCCGTGGAAAAGCGGATGATCCCACCGTCGTGGTGAACCCCCTTTCGGCCATCGCCCCCGGTTTTCTGCGGCGAATATTCGAGTTCGGCAGCACGATGCCATCCGAATCCGGAACAGGCCGCAGGGAAGGAGCGTCTCCGGAGGCCGAGCCCTCTCCGCCTGCGGATGCTGCGCAAGCACAGGAGGGGCCCCCCGAATTGGAGCGCTCTGTGCCTCCCGCAGTGCAAAATTAGCATTCGGCGGCATTTTTAGATTGCGGAGCAAAGCTCCGCATATGACTATTGCTTCATCTGGAATTGATCGGACAGCGGAGGAGGAGCCTATGTCCACCAATCAAAAGATGACGACGGACGCCGCCTATGAAGCGGTGGCGCCGGACGATTTCCCGGCGATGATGGAAGTCGACCGCTATGGCAACCGTTCCACGGCCTTCGACAAGATCATCTCGGCAACCCACGACCATTTCTGGGATCCGCTGGACAGCAAGTATATCGACTACACGCAACCCTGGGACCTCGACAACGAGTTGTTGATGCCGGCCGATTTCAATATGGAGTTGAAGACGGCCGTTTCCGACAAACTGGACGACAAGCAGAAGATTTATCTGGTCAACGAAAGTGTCCGCTGGACCATGTCGTCGATACTGCATGGTGAGCAAGGTGCGCTGGCTCTCTCTGCAAGTCTTTGTCACATCCTGAAAGATCCGGGTGCGCAGGAGTACGCCGCGAACCAGACGCGCGAGGAAGCGCGCCATGTGACCGGTTTCGCCAACTATGTGCAGGCCCGCTGGGGCAAGCCCAAGCCCTGCGGCGTCGTGCTTGAAAAGCTGCTCTGCGAGATCGTCGCGACGCCGCTCGTCTGGAAGAAACTCGTCGGCATGCAGATGATCGTCGAGGGGCTCGCTATGGGCACCTTCGCGACCTTCTACGCCAAGACGAACGACCCGCTGATGCGCCGTCTCATGCAGCTCGTCATGACGGACGAGGCGTTCCACCACAAGTTCGGGAAGATCTGGGCGGATCGGACCGTGCCGAACCTGCCGGCGGCGGAGCGCGATCTCATCGAGGATTGGGCACTTGAAGTCTTCATGACGCTCATGCGCAACTCCACGGGACCGGAACAGAAGAAGGAAATCTACGAGAAGATCGGCCTCGATTGGCGCTGGGTACAGGGCGCTCTCGCGGAGGCGTTGACCGACAAGAACATGCGCCGTGAGCTTCAGGAGTCGACCAACGTCTTCCGCGTGCTCATCAAGACACTCGTCAAGGCGGGCATCGTCACGAGCCGCACAGCGCCAATGTATGCCGCTTATGTGGATATGGCCGAACTCTATGGCGAGGGAGACCGAATGGTCGGCGATGACATTGCCGAAGAGGGCATCAAGTATCTCCAGCAGATCAACGGCGCCGGCGGCAGCAATGCCGTCTTCGCCCTCAGCGGTGCAACCGCCGCCGAGTAGGAGCCAAGCGGCAGCCAATAGCCGCAGAACGCGACAACAAGAAGAAAGAAAAAGACCAAGAAATAAGGGAGCGTTCAGGAAGAGGCCCTCTCCGGAAACGGAGAGGGCTTATTTCTTTCGCTCAGGCCTTTGGCTTCAGCAGCACATGCTTCTTCTTGCCGAGCGAGAGCTTGACGACGCCGTCTCCGGTAAGGCTTTGCCGGTGGAGCACCATCCTCTCGTCGGCCACAGCCACATCGTTGACACGCACGGCGCCGCCCTTGATCTGGCGGCGCGCATCGCTCGTGGAAGCACATAGTCCCGCTTCAACGAGCGCGTTGAGAAGTCCGTGACCGGTGTCAAATGCACCGGCGTCGATTTCCACGGTTGGCAGATCGGCACTGATGGCGCCTTCTTCAAAAGCGGTACGCGCGGCTTCCGCCGCTTTTTCCGCGGCTGCGCGGCCATGTGCCATCGCGGTCGCTTCGGTCGCGAGAATTTTCTTGGCCTCGTTCATCTCGGCGCCTTTGAGCTTTTCGAGGCGCTTGATTTCTTCGAGCGGTAGCTCGGTGAATAATTTGAGGAAGCGCCCGACATCGGCATCTTCGGCATTCCGCCAGTATTGCCAATAGTCGTAGGGCGACAGCATGTCCTCGTTCAGCCACACGGCGCCGGCCGCCGTCTTGCCCATTTTCGCGCCGGAGGAGGTGGTGAGCAGCGGGCTCGTGAGCCCGAACAGGGATGCGCCGTCAGTGCGCCGCCCCAGCTCGATGCCATTGACGATGTTTCCCCACTGGTCGGAGCCGCCCATCTGCAGGGTGCAGCCATGTTTGCGGTTCAGCTCCACGAAGTCATAAGCCTGCAGGATCATGTAATTGAATTCGAGGAACGAAAGGTTCTGTTCCCGCTCAAGCCGCAGCTTCACGCTGTCGAAGGACAGCATGCGGTTGACCGAAAAATGGCGGCCATAGTCACGCAAAAAATCGATGTACCGCAGATCGTCCAGCCAGTCGCGATTGTTGACCATGACGGCGTCGGTCTTGCCGTTACCAAAATTCAGGAATTTGGCGAACACCGCCTTGATGCCGGCCAGGTTCTCGTCGATCTTTTCATCCGTCAGCAGGGGACGTGCATCGTCGCGGAAGCTCGGATCGCCGATCCGCGTCGTGCCCCCGCCCATCAGCGCAATCGGCTTGTGCCCGGTCTTCTGGAGCCAGCGCAACATCATGATCTGGACAAGGCTGCCGACATGAAGGCTCGGCGCCGTCGCGTCGAACCCGATATACCCCGTGACGATCTTCTCAGCCGCCGCTTCGTCGATGCCGTCGGCATCGGAAAGCTGGTGGATGAAGCCGCGCGCTTCGAGTTCGCGCAGGAAGTCGGATTTGAAATTGGACATCTTCACGGGCTCGGGGTTTCGGATAGGCTGGAATGCGCGGCTGGTGTATCACGCTTTGGCTGAGGGAAAAACGGACAAACACCCATGATTCGTGCTTTGGGGCTTATGAGCGGCACCTCGCTCGACGGTATCGACGCCGCCATCATAGAGACGGATGGCGAAGGCGCCGTGCGCTCGGGCCCCTCGCTTGCCGTGGCTTACAAGCCGGAGGAGCGTCTTTTGCTCAGCCTGGCTCTGGAGGCAGCGAAGAGTTGGGAGCCCGGCGAGCCGATGCCGGAAGAGGTTGTGGAGGCGGAGCGGCATCTGACGCTCGCAAACGCGCTGGCGGTCCGTTCACTTCTGAATGAAGCGGGTTTGAAGCCTGCCGACATTTCCGTGATCGGCTTTCATGGCCAGACCGTGCTGCACCAACCGGAGCGCCGCCGTACGGTTCAGATCGGCCTCGGCGACGTCCTGGCCCGATTGACCGGAATCGACGTCGTGAACGATTTCCGCAGCGCGGACGTCGCGGCGGGAGGGCAGGGCGCACCGCTGGTGCCGCTTTATCATCAAGCATTGGTCAGAAGCGCGGGTATCACGGAGCCGGTCGCCCTCATCAACATCGGCGGCGTCGGGAATATTACTTATGTGGGTACCGACGGCACGCTCCTCGCCTTCGATACGGGCCCCGGAAACGCTCTGATCGACGATTGGGCTTTTGCGCATACCGGTGAGCCGGTGGATCGGGACGGCTCGCTCGCCGCGGCGGGCGAGGTCGACATGGATGCGCTCGAAGCGCTGATGGAGCACGCCTTCTTCGACGCACCACCGCCGAAGTCGTTGGACCGCTTCTCCTTTTCGCCGGACGCGGTAAAGCACCTGCTTCCCCCCGACGGCGCCGCAACACTCACCGCCTTCACTGTCGAGGCGATTGCCCGTGGCCTCGCCCATGTGCCGGGCGTTCCTTCGCGCTTCATCGTTTGCGGAGGCGGGCGACACAACCCGGTGCTGATGTCGATGCTGAGCAGACGACTTCAGGGCGGCGTATTGCCGGCTGAAGACCTGGGCTGGCGAGGTGACGATGTCGAGGCCGAGGCTTTCGCCTATCTCGCCGCCCGCTCGTTGCGAGGCCTTCCGCTCAGCCTGCCGACCACGACGGGCGTGCCGGAGCCGACCCGAGGGGGGCAACTCCACAGGGCAGGCTCATCCGGCGGATAATCAGGATTTTTCCGGCGCTGCTGCAAGTCTCTTGTCGAGATAAGCACCGACCATGACCGCCAGCGGTTCCAGCTGGTTTTCGAAGAAATGGTTCGCGCCTTCGACTGAGGCATGCTCGATGGTGATGCCCTTCTGCGTCTTCAGCCGCTCGACAAGCTTCAGCACGTCCGCCTGCGGCGCAACCTGGTCGGTACCGCCATTGATGATGATGCCGGAAGACGGGCACGGAGCAAGGAACGAGAAATCGTACATGTTGGCGGGCGGGGCGACCGATATGAAGCCTTCGATCTCCGGGCGCCGCATCAGCACCTGCATGGCTATCCACGCGCCGAAAGAGAAGCCGCCGATCCAGCACTGTGAGGCGTCGGGGTTCTGCGACTGCAGCCAGTCGAGCGCCGCCGCCGCGTCCGAAAGCTCCCCGATTCCGGAGTCGAAGGCGCCCTGGCTCCGTCCGACACCGCGGAAATTGAAGCGGAGCACCGAAAACCCGCGGTTCACGAATGCCTGAAACAGGGCATAAGTGACGGGATTGTTCATGGTGCCGCCGAACTGCGGATGAGGATGCAGCACCAGTGCAACGGGTGAATTGGCCTTCTTGCTGTGGTGGTAGCGGCCCTCGATACGGCCGGCAGGACCATTGAAAATCACTTCAGGCATGTCTGGGTCTGTCTCAATCTGTAGGGCCCCGGGGCCGGTTCGATCGATCTCCTACCATGGGTGTAGGAGAAATATCAGCCGCTATCCGCCGATTCCTCTGGAAAATCTGTCACGAGATGCTAAGTAGTTGACTAAGACGCTCGGAAATCCTAAGGCCTAGCGCCTGAGGCCTTAACACTGGTCCGCATCCGCGCTCATTGCGCGAGAAGGGCGGTTGTCGGTGTCGGGGCGCACGTTCTTAACACAGGCGACGGCCGGTTGTGCAAGCTTTTGACCGCCTTTTGCCACTGTCATGAAGGAGTTGGCCCGTGAAGCTCACCACAAAGGGACGCTATGCCGTGATGGCGATGGCCGATCTGGCGCGTCATTCCAGCGGTAGCCCCGTGGCGCTCGCTGAGATCGCCGACCGGCAGGAGATTTCCCTGTCTTATCTGGAGCAGCTTTTTGCGAAGTTGCGGCGGGGCGAGCTGGTAAAGAGCGTTCGGGGGCCGGGAGGCGGATATCTCCTGTCCCGCAGTGCAGACGAAATCCGCATATCCGATGTGATCCTGGCCGTAGACGAACCGATCAAGGCAACGCGCTGTGATCTGGGTTCGCCGAAAGGTTGTCTGCCGTCGTCCGGGCGCTGTATCACCCATGATCTATGGGAGGGGCTCAGCCACCAGATTCAGGTTTATCTCGGTTCGGTCTCGCTGGGCGATGTGATCGACGGACGTATTGCCGCCCGGTCGGGTTTCGATACCCGTCGCAGCGGAGCGAGCGGCATCGCGGCGAACGCAGCCGATTAACGGTATCCTCGATCACTTGGCCGGAATGCTGAAGGCGAAGACGATGAAGCGCGCCTATATGGACCACAATGCGACAACGCCCCTGCGCCCCGAAGCGCGGGCGGCGGTGCTGCGCGCGCTGGATGTTCTGGGTAATCCGTCATCGATCCATGCCGAGGGAAGGGCAGCCCGCGCTCTTGTGGAAGACGCGAGGGCGGATGTCGCGGCGCTTGCCGGCGCCAGAACCGCTGAGGTGATTTTCACGAGTGGGGGTACCGAGGCGGCACGCTTGGCGTTCCATTCAGCGAGGGTCGCCCAGGGCGTTGAGCGCTTGATCGTCTCCGCGGTCGAACATGACGCGGTGCTGGCCTCCGCCGAGGGGGCCGGTTTGCCCGTGGAAATAGTGCCGGTCGATGGCAATGGCCGGCTGGATTTGACGGCACTCAAGGCGCTACTTGCGGGATCGGAGAAGCGGTCGCTCGTTGCGCTGATGCTGGCGAACAACGAGACTGGCGTCCTTCAGCCTGTTGCGGAAGCGGCGCGGCTGGCGCACGAGATTGGCGCATCGCTGCTGTGCGATGCCGTGCAGGCAGTAGGCAAGGTGCCGGTCGATTTCGACTTGCTCGGTGCGGACATGTTGATGCTGGGCGGCCACAAGATCGGTGCACCGCTGGGTGTAGGCGCTTTGGTCGTTCGCAATGGTCTGCCATTCGCTCCCCTCGCCGTGGGTGGAGGTCAGGAAATGCGCCGCCGTGCCGGCAGTGAGAACGTTTCGGGGATCGCGGGCTTCGGCGCGGCCGCCCGCGCCGCGCTCGCCGGACTGGAAGAATTTGCAAGGCTGACTGCGTTGCGCGACCGTATCGAAGCCCGCATCGCCGATATGGCGCCCGACGCGGTGTTCTTCGGCCGCGATGCGGAACGCCTGCCGAATACCAGCTATCTTTCGGCACCGGGCCTCGACGCAGAGACATTGCTGATGGCTCTCGATCTTGACGGCGTCGCCGTCAGCGCCGGTGCGGCATGTTCGTCCGGCAAGATTGGCCGTCCGCGTGTGCTCGAGGCGATGGGGGTCGAGTGGGATATTGCGCGCGGTGCCATTCGCGTCAGCCTTGGCTGGTCAAGCGAACCGGAGGATGTCGATCGCTTTGTCGAAAGCTGGTTGAGGGTCTATGCCCGCCTTCGCGGGAAGACCCCCGCAACTGTAAGCATGAATGTAACCGCAGGCAGGCGGGAAACGCCCCGGCTTGCGGCATTGGAGAGTTGATATGGCTGCCGTACGGGAAACCGTCGAGACCGTTGGTGAGGTGGAGAAGTACAAATATGGCTTCTTCACGGACATCGAGTCCGAGAAGGCTCCGCTGGGTCTGACGGAAGACACGGTTCGTTTCATTTCCGCGAAGAAGAACGAGCCTGAGTGGTTGCTCGAATGGCGTCTTGCCGCCTTCCGCCGCTGGCTTACCATGACCGAGCCGACCTGGGCGAAGGTGACCTATCCGCCGATCGACTTTCAGGATGCGTACTACTATTCCGCACCGAAGCAGATGGCGAAGCTCGACAGCCTGGACCAGGTCGATCCGAAGCTCCTCGAAACCTATGCAAAGCTCGGCATCCCGCTTACAGAACAGAAGATGCTGGCCGGCGTTGCCGTGGATGCGGTTTTCGACAGCGTGTCGGTTGTAACGACTTTCAAGGAGAAGCTCGCCGAAGTTGGCGTCATTTTCTGCCCGATGTCGGAGGCAGTGCAAAAGCATCCCGAGCTCGTGAAGAAATATCTGGGTTCGGTCGTACCGACCTCGGACAACTTCTACGCGACGCTCAATTCAGCGGTCTTCTCGGAAGGCTCTTTCGTCTACATTCCCGAGGGCGTTCGCTGCCCCATGGAGCTGTCGACCTATTTTCGCATCAACGAGAAGCAGACGGGCCAGTTTGAACGCACGCTGATCATCGCCGACAAGGGCTCATATGTGAGTTACCTTGAAGGTTGCACGGCGCCTCAGCGCGACGAGAACCAGCTTCATGCGGCCGTCGTCGAGCTCGTTACCCATGATGATGCCGAAATCAAATACTCGACGGTGCAGAACTGGTTCCCGGGCGATGAGGAAGGGAAGGGCGGCGTCTACAATTTTGTGACGAAGCGTGGCGATTGCCGTGGCGTGAATTCGAAGATTTCCTGGACACAGGTTGAAACGGGCTCGGCCATCACCTGGAAATATCCGAGCTGCATCCTGCGCGGTGACAATTCGCGCGGCGAATTCTACTCGATCGCGATCTCGAATGGCCACCAGCAGGTCGACAGCGGCACGAAGATGATACATCTCGGCCGCAACACGACGAGTCGTATCATCTCGAAGGGTATTGCCGCAGGCCACTCCTCGAACACCTATCGGGGCCTCGTCAGTGTCCACCGCAAGGCGGAGAACGTTCGTAACTTCACGCAGTGCGACAGCCTGTTGATCGGCGACCGCTGTTCCGCACACACCGTCCCCTATATTGAAACGAAAAATCCAACTGCCGTGCTGGAACATGAGGCGACGACATCGAAGATCAGCGATGACCAGCTTTTCTATTGCATGCAGCGCGGGATTGGCGAAGAGGAAGCGGTCGCACTCATTGTCAACGGTTTCTGCCGCGATGTGCTGCAGCAACTGCCGATGGAATTTGCCGTCGAGGCGCAGAAGCTCGTCGGTATCAGTCTTGAAGGAAGCGTCGGCTGACGCTTGAACGTGAAAGAAACGAGTATGCTTGAGATTCGAAACCTGCACGTAACTGTGGATGGAAAGGAGATTCTGAGGGGAATCGACCTTGATGTCCGTGCGGGCGAAGTGCACGCCATAATGGGCCCGAACGGTTCCGGCAAGTCGACGCTCTCCTATGTCCTTGCAGGCCGCGAAGGCTATGAAGTGACGGAAGGATCGGTCCGCTTCAAAGGGCGCGATCTTCTGGAAATGGGTGTGGACGAGCGTGCGGCAGCCGGCATCTTTCTGGCCTTCCAGTATCCGCTCGAAATTCCAGGCGTCACCACCATGACCTTCCTCAAGACCGCGCTCAACGCGCAGCGCAAGGCGCGGGGCGAGGGGGAACTCGACGCCGTGCGTTTCCTGAAGCTCGTGCGCGAAAAGGCGAAACCGCTCAATGTCTCCGACGACATGCTGAAGCGTGCGCTGAATGTTGGATATTCAGGAGGCGAAAAGAAACGTGCCGAGGTTCTGCAGATGTCGCTGCTCGAACCCGCGCTCGCTGTGCTTGATGAAACCGATTCCGGGCTCGACATCGACGCACTCAAGACCGTCGCCGACGGCGTCAACGCTCTTCGTTCATCCGATCGGGCGATGGTCGTGATCACGCATTATCAGCGCCTTCTGGACTATATCGTGCCGGATGTGGTGCACGTCCTTTCGCAGGGCCGCATCGTGAAGACGGGCGGCAAGGAACTGGCGCATGAACTCGAGAAGTCCGGCTACGCCGCCTATGGCGCGGATGCCGCGTGAGCATGAATATGACTGAAAAGGCAACGCAGAACTTCATCGAGACTTATGAGCGGACGCAAGCCCGCCTTCCCGGCGCAGATAGCTGGCTCTCGCGCCGCCGCGAGACGGCCGTGAAGGCATTCGCGGAAGCCGGGCTGCCGCACCGCCGTCTCGAGGAATGGAAGTATACGGATCTTCGCCAGGTGCTGGAGAAGGCCGCCTTTGCGCCGGCTCCGGCGCATGAGGGGGCTGTCATTTTGCCCGACAGCCGGTCAGCCGCCGCATTCGCCGCGATCGACCGGTATACGGTCGTTTTCGTCAATGGTCGCTATCGCGCGGACCTCTCCCATACGTCGCGGTTGCCTAAGGGTGTCGAGTTGCATCCGCTCGTCGATGTAGTTCATGAACAATGGGCAAGGGATCTCGTCGAGCGCCGTCTCGACGATGGCCGCCAGGCCGAGAATGTTGTTGACCTCAATACGGCCTTGATGAACGACGGCGCATGTCTGCGCATTCGCAAGGGTGTGAAGCTCGACAAGCCGCTTCATCTGCTGTTTTTCACGGCCGATGCCGGTGCGTCCCACACGCGCAACCTCATTCTGATCGAGAACGAAGCGGAAGCGACCATCTTCGAGACGCATGTCGGTGCCGAAGCCGGCTTTGCCAATATCGTGACGGACGTCTCCCTCGCGGAAGGTGCGCGGCTCGGTCATCTGAAACTTCAGGATGAAGCGACGGGCGCTGTCCATCTGGCGACGATGCGCACGCGTCTTGAAGCAAGCGCCCATTTCACGAGCTTCACGCTGACGCTTGGCTGCGGCGTCTCGCGCGGGCAGAATTTTGTGCTTTTCGCGGGCGAGGGCGCCGAAGCCCATGTGAATGGCGCCTATGCGCTCAGAGGCACACAGCATTCCGACCAGTTCTGCGTCATCGATCACGCCGTGCCGGGCTGCACCAGCCATACGCTCTTCAAGGGCGTACTGGACGATTCTTCGGAAGGCGTTTTCCAGGGCAAGGTCATCGTGCGCCCGCATGCGCAGAAAACGGATGGCCGGCAGATGACGCAGGCGCTGCTGCTGTCGCGCAACGCGGCGATGAACGCCAAGCCGGAGCTGGAAATCTATGCCGACGACGTGCAATGCGCACATGGCTCCACCGTCGGCGAACTCTCTCGCGACGCGATATTCTACCTGCGCTCGCGCGGCATACCTGAGCTTCAGGCTCGCCAGCTTCTGATCTCGGCTTTTCTCGATGAAGCTCTCGATCTGGTGCCGCACGAAATGGCGAGAAATGCGCTCAAGTCGTTGACGGACGACTGGTTTGCGGAGGCCCGGGCATGAACAGCCCCGTTCTTGAAACCGGTACCTACGATGTGGCGAGAGTTCGCGCCGATTTTCCCATTCTGTCCCGGGAGGTCTACGGCAAGCCACTCGTCTATCTCGACAACGCCGCCTCCGCTCAGAAGCCGAGGTCGGTGATCGACGCGGTGACGGACGCCTATTCCAACGAATATTCAAATGTGCATCGTGGAATGCACTATTTGTCAAACGCGGCAACCGAGAAATTCGAGCAGGCGCGCGAAACGGCTCGGCGTTTTCTCAATGCTACATCGACGGATGAGATTGTATTCACCTCCGGCGCAACCGACGCGATCAATCTCGTAGCCTCCTCATTTGCGGAGCCAGGGATAAAGCCGGGCGACGAAATCATTCTCTCGGTCATGGAGCATCATTCGAACATCGTGCCGTGGCATTTCCTCCGCGAGCGCCACGGAGCGGTATTGAAATACGTGCCGGTGACGGATGAAGGCGACCTCGATATTGAGGCCTACGGAAAGCTCTTCAGCTCCCGTACGAAGATGGTCGCGCTGACCCAGATGTCGAATGCGCTCGGCACCATAACGCCCATCAAGGCGATGATCCGGACCGCACATGAGCATGGCGTGCCGGTTCTCGTCGACGGCTGCCAGGGCGTCGTCCATATGCCGACCGACGTTCGCGACCTCGATTGCGACTTCCTCGTCTGCTCGGGCCACAAACTCTACGGACCCACGGGTATTGGTCTTCTCTACGGCAAGATCGAGCATCTGAAGGCGATGCGACCCTATCGCGGCGGCGGTGAGATGATCCGCGAGGTTGGCCTCGACAATATTACCTATGCCGCACCGCCGCACCGTTTCGAAGCCGGCACGCCTGCCATCGTTCAGGCCATTGGCCTGGGCGCCGCGCTTTCCTATATTGAATCGGTGGGACGCGACAACATCGCGGCTCATGAGGCGCAACTGCGGGACTATGCGACGCGTCGCCTTTCCGAGATCAACAGTCTGCACATCATCGGTACGACGAAATCGAAAGGCAGCATCGTTTCGTTCGTGATGGAGAACGCACACCCGCACGACATTGCGACGGTAATAGACAGGGCGGGGGTTGCGGTTCGTGCCGGCCATCATTGCGCGCAGCCGGTCATGGAGCGGTTCGGCGTCGGCGCCACGACCCGTGCCTCCTTTGCGATGTACAACACGCTGGAAGAGGTGGACCGCCTCGCCGAGGCGCTCATCGACAGCAAGAAGTTCTTTGGATAAGGATCGCGGCATGTCCGAGGATGCGAACATGATTGGAACGGAAGAGCCGGCGCCGGCCGCCGGGTCGCCGCATGCCTCCGCCATTCCACCGGAAGAGCTTGCACAGCTCACCGACGACATCATTGCCGCTTTGAAGACGGTCTACGATCCCGAAATTCCCGTTGATATTTATGAACTCGGGCTCATCTACAAGGTCGACATTTCAGACGATAGGGACGTCGTGGTCGACATGACGTTGACGGCGCCCGGCTGTCCCGTGGCCGGCACGATGCCGGTCATGGTCGAGGATGCGGTGCGAACCGTCGAAGGTATCGCGGATGTGCGGGTCAACATGACGTTCGATCCCCCATGGGATCCGAGCCGGATGTCGGACGAAGCACGCGTCGCGCTCAACATGTATTGAAGGTACTCGATATGGCGAGATCCATGCCAAAGGCCATCACACTCACGGAAACTGCGGCGGCCCGCATGAAGGAAATCATGGCAGCCTCGGCCGGGAAGTATATCGGCGTGCGCATTGGGGTGAAAAACGGCGGCTGCGCCGGCATGGAATACACGATGGAATATGCCGAGGACGTGCAGCCGCTCGACGAAGTGGTGGAGGATCGGGATGTGAAAATTCTGATCGATCCGAAGGCCGTCCTGTTCCTGCTGGGTACCGAAATGGATTACGCTGAAGACAAGTTCTCGTCGGGATTCCGCTTCAACAATCCAAACCAGACGGATGCTTGCGGCTGCGGCGAGAGCGTTTCGATCACGCCGGCCACCCTCTAGGCCATGGCTGTCAGCGATGAATACAAGGAATTCGTGGCCGATCAGCTTGGGCCTTTAGGGCCTGTCCGCATTCGCAACATGTTCGGCGGCGCGGGCGTCTATCTCGACGATCTGATGTTCGGTCTCATTGTGGGCGAAACGCTTTTCCTGAAGGCCGACGAGCGCAATCGCTCCGACTTCGAAGCCGAGGAAATGGGACCGTTTCTCTACGAGCCGCCTTCGGGCAAAACGGTCGCCATGTCTTACTACGAATTGCCCGAGCGTCTGTACGACGATCCGGATGAGCTTGTTCTCTGGGCGCGCAAGGCACTGGATGCGGCGCTGGCCGCAAAATCGGCACAGCCGGCGCGCAGGAAAACCGCGCGCCCCGGAATCTGAAGCGCGCGGTCATGCCTTATGTTCTTCTTTTCATCGCCGTCATGTTCCTCGCGCTTCTCGCGAGCTGCATCGTCGGCTGAATTTCAGTTCCCCTTGAATTGCGCTGGTCGCTTTTCAAGGAAGGCTCGCACGCCTTCCTTGAAGTCCTCCCCGTTGCCGGCTGTCCGCTGAAGCTGGCGTTCGAGGTTCAACTGCTCTTCATAGGTGTTGTCGGTGCTCTCCCAATAAAGCTGCCGGATCATGCCGAGTGCCTTGGTCGGCCCGTTCGCGAGATCGGCGGCGAGCTTCCTGGCTTCGCCGATCAGGCTCTCGTCGTCGAAAACGCGATTGACGAGACCCCATTGAAGCGCCGTCTCTGCGGGAAGCTTTTCGCCCAGCAGCGAGAGTTCCATTGCGCGCGCCTTGCCGACGAGGCGCGGCAGTATCCATGTCGAACCGCCGTCGGGCACGAGTCCGATGCGGCGGAACGCCTGCAGGAAGTAGGATGAACGGGCACAGAGCACGAGATCGCCCATCAGCGCGAAACTCATGCCGACGCCGGCCGCCGGTCCATTCACCGCCGTTACAAACGGCATCTTCAAGTTGCGCAGGCGACGCAGAAACGGATGATACATCGTCTCAAGCGCGGAGCCGGCATCGGGCCGTGCGCCGGAATTATCGCCGCGTCCCTGCAGGTTGGCTCCTGTGCAGAAGCCTCGTCCCTCGCCCGTCATGATGAGGCAGCGAATTCCGTTCTTCTCGTCTTCCACGGTGTCCATGGCCCGCATGAGGCCGCCCAGCATTTCGGGTGATACCGCGTTCATGACTTCCGGATGATTGAGCGTCAGCGTACCGACGCTGCCGTCGATATCGAGTCTGACCCGTTCGAAATCCATTGCTTTCTCCAGTTCATCTATCGGGATTTTGTTCAGGCTTTGAACTCGGGCTCGCGCTTCGTCAGGAAGGCTTTCACGCCTTCTGCGAAATTCGGATGGTCGCCGAGCACGCCCTGCACGTCGCGTTCATAGTCGAGCTGTTCGGAAAAGCCATTGTTGCCTGCGGCGTCGATCGCTTTGCGAATTTGAGCAAAAGCAGTCGTCGGCCCTTTCGCGAGTTTCGTCGCAACGGCCATCGCCTCGTCCATCAGCGCATCGTCGGCCACGCATTTCCAGATGAGACCCCACTCGGCTGCCGTTTCGGCCGGCAGCTTCTCGCCGGTCATCGCCAGACCGAGCGCGCGCGCCCGGCCGACGAGCCTCGGCAGGTGCCACGTGCAGCCGAGGTCGGGAATGAGCCCCAGTCTTGGCCCGAAGACCTGCACGAACGAAGCGCTCTTCGCGGCGATCGCGATATCGGCGGCAAGCGCTAGCCCGACACCACCGCCGGCCGCGACGCCGTTGACGGCAGAGACAATCGGCTTCGGCAGTGCATAGAGCTCCCGCATCATCGGATTGAAGCCGGTCGTCATGCCATGGGCCACGCCCTCGCCGATAGACATCCCGTTTTCACGTTGTCCCTGTGCGGCAAGATCGGCCCCCGCGCAGAAGCCACGCCCGGCGCCGGTGATGAGTAGCACCCGCGACGCGGAATCCTGCGCAACTTTCGCGACAGCCTCGCGCATATCCGCGATGAATGCCATGTTGATGCTGTTCAGAACTTCCGGCCGGTTCAATGTGAGAAGGGCGATGCCGTCCTTCGTTTCGAGAGTGAGAGTTTCCATAGGCGCTTCGTCCCGTAACCGCTGTTGTTTCGGGCGAGCATACTCATGAGCTGCCCGGCGCGAAAGGCCGCGTGGGCGCGGTGCCGGTCGACCGAGCGTTCCGTTGCGTCAAAGGAGAAAGAGAAGGTCTCCGGGGAGGGTCAGCTCGCCTGAGCTTGCGGAATCTCCGCCATGCAATCCTCGGTCACCACGCGGTTTCGACCGGCATGCTTGGCTTCGTAGAGGCAACCGTCGGCGCGTTCTATCAGGGAGGCGGCATTGTCCCCCGGTCGAAGAAGCGCGATCCCCATCGACATCGTGACCCGGCCGAGAGACTCGCCGGTCGAGCGCTTCACAAGCTCGCGCGCCTGCACCGTCTGACGTACTTTGTTGGCGACAGCTTCGGCCGTTGCGATGTCGGTTGCCGGCATGATGACCGCGAATTCCTCGCCGCCATAGCGCGCCACGAAATGCTGTTCCAATGCGCCGGTTTTCAGGCAGTTCGCAACGAGCCGCAGAACCTGGTCGCCTGTGCGGTGGCCGAACGTGTCGTTGAATTTCTTGAAGTGATCGATATCGCCGATGGCGAGGCAGAGCGGGGCGTCGCTGGTCGCTGCGGCAGAAATCGCGCGCGCCATCGCCTCGTCGAATGCCTTCCGGTTGTTGACTCCGGTGAGCCCGTCGGTGCGTGCCTCGGTATGCGCCTTCTCGAGATTCTGCTGCAGCTCGTCGAGTTCTTTTTTTGTGGCTTGCAGATGCTCTTCAAGCTCGGCGCTCCGGTCCTCCATCTTGCGCGATGCTGTCACGATGGCTTCGACGGCACGGCGTACGTCGTTCGGTGTCGACTGGTTGGTCAAGCCTTCGCTGGCTTCGCGAACCGTGGTGCCGAGGGCGGTGGAGTTGCCAACCGTCTCCTCGATGATTTTCAGGATCTGATTTACTTCCGTATTGAGTTTGACGCCGGTGCTCAGCGTCATGTCGGTAAGCTTGCCTTCGGAGAAGAAGCGCTCCTGCAGCGCCGCAGTCACCTCGACGTCGACCGCATGCCCATTCTCGATGCAGCTGTCGATCTCCTTGTTCAGCTCCGGCAGCTTGCCGGAGACATAGCGGAACCAGATGGAATAGTTTTCAGGGCACGGGGGAATACCGTGATCTGCCATCAGACGAAGCGCCTGGCCGCTCCATTCGGTTGCGAACTCGATGTCTTCGGCCTGCATCACGAAAGCAATCCTCTCCTCGGCCCCGACGGGCCAACGGTTGATCGACACTCGGACGCTAGGATAATTGGGTTACTCCACCGTAAATTATCGCGGAAAATAGCCATTTTCGGGCCATTGCCGCTGCGTCCGGTTTTCGCGGCGCAGTGTGATCGAATGCGTTGCTCGGGGGGCTCTCAAACGGCTGTTTTGTGTATATTCTGGCGAAATCTGCGAATTTTCACGGCCCGTTGCCGGGACCCGGAGCGGGGCGGTTCGAGAGGCCGGTTGAGATAGGCAATCAGTAACGGCGGTCTCAATGCCGTTACGTATCAGGAGGAACCAAATGAGCTTGGCGGAGCAAACGACCCACGAAACGGATTCGGCGACTATTTCGGCCTCCATCCGCGCGATCCTCGACAAACAGAAGGCGGCTCATATCAATGAAGGCCCGGCAAGCGCTGAGCGCCGCATCGACTGGATCGATCGTGCAATCGCGCTCGTCGTGGACAACCAGAAGGAAATCGTGGAGGCGCTCGCCTCCGATTTCGGCCACCGTAGTCATGAACAGACGCTGCTGACCGATGTGATGGGCTCCATCGGGCCGCTGAAGCATGCGAAGAAGCACTTGCGCCAGTGGATGAAGCCCGAGAAGCGGAAGGTACAGTTTCCGCTCGGCTTGCTCGGCGCGAAGGCGCGGGTCGAATATCAGCCGCTCGGCACGGTCGGGATCATCAGCCCCTGGAACTTCCCGGTGAACTTGACCTGGACGCCGCTCGCCGGTGTTTTCGCGGCCGGCAATCGCGCCATGATCAAACCGTCGGAATTCACGCCGGCCACCTCCGAGCTCATGGCGCGCATGCTGCGCGAAGCCTACGACGAAACAGAGGTTGCCGTCGTCACGGGCGGCCCTGCTGTCGGCGAGGCGTTCAGCCGGCAGCCTTTCGACCACCTCCTTTTCACCGGCGCCACCTCGATTGCCTATCATGTCATGCGCGCGGCGGCGGAAAATCTGGTGCCGCTCACGCTGGAGCTGGGCGGCAAGTCCCCCGTAATCGTCTCGAAGTCGGCGAAGATGGACGATGCTGCGGCCCGCATCATGAACGGCAAGACGCTCAATGCCGGTCAGATTTGCCTCGCACCGGACTACGTCTTCATCCCGGAAGGCAAGGTCGAGGAGTTCGTCTCGGAGGCAACGAAGTCGGTCACAAAGATGTTGCCGACCATGAAGGACAATCCCGACTACACTTCGATCATCAACCAGCGCCACTATGACCGCCTTAACGGCCTCGTCGAGGACGCGAGGAGCAAGGGCGCGCGGATCGTCGAGATCAATCCGGCCAATGAGGATTTCAGTCAGCAGCAGGCCCACAAAATCCCGCCGACGCTCGTCCTGAACCCCACGGACGACATGAAGATCATGCAGGACGAGATTTTCGGTCCGCTCTTGCCGGTGAAGACCTACAGGGAAATCGGCGATGTACTCGGCTACGTCAACGCCCATGCGCGTCCGCTCGGCCTCTATTATTTCGGTGCCGACGAGAAGGAAGAACGCACCGTTCTTGACCGGACGACGTCGGGCGGCGTGACCGTAAACGATGTCATCATGCATGTCTCGATGGAGGACCTGCCATTCGGCGGCGTCGGTCCCTCCGGCATGGGTGCCTATCACGGTCTCGATGGCTTCAGGACTTTCAGCCACGCGAAGGCGATCTACACGCAGTCGAAGGCGAAAATGGTTGCGGAGATGTTCCGTCCGCCCTACGGCGCCAAGACCCGCAAGATGCTCGCATCGCAGATCAAGAAGTAGATCACGCAACGGCAACAGCAAAAAGGCGGCTCAGTGAGCCGCCTTTTTATTGAGAGACGATGGTGTTGGATCAGGCGTCTTCCGCCTCGGCTTCCAGTTCCTCGTCGATATCCTTGGTTTTCTTGGGCAGCTTCACGGCGCGCAAAATGAATGCCGGCACGTGATCGCCAAGCCCGACAACCGGTCGGTCGTCGTCCCGCTCGCGTCCCCGTCCGCCGCGTTCCCGCCGCGCGGGGCGTTCTTCGGCTTTGACCGGCTCGGGCTGCGTGTGTTCTTCGCTGCGTTCGGCAGCGGCATCGCTATCGGCTGCCTCTGCCTTCGGTGTCTCGGCCGCTTCGGTCTTGTCCTTGCGGCCGCGTCCGCCTCGGCGTCCACGACTCCGCTTCTCTTCCTTCGGCTCCTCGTCGCACGTCTCGGCGCTCGCTTCGGGAGCTGCTTCCTGCGGTACGGCGAGGGCTTCCTCTTTCGCCGCGGGGATCGGGTTGCCGATCAGCTTTTCGATAGCGGCGAGGTACTTGCCGTCCTCGCGTGTCGCGAGTGTCACGGCCGTACCGCTCTTGCCCGCGCGGCCGGTGCGGCCGATGCGGTGCACGTAGTCTTCCGCATGGCTCGGCACGTCGTAGTTGAACACATGGCTGACATCGGGAATGTCGAGCCCGCGCGCGGCGACGTCGCTCGCCACCAGAAGCCGGATCGTACCCTTGCGGAAGCCGTCCAGCGTCTTGGTGCGCGTCGACTGGTCGAGGTCGCCATGGATGGCGCCCGCCGACAACCCGCTCTTCGATAGCGCCCGCTCCAGCACCGAAACGTCGCGCTTGCGGTTGCAGAAGATGATCGCGTTCTTGACGTTGTCTTCTTCGATCATCCGCTGCAGAACGTCGCGCTTGCCGTCCCGCGTCGTCTTGACGAGAACCTGCGTGATCGTCGCGCCGGTGGAAGACGGGCGCGCCACTTCGATCCGCTCCGGATTATGCAGGAAGGTATCGGTCAGCCGCTGGATTTCGGGCGGCATTGTCGCCGAGAAGAACAGCGTCTGCCGCGTAAAGGGCAGCTTCTTGCAGATTTCCTCGATATCGGGAATGAAGCCCATGTCGAGCATGCGGTCGGCTTCGTCGATCACAAAAATTTGCACGCCCGTCAGCAGCACCTTGCCTCGGCCACAATGGTCGAGGAGGCGGCCGGGCGTTGCGATCAGCACGTCGACGCCGCGATCGAGTTTCTTTTCCTGGTCGCCGAACGAAACGCCGCCGATGAGCAAAGCCATCGAAAGCTTGTTGTATTTGCCGTAGGTCTCGAAATTCTCGGCGACCTGTGCGGCCAGTTCGCGGGTCGGCTCGAGGATCAGCGAGCGCGGCATGCGTGCCTTGGCACGGCCTCGCGACAGCTTGTCGATCATCGGCAGCGTGAAGGAGGCAGTCTTGCCTGTGCCCGTCTGGGCGATGCCGAGCACGTCGCGCCCGGCCAGAACATGGGGAATGGCCTGAGCCTGGATAGGCGTCGGCACTGTATAACCGGTTTCAGCTACAGCTTTCAGTACCTCTGGCGCGAGGCCGAGTTCGTCAAATGTCATTCAGGAAGCCCTATACACCGTTGATGTGCTGCCCGTGGTGGCCCACTTTCAGGGCCCGTGGACGGAACCTCCGCGAACGGATCGGGGAGGGTGAGCAGCTCGTAGCGCGTTGTTAAGCGGTCGCGCAGACCCGCAAGTATGCGCGGAACATAGGGATTATCGACAAATTGTCAACCTGACCGGCAGTCAACCGCCGGTCGGGCGGCTTATTCGACGCCGGTAGATGCGAGAATATCTGCAATTGTGACGTGGATGCCGCGCTTGCTTGTCAGATATCGAGATCGTGGGCGAATGCCGCCCGCTCCTGGATGAACTGGAACCGCAGCTCCGGTTTGTTCCCCATCAGCCGTTCGATGGCGCTGCTCGTCTCCTTCGCATCCGCCTCCGGCACGACGACCCGCATCAGCGTCCGTTTTCCCCGTGCCATTGTCGTCTCCTTGAGTTGCGCCGGCATCATTTCGCCGAGCCCCTTGAAGCGGCTGATCTCAACCTTGCCTCGCGTCGCGAATTCCTTTTTGAGCAATTCGTCCTTGTGGGCGTCGTCGCGTGCGTAAAGCGTCTTCCCGCCTTGCGTCAGCTTGTAGAGGGGGGGCACCGCCATATAGAGATGCCCCTGCCGGATGAGTTCCGGAAGCTCCCGATAGAAGAACGTAATGAGGAGCGACGCGATATGCGCGCCGTCCACGTCGGCGTCGGTCATGATGATGACCTTGTCGTAGCGGAGATCGGCCTGCCGGTAATGCGATCCGGTGCGGACGCCGAGCGCCTGGATGAGATCGGAAATCTGCTGGCTCTGTGCCAGTTTCGCGCCGCTGGCGCTTGCGACATTCAGTATCTTGCCGCGCAGAGGCAATATGGCCTGGCTCGCGCGGTCGCGTGCCTGCTTCGCGGAGCCGCCGGCACTGTCGCCTTCGACGAGAAAGATTTCCGAGCCGTCCGCCGCCGACTGGCTGCAATCGGCGAGCTTGCCGGGCAGGCGCAGTTTCCGCGTCGCGCTCTTGCGCGCCACATCCTTCTCCTGCCGCCGCCGAAGCCTGTCGTCGGCGCGGTCGATCACCCAGTCGAGCAGCTTGTTTGCCTGTTGAGGCGCCGCCGTCAGCCAATGGTCGAAATGGTCGCCGATGGCGCGCTCGACGAGACGCTGCGCTTCCGCGCTCGCCAGCTTCTCCTTTGTCTGTCCCTGGAATTCCGGCTCGCGAATGAACACGGAAAGCATCGCGCCAGCCGTGCCGAGAACGTCCTCGGCCTGTATCTGCCCCGCCTTCTTGTTGCCCACCATGTCGGCATAGGCCTTCAGCCCCTTGGTTAGCGCCGCGCGCAGCCCCGCCTCATGTGTGCCGCCTTCCGCCGTCGGCACGGTGTTGCAATAGGAGTTGAGAAACCCGTCGCCGCCGCCGAACCACGCGATCGCCCATTCCACTGAGCCGTGGCTTCCCGCCCGCGAGACCTTTCCGGTAAAGGGCTCCGCCGTCACCGTGTCGTAGCCGTTGATCGATGCCTTGAGGTAGTCGACGAGACCGCCCGGAAAATGCAGTACGTCGTTCGCTGGCGTGTCGTCCTTCTCGCCGATGAGTTCCGGCGCACAGTTCCACCGGATTTCGACACCGCCAAAAAGATAGGCCTTCGAGCGCGCCATCTTGTAGAGGCGCTTCGGAATAAAATGTGCGCCTTTACCGAAGATATCGGGATCCGGATGGAACGTAATACGCGTGCCTCGCCGGTTCTGCACGCGACCCTTGTCCGTGAGCTTCGATGTCGGCGTGCCGCGCACGTAGCTCTGCGTGTAAAGGGTCTGGTCGCGCGCGACCTCGACCTCGAAACGGTCTGACAGCGCGTTCACCACCGAGACACCCACGCCGTGCAGGCCGCCCGATGTCTCATAGGCCTTGCCGCCGAACTTGCCGCCGGAATGGAGCGTCGTGAGAATGACTTCCAGCGCCGACTTGTTCTTGAACTTCGGATGCGGGTCCACGGGGATACCGCGGCCATTGTCGGCGACGGTGAGGCTTCCGTCTTCCGAGACGCTCACGTCGATCCAGTTGGCATGGCCGGCAACGGCCTCGTCCATGGAGTTGTCGAGCACTTCCGCGAAGAGGTGATGCAGCGCCTTCTCGTCGGTGCCGCCGATATACATGCCCGGCCGCCGCCGCACGGGCTCCAGTCCCTCCAGAACCTCGATATCCTTGGCGGAATAGGTGCCATCGTCCCGTGGCGCCGCTTTCGCGGCTCTCGCGGGTTTCGCCGCTTTGGGGGCGGCGGCAAAGAGATCGGCTGTATCGTCGGATTTGCTCGTCTTGCGGGCGGCCATGAACTCGAAACTTTATGTGGAGAATCAATCGCGATTGTAAGGCGCGGTGAAGGCTGCGCCAATCTTGCGACTTTTGCCATTCCGGCCGGCGTGAGGCCAGCTTAATCGGCTTCCACGATCTCGTAGTCGATCGGCTTGAAGGCATAATTGTTCGACTGTTCCGCCGAACAGGCCGTGAGGCCGATGATAAGGTCCATTTTCGCCTCGATCACAAGATAGTCGCCCGCGCGGCTCAACGGCGGCTCGACCCTCAGCACGCCGGTCTCGGCGTCGATCGGCACATTCATGAAGACATTGAAGGCCGTCGGTATCCGGTCCGGGCCGATCCCGTAGGGAGCGAGTGCTTCGGCGAGATTGCCGAAGCAGCCGCGATGAGGATGCTCATGGCCGTAGATGATGCGGAACGTGTCGGCGGAGCAGGGCGTCAGCAGGAAGTCGTGACGGCCCACCTTGTCCTCCACGATTTCGAACATGATGCGGCTGCGGTTGGAATAGACGGGGTCGCCGGCCGTGAGATAAATCCTGCTCAGGTAATCGAGCGTCCGCCCGTTCGACAGCACTTCGTCCGTATCGTCCCGGTTGAACGCGACCAGGTCGGCGACCTGTTCCCCCTCCGGATCTGTTATCTTGAGACGCGCCCCTTTTGGCAGCACGAATGCCACGCCCGAGCGTGGCGGAATGCGCTTGATCTTTCCGGTCATGCGCGAACGAAGGGGCAGCGCCAGTCGTCATCGACCGCCCGCCCGCTATATTGTCGCGCCTCGCTGACGGTGCCGTGCTCGGCGATCATCGGGTTCGGTGTCCCATCCAGTTTCACATCGCGGTCAATGATGGTTTCCTTGATCCGCCCATATTGTCCTCTTGCCCTCAAATCCTGAAATTGTTCGTGCAGGTTGAACACGATGGCCGGGTGGGGGAGTCGCCGCGCCGTTCGGCTCGAACCGGGGTGAAGGCCGACGATGAAGAACGCATGCCCACCCAGGCTGAAGCCGAAATTGGGAGATTCCGGATCGGCGCTCACCTCGCTGCTCCACGCGAATGTTTCGGCATCGAGTCGGTGCAGCGCATTCAGCCGTGCCCAGAGATGTGCCTCGAATGTCGCTTCGTCGAGATCGCGCGGTCCCTGAAAGAGCGCGGCAAAGCTCGTGAACATTTTGGGCTCCGCTTCATGGTCGCGCAGGAACCCGTGAACGGCATTGAGAATTTTCCGGTCGCCGCCGGCGCACCGGATGTCCGCCGCCGTGACCAGCGTCAACTGATCGCGCGACAACGTCGATTTCGCGCCCACGCACGGGAAATCGGTCTGTCTGATAAAGTCGCGAAACTCCTCGCACAGGCTTTCATCGCCCTGCGTCATGGCATCACCGCATATTGCTGAACCGGGATTTCTCTCGTGGCCATATAACGGACGCCTCCTCGAAGGGTTCCGTTGGCGCGGAAGGCGGCTTGTGTCAAAGTCGCAAAAACCGCACTGCCTTATGGGAACCCCATGTCCGAAAATGTCGATATTTCCTCGCCGCTGACGCTGCCTTGTGGCGCTACGCTGAAGAACCGCATCGCCAAGGGAGCAATGACCGAGGGGCTGGGCGATTCGCTGAACCGCGCGACCGAGGGGCATGTCCGCCTCTACCGCCGCTGGGCGGAAGGCGGTGCGGGGATGCTTCTCACCGGCAACGTGCAGGTCGACCGGCGCTGCATGGAGCGGCCCGGCAATGTCGCCATCGACGGCCCTCAATCGAATGAGGCCATCGTGGCGCTTCGCAGTTACGCGAAAGCGGGAACGGCGAACGACACGCATCTCTGGATGCAGATTTCGCATGCGGGACGCCAGACGCCCGCTTCCGTCAACAAGGAACCGCTTGCCCCCTCCGCAACGCCGCTCGCGATGCCGGGCGGACAGTTCGGAACGCCGCGCGCGATGACGGGCGCCGAGATCGAGGACGTGATCCGCCGCTTCGCCTTCGCCGCGACCGTCGCCCGCGACACCGGCTTCACCGGCGTTCAGGTGCATGGCGCGCATGGCTACCTGATTTCCGAATTCCTTTCGCCGGATGTGAATGTCCGCACCGATGAATGGGGCGGCAGTCTGGAAAATCGCGCACGGCTTCTGCTGGAGGTTGTGCGTGCGATCCGCCGCGCCGTCGGAGCCGATTTCCCCATCTCCGTGAAGCTCAATTCCGCCGACTTTCAGCGCGGCGGTTTCAGCCATGAAGACGCAATCACCGTCGCCACATGGCTCAACGCAGAAGGTCTCGATCTTCTCGAGATATCCGGCGGCACCTATGAACAGCCCCGCCTCGTCGGTCTCGACGACATGACGCTCCACCCGGAAAAATCCGAGACGCGCAAGGAAAGCACTATCGCGCGCGAAGCTTACTTCCTCGAATATGCGAAAGACATCCGTGCCGCCGTAACCATGCCGCTGATGGTCACTGGTGGTTTTCGGACACTTGCGGGCATGAACGCGGCGCTCCAGTCCTGTACCGTCGACATGATCGGTCTCGCGCGTCCTCTCTGCGTCGATCCCGCCGTCCCCGCGAAACTCCTGGCGGGCACGGTGCGGCAGACGGCGATGTATGAGAAGACGCTTCGCATCGGGCCCGGCATTCTCGGTCCCCACAGCCGTTTCAATCTCGTCAAGGCGATGAATGGCTGGGGGCAGCAAGGCTGGTTCTGCCTGCAGCTTCTGCGCATGGGTGAGGGCAAGGACCCAGACCCAAAGATGGGCGTCTTCTCCGCCTTCAGAAACTACGCGAAGAACGAGGCGAAGACCGCCGCCGCGCTTCAGCGCTAGAGGGGCGGACTGAACCGATGGAGAGCGTGGAAGGCCACAAGGTCGGTTTCGGCCGCCGGCAGATCGTTGGATGGCTGCTCGGCCCGCTGATGCTTTTGCTTACCTTTATCGTGCCCGCGCCGGAGGGTCTGAGCCAGCTTGGCTGGCACACAGCGGGAGTTGCCGCCCTGATGGCGGTCTGGTGGATCGCGGAGCCCATTCCCATTCCGGCGACCTCGCTCCTGCCGATGATCCTCTTTCCGCTCATCGGCATCGTCGACATTCGCGCCGCCGCCGCGCCCTACGCCCATCCCATCATTTATCTTTTCTTCGGCGGCTTTCTCCTCGCGCTGGCGATGGAACGCTGGAACCTTCACCGCCGGATAGCGCTCGGCCTGATCGGCGTCATGGGAACGAAGCCGACGCACATCGTCGCCGGCTTCATGGTTGCTGCCGCCTTTCTGAGCATGTGGGTCAGCAACACCGCGACGACGCTGATGATGCTGCCAATCGCGCTCTCGGTCATCGCGCTGCTCGAGGCGCAAGCGACCGACGGGAAGGCGAAGGACGCGGCGGCGAAGTTCTCCCTCGTTCTTCTTCTTGCTGTCGCCTACAGCGCCACGATCGGTGGTCTCGGCACCCTGATCGGCACGCCGCCGAATGCGCTGCTCGCGGCCTTCCTCAGCCAGACTTACGGTTTCCAGATCGGTTTCGGCGAATGGATGCTGGTCGGCGTTCCCGTCGTCATCGTCGGTGTGCCGTTGGCATGGTTCCTGATGACGCGCGTCATCTTCCGTCTCTCGTCCATTGAGATCGAGGGTGCCGCCGGCGTCATTGCCGCCGAGCGCGGCAAGCTTGGCCGCATCACGCGCCAGGAAATTGCCGTTGCCGTCATCTTTGCATGCACGGCTCTTGGCTGGATCACGCAGCCGTTGATTGCCAAAGTGCTGCCCTTCGTTTCCGACACCGGCATCGCACTCATGGGCGGCTTCGCGCTCTTCCTCGTGCCGGTCGATGCGCGTAAGGGCATCTTCCTCATGGACTGGCAGACGGCCAAACGCGCACCCTGGGATGTCTTCCTGCTTTTTGGCGGCGGCCTCAGCCTCGCGTCAGGCATCGAGGCGCATGGCGTTGCTGCCTGGCTCGGCTCTCTCTTCGACGGCGCGGGCGGCATGCCCACGCTGCTGCTCGTCGCACTTGTCTGCATGCTGATCCTGATGCTCACCGAACTCACCAGCAACACGGCGACGGCGGCGACGTTCCTGCCCGTCATCGCCGCGGTCGCCATAACCATCGGCGAAAATCCGCTGCTGCTTCTCGTTCCGGCTGCAATGGCCGCCAACTGTTCGTTCATGATGCCCGTGGGCACGCCGCCCAACGCCATCGTGTTCGGAAGCGGCCGCATCACGTTGCCACAAATGGCGCAGGCGGGCTGGTGGCTCAACGTCGCCTTCGTGTTTCTGATCGTCGGAATGGTCTATGTGCTCGGGCCCATCGTCTTCGGCATCGAACCGGGGGTATTGCCTGACTGGGCCCGCAACCCGGTTGATGCCTCATAGGGGCTTCGCACGGGAAAGCACGAAGTCCATGCGGCTCTCGATACTCGCTTTCGGCAGTTCGACGGGTTCATAGCCTGCCTGCACATAGGCGGCGCGGATCGCATCATGCGTGGCGATGGCCTCGGCAAAACCCTGCCGGCGCTCGGTATCGGCCGTATAGATGTCCTCCCACGGAGGCGCGACGAACACCAGGCTGTTGTACCTGTGGAGCGCAATCGCGCGCTCGATATGGGCCGGCACGCTCGCGCCGATCAGCTGGCTGTAACCGGAGAGGTCCGGCAGCCCTCGGTCGAAGAAGACGATCCTCGTTTCTGTCGTCATCCTCCTGTAGCTCTCGATAGCATGGTCGAACATCAACTCGCGATAGGCGATCCTGTCGCCGTCATGCGTCGCGTTGCCGCCGGACTGCCTCTGCTCGCGGATGATCCTGCGCCCGGCCTCCTCGACATGAGGGTAGCCGCGCCGGGTGAGCGCTTCGATCAGGCTCGTCTTGCCGGCCCCCGGCCCTCCGGTGAGGACGAAAAAATTGGCGTGAACAGCCTTCAACGCGGACTCCCGTGCTTGAACAATGCCGGCGATACGCGCAGACAAAACGCTCGCGCCGCCACATGACGGTGAAAAAGAGAGGGAGTGGAAAGTGGAGGGGGAGAATGCGGGAAAAGGGATGAGCCCTATGGCGCAACCCCGCTCAACGGAAGCCCCGGTTTCCTGTCAGGCGTTCCTCGCGGGGTTGCTATTGGATGTGCTGCTTGCACTCGCCCGAGCTGATGAGCCGGGCCTTTCTCCATTACCTTTTTGCCTGCGCGCTCAATTAGCATGAGCTGACGTCAGTGTTTCTTCGCGCTTTTCCCTTGGCCTATAAGATTTGCTGACCGGCCACGCATCAGAACAGCGTCAGGTCTTGGCTATGTGTCTTGGTCGCTTTCATTTCACCGAAAGTCGAATTGCGTCGGTGGAGCCATCTTCTAAACCTCCTCCTTCGTTAGACAAGGAAATGCTACGCCTTTACGAACGAAGAGGTCAAATAGAATAGGCATTTCCCGTAATGGACATGAGTCAGCTTTGTTGACCGATCTTCGGAATAGTCTCTATACGGATTGAATGGTTTCTCTTCCAACGAAAAAGGCCGGAGCTTTCGCCCCGGCCTTGTCCGTCTCAAGTCGGCCCGTTGGGCCGAGCGGTATTAGACCGAATAGTACATGTCGTATTCGACCGGGTGCGGCGTCATTTCGTAACGCATGCACTCTTCCCACTTCAGTTCCAGATAGGCGTCGATCTGGTCGTCCGTGAAGACGTTGCCCTTCGTCAGGAACTTGCGGTCGGCGTCGACGGCGATCAGAGCTTCGCGGAGCGAGCCGCAAACCGTCGGGATCTCCTTCAGCTCTTCCGGCGGAAGGTGATAGAGGTCCTTGTCCATCGGACCGCCCGGATCGATCTTGTTCTCGATACCGTCGAGGCCAGCCATCAGCATCGCCGCGAAAGCGAGATAGGGGTTCGCCGTCGGATCGGGGAAGCGGATTTCGATGCGCTTCGACTTCGGCGACGTGCCGTGCGGAATGCGGCAGGAGGCCGAGCGGTTGCGCGCCGAATAGGCAAGCAACACCGGGGCTTCATAGCCCGGCACGAGGCGCTTGTAGCTGTTGGTCGAGGGGTTCGTGAAGGCGTTGAGCGCCTTCGCATGCTTCAGGATGCCGCCGATGTACCACAGGCATTCCTGGCTGAGGTCGGCATACTTGTTGCCGGCGAAGACCGGCTTGCCGTCCTTCCAGATCGACTGGTGGCAATGCATGCCCGAACCGTTGTCGCCGAACACGGGCTTCGGCATGAACGTCGCCGACTTGCCGAACGCCTGCGCCACGTTGTGGATCACATACTTGTAGATCTGCATGTGGTCCGCGGCCGTGGTCAGCGTCTGGAACTTCGTTCCGAGTTCGTGCTGAGCGGCGGCGACTTCGTGGTGATGCTTCTCGATCTTCACGCCCATCTCTTCCATGACCGTCAGCATTTCGCCGCGGAGGTCCTGGCACGAGTCGATCGGGTTGGCCGGAAAATAGCCGCCCTTGGTGCGCGGACGATGGCCGAGATTGCCCGTTTCGTAATGCGTGTCGGTGTTGGTCGGAAGCTCGATGGAGTCGACCTCGAAGCCCGTCTTGTAGGGCGAGGTCGAGAACTTCACGTCGTCGAAGATGAAGAATTCGGCTTCCGGGCCGAACACGATCGTGTCGCCGATGCCGGTCGACTTCAGATACGCCTCGGCGAGTTTGGCCGTGCCGCGCGGATCGCGGGAATAGAGTTCGCCGGTGGACGGCTCGAGAATGTCGCAGAAAACGGCGAGCGTCGTCTGCGCATAGAACGGGTCGATCGTCGCGGTGTTCGGATCGGGAAGGAGAACCATGTCCGACTCGTTGATCGCCTTCCAGCCCGCGATCGACGAGCCGTCGAACATCGTGCCCTCCGCGAAGAAATCGTCGTCGCAGAAGCCGATGTCGAACGTCACGTGCTGCATCTTGCCGCGCGGATCGGTAAAGCGCAGGTCGACGTACTTGACGTCCTTTTCCTTGATGATTTGCTGAATGGATTTGTCAGCCATAAGTTCCTCTTTTCCCTGTTTTCGGGTCGATTGAAGTATCGGGTATCTACCCGCCGTATACGTTTCGCGCAGCCATAGGGGCCGCCGCGTCCCGGGCCTTATCTGATGATCGCCAGCTAAGCCCCCTTAGATTGCCTCCACGCCCGTTTCGCCGGTACGGATGCGGATCGACTCTTCGATATTGGAGATGAAGATCTTGCCGTCGCCGATGCGCCCGGTGCGCGCCGCCTGCTGGATCGCTTCCACGGCCTTCGCGACCATCTCGTCGTTGAGCACGACCTCGATCTTCACCTTGGGCAGAAAATCGACGACATATTCGGCGCCGCGATAGAGCTCGGTGTGCCCCTTCTGGCGGCCGAAACCTTTTGCCTCGGTAACGGTGATGCCTTGCAGCCCCACTTCCTGCAGCGCCTCTTTCACTTCGTCGAGCTTGAACGGCTTGATGATCGCCTCGATCTTTTTCATTCGCTCACTTCCTTAGTCATGGGGCTCGCCGCCCGCATCCATATGTGGAGGGAATAGCACGGCTCGTGCCAACCCGGGCACAGTCGGAAAAGCCTTTTGAATCAGATGGTTGGAATCCTGCACGGCGCAGGATGCCCCCATTTTGGGCAGCATGAATGCACAAAATATCATCACTTTGTTCAAAAAACAGGCTGTCCCTTAACGATATCTCGCCGCCAGCCGAAAAATGGCGGAGACGCGAGCATTTGAGCCGAGATTGACAGCGAGCGCCATGCCCGCGACAACGCCTGCGACGATTTGTTTGGAAAAGGCGGGGGCGGCGCGCATGCGGGCGGCGAACAGCGTGTTTTCAGGGCTGGGCACGACCATCTTCACGGTCATGTCGGCACTCGCGACGGAGCACGGCGCGATCAATCTGGGCCAGGGCTTCCCCGACGACGAGGGGCCGGACGACGTCCGCGCCGCCGCCGCCAAGGCGATCATGGACGGGCCGAACCAGTACCCGCCGATGATGGGGCTCCCGGCGCTCCGCCAGGCCGTCGCCGCCGCCAACAAGCGCTTCTACGGTCTCGATGTCGACTGGCAGACGGAGGTCATGGTCACCTCCGGCGCCACCGAGGCGCTCACCGACTGCCTGATGGCCCTGCTCAATCCGGGTGACGAAGCCATCCTCATCGAACCCGCCTATGACAGCTACAAGCCGATTATCGAGGCGGCAGGCGCAAAGGTCGTCACGGTGGCCCTGCAGCCCCCGCACTGGTCGCTGCCGCTGGAAGAGCTTGCGGCCGCCTTCTCGGACAAGACCAAGCTCATCCTCGTCAACACGCCCATGAACCCCATCGGCAAGGTCTTCACTCGCGCCGAACTCGAAGCCATTGCCGCGCTCGTCATCCGTCACGATGCCTATGCGCTGTGCGACGAGGTCTATGAGCATCTCGTCTTCTCCGGCCACGAGCACATTCCCCTGATGACCTTGCCCGGCATGCGCGAGCGCACGCTCCGCGTCGGTTCCGCCGGCAAGACCTTCTCCCTCACCGGCTGGAAGATCGGCTACGTCACAGGCCCGGTCCATCTGATGGAGACGGTCGGCAAGACCCACCAGTTCGTTACCTTCACCACGCCCCCCGCGCTGCAATCCGCCGTGGCTTATGGCCTCGGCAAGGACGATGCCTATTTCGCAAGCCTCGCCTCGTCGCTCGAGGCGAAGCGCGACCTGTTGGCCAAAGGTCTGAAGGAGGCGGGCTTCGACGTTCTCCCCGCCGACGGCACCTATTTCATCAGCGCCGATTTCCGTCCCCTCGGTTTCAACGGCACCGACGAGGAGTTCTGCCGTGAGATCACGGTGAGGGCGAAGGTCGCCGCAATCCCGCTCTCGTCGTTCTACGCACCGAACGCGCCCCACGCCCCCCGCCATCTCGCCCGCTTCTGCTTCTGCAAGCAGGACGCGATCCTGACGGAAGCAAGTTCGCGGCTTCTTTCATATGCGAAAGGAAGGGGCGCGTTGTGACGCTCGCCGCCCTCCGTCGTCCCGCCGCCTCCGGCAAGGCCGAATGGCTGGTCGTCTTCCTGCACGGCTACGGTTCCGCGGGTGTGGCGCTGATGAGCTTTGCTGATTTCTGGCAAGGCTCCATGCCGAACGTCGCCTTCGTCGCGCCGGATGGGCCGACGCCTGCGAAAGACGGCGGCTTCCAATGGATCGGCAAACGCCCCGGCACCGATCCGCGCCTCTATGACGACGCGGTGGAAGTCGCGCCCGCTCTCCACGCCTTCATCGATGCCGAACTTGCGCGCGAAAATCTCGGGCCGGACCGCCTCGCGCTTGTCGGCTTCAGCCAGGGGACAGTGATGACTCTGCATCTCGGCCTCCGCCGCGCCGTTGCCCCCGCCGCCGTGCTCGGTTACTCCGGCGGCCTCGTCGGTGCCGACAAGCTGAAAAACGAAATCACATCGAAGCCGCCCGTCATGCTCGTGCACGGCGAGCAGGATGCGCTCGCGCCGGTCTATGGCATGATGGCCTCGGTAAAAGCGCTGGCCGAAGCGGGCATCGTCTGTCAGGGCGTGCCGCTCCCGAACCTCGGCCATGAGGTCAATGCCGACGCCCTCATCTACGGCGCACGCTTTCTCCTGTCCGCCTTCGCCTTTCGCGAGCGGCACGGGCTTGCCGACCCTCGCTGACCGGACGATGATCGTCGCTAGGGCGAGGTTCCGTAGAGTCCAGCGACAACGCCCTTGGCGGTTTCGGTGATCAACGCGCCGGCCTGGCTGTAGAATATGCCGTAGCCGCCGGGGTTGGATTCCCGGCGCACTTCATAGCGGCCCACGACTTCTTCGCTCGCGGCGTTGAGAACCTCGACGTCGACGCTGAGCTTGTTGTCGCCGGCAAAAGCACCGGCCAGCGCCCGGGCTCCCGCGTTGACGAGGTCGTAATTGGTGATTGTGATCCGGAGCTTCACCGGCGTTCCGCCACCGCTCGTGGCCGGGGCCGCCTTTCGGACTTCCTGTGCCAGACGCGACGCAACTTCCTCCGGCCCGGTTACCCCCGGCCCGTATGCTGCGGAAACGTCGCTCAGCACAAGATTGCTTCGGACCGACGGCGCTATTTCCTGTGTCGTGTTGATCTTCGTCGAACAGCCGGCAAGCAGAATGACGACCGCGGCGAGTAGAACGAGCTTCTTCATCTTCAGCCCCCCCAAAGGATTGAGGCTGGAGGCTAGCGGGGGATTGTCGGGTCCGCAATGCGAGGAAAGGAAGGAAGCAGCGTGTGAAAAAACTTATCCCCCTGTCTTCCCGCGCCCCATCTTGTTCCATACCGGTTTTCACGAGAGGGGCGCTCCGGAGCGTCCGTGGTGCGAGAACCGGGCGGCGCCTGCGCCGTCGGGGAGGTAACGCACCTCGGCGTCCCGGGGCTCGGATGCAGGTTGAGGTGCGGACACTACGACCCGCTCGGCGGAAGGCTGTCTTCGGACGGACCGGAGGCTGTGGGTGGCGAGGGCGTCGGGCTAAGACGTCGTGCGCGGGGTGTCTTCGGGCGCTCACAAAAATAAAATTGTTGCGGTCGAAGTCACTCTGCGCTCCCTCTCATTTCAACTCCGCGAGCCATGCTCGACGGGGCTCTCGGCGCATCTGCCTGACGCAGCGGCAGGGCGCTCCCCGCGCACTCGCTGGACAGGCCGCCGCCAACGGTTATTCTCTGCGCCAATGGTTAGCATTACGAACTAAAAACGTTTCAGGGAGTTCTTTCATGTCCGACATCAAGCTCGACGACCGCATGCCGGTCCTGGTGGGCTGCGGCCAGCTCGTCCAGAAGGAAAAGGATGTCGAGAAGGCGAAGTCGCCGATGCATCTGATGGAAGATGCCGCCCGCGCCGCCGCCTCGGACGCGGGGCTTGGCGACAAGCTCTGGTCGGTCGTCGACAATGTCACCGTCGTTCGCTTCATCACCGACAGCCCGGACTCGGGCAAGCTCCCCTTCGGCCGCTATCCGAATGCGCCGAAAACGCTTTCCACCATGCTGGGCGCGAACCCGTCGAAAAACTGCTACGGCCCCACCGGCGGCAACACGCCGCAAATGCTGGTGAACCACACCGCCGAACTGATCGCCAATGGCGAAACCGAAGTGGCCCTTGTTGCGGGCTCCGAATGCTTCGGCACCATGATGCGCGCGCTGGGGCAGGGCAAGATGCTTCCCTGGAACGACGATCCGGGTGGCGAGCGCATCGACATCGGCGTCGAAAAGGCCGGCGTGACGGATGTCGAAAAGCGCCACAAGCTGCAATTCCCCGTGAACATCTACCCGATGTTCGAAAACGCCATTCGCGGCGCGGCCGGCCGCAGCGTGAAGGATCACCAGCTCGCCATCGGGAAACTCATGGCCCCCTTCACGGAAGTCGCGGCGAAGCACCCGCAGGCCTGGTTCCCGGTCGCCCGCACCGCCGAGGAAATCGCCACGCCGACCGACGACAACCGCTATGTCGGTTTTCCGTACACGAAGTATATGAACGCCATCATGCAGGTCGACCAGGCCGCCGCCGTGGTGATGATGTCGGTAAGGAAGGCGCGTGAGCTCGGCATACCGCAGTCGAAATGGGTCTTCCTCCACGGCTGCGCCGATGCGAACGATCTCTGGTATCCGACCGAGCGTGTGAACTATCACTCCTCGCCCGCCATCCGAATGATGGGCAAAAAAGCCTTCGCCATGTCCGGCTGGAATATCGGCGAGATCGATTATTTCGACCTCTATTCCTGCTTCCCCTCCGCCGTCCAGATCGGCCGCCAGGAACTCGGTATCGCGGAGGACGACCCGCGTTCGCTCACCGTCACGGGCGGCCTCCCTTATTTCGGCGGCGCCGGCAACAACTACGTCATGCACTCCATCGCCACCATGATGGACAAGCTCCGGGCGAAGCCGGGCTCGAAGGGCCTCTGCACGTCCAACGGCTGGTACGTCACGAAGCATGGTCTCGGCCTCTATTCCACGACCCCGCGCGAGGGCAAATGGGAGCGTGAAAAGCCCGCCCTCTACCAGGCGGAGATCGACGCGGAGAAGCATCCGAGGGTTGAGGAAAAGCCGAACGGCAAGGCGAAGATCGAGACATATACGGTCGTCCATGGCCGTGGTGGGGCGGAGTTCGCCATTGTCTTCGGCCGCCTCGCGGACACCGATGCCCGCTTCGTCGCCCACACGCCCAACGATCCCGCGACCCTCGCGGACATGGTGGGGCGCGACCAACTCGGCCGTTCGGGTACCGTTGCGTCGCCGGCGGACGAAAGTGTTAACATCTTCACGCCAGAGTGAGATTCGGGTGGGGCCGGGCGGAACCGGACCTCTACCCGGAGTGTTCTCATAGACCTGTCGGGGTGGGGTGTCCTTGCCACGCCCGTTTGCCAAAACCGTGGAATTGAAACTGTTCCGTTGACGCGACGGATTCCGTTTCTTAGCGTGAACCGAGGAATACGCTGGAACGGGTCGTCCGCCTGCGGAAAAAATTGGGGTCCGCCTGTGAAAAAAATCGCATCTCTGTCGGGCATTGCCGCCCGCGCAACCATTGTGTCCATGTCTGTTGCTTTTGCTTCGCCGGCATTCGCGGGCATAAATGAAGTCAGGGGCGGCTTCTACGCTCACGATATTGCCGGTCCGGCTCACGAAGACGACGGCCTCGACATCAACGGCGAAATTCTCTTCGACAGTCCTGATTTTCTGTCCTGGGCATTTGCGCCACGTCCGCGCCTCGGCGCCACAATCAACACCAACAGCGACACAAGCTTCGCCTATCTCGATCTCGGCTGGACGATCGACGTCACCGAAGCCTTCTTTGTGGACCTCAGCGTCGGCGGCGCCGTTCACAACGGCGAACTGGACGGGTCCTCCGCGGCGGGCGAAAACAGCTATGGCTGCCGCGCGAACTTCCACGAATCGATATCGCTCGGCTATCGGGTTTCGCCCGCATGGTCGGTCATGCTGACCGCCGAGCATATTTCGAATGCCGGGCTTTGCGATCCGAACGACGGCCTCACGAATGTCGGTGCCCGCCTCGGCTACAGCTTCTGAGCTTTCGCCGCTCCCGGCGCCCATCCTTTCAGGTGGGCGCCGGGAGTGGCGTTCGTTTGGAGGCTACCAGAGCCATGTCTCCGGGTCGGCGATGCTTTTGCCTTCCAACGTCAGCATGAAACCCTTGATCGAGCGGATCAGGTACCAGACCACCGTCGCCAGTCCCAGCAGCCAGCCGATGGCGATGATCATCGTTAGGACGCTGATAAAGCTGAACAGCAGCCCGATCCAGAAAGTGCGTATCTGGAAAGTGTAGTGCGACGCCGCCGGCGCGCTCGCCTCGTTCCGCTTCAGATAGGCGACGATAACGCCGGCAACCGCGGTAATCCCCACCGCCACGCTGATGAAGTAGAGAATATAGACGAGCTTCGGCCCGTCGAATTCGCCGGACGCAGGTGTCACGACGGGCGGTTGTCTGTCGGTCATAGAGGCCTCCTCCTGTGAATCGCCGTAACAAGGCTAATCCCTTGCCCCCGGCCTGGCCAACCGCCTTGCTTTCGCGTCTCCCCTCGCCGACAAACGGAGATCGCAAATTCGCTATGCCGGAGAATATCCATGCCGACCATCTACATGATCCGCCACGGTGAGGCCGCCGCTGGCTGGGACGCGGACACCGATCCCGGCCTGTCCGAAAAAGGCCGCGCACAGGCCGAATCCGTCGCCCGCGAAATCGAGAGCCGGGTGGGGCGCAAGCTGCCCCTTCTTTCCTCGCCGCTCCGCCGCTGCCGGGAAACCGCAATGCCGCTCTCCGCGCTCTGGGAATGCGAGCCGGTGATCGAAACGCGCGTTGCGGAAGTGCCGTCGCCCATCGACAATCTCGCGGAACGGGGCGCCTGGCTCCGCCGCCTCATGGCGGGCACATGGGCGGAAGCGCTGACCCCGGAGAACACGGGCGGAGGCAAGATAGATCTCCTCGGCTGGCGTCAATCGGTGATCGATGCGCTGACCGGCCTCGGCGGCGACACCGTGATCTTCTCCCACTTCATCGCCATCAACGTCGCCGCCGGCGCCGCGCTCGATGACGACCGCCTCATCTCCTTCCGCCCCGACAATTGCTCGGTCACCGTCTTCGAGACCTCGGGCGGAAATCTCAAACTGGTGGAGCACGGCAGGGAAGCGGAAACGAAGGTGAATTAGCCGCCGCTGCAAATCGTCAATTACCCGCCGCAATCGCGTGGCTATAGTGGCCGCCATGATGGCCACTTCCGATTCGTCCGCTCTCCTCACCGTCGCCGAAATGGGCCGCGCCGACGCGCTCACCATCGAACGCGGTACGCCCGGCATTGTCCTTATGGAAAACGCCGGCCGTGCCGTCGCCGAGGCGATTGCCGCGCGCTTCCGGCAGGGCCCGGTCTCCGTCCTGTGCGGTCCCGGCAACAACGGCGGCGACGGCTTCGTCGTCGCGCGCCTCCTTGCAGAGGAGGGCTGGCCGGTATCGCTCTTCCTTCTCGGCGACCGCGACCGTCTGAGAGGCGACGCGGCTGAAGCGGCAGGCCGCTGGCCAGGCGCCGTTCACCCGCTGTCGGCGGATGCGGGCCACGGCGCCTCCCTGATCGTCGACGCGATCTTCGGCGCCGGTCTCTCGAAAGACGTCACGGGCATCGCCGCCGACGCCATCACGCGCATCGCGGAACGGCAAACGCCCGTCGTCGCCATCGACATCCCGACCGGCATCGATGGCGATACCGGGCAGGTGAGAGGCGCCGCTTTCGATGCCGTGCTCACCGTGACTTTCTTCCGCGCCAAACCGGGTCACCTTCTGTTGCCCGGCCGTCTTCATTGCGGCGAGTTGCAGGTGGCCGATATCGGTATCGCACCGGATGTGCTCGAGGAGATCGCCCCGCAAACCTTCATCGACGAACCGCCGCTCTGGTCGGCATCCTTTCCCCGCCCGCGCCTCGACAGCCACAAATATACGCGCGGCCACGCTATCGTCGTCTCCGGCGATGCCTCGCGCACGGGCGCCGCCCGTCTTGCCGCGCGCGGCGCGCTGCGGGCCGGCGCCGGGCTCGTCACGGTCGCCTCGCCGCCATCCGCGCTCCTCGTCAACGCCGCGCACCTGACCTCGGTCATGCTCCAGCCCTTCGACGGTGCCGACGCGCTCACGGCCATCCTCGAGGACAAACGCAAGAACGCGCTCCTCATCGGCCCCGGCGCCGGCGTCGGCGCCCACACGCGCGAGAACGTGCTGGCGGCGCTTCTCTCCGGCGCGGCCATGGTGCTCGACGCCGACGCGCTCACTTCCTTCGCCGAAATCCCGCGCGACCTTTTCGTCGCCATTGCGGGCTACTTCGCCGGCCCCGTCGTCATGACACCCCACGACGGCGAGTTCGCGCACCTCTTCCCCCGGATCGCGGCCGGGGAGGGTGGCAAGCTCGCCCGCGCCCGCGCCGCCGCCGCCGAAGCGTCGGCCGTCATCGTGCTCAAAGGTGCGGACACCGTCATCGCCGCGCCCGACGGCCGCGCCGCCATCGCCATGAACGGCGGCCCGGAACTGGCCACCGCCGGATCGGGGGACGTGCTGGGCGGCATTATCCTCGCCCTGCTGGCCCAGCACATGCTTCCCTTCGAGGCTGCCTGTGCGGGTGTCTGGCTCCACGGCGAGGCCGGTTCCTCCTTCGGTCCCGGTCTGATCTCCGAGGATTTGCCTGAGATGCTGCCCGCCGTTCTGCGGGATCTTCTTCCCGCCCTGTGACGCCCCGGGCGCATCCTTGCGCTTTTACTGGCAATCGCCGGTGCCCCTTGATATAGAGAGCGCCAATTTAGGGAGCGGCCGGCTCGTTTGGGTCTCGCCAGAGCCCTGTTGGCGGGCGTGGCGGAATTGGTAGACGCGCTGGATTTAGGTTCCAGTGCCGCAAGGCGTGGGGGTTCGAGTCCCTCCGCCCGCACCAGCCCGGAAGCTCCGGTAAATAATGGCCGATAAATAACGGATTGAATGATGCAGGTCACGGTAACGAACGCGGACGGTCTGAAGCGCGAATTGAAGGTTCAGGTCCCGGCTCAGGATCTTGAAGCCAAGCTCGGCGCCAAGCTCGACGAGATGAAAAATCAGGTCCGCCTGAAAGGCTTCCGCCCCGGCAAGGTTCCGGTCAGCCATCTCCGCAAGACCTTCGGCAAGCAGGTCATGGGCGACGTCATCCAGGAGACGGTGGGCGAGTCCAGCCAGAAGGCCATTCAGGACGAAGCCCTTCGCCCCGCCTTCCAGCCCTCGATCGATCTCGAAGGCGAGATTCAGGACGTGCTGGACGGCAAGGCCGACCTCACGTTCAAGATGAGCTTCGAGGTCATCCCGTCCTTCGAACTCTCCGACTTTTCAACGGTTTCGCTGGAACGCCTCACCGCTGAAGTAAAGGATGAGGACATCGACGTCGCGCTGAAGCGCCTCGCCGAGAACCAGAAGAATTTCGAACCCCGCGCGGAAGGCGCCAAGGCCGAGAACGGCGACCTGCTGACGATCGACTTCGTCGGCAAGATCGACGGCGAAGCCTTCGAAGGCGGTTCTGCCGAAGACGCCAATCTGGAAATCGGCTCCGGCCGCTTCATTCCGGGCTTCGAGGAGCAGCTTGTCGGCGCCAAGGTCGGCGACGACGTCGAGGTGAAGGTGACCTTCCCGGAGGAATACGGCGCGGCCCATCTCGCCGGCAAGGACGCCGTCTTCGCCGTCAAGGTGAAGGAAGTGAAGGCCCCCGCCGAAGTGAAGCTCGACGACGAGCTCGCCAAGCGCTTCGGCCTCGAAAGCATGGACAAGCTCCGCGAGGCGCTCGGCGAACAGATGAAGGGCGAATATGCCCGCATGTCCCGCATGCACCTGAAGCGCGCCATGCTCGACAAGCTCGACGAACTCCACGACTTCGAATTGCCGCCCACCATGGTCGAGCAGGAGTTCCAGCAGATCTGGCAGCAGTTCGAGCATGAACTGACCCACCAGAACAAGACCGCCGCCGATCTCGACGATCCGGAAGAGGATGTGCGCGCCGAATACCGCAAGATCGCGGAGCGTCGCGTGCGCCTCGGTCTCCTGCTCGCGGAAGTGGGCGAGAAGAACAGCATCACCGTCACCGAGCAGGAACTGAGCCAGGCGCTTGCCGAACGCGCCCGCCAGTTTCCCGGCCAGGAGCGCCAGCTCTATCAGTACTTCCAGCAGAACCCGCAGGCGGTCCAGGAACTGCGCGCGCCGATCTTCGAGGACAAGGTCGTCGACTTCATCGCCGAACTGGCCAAGGTGACCGACAAGGTCGTCAGCCGCGACGAGCTCTTCGCCGACCCGGACGCCGACGAGCACGACCATCATCACCATGATCACGACCACGATCATGACCACGACCATCATGATCACGATCATGGCGACGAGAAGCCGGCGAAGAAGAAGCCGGCCGCCAAGAAGGCAGCGGCGAAGTCGGACGAAGGCGAGAAGAAGCCCGCCGCCAAAAAGCCGGCTGCGAAGAAAAAGAAAGAGGACTGAGCGGCGCCCGTCGCCCCTCGCGAAAAGGCCCGGAGCATGCTCCGGGCCTTTTTGTTTCCGTCCCCCGCCGAATTGCGGCGCGAATGCGGCGGGCACATTAAGAATTCGTTAGCAAAAAAAATCGCCGCGCACCGAAAAACCTGTTGCGCGGACTCATCGATGCCTATATCTCCGCGCATCACAAGACGCACACGCACGTGCCGCTGGCCCTTAGCAGGTTTATGCAACGACGGAAGCGTCCTTTTTGGATCACGCCGGTTTGAAAGCCGGGTCTGAAAAAGGGTGTTTACGATGTTCGCTTCCGAGCAGGGCCGTCGTGCCCGTTCGCGCATCTCCATCAAATCCGCCGCCAAGTCGGTTCCCGCGACCAAACCGGTCGCGCCCGCGAAGGTTGGCACCCGGCGCAAGCCGCGCCTCCGCCTCGTGCCGCAGGCGGCCGAGTTGCCGCTGGATCGCGGCGGCCTGCCGCCCAAGATCGCGCGCTATCTCGCGACCGCCGATCTGCCGTCGCCTTGCCTCGTTGTCGACGTCGACATCGTCGCCCATAACTTCGAGGAGCTGGCCCGCTCGCTCCCCGAGGCGCGCATCTTCTACGCCGTGAAGGCGAACCCGGCCGACGAGATCGTCTCGCGCCTCGCGGGCCTCGGCTCGTCCTTCGACACCGCCAGCATGGGCGAGATCGATCTCTGCCTGTCGCATGGCGTCCCGGCCGACCGCCTCTCCTTCGGCAACACGATCAAGAAGGAGCGCGACATCGCCGAGGCCTATGCCAAGGGCGTCCGCATGTTCGCCTTCGACAGCGCCGCCGAACTCGACAAGATCGCCCGCGTTGCGCCGGCCTCGAAAGTCTATTGCCGTGTGCTGATGGAGTGCGAAGGCGCCGAATGGCCACTCTCGCGCAAGTTCGGCTGCGAGCCCGCCATGGCCGCCGAGCTGCTTCAGCGCGCGCAGGCGCTTGGCCTCGACGCCTACGGCCTCTCGTTCCATGTCGGCTCCCAGCAGACCGACCTCACGCAGTACGACAAGGCGCTCGCGCTCTCGCTGTCGCTCTTCCGCGATCTCGAGGCGCGCGGTGTGAAGCTGCGCATGGTCAACATGGGCGGCGGCTTTCCGTCGCGCTACCGCACCGACGTGCCCTCGATCGCTGCCTATGGCGCGGCGATCCGCGAAGCTCTCTCGCGCCATTTTGGCGACGAGCAGCCGGACGTGATCGTCGAGCCCGGTCGCGGTGTCGTCGGCGATGCCGGTGTCATCCAGGCCGAAGTCGTTCTCGTCTCGGAGAAGGGCGGCGAAGACGCGCGACGATGGGTTTATCTCGATGTCGGCAAGTTCCACGGTCTTGCCGAGACGATGGACGAGGCGATCAAGTACCGCCTCCTGACATCGCGCGACGGCGGCGACACGTCGCCGGTCGTCCTTGCCGGTCCCACCTGCGACAGCGCCGACATTCTCTACGAGAAGACGGACTACCGCATGCCGTCGGCACTCGCCTCCGGCGACAAGGTGTGGATCCTCGCCACGGGTGCCTACACGACGACCTATTCGGCCGTCGCGTTCAACGGCTTCCCGCCGCTGGCAAGCGTCTGCATCTGAGAGCGACGGAAGAGAACCCGTTCACCCGTATACGAGACGGGCAGCCGAACGCGCATGGACGCGGGATCGGCTGACTCCGTCCAATCTGGAAACGTCGATGAAGATCGTTGTCGAGACTGAAACCCACAAACCTGCGGTCGAAAAGCTGGTCGCCGGCGCCTTCGGCCCGGACCGCTTCGCGAAAACCGTCTACCGCCTGCGCGATGGCGTCGAGGCGGATGCCTCCTTGTCGCTCGTCGCCGTGGAAGGCGGCGAGGTCGTCGGCACGCTCCGCTTCTGGCCGGTCGAGATCGATGGGCAGGTCCCGGCGCTCCTCCTGGGGCCATTGGTCGCAGCACCGGCCCTGCAGGGGCGGGGCATCGGCGCCAAGCTGATGCACGAAGGCCTCGCGCGCGCCGCCGCCCAAGGGCACCGCATCGTGGTTCTGGTGGGGGATGAGCCTTATTACCGCCGCTTTGGTTTCACCCGGGCGCTCGCCCGCCGCCTCGAATTGCCGGGCTGGGTCGATCCCGCCCGCTTCCTGGCTCGGGAACTCGCCTCCGGCGCGCTGTCGGGCGTAACCGGACTGATCGGACGTCCCGCCGGGTCTACGGAGCGGAACGTCGGCAAGGCTGCCTGACGTTGCGGCAAAAGCCCCCGCGGAGAGAGGGGGCGAAATCTGGCGTGCCTGACCTTATATTGCTCTTGCGCTAGAGTTCTGAACCGTCCATTTACCGAATCGAACTATCCCTGTTCCATGCGGTTTCGTGGGACGGGAGGCATACCGCGCGCCGGGCTTGGCGCAGGTGCTTCCCGGGCCGTGATCCAGGGAACCGGGCTGACGCTCAGGAGAGACAATGAAAGACCCCATCGAAACCTATATGAACCTCGTACCGATGGTGGTCGAGCAGACCAACCGTGGCGAGCGGGCATACGATATTTTTTCGCGCCTGCTGAAGGAGCACATCATTTTCGTCGCCGGCCCCGTCGAAGACGGAATGGCGATGCTCGTCACCGCGCAGCTTCTTTTCCTCGAAGCGGAAAATCCGAAGAAGGAAATCTCGATGTATATCAACTCGCCGGGTGGCGTGGTGACGTCGGGCCTCGCGATCTACGATACGATGCAGCACATCCGTCCCCCCGTCTCCACGGTCTGCATGGGCCAGGCGGCTTCCATGGGATCTCTCCTTCTGGCGGCCGGGGAAAAGGGCATGCGCTTCGCGCTTCCCAATGCGCGGATTATGGTCCATCAGCCGTCGGGCGGTTTTCAAGGGCAGGCGAGCGACATCGAAATTCACGCTCGCGAAACGATCGCGATTCGGGAACGACTCAATAACATCTATTGCAAACACACCGGCCAGACCCTGAAAGCTGTCGAAGATGCTCTGGAGCGTGACAACTTCATGAGCCCGGAACGTGCCCTGGAATTCGGCATCATCGATCACGTCGGAGTAGAGCGTCCGCCGTTGACCGGAGCGGAAGGCGCCAAAAAAGGCTGAAATAGAGCCTCTTTGCCGGGCCGGCGCGCCCGTTTGCGCCGAAGAGAGCGGCATATGCTCAAGAATCAGGCCCGGATTTCATCGCTTATAGGCGGTGAAACGGACGTGACGTGCAGTTGCGAGGGGTAATGAAATGTTGATCCCTCGCCGAATAACATGCTCGTATGTCGAGAAGGTGACCGGTTGAGGCATCCATTTTGCCCCTTCAAACGTAAAGGGAATATGGGTCATCTTGATCCGCCACCGCAAGGCGGGCACGGTTGGTGCATAGGTTTGGCTGAATGCATCTTTACCGGCCTGTGGGTTACTAAGGAGTTCTTATGAGCAAGGTGAGCGGCGGCGACTCCAAGAACACGCTCTACTGTTCCTTTTGCGGCAAAAGCCAGCATGAGGTCCGGAAGCTGATCGCGGGACCGACCGTCTTTATCTGTGACGAGTGCGTTGAACTCTGCATGGACATCATCCGCGAGGAAAATAAAAGCTCGCTGGTGAAGTCGCGTGACGGCGTTCCCGCGCCGCAGGAAATTTGCAGTGTGCTCGACGATTACGTGATCGGACAGATGCACGCCAAGCGCGTGCTCTCGGTCGCTGTGCACAACCACTACAAGCGCCTCAATCACGCAGCCAAAAACAACGACGTCGAACTCGCGAAGTCGAACATCCTGCTGATCGGTCCGACCGGTTGCGGCAAGACGCTGCTCGCGCAGACGCTCGCCCGTATTCTCGACGTACCCTTCACGATGGCCGATGCGACGACGCTCACCGAAGCGGGCTATGTCGGCGAGGATGTCGAGAACATCATCCTGAAGCTGCTGCAGTCGGCGGACTATAACGTCGAGCGTGCGCAGCGTGGCATCGTCTATATCGACGAGGTCGACAAGATCAGCCGCAAGTCCGACAATCCCTCCATCACGCGCGATGTGTCGGGCGAGGGCGTTCAGCAGGCGCTGCTGAAGATCATGGAAGGCACCATTGCCTCCGTGCCGCCGCAGGGCGGCCGCAAGCATCCGCAGCAGGAATTCCTGCAAGTGGACACGACGAACATCCTGTTCATCTGTGGCGGCGCGTTCGCGGGTCTGGAAAAGATCATCGGACAGCGCGGCAAGGGTGCCGGCATCGGCTTCAGCGCCAAGGTTCAGTCGGTCGAAGACCGCCGCACCGGCGACATCCTGAAGGACCTGGAGCCGGAAGACCTGCTGAAGTTCGGTCTGATCCCGGAATTCGTCGGTCGTATGCCGGTTCTGGCCACGCTGGAGGACCTCGACGAGGAAGCCCTCGTGACCATCCTGACCCAGCCGAAGAACGCGCTGGTGAAGCAGTACGAGCGTCTGTTCGAGATGGAGAACGTAAGGCTCACCTTCTCGGAAGAAGCGCTCCGCGCCGTTGCGCGCAGGGCGATCGAGCGCAAGACCGGCGCCCGTGGCCTTCGGTCGATCCTCGAGTCGATCCTCCTCGACACGATGTTCGAGCTCCCGACGCTTGAGGGCGTCGAGGAAGTCGTCATCAGCGCCGAAGTGGTCGATGGCAAGGCCCGCCCGCTCTACATCTACGCGGAACGCCAGGGCGACGTCGGGACCGGCGCCTGAGACAAAACGCGCAAAATCGGCGTTTTCCGAAAATCGAAGGTGGCCTTGAAAGCATGAGCTTTCGGGGCCATTTTCATTTCAACCAGTAGGCCCGCCAGCGCTGCGAGCTTGCCGAGGCCACAAGGGCTCCGGTGGACTTTCGTCCAAAACCGTCCGAAATCCGGGCGGCATGCCCGAATCCCGTTATTCTGAACGGACGGCCGGCAACTCAGCATTCATTCAGAATCGAATGCTAGGCTTGAGCATCGCTGCGGGCGGCAGAGAACTAGTGAAAGCAGGTGTGCGACCATGACAGAAAAAGACGAAGGCAAGCAGGCTCCGGCCGGCGGCTCCGGCAAGGAAGGCGTACTCGTTCTTCCCGTGCTTCCGCTGCGCGACATCGTGGTCTTCCCGCATATGATCGTGCCGCTCTTTGTCGGTCGCGAGAAGTCCGTGCGCGCGCTTGAAAACGTGATGCAGGACGACAAGCAGATTTTGCTCGTCGCCCAGAAGAATGCCGCCGACGACAATCCGGCCACGGACGATATCTATGAAATCGGTGCCGTCGGTTCCGTCCTCCAGTTGCTGAAGCTGCCGGACAACACCGTGAAGGTGCTGGTCGAAGGCGTTCGGCGCGCCCGCGTGAAGCGCTACACGGGCAACGAGGAGTTCTTCGAAGCCGAAGTGGAACTCATCGACGAGACCGATGCCGACGACGAGCAGCTCGAAGGCCTGTCGCGGTCCGTCGTGTCGCAGTTCGAAGGCTATGTGAAACTCAACAAGAAGGTGCCGCCGGAAGTGCTCGGCTCAATCGGCCAGATCGAAGACCCGGCCAAGCTCGCGGACACCGTCGCCAGCCACATCAACATCAAGATTCCCGAGAAGCAGGAACTTCTCGAGATGTCTTCGGTCGCGGAGCGGCTGGAGCGCGTCTACTCGCTCATGGAAGGCGAAATCAGCGTCCTCCAGGTCGAGAAGCGCATCCGTAGCCGCGTGAAGCGCCAGATGGAGAAGACGCAGCGCGAGTACTATCTGAACGAGCAGATGAAGGCCATTCAGAAGGAACTCGGCGACGGCGAGGACGGCAAGGACGAGATGCGCGAACTCGAAGAGCGCATCCAGAAGACCAAGCTCTCCAAGGAAGCCCACGAAAAGGCCATGGCGGAGCTGAAGAAGCTCAAGCAGATGAGCCCGATGTCGGCCGAAGCCACCGTCGTGCGCAACTATCTCGACTGGCTGCTGTCGGTTCCGTGGAAGAAGCGGAGCCGCGTGAAGAAGGATTTGCTTGGCGCGCAACAGATCCTCGACGCCGATCATTACGGCCTCGACAAGGTCAAGGAACGCATCGTCGAATATCTCGCCGTGCAGAGCCGGTCGAACAAGCTGAAGGGTCCGATCCTGTGCCTCGTCGGACCGCCCGGCGTGGGCAAGACCTCGCTCGGCAAGTCGATCGCGCGTGCGACCGGCCGCGACTTCGTGCGTATGTCGCTCGGCGGCGTTCGCGACGAGGCGGAAATCCGTGGTCACCGCCGCACCTATATCGGCTCGATGCCCGGCAAGGTCATCCAGTCGATGAAGAAGGTGAAGCACACCAATCCGCTCTTCCTGCTCGACGAGATCGACAAGATGGGTTCGGATTTCCGCGGCGATCCGTCGTCGGCGCTTCTCGAAGTGCTCGACCCGGAGCAGAACGGCTCGTTCGCCGATCACTATCTCGAGGTCGACTATGACCTCTCCGACGTCATGTTCGTGACGACGGCGAACACGCTCAACATCCCCGAACCGCTGATGGACCGGATGGAAATCATCCGCATCGCCGGTTACACCGAGGATGAGAAGGTCGAGATCGCTCGCCGCCATCTGATCCAGAAGGCGGTCGAAGGTCACGGTCTGCGCAAGGGCGAATGGGCGATAGATGACGAGGCGCTTCGCCAGTTGATCCGCGTCTACACCCGGGAAGCCGGCGTCCGCAATCTCGAGCGCGAGCTGAACAATCTCGCCCGCAAGGCGGTGAAGGAAATCCTCACCACGCCGGGCAAGAAGTCGATCAAGCTCACGATGGAGAACATCGCGGACTATGCCGGCGTGCCGAAGTACCGCTACGGCGAAGCCGAGGGCGAGGATCAGGTCGGTATCGTCACCGGCTTGGCATGGACGGAAGTCGGCGGCGAGTTGCTCACCATCGAAGGCGTCATGATGCCCGGCAAGGGCCGCATGACCGTCACGGGCAACCTGCGCGATGTGATGAAGGAGTCGATCTCGGCGGCGAGTTCTTTCGTCCGCTCGCGGGCGACCCGCTTCGGCATCGAGCCGCCGCTCTTCGACCGCCGGGACATCCACGTCCACGTGCCCGAAGGTGCGACGCCCAAGGACGGCCCGTCGGCCGGTGTGGCCATGACGGTCGCCATCGTCTCGGTGATGACTGGCATCCCCGTCCGCAAGGATGTCGCCATGACCGGCGAGATGACGCTGCGGGGCAGGGTGCTGCCCATCGGCGGCCTGAAGGAGAAGCTCCTGGCGGCTCTGCGCGGCGGCATCAAGACGGTGCTGATCCCGCAGGACAACGCCAAGGATCTGGCCGACATTCCGGACAACGTGAAAAACAGTCTGGAGATCGTGCCGGTCACGACCCTCGACGAGGCGATCAGGCATGCCCTGACCCGGACGCCGGAGCCCATCGAATGGGACGAGGAGGCATGGCTCGCGGAGCAGGCGGCGGCCGGTAAGCGGCCATCCGACGCGCCGGAGCAGGTTATGGCGCATTAAAACCGCCTTTTTGGACGGAAAATGCAGAAACGGGAGCCATTGGCTCCCGTTTTTTGCATGTGCGAAACGTCAATTTTCCGCAGAAATCCTTTGTTTTTGCTTTGACCCCCTTCTTGGCGGGCAGGTAGACTCCAAGGCCTTAGGGGAATCCTCTCGATTCCCGTAATCGCATCTAGAGGGGCCTCACGTGAACAAGAACGATCTAATTGCAGAAGTGGCGGACCGGAGCGGTCTATCGAAGGCCGATGCGACGAAAGCCGTCGACTATGTGTTCGACATCATCACGGACTCGCTGAAAAAGGGCGAAGAGGTCCGGCTCGTGGGCTTCGGCACATTCAACGTGTCGAACCGCGCCGCCACAGAGGGCCGCAACCCGCGTACCGGCGAGACCATCCAGATTCCCGCCTCCAAGCAGCCCAAGTTCAAGGCTGGCAAAGGCCTGAAGGACGCTGTGAACAGCTGATCCGCGCCGGATTTTTCTGAAGGGCCGGCCGCCGGAAAGGTGAGCCGGCCTTTTTCTTTGCGGAAACCGCCTCAGCGGGCCGCCTCGTTCTCGGCCTCGCTCGCCTCTTCGGCCGGCGGCTCGTCGGATGCCCGTGGGTCGAGTTCGGTCGGCAGCGGCTGCACCTGCGGAAAGGGCACAGCCACGAAATCGCTCCGCTGCTCCCCCGTCAGCGCGGGAGCCGAGGCGATACGGTAGGCGGTATAGGCCGCGAAGAGCAGGTGCACCGCCGCCGTCACCACGAAAATGGACGCGATGCCGAAGGTGGAGACGCCGATCGAGGCCGCCGTCGGACCGATGATCGAACCGACGGAAAAGACGATGAGCAGCCCGCCCGAAATGGCGACGAAGCTCTCGCTCTGCCCGTGATCGTTCATGTGAGCCACACAGACCGAATAGAGCGTGAGGCCGAACACGCCGAACAGGAAGCCCGCCAGCATCACCGCCGTCACGCTGCCGCTCCCGCCGGCCAGCACCAGCGCAATTTCACCGAGCGCCGCGCCGATGCTGACGACCACGATCACGCGCCGCCGGTCCATACGGTCCGACAGCCGTCCGATTGGCCATTGCGCCGCCGCGCCGCCGATAATGGCCGCCGCCATGAAGAGCGAAATCCCGCCCGTGTCGAGGCCGCTCTCGCTCGCATAGAGCGGTGCCAGCGTCCAGAAGGGGGCATTGGTGACACCGACGATGAAGGACCCCGCCAGGCCCACCGGCGACAGCGCATAGAGCTTCCATATGTCGATGCGCGTGCTCTGGATCGGCATCGGCTGCACCGAGGTTGTAAGGGCGATGGGCACCAAGGCCAGCGATGTCAGGATCGAGCAGACGGCGAAGAGGGCAAAGCCGCCCGGGTCTGCCGCATTGAGCATGAACTGCCCGACCGTCAGCGCCGACAGGTTCACGATCACATAGGTAGAGAAGAACCGGCCGCGCGTCTCATTGGTCGACTGTTCGTTCAACCAGCTCTCGATCACCATGTAGAGCCCCGCGAAGCAGAAGCCCGTCAGGATGCGCATGAGGCCCCAGATGAAGGGATCGGACGAGAGCGCGTGAATGAGCGGCGCGGCGGAGGCGAGTCCGCAGAAGGTCGCGAAGCTTCTGATATGGCCCGCCCGCTGCACCACATGCGGCGTCGCGAGGCAGCCGACCAGGAAACCGGCGAAATAGACGCTGCCGATCACGCCGACCGTGGTCGTGGCGAAACCGTCGAGACCGGCGCGAATCGGAATGAGCGTGCCCAGCAGGCCGTTGCCCACGAGCAGAATCGCCGTCGCCAGCAGCAGGGAAAAAACGGGTGCAAGGGTGCGGGGCAACGAAACACCCGATCATCGTGAGAGCTTGAGGTAGTACCCAAGATCGCGGGTTTGAGAAGGGATTGCAATGGCCCGATTTGGGTTCCGATTGCAATCGCGAGGCCCATCCGATAGGAGTTTCGCCGGATTGAACGCTGAATATGCAGCGGGCGGTTAGCTCAGTTGGTAGAGCATCTCGTTTACACCGAGAGGGTCGGCGGTTCGAGCCCGTCACCGCCCACCAGATATACAATCCCTCGCGCTGCTCCGCCTGCAGCGATGCGCCTTGACAGCGCGGGTACCTTGGCTTACGAGACGCCCACCTTTCAGGCGGTTTCACCGTCGGCAAGGGGGTGTAGCTCAGTTGGTTAGAGCGCCGGCCTGTCACGCCGGAGGCCGCGGGTTCGAGTCCCGTCACTCCCGCCATCGTTTCCATATCACCGGGTCCGGCAATGGTCATGCACCCGCTCTGCGGGCCATGGCGCACGTCGTGTGGGGAGCGGCGCAAGGGCAGATAAAACAACGGCTTTTTGCTTCGGCAAATCGTTAGCCGCCCTTTGATTCTGCAATTGCGAGGGCTATACTGCGCGCCGAATTGGGCGGTCGGTTATGGATGATTTCTCGTCCGGTCCGCGTGCTCGCGCGGACAATTAGGCAGCCCCGGCCGGTGCGTCACGCATCGGTACCTTGTGAGGACAATTCGGATGGAAGACCTGCTGCTCGAGTACCTGCCCATACTGATCTTTATGGGCCTGTCGCTCGTGGTGGGCCTTGCTCTGCTGATCGCGCCCTTCGTGATCGCGCCGAGCAAACCCGATCCCGAAAAGCTCGCCGCCTACGAATGCGGTTTCGATGCCTTCGACGATGCGCGCATGAAGTTCGACGTGAAATATTATCTCGTCGCCATTCTCTTCATCATCTTCGACCTCGAAGTCGCGTTCCTCTTTCCCTGGGCGGTCTCGCTCGGCGATGTCGGCGTCTTCGGTTTCTGGTCGATGATCGTCTTCCTCGGCGTGCTGACGATCGGTTTCACCTATGAGTGGCGGAAGGGTGCCCTGGAATGGGAGTGACGAACCCCGACAAGATAATCTCGAACACGCCCGGCGTGGTCGATCCGGCAACATCCGTTCCCGGCTGGCAGGACGACGCCTTCTTCCGTCAGGCGACCGATCAGCTTGCCGACAAGGGATTCGTGCTGACCACGGTCGACGATCTCATCAACTGGTCGCGCACCGGTTCGCTGATGTGGATGACCTTCGGTCTCGCCTGTTGCGCGGTCGAGATGATGCAGACCTCGATGCCGCGCTACGACGCCGAACGCTTCGGTGTCGCGCCCCGCGCCAGCCCGCGGCAGTCCGACGTGATGATCGTCGCTGGCACGCTGACCAACAAGATGGCGCCGGCGCTCCGCAAGGTCTATGACCAGATGCCCGAACCGCGCTATGTGATCTCCATGGGGTCCTGCGCGAATGGCGGCGGCTATTATCACTATTCCTATTCCGTGGTGCGTGGCTGCGACCGGATCGTTCCGGTCGACATCTATGTGCCCGGATGTCCCCCCACCGCCGAGGCCCTGCTTTACGGCATCCTCGCGCTCCAGAAGAAGATCCGTCGGACGGGTACGCTCGACCGCTGATTTCAATGACAGGGGCGGGTAGCTTCCGGTAGGGAAGCGCGCGCCGCTCCGAGTTTCGAGACCGCATCGATGGACGAAAGTCTTACAGAACTGGGCGAACACATTCTCGGCACGCTCGAAGAGTCCGTGCTGGGATTTCACGTCGCCTTCGGTGAACTCAATGTGCTGGCGCAGGCGCAGTCGATCGCACGGGTCCTGAAATTCCTGCGCGACGATCCGGCCTGCCATTTCGGAACGCTGCTGGACATCACCGCCGTCGACTATCCGCAGCGCCCGTCGCGCTTCGATGTCGTCTACCACCTTCTCTCGATGCATCAGAACCAGCGCATCCGCGTTACCGTCCGCACCGACGAGGAGACGGCGGTGCCGAGCGTGGTGACGATCTATCCGTCCGCCAACTGGTACGAGCGCGAAACCTTCGACATGTACGGCGTGCTCTTCTCCGACCATCCGGACCTGCGCCGCATCCTCACCGATTACGGCTTCAACGGTTATCCGCTCCGCAAGGATTTCCCGCTTACCGGTTACGTCGAAGTGCGCTACGACGACGACGAGAAGCGTGTGGTCTACGAGCCTGTACGGCTGGTGCAGGAATTTCGCAGCTTCGATTTCATGAGCCCGTGGGAAGGTGCCGAATACCTCCTGCCGGGCGACGAGAAGGCGGAGCACTAGATCATGGCCGAGCAGGAACTCCGCAACTATCACCTCAACTTCGGCCCGCAGCATCCCGCCGCTCATGGCGTGCTGCGCCTCGTTCTTGAACTTGACGGTGAAGTCGTCGAGCGCGTCGATCCGCATATCGGCCTGCTTCATCGCGGCACGGAAAAGCTGATCGAGTACAAGACCTACCTTCAGGCGACCCCCTATTTCGACCGCCTCGACTACGTTGCGCCGATGAACCAGGAGCACGCCTTCGTGCTCGCCGCCGAAAAGCTGCTCGGCCTCGAAGTGCCGCGCCGCGGCCAGTTCATCCGCGTCCTCTATTCCGAGATCGGCCGCATCCTCGCGCATCTGCTCAACGTCACGACGCAGGCGATGGACGTCGGCGCCCTCACGCCGCCGCTCTGGGGCTTCGAGGAACGCGAAAAGCTGATGATCTTCTATGAGCGCGCATCCGGCGCCCGCATGCACGCCAACTATTTCCGCACCGGCGGCGTCCATCGCGACCTGCCGCCGCAGCTGCTGGAAGACATCTACAATTTCTGCGATCCCTGCTCGCAGGTACTGGACGATCTCGAAGGTCTCATCACCGACAACCGCATCTTCAAGCAGCGCAACGTCGACATCGGCATCGTCTCGCAGGAAGAAGCACTCGAATGGGGCTTCTCCGGCGTCATGGTGCGCGGCTCCGGCATGGCATGGGACCTGCGCCGTGCGCAGCCCTACGAAGTTTATTCCGAGCTCGATTTCGACATTCCCGTGGGCAAGAACGGCGACTGCTACGATCGCTATCTCTGCCGCATGGAAGAGATGCGTCAATCGCTGCGCATCATGAAGCAATGCATCGAAATGATGCCCGGCGGCCCGGTGCATGTGACGGACGGCAAGATCGTGCCGCCCTCGCGGGCCGAGATGAAGCGCTCGATGGAAGCGCTCATCCATCACTTCAAGCTTTATACCGAGGGCTACCACGTGCCCGCCGGAGAGGTTTACGCGGCCGTCGAGGCGCCCAAGGGCGAGTTCGGCGTCTACCTCGTCTCCGATGGCGGCAACAAACCCTACAAGTGCAAGATCCGCGCGCCGGGTTACGCGCATCTCCAGGCCATGGACCATCTCTGCAAGGGGCACATGCTGGCGGACGTGTCGGCCATTCTCGGTTCTATCGATATCGTTTTCGGAGAGGTGGACCGGTGAGCGTACGGCGACTGGATCCCAATCAACCCGCGAGCTTCGCCTTCACGGCGGAGAACGTCGAGTGGGCGAAGCAGCAGATTGCGAAATATCCGGAAGGCAAACAGGCCTCCGCGGTCATTCCGCTTTTGTGGCGCGCGCAGGAGCAGCATGACGGCTGGCTGCCCGAGCCGGCGATCCGCTATGTCGCGGACATGCTCGGCATGGAATATATCCGCGCCATCGAGGTCGCGACCTTCTACACCATGTTCAACCTCTCGCCGGTCGGCGAACATTACGTGCAGCTTTGCGGCACCACGCCGTGCTGGCTCCGTGGCGCCGACGAACTGAAGGAAGTCTGCCGCAAGCATATCGGCCCCGAAGGCACGGTCAGCGCGGACGGCAAGTTCTCCTGGCTCGAAGTTGAATGTCTCGGCGCCTGCGTCAACGCGCCGATGGTGCAGATCAATGCCGACTTTTTCGAGGACCTCGACGCGGCGTCGTTCGAGCGCGTCCTCGCCGATCTCCGTTCCGGCAAGGAAGTGAAACCGGGACCGCAAAACGAACGTCACGCGTCCGAGCCCGCGGGCGGGCTCACCAGCCTCACAAACGTGGGCCAGGAAACCGGGACGGGCGGGGGCAACTGATGCTTGAAGACAAAGACCGCATTTTCACCAATCTCTACGGGCTCCAGGACTGGCGCCTGCAGGCGGCGCGCGGCCGTGGCGATTGGGACGGCACGGCGGACATCATCGCGAAGGGACGCGACTGGATTCTCGACGAGATGAAGAAGTCGGGCCTGCGCGGGCGCGGCGGCGCCGGTTTCCCGACCGGCTTGAAATGGTCCTTCATGCCGAAGGAGTCGGACGGCCGCCCGCATTATCTCGTGGTCAACGCCGACGAGTCCGAGCCCGGTACCTGCAAGGACCGCGACATTCTCCGCCACGATCCGCAGAAGCTCATCGAAGGCTGCCTCATCGCCAGCTTCGCGATGGGCGCGCACGCCTGCTACATCTATGTGCGCGGCGAATTCATCCGCGAGCGCGAGCAGTTGCAGGCCGCCGTCGACGAAGCCTATGAAGCCGGCCTTATCGGCAAGAACGCCGCCGGTTCCGGCTGGGACTTCGACCTCTACGTCCATCACGGCGCCGGTGCTTATATTTGCGGCGAGGAGACGGCCCTCCTCGAAAGCCTCGAAGGCAAGAAGGGCATGCCGCGCCTGAAGCCGCCGTTCCCGGCGAATGTCGGTCTCTATGGCGCCCCGACCACCGTCAACAACGTCGAGTCGATCGCGGTTGCGCCGACCATCCTCCGCCGTGGCGCGACCTGGTTCGCAGGCCTCGGTCGTCCGAACAACACCGGCACGAAACTCTTCTGCATCTCCGGTCATGTGAACCGTCAGTGCAATGTCGAAGAGGAAATGGGCATCCCGCTCCGGGAGCTGATCGAGAAACATGCGGGCGGTGTGCGCGGCGGCTGGGACAATCTCCTCGCCGTCATTCCGGGCGGTGCGTCGGTGCCGCTCCTGCCGAAATCCGTTTGCGACGATGTGCTGATGGACTTCGACTCGCTGAAGAACGTGCAGTCCGGTCTCGGCACGGCGGCCGTCATCGTCATGGACAAGTCGACCGACGTCATCAAGGCGATCGCGCGGCTTTCCGCCTTCTACAAGCATGAAAGCTGCGGCCAGTGCACGCCCTGCCGCGAAGGCACGGGCTGGATGTGGCGCGTCATGGAACGCCTCGTTGCGGGCGACGCGGAAGTTCAGGAAATCGATATGCTGCTCGACGTGACGAAGCGCGTCGAAGGGCACACCATCTGCGCCCTCGGCGATGCGGCGGCTTGGCCTGTTCAGGGTCTCATCCGCCATTTCCGGGGCACGATCGAAGAGCGCATCGCGTCCAAACGCGGCATCGCTCAGGCAGCGGCGGAGTAGGGGCAATGCCGAAACTGACAGTCGACGGCATCGAAGTAGAAGTCGAGAACGGCGCCACCGTGCTGCAGGCATGCGAGGAAGCCGGCGCCGAGATTCCGCGCTTCTGCTACCACGAGCGCCTCTCCATCGCGGGCAATTGCCGCATGTGCCTTGTCGAGGTCGAGAAATCGCCGAAGCCGATCGCCTCCTGCGCCATGCCGGTCGCCGAAGGCATGGTCGTCCGCACCAAGACCGAACAGGTCAAGCGCGCCCGCGAAGGCGTGATGGAATTCCTCCTCATCAACCACCCGCTCGATTGCCCGATCTGCGATCAGGGCGGCGAGTGCGACCTGCAGGACCAGTCGATGGCCTACGGCGTCGACGGTTCGCGCTTCCACGAGAACAAGCGCGCGGTCGAGGAAAAATACATGGGCCCGCTCGTGAAGACGGTGATGACGCGCTGCATCCACTGCACGCGCTGCATCCGCTTCTCGACCGAAGTCGCCGGCGTGCCCGAACTCGGCGCCATCGGCCGCGGCGAGGATATGGAAATCACCACCTATCTCGAACACGCGCTGACATCCGAACTCTCCGCCAACGTGGTCGATCTCTGCCCCGTCGGTGCGCTCACCTTCCGCCCCTTCGCCTATACGGCGCGCCCCTGGGAGCTCCGCAAGACGGAATCGATCGACGTCATGGATGCCGTCGGCTCCAACATCCGCGTCGACGCGCGCGGCCCCGAAGTCATGCGCATTCTCCCGCGCAACAATGACGACGTGAACGAGGAGTGGATTTCCGACAAGACACGCTTCGTCTGGGATGGTCTGAAGACGCAGCGTCTCGATACGCCCTATGTGCGCGAGAACGGCCGCCTCCGCGCCGCAAGCTGGGACGAAGCCTTCGCCGCCATCGCCGCGCGCCTGAAGGGTGTAGATGGCTCCCGCGTCGCCGCCATCGCCGGCGACCTTGCCTGCGCCGAATCCATGAAGGCCCTGAAGGACCTCTATACGGCCCTCGGCTCGCCCAACATCGATTGCCGCCAGGACGGCGCGAAACTCGATGCCTCGAACCGTGGCGCCTATCTCTTCAACACGACCATCGCTGGTATCGAGGAAGCGGACGCGATCCTGCTCATCGGCACCGACCCCCGCAAGGAAGCGGCCATCGTCAACGCGCGCATCCTCAAGCGGTCTCGCATGGGCGGCCTGAAGGTCGGCGTCGTCGGTCCGCGTCACGACCTCACCTATGATTACGACTATCTCGGCGCCGGCCCGCAATCGCTGAAGGACCTCGGCTCCTTCGGCGACGTGCTGAAGAATGCCGCCAACCCGATGATCGTTGTCGGCCAGGGCGCGCTCGCCCGCGCGGACGGCGCGGCGGTTCTCGCTGCCGCCCTTTCGCTGGCGAAGTCGGTCGGCGCCATCCGCGAAGGCTGGAACGGCTTCAACGTCCTCCACACCGCCGCCTCCCGCGTCGCCGGTCTCGATCTCGGCCTCGTGCCGGGCGAGGGCGGCCGCGACGTTGCCGGCATTCTCGACGGCGCCTCGAAAGGCGAAATCGAAATCGTGCATCTCCTCGGCGCCGACGAAATCGACATGTCGCGCCTCGGCTCCGCCTTCGTCATCTATCAGGGCACGCATGGCGACGCTGGCGCGCACCGCGCCGACGTCATCCTGCCGGGCGCCGCCTACACCGAAAAGAACGCTCTCTGGGTCAACACCGAAGGCCGTGTGCAGGCGGGCAACCGTGCCGTCTTCCCGCCGGGTGCCGCCCGCGAGGACTGGGCGATCCTGCGCGCCCTTTCCGCCGTCCTCGGCAAGACGCTTCCCTACAACGACCTCGCCGCCATTCGTACCGCGATCGAGGCCGAGGCGCCGCATTTCGCGCTGCTGGACATCCTCGTCCCCGCCGCGGACATGCCGGACCTCAAGGCCGGCGAGCTCGATGCCGCGCCATTCGAAACGCCGGTGAAGGATTTCTACCTGACCAACCCGATCGCGCGGGCAAGCGCCGTCATGGCCGAGTGTTCGGCCGGTCGCGCGGCGGCAACGCGCATCCGGGCGGCAGAGTGAGGGCGGGGCAATGACGGACTTTCTCGTCGGATACGGAATTCCACTGGCGATCATCGTCGCGCAGTCGCTTGCGCTCATCGTCGCGCTGCTGCTCGTCACCGCCTATGTGCTGCTGGCGGACCGCAAGATCTGGGCGGCAGTGCAGTTGCGCCGCGGGCCCAACGTCGTCGGCGCCTTCGGCCTGCTGCAATCCTTCGCGGACCTGCTGAAATTCGTCTTCAAGGAAATCGTCATCCCGGCCGGCGCCAACAAGGGCATCTTCCTGCTCGCGCCGCTGGTGACCGTCACCCTCGCGCTCTCCGGCTGGGCGGTGATCCCGCTCGATGCGCGCATGGTGATCGCCGACATCAACGTCGGCATCCTTTACATCTTCGCCATCTCGTCGCTCGGCGTCTACGGCGTCATCATGGCGGGCTGGGCGTCTAACTCCAAATACCCGTTCCTCTCCGCCCTTCGCGCCGCCGCGCAGATGGTCTCCTACGAAGTCTCCATCGGCTTCGTCATCGTCTGCGTACTCATGACGGCGGGCTCGCTCAATCTCTCGGCCATCGTCGAGGCGCAGCGCACCGTCTGGTACTTCATCCCGCATCTGCCGATGTTCGTGATCTTCTTCATCTCGGCGCTGGCTGAAACCAACCGCCCGCCCTTCGATCTGGCGGAAGCGGAGTCGGAGCTCGTCGCCGGCTTCATGGTGGAATATTCGTCCACCGCCTACATGATGTTCATGCTGGGCGAGTATGTGAGCATCCTGCTCATGTGCGCCATGACGACGATCCTCTTCCTCGGCGGTTGGCTGCCGCCCATCGATATCGCACCCTTCAACATGGTGCCGGGCGTGATCTGGTTCCTGCTGAAGGTTTTCCTCGTCTTCTTCATGTTCGCGATGGTCAAGGCTTTCGTGCCGCGCTACCGCTACGACCAGTTGATGCGTCTTGGCTGGAAGGTCTTCCTGCCGATCTCGCTCTTCTGGGTCGTGCTCACGGCGGGCGTGCTGGTCGGCTTCGACATCGTGCCGCAGCATTGAGGGCCGGGATCATGATCGCAATACGGGAAAGGACTGAATAATGGCCTGGCTGGATCAGTCGGCGCGGTCGCTCTTCCTCGCCGAATTCGTGTCGAGCTTCGTGCTCGCCATGCGCTATTTCTTCAAGCCCAAGGTGACGCTGAACTACCCCTTCGAGAAAGGCCCGCTCTCGCCGCGCTTCCGTGGCGAACATGCGCTGCGCCGTTATCCGAATGGCGAGGAGCGGTGCATCGCCTGCAAGCTCTGCGAGGCCATCTGCCCCGCGCTCGCCATCACCATCGAGGCCGGCCCGCGCCGCAACGACGGCACCCGCCGCACCACGCGCTATGACATCGACATGACGAAATGCATCTATTGCGGTCTCTGCCAGGAGGCCTGCCCCGTGGATGCGATCGTCGAAGGTCCGAATTTCGAATTCGCGACGGAGACGCGCGAGGAACTGATGTACGACAAGAACCGGCTGCTCGCCAACGGCGACCGCTGGGAACGCGAGATCGCGAAGAACATCGCGCTCGACGCGCCTTACCGATAACGCTTCCGAGGGACGAAGGGTCCAGATAGATGATTGGCACCGCCATCGCGTTTTACCTCTTCGCGGCGATCACAGTCGCCGCGGGTTTCATGGTGATTTCCGCGCGCAATCCCGTTCACTCGGTGCTCTTTCTCATCCTCGCATTCTTCAATGCGGCGGCGCTCTTCGTGCTGCTCGGCGCGGAGTTCCTCGCGCTGATCCTCGTCATCGTCTATGTCGGCGCGGTCGCGGTGCTGTTCCTCTTCGTCGTCATGATGCTCGACGTGGATTTCCTCGAGCTGCGCGAAGGCTTCCTGCAATACCTGCCCGTCGGCGCGTTGGTCGGCATCATCCTGTTGATCGAGCTGCTGCTCGTGCTCGGCAGCTGGGTCATCGCGCCGGAGGCGGCAGGCGTCGCAGCCTCGCCCACGCCCGCCATAACGGCCGTCGACAACACGCGCGCGCTCGGCCAGGTCGTCTACACGCAATATGTCTATCTCTTCCAGGCAGCCGGTCTCATTCTGCTGGTCGCGATGATCGGCGCCATCGTGCTCACGCTGCGCCACAAGCCGAATGTGAAACGGCAGGTCATCGCCCATCAGGTCGCGCGCACGCGCGAGACGGGCGTTGAGCTGAAGAAGGTCGAGCCGGGGCAGGGACTTTAAATCGGCGGACGCGCCGCCGGGCATCTGAACTGAAGACGGCGCGCCCGGTAAATATGAGGGGACTGGCCCCGGCGCCTCGGCGCGCGAGGGCAGGAGAAAATGATGGCAATCGGCCTCGAACACTATCTTACGGTGGCGGCGATCCTGTTCACGCTGGGCATCTTCGGCATCTTCCTCAACAGGAAGAACGTGATCGTCATCCTGATGTCGATCGAACTGATGCTGCTTGCGGTGAACATAAACCTCGTCGCCTTCTCGGCTTATCTGGGCGATCTGGCGGGGCAGGTCTTCGCGCTCTTCGTCCTCACCGTCGCCGCCGGCGAAGCGGCCATCGGCCTCGCCATTCTTGTCGTCTATTTCCGCAACCGCGGCTCCATCGCGGTTGAGGACATCAATATGATGAAGGGGTAAGGGGGAATGTACTCGGCAATCGTCTTCCTGCCGCTTCTGGGGTTTCTCATCGCGGGTGTCTTCGGCCGCTGGCTCGGGTCTCGCGGCGCGCAGATCGTAACCTCGAGCCTGCTCGTCGTCTCCGCGCTCCTCTCCGTCGTCGCCCTCGTTTCGGTCGGCCTCGGCGGCGAGACGGACCGCGTCCAGGTCATGACCTGGATCGACTCCGGCGACTTCGAGGCCGACTGGCGCCTCCGCATCGACACGCTGACCGCCGTCATGCTGGTCGTCGTCACGTCCGTTTCCGCGCTCGTGCACATCTATTCGATCGGCTACATGAGCCACGATCCGCACCAGCCGCGCTTCTTCGCCTATCTCTCGCTCTTCACCTTCGCCATGCTCATGCTGGTGACGGCGGATAACTTCATCCAGCTCTTCTTCGGCTGGGAAGGCGTGGGCCTCGCCTCCTACCTGCTCATCGGCTTCTGGTACAAGAAGCCGAGCGCCAATGCCGCTGCCATCAAGGCCTTCGTGGTGAACCGCGTCGGCGACTTCGGCCTCATCCTCGGCATCGCCACGCTCTTCTTCACCATCGGTTCCGTCGACTACGACACCGTCTTCAAGGCCATCCCGGAAATCGCGGACAAGACCTTCCCCTTCCTCGGCTACGACGTGCCCGTGGTCACTACCGCCTGCCTGTTGCTCTTCATGGGCGCCATGGGCAAGTCGGCGCAGTTCCTGCTGCACACCTGGCTGCCGGATGCGATGGAAGGCCCGACGCCCGTTTCCGCCTTGATCCATGCCGCCACCATGGTCACCGCCGGCGTCTTCCTCGTCGCGCGCCTGTCGCCCATTTTCGAGTTCTCGCAGACGGCGCTCACCTTCGTCACGGTGATCGGCGCGACCACCGCCTTCTTCGCCGCGACGGTCGGCCTCGTCCAGAACGACATCAAGCGCGTCATCGCCTATTCGACCTGTTCGCAGCTCGGCTACATGTTCGTGGCCCTGGGCGTCGGCGCCTATGAAGTCGCGATGTTCCACCTTTTCACGCACGCCTTCTTCAAGGCGCTCTTGTTCCTCGGCTCGGGCTCGGTCATTCATGCCATGAGCGACGAGCAGGACATGCGCAAGATGGGCGGCCTCTTCAAGCTCATCCCCGTCACCTGGATCATGATGGTGATCGGCACGCTGGCGCTGACGGGCTTCCCCTTCACGGCGGGCTACTACTCCAAGGACGCCGTCATCGAAGCCGCCTATGCCGGCCACAACGCCGCGCATATGTATGCCTTCACGCTGACGGTCGCCGCCGCGCTCCTCACCTCGTTCTATTCATGGCGCCTGATCTTCATGACGTTCCATGGCGAAAGCCGCGCCTCCAACGAGACGCTGAGCCACGTCCACGAGTCGCCGCTCGTCATGCTGGTGCCGCTCGTCGTGCTCGCCGTCGGCGCGCTCGGTGCGGGCGCGGTCTTCGCCCCGCTCTTCATCGGCCACGCCTACGAGGCGTTCTGGCTCGAGGCGATCTATCGCGGCGCGGAGAACCACATTCTCCACGCCATGCACGAAGTGCCGGATTGGGTGCCGTTCGTTCCGACGCTCATGATGATCGTCGGCTTCGCCACCGCATGGCTCTTCTATATCGCGCGGCCGGACATGCCCCGGCAGCTCGCCCGCACGCATGAGTCGCTCTACAAGTTCCTCCTCAACAAGTGGTACTTCGACGAGATTTACGACTTCCTCTTCGTCCGTCCGGCCTTCTGGCTCGGGCGCGTCTTCTGGAAGCAGGGCGACGGCCGCATCATCGACGGCCTCGGGCCCGACGGCATCTCCGCTCGCGTGCTCGACGTCACGCGCGGCGTCGTCCGTCTCCAGAGCGGCTATCTCTACCACTATGCCTTCGCCATGCTGCTCGGCGTCGCGGGCCTGGTGACCTGGTTCATGGTCGGGGGAACGCACTGATGACCGACGGCAATATTCTTTCGCTCATCACCTTCCTGCCGCTGGTCGGCGCGCTGGTCATTCTCGCCACGCGCGGCGACGAGGCGACCGTCGCCCGCAACGCGCGCTACGTCGCGCTCTGGACCACCGGCGCCACCTTCCTTGTCTCGCTCTACATCTGGTGGAAGTTCGACAACACCACGGCGGATTTCCAGTTCGTCCAGCAGAGGGAATGGCTCGGCGGCGCTATCAACTATCACATGGGCGTCGACGGCATCTCCATGCTGTTCGTCATCCTGACGACCTTCCTGATGCCCGCCTGCATTCTGGCAAGCTGGACGTCCATCAATACGCGCGTGAAGGAATACATGATCGCCTTCCTCGTGCTCGAAACGCTGATGATCGGCGTCTTCTGCGCGCTGGACCTGGTGCTCTTCTATCTCTTCTTCGAAGGCGGCCTCATCCCGATGTTCCTCATCATCGGCGTCTGGGGCGGCGCGCGCCGCATCTATGCGAGCTTCAAGTTCTTCCTCTACACCTTCGTCGGCTCCGTGCTGATGCTGCTCGCCATCATGGCGATGTACTGGGACGCGGGCACCACCAGCATTCCCGTCCTGCTGGAACACGATTTCCCGGCGGACATGCAGTTCTGGCTCTGGCTCGCCTTCTTCGCCTCCTTCGCGGTGAAGATGCCGATGTGGCCGGTCCACACCTGGTTGCCGGATGCTCACGTCGAAGCGCCGACGGCAGGCTCCGTCATCCTGGCGGGCATCCTGCTGAAGATGGGCGGCTACGGCTTCCTCCGCTTCTCGCTGCCCATGTTCCCGGTCGCCTCCGCCGATCTCGCCTGGCTCGTCTTCGGCCTCAGCGTCATCGCCATCGTCTACACCTCGCTCGTCGCGCTGGTGCAGGAGGACATGAAGAAACTCATCGCCTATTCGTCCGTCGCCCATATGGGCTTCGTCACGATGGGCATCTTCGCCGCCAACCAGCAGGGCGTGCAGGGCGGCATCTTCCAGATGCTCTCCCACGGCTGGGTTTCCGGCGCGCTCTTCCTCTGCGTCGGCGTCATCTACGACCGCATCCACACGCGCGAGATCGCGGCCTATGGCGGGCTCGTCAACCGGATGCCGCTCTACGCGGTCGCTTTCATGGTCTTCACCATGGCGAATGTCGGCCTGCCGGGCACCAGCGGCTTCGTCGGTGAATTCCTGACGATCCTCGGCGTCTTCAAGGTCAACACTTGGGTTGCGGCCATCGCCGCCACCGGCGTCATCCTCGCCGCCGGCTACGCGCTCTATCTCTATCGCCGCGTCGTGTTCGGCGCGCTGGAGAAGGACACGCTGAAATCCATCCTCGACCTCAATCGCCGCGAGGTCGTCACTCTCGCGCCGTTGCTCGCCGCCACGATCTTCTTCGGCGTCTATCCCTCGCCGATCATGAACGTCACGGCGGTATCGGTCGAAAATCTCGTCACGAACTACACGGCCGCCGTCGAGGCATACCGTCTCGCCGAGGGGCCGGGCATGATGTCTCAGGTCGCGAACCTGCTGAGCGGAAACTAGGCGGAAGGCCGAGGACAGAAGACCATGGAAAACGCAATCACCTCCGTGCCGGATTTCTTGCCGGCCTTGCCGGAAATCCTCATGGCCGTCGGCGCCATGGCGCTGCTGATGTACGGCGTCTTCCGCAAGAGCTGCGACGCCCACGAAACGGCTTACGGCGCGCTGGCCCTGTTCGCGCTCGTCGCCGCGCTCCTCGTCATCGAGCCGAATGCCTCCATCGAAACCTTCGGCGGCATGTTCGTGGTCGACGGCTTCACCAAGTTCATGAAGCTGCTGATCCTGCTCGCCGCCGCCGCCGCCATGGTCATGTCGCTCACCTTCATCCGCCGCGAAGGCATGGATCGTTTCGAATTCCCGGTCCTCATCGTGCTCGCCACGCTCGGCATGTTCATGATGGTCTCGGCCAACGGCCTCATCTCGCTCTACATGGGCCTCGAGCTTCAAAGCCTCTCGCTCTACGTCATCGCCGCCTTCCACCGCGACAACACGCGCGCGACCGAAGCCGGCCTCAAATATTTCGTCCTCGGCGCGCTCGCCTCGGGCATGCTGCTTTACGGCGCCTCGCTCATCTACGGCTTCACCGGCAGTGTCCAGTTCGCCTCCATCGCCGCCGTCCTCCAGTCGGACGGCACGAATATCGGCGTCATCTTCGGCATCGTCTTCGTGCTCGCGGGCCTCGCCTTCAAGATTTCCGCCGTGCCCTTCCACATGTGGACGCCGGACGTCTACGAAGGCGCCCCGACGCCCGTCACCGCCTTCTTCGCCGGCGCGCCCAAGGTCGCCGCCATGGCGCTCATCCTGCGCGTGCTCTTCGTCGCCTTCCCCTCGATGGAAAATGAGTGGCAGCAGATCGTCGTCTTCATCGCCATCGCCTCGATGCTGCTCGGCGCCTTCGCCGCCATCGGCCAGTCCAACATCAAGCGCCTCATGGCCTACAGCTCCATCTCGCACATGGGCTTTGCCATGGTCGGCCTCGCCGCCGGCACGCCGGAGGGCGTTCGCGGCGTGCTCATCTATCTCGTCATCTATGTCGTGATGAATGCCGGCGTCTTCTGCTGCATCCTCGCGATGCAGCGGAAGGAAGGCTATGTCGAGGGCATCTCCGAGCTCGCCGGCCTCTCGCGCAACCAGCCCATGGTCGCCTTCGTCATGGCTATGCTGATGTTCTCGCTTGCCGGTGTGCCGCCGCTCGCGGGCTTCTTCGGCAAGTTCTATGTCTTCATGGCCGCCGTGCAGGCCGGGCTCTATCCGCTCGCCGTCATCGGCGTGCTGTCGAGCGTCGTCGGCGCCTTCTACTATCTGCGCATCGTCAAGATCATGTATTTCGACGAGCCCGCCGAAGCCTTCGTCCAGCCCATGCCGGGCGAGCTCACCGCCATCCTCGGCATCTCGGGCTTCTTCACGCTCTTCTTCTTCATCTATCCGGCGCCGCTCATTATCGGTGCGCAGGCCGCCGTCGGCGCTCTCCTGCCTTGATGCGGGCATGACCGCGCTCCCTCCCGTTCGCCGCTTCGCGGAGATCGACAGCACCAACGAGGAAGCGCGCCGTCTCGGCGAGGCGGGCGAGCCGGGTCCGCTCTGGATCGTCGCGGAGGTGCAGACCGCCGGCCGCGGCCGTCGCGGACGAAGCTGGGTCTCTCCCACCGGCAATTTCATGGGCACGCTCTTCCTGCGTCCGCATTGCGGGCCCCGCCAGGCGGGCGAGCTTTCCTTCGTCGCCGCCGTCGCCGTGCATGATGCGGTCGAAAGCCTTCTGCCGCCGCATCTCCGCCCCGGCCTCAAGCTCAAATGGCCGAACGACCTTCTTCACGACAAGGCGAAGCTCGCCGGCATCCTCCTCGAATCCTCCGGCGTCGCCGGTGCCGAGGTCGCCTGGGTCGCGATCGGCATGGGGGTGAACCTCGCGCATCACCCCGAAGGCCTCGAATATCCGGCCACCTCCCTCGCCGCCATGGGTGCCGGCACTGTCACGCCCGATGAGGCGCTTGAAGCGCTCTCACGCTCGTTCGATAGCTGGCTCACAATATGGCGCGGCGTGCAGGGCTTCGCCGCCATCCGCGAGGCCTGGCTGAAGCGCGCGCAGGGCCTCGGCGATCCCGTCACCGTCCGCCTTTCGGACGGCACTTACGATGGAACTTTCGAGGGCCTCGCCCCCGACGGCACACTGCAACTGCGCATGCCCAGCGGCGAACTGCGCCTTGTCTCCGCGGGAGATGTGTTCTTTCGCGCCCCGGCGGGGTAAGTTCAAAATATGAGTATCTCCACATCCGTTGCCGCCCCCCGTGCCCCCCGCCCGGATGACGAGCTGGTTTTCCTGCCCCTCGGCGGTTCCGGCGAAATCGGCATGAACCTCAACCTCTACGGCTTCGGTCCCGCGCGCCACCGCGAATGGATCCTGGTCGATCTCGGCGTGACCTTCGGCGACGACCGCACGCCCGGTGTCGACGTCATCATGCCGGACCCCTCCTTCATCGTGGAGCACAAGGACAGCCTCCTCGGCATCGTGCTCACACACGCACATGAGGATCACATCGGCGCCGTCGCGCATATCTGGCCGCGCCTGCGCTGTCCCGTCTACGCGACGCCCTTCACCGCCGCCATGGTGCGCGGCAAGCTGATCGAGGCCGGCATCGAGAGCCAGGTGCCGATGCACATCGTCCCGCTCGGCCACCGCTTCGCCCTCGGCCCCTTCGACATCGAGCTTGTCACGCTCACCCATTCGATCCTGGAGCCGAACGCGCTCGCCATCCGCACGCCGCTCGGCCTCGTCATGCACACGGGCGACTGGAAGATCGACCCCGATCCCGTCGTCGGCGACGACATGGATATCGCCCGCCTCACCGAGATCGGCGACGAGGGCGTCCGTGCCATCGTCTGCGACTCGACCAACGTCTTTTCGCCCGGCACATCGGGCTCCGAAGCCGACGTCGCGTCGAGCCTCATCGACCTCATCAAATCCTGCGAGGGCAGGGTGGCCGTCACCACCTTCGCCTCCAATGTCGCCCGCCTCGAAAGCATCGCCCGCGCCGCCGAAGCCTGCGACCGGCACGCGGTGCTTGTCGGCCGCTCCATGCACCGCGTCGTCGCCGCCGCCCGCGAATGCGGCTACCTCTCGGGCCTCGCCCCCTTCGTCAGCGAGCATGACGCGGCTTACCTCCCGCGCGAAAAGGTGCTCTTCATCTGCACCGGTTCGCAGGGCGAGCCCCGCGCCGCGCTTGCCCGCATCGCCGAGGACGGCCATCCCCACATCGTGCTGGAAAGAGGCGACACCGTCGTCTTCTCGTCCCGCATCATCCCAGGCAACGAAACCTCGATCTTCGACCTGCAGAACCTGCTGGCCGAGCGCGGCGTCCGCGTCGTCACCGAGAAGGACCACTTCGTCCATGTCTCGGGCCACCCCTGCCGCGACGAACTCGCCCGCATGTATCAATGGATCAGGCCGCAAATATCGGTCCCCGTTCACGGCGAAGCCCGCCACCTCGCGGAACATGCCGTGCTCGCCCGCGAATTGCAGGTGCCGGAGCAGGTCGTGATCCGCAATGGCCTCATGGTCCGCCTCGCGCCGGGCCCCGCCGAGATCATCGACGAGGCGCCCTCGGGCCGCATCTATCTCGATGGCGACGTGCTGACGGAATCCGACGAAGGCGCCGTGCAGGAGCGGCGCAAGCTCGCCTTCGCGGGCTCCGTCTTCGTCAGCATCGTGCTCGACGGCAAGGGCGAGGTCCGTGGCGACCCGCAGGTCCGCCTCATGGGCCTGCCCGAGGAAGACGGCAACGGCGTCTCCTTCGAGGACCGCGCGCTCGACGCCGTGGACGACGCCCTCGACCGCCTGCCGAAAAAGCGCCGCGGCGACGACGATGCCGTAGCGGAATTCCTGCGCCGCGCCGTCCGCGGCGACCTCCGCCGCTACTGGGGCAAGAAAGCCCAGGTCGCCGTCGTCGTCACCCGCATCTGAACGGCCTCCGGCTCGCCTTGCCCGCATGGCGAAACCGGCCTAAACATGGGCCATTCGAATTCAACGGTAAGGAACAAGCGGATGCTCGGTCCCCTCAATCACGTCGCCATTGCCGTGCCGGATGTGCGCGCGGCGGGCGAGATGTACCGCAAGAAGTTCAGCGCCAAGGTCTCCGAAGCGGTGCCTCAGCCGGACCACGGCGTCACCACCGTCTTCGTCGATCTCGGCAACACCAAGATCGAGCTGCTTGAGCCCCTGGGCGAAAATTCGCCCATCGCCGGCTTCCTCGCCAAGAACCCGAAGGGTGGCATCCACCACATCTGCATCGAGGTCGAGGATATCGACAGCGCCTGCGAAAAGATGAACGAGGAAGGTGTCACCATTACCGGCACGGGCAAGCCGCGCATCGGCGCCCATGGCAAGCCGGTCGTCTTCCTCCACCCGAAAGACCTCTACGGCACGCTGGTCGAGCTCGAACAGGCATAAGCCCGGCAGGCCGGGGAGGGGACACACGCTCATGGAATGGCCCGCAGGCCTCGCCATCTACTTCATCCTCTGGTGGATCGTGCTCTTCGCGGTCCTGCCCTGGGGCGTCAAATCACGCACCGAGGCGGGCGAGGAAGCGATCCCCGGCACGGATGCCGGCGCCCCCGCGCGCCACGGCCTGCTGATAAAAGCCGCCGTGACCACGGTCATCGCCGCCTTCGCTTGGGCGTTCGTCGCCTGGATCTGGATCTACCAGCCCATCCCCCTCGACAGCATCCCCTTCATGCCCGACTTCAGCGCCGAATACTAAACCCGAGCAAAGAAGTCGGACTTTCCAGAAACCGAAACGCCTTCCCACCCTCCCACACTTGTCCGCCTTGGCGGACAAGCCGCCAAGAAGGAGGGAGGGTCGAAATTTGCCCTCGCAAATTTCGGGGCGGGGGCTCTGAGTCCATGCGAATGAGGTCGCTGCTTAGGGCACAAAAAGCAGCAAGGGTCACTTTCGTCCCCTTCCGCGCGCAGCACAAAAAATAGCAAGGTCACTTTCGTGGAGTTGCTCGGTAGTGTTCCCTCGGTCGCGCCCCCGCCATCCTTTTCGGACGGTCAAGGTCAGCGTTCCCTCCCTAAACTTGGGCTCGCGCTATCACGCTTTTCCCTTTTTGTTGAAGGGACTATACCCACGCTGCGTCATCCTGTCACGCACCTTTTTGCCTCTCGTGAAATTTTTGCAAGTATTACGGATGTCCGCAGCAACTTCCTGACAGGAATGAATGTCCGGCCGGCGTTTCATTGCAGCGCGAGCTTGAGAGTGAAGGCGGCCGCGATGACGATCACCGCCATGTTGAGGTCCCGCCACCGCCCCGCCAGCAGCTTGATCGCGGCATAGGAAATCACCCCGAGCCCGATCCCCGTCGCGATCGAAAAGGTGAGGGGGATCGCCAGCGCCGTCACGATGGCCGGTGCCGTCTCGCTCACATCTTCCCAATCGATATCGGCGATGCTGCGCGCCATCAGGCAGGCGATGAAGACGAGCGCGGGCGCCGTCGCGTAAATTGGCACCATCTCCGCGAGCGGCGCGAAGACGAGGCTCAGCACGAAAAGCGCCGCCACGATGACCGCCGTCAGCCCCGTGCGTCCGCCGGCATTCACGCCCGCCGCGCTTTCGATGTAGCTCGTCGTCGTCGACGTGCCGAGCGCAGCGCCGATGATGGTCGCCGATGAATCCGCCACCATCGCCTTCCGCAATCGCGGAATGTTGCCCTCCGCATCCACCAGCCCCGCGCGTTGCGCCACGCTGACCAACGTGCCTGTCGTGTCGAGCAGGTCGACCAGCAGGAACACGAAGATGATGGTGACGAACCCCGCCTGGAATGCGCCCGCCAGATCCATCTGCAGGAATGTCGGCGCGAGCGAAGGCGGCGCGGCGGCAACGCCCTTGAATTCCTGCAGTCCGAGAATGACGGCGGCAACCGTCACGCCCAGAACCGTCAGCATGATCGCGCCCGGCACGCGCCTGAATTGCAGCGCCACCAGAACGACGAAACCCGCGCAGGCGAGCAGCGCGCCCGCATCGCCGACATCGCCCAGCGTAACGAGCGTCGCCGGGTCGCCTGCCACGATGCCCGCATTCTTCAGCCCGATCAGCGCGAGAAAAAACCCGATGCCCGCGCCGATGCCGTATTTGAGCGAGCGCGGAATCGAATTCACCATCCGCTCGCGCAGCGGCGACAGCGACAGCAGCAGAAAGAGAAAACCGGAAACGAAGACGCAGCCAAGCGCGAGCCGCCAGTCGCCGCCGAACAGCGGCACCACCACGAAGGCGAAATAGGCGTTGAGCCCCATCCCCGGCGCCAGTGCCACCGGATAGTTCGCATAGAGCCCCATGATGAGGGAGCCGGCCGCCGCCGCGAGACAGGTCGCCACGAACACCGCCCCGAAATCCATCCCCGCCGCCGCAAGGATCGCGGGGTTCACGAAGACGATGTAGGCCATCGTGAGATAAGTCGTTGCCCCCGCCAGCACCTCGGTGCGGATCGTCGTGCCGTTCGCCGCGAGCTGGAACACCCGCTCGAAAACCCCGCTTCCCCCATTCGCCATTCTGCTTCCCCAGCCCTCATTTGCCTCGTCGTCAAATCCCCGCAACAATTCCTTAAACGCCCCGCGCGCAGGATGGAAGCATGATGAAGCCCGCCCTTGCCCTGTTGCTCGGCCTGCTGATCGTTTCCCCGCTTCGGGCGGAGGAACGGCTCGCGGGTGCGGACGACCTGCGACACGCGCAGATATCCGAAGCCGACTGCGCCCGCCTCGCTCCCTACCTGCCCGGTGGCGCGGATTACGTCCCCGGTATCGCCGCCGACGGCCGCGCCGTTGCCCCCGCCGACCTCGATGGCGGCTACCGCTATGGAAACCGCTCCGTTTACGAATTTGATGTGACACTCGATCCGCTGGTCGGCCGCAATCCGGCCTTCAATTCCGCCACCAAAATGATCGTCGCCCGCGTCGTCATCGACATGGAAACCGGCCGCACCACGATAGATGGCCACGACGTCTCCGGCGGTAACCATGCCATCGCCGAGGCCTGTGCAGGATTGCATCACAAGCCGGTGAAATAGCCTCCGCCGCGCCCGCCTTTCATTGACATGCACCCGGTACGCCCGCACCCTTCGGCGGGGTTGATGTTGGGGTGTCTTCAATGCGTTTCCTTTACCGCAAAGCGGCGGTCATGGCCGTTTGCTTTTGTGCCGCTGTGGTCTGGTCCGCCGTCTCGGCCGTGCCCGCCGCCGCCCAGAGCGCCCAGTGGCGCATCACCAAGGAGCGCTGGAGCGACACCGACGAAAGAGCCTGGCAGGATTTTGTGGCGGCCCTCGGCGGCGCCGATTGCTGGACCTTCGACGAATGCATCAAGAGTCCCGCCAATCCCTACCGCCACACCGATCCCAAAACCCGCTTCTACGTCGATTGCGCCGACATGCCCTATGTCCTGCGCGCTTATTTCGCCTGGAAGAACGGCCTGCCTTTCGCGTGGCAGAGCGCGATGAAATCCTCCGATGGTCCGGGTGCGGACATTCGCTATTCCGAGGAGGGCAACGTCGTCGTCGGTCGCGATTCCGTGCCCCGCACCGCCTCGGGCGTCAACGCGATCTCGGTCCTGCACACGCTCGTCAACGTCGTCTCCACCGCCATGTTCCGGCGCGATGCGACGGTGGACGACACGCATATGTTCACCGACACCTATTCACCGCGCCTCGACCGCCAGTCTATCGTTCCCGGTACCGTCGCCTATGACGTGAACGGTCACGCCTCGCTCGTCTGGAAGGTCGAGTCCGGCGGCCGCGTCCTCATCTTCTCGTCCCACCCGGACCATTCCCTGAGCCGCACATTCCTGGGGCGCGAATTCCTCCGCACCGGCCCGCAGCTCGGCTCCATCTTTCAGAAGTTCCGCCCCATCGAAGTCGTCGGGGCAACGCGCGCGCCGAACGGCGCGCTTGTCGGCGGCAAAATCGTCGCCGCGCGCAATGCCGACATTCCCGATTTCTCGCTTGAGCAATATCAGGGCAGCCCGCCCGGAAGCCCCTATGGCTGGCGCACCGCCTCTTGGGTCTGGAACGGCGAGAACATGGATTTCTACACCTATCTTCGCGCGCGCCTTTCCGCCGGCGAACTCGAGTATCATCCGGTCGCGGAAATGAAATCCATGATGCAGTCGATCTGTTTCGATCTGCGCTCGCGCAAGCAGGCGGTCGAGATTTCGCTCGGGCGCGGTATTCAGAACATGTCGCCGCCGGATCGTCTCCCGCGCAACATCTACGGCACCGATGGTGTGTGGGAGCTTTACTCCACGCCCTCGCGCGATGCGCGCATGAGGACAGCCTTCCGGGAGATGTACGATCTCGTCGTCGAGTTCATCAAGATGGACATGGTTGACGCGCCCCGCCTCCATTACGAAGGCGACGATCTCGCTCGCGATCTCCTCGCCGCCTATGAGGAGCAGAACGCCGCCTGCAGCATCTCCTACCGCAATTCCGACGGCCGCACGGTCGAGCTTTCCATCGACCGCATCGTCCACCGCCTCTATGACCTCTCCTTCGACCCCTACCAGTGCGTCGAGCGCCGCTGGGGCGCCAAGGGGGACGAACTCGCTTCCTGCCGCGACGGCGCGCACAAGACCCGCTGGTACGAGGCCCAGCGCTACCTCCGCAACCAGATCGACCGCACCTACGACGTCTATATGGGCTATTCCATCGCCGAGCTGGAAAGCGGCCCCTGGGGCCCGCGTAGCGGCAAGGGCGTCGAGCAGGGTCCCGAAGTGGACGTGAAGGCTTGGCTCATCGGTGTCGCCGAACGCAGCGCCGCGCCGCGCGCCGACATTGCGAATCCGGTCGTGACCCCCTAAAACTTGACCCCCATATCGCAAGTTCCGGCGGGCTCGAGGGTCCGGCCGCAGGCTGCCGCATTTTAGTCCGGCAGCCATTTTCAGGGTCATCATGCGCCTTTCCAGATATTTCCTGCCCACACTCAAGGAAAACCCCGCCGAGGCGCAGATCGCGTCGCACCGGCTGATGCTGCGCGCCGGCATGGTCCGGCAGACCGCAGCCGGCATCTATGTCTGGCTGCCGCTGGGCCTCGCCGTGCTCCGCAAGATCGAGGGCATCGTCCGCGACGAGCAGAAGCGGGCAGGGGCGATCGAGCTTCTGATGCCGACCCTCCAGTCCGCCGATCTCTGGCGCCAGTCCGGCCGCTACGACGCCTACGGCCCCGAAATGCTCCGCATCGTCGACCGTCACGAGCGCGACATGCTCTACGGCCCCACCAATGAGGAGATGATCACCGACATCTTCCGGGGCGCCGTCCGCTCCTACCGTGACCTGCCGCGCAATCTCTTCCACATCCAGTGGAAGTTCCGCGACGAGATCCGCCCCCGCTTCGGCGTCATGCGCGGCCGTGAATTCCTGATGAAGGACGGCTACTCCTTCGACCTCGACGTCGAGGGCGCGCGGCGCGCCTATCGCAAGATGTTCGTCTCCTATCTCCGATCCTTCGCCCGCATGGGCCTCAAGGCGATCCCCATGGCCGCCGACACCGGCCCCATCGGCGGCGACATGAGCCATGAATTCATCATCCTCGCCGAGACGGGCGAGAGCGCCGTCTTCTGCCACCGCGATCTCGTGGACATGCCCGTCCCCGGCGACGACATCGACTACGAGGCGGACCTCACCCCCGTCATCGACGCCCGCACCACCCTCTACGCCGCCACCGACGAGAAGCACGACGCCGCGAAGTTCGACGCCGACGTGCCGAAGGACAAGCAGCTCTCCGCCCGCGGCATCGAGGTCGGCCACATCTTCTTCTTCGGCACCAAATATTCGGAATCCATGGGCGCCCTCGTCACCGGCCCGGACGGCAAGGAAACGCCGGTCCAGATGGGCTCCTACGGCATCGGCGTCTCCCGCCTCGTCGGCGCCATCATCGAGGCGAGCCACGACGACGCCGGCATCGTCTGGCCGGACGCCGTCGCGCCTTTCCAGGTCGGTCTCGTAAATTTGAAGTCCGGCGACGCCGAAACCGATGCCGCCTGCGAGAGCTTCTATGACAAGCTCACCGCCCGGGGCATCGACGTCCTCTACGACGACACGGACGAACGCGCGGGCGCCAAGTTCTCGAACATGGACCTGATCGGTCTCCCCTGGCAGCTCGTCGTCGGCCCGCGCGGCATCAAGTCCGGCACCGTCGAACTGAAGCGCCGCGCCACCGGCGAAAAAGAAGAACTGAGCCCCGAAGCCGCACTGGCGAAAATCGCGGGGTGACCCGCCAGCAAGGACGGCACATGACGGACACGACAAGCAGAGCCCGCACCGGCAGCAGCCGCGCCTTCGGTGCCTTCGAATGGCTGCTCGCGATGCGCTATCTCCGCGCCCGCCGCCGCGAGGGCTTCATCTCCGTCATCGCCGGCTTCTCCTTCGCCGGCATCATGCTCGGCGTCGCCACCCTCATCATCGTCATGTCGGTGATGAACGGCTTCCGCACCGAGCTTCTCTCCCGCATCCTCGGGTTGAACGGCCACATGTTCGTGCGCGGCATCGGCGCCAGCATTACGGATTACGACGCCGTCGCCGAGCGCGTCCGTTCCGTTCCCGGCGTCATCAGCGTCATCCCGCTGGTCGATGGCCAGGTCATGGTGCAGAGCCCGCGCAATGCCGGCGGCGCGCTGGTGCGCGGCATGCGCGAACAGGACCTGAAAAGCCTTTCCGTCGTCGCCGACAACGTCACCATCGGCTCGCTCGACGGCCTCGACGAAGGCGGCGTCGCCATCGGCTTCCGCCTCGCGCAGAACATGGGCCTCACCGTCGGCGACAACATCACGCTGCTCTCGCCGCGCGGCGCCATCACGCCCTTCGGCACAGCCCCCCGCGTCGCCTCCTTCCCGATCCGCGCCGTCTTCGAAATCGGCATGTCGGAATACGACGCCAGCTTCGTCTTCATGCCGCTCGACGAAGCGCGCGCCTTCTTCCGCACCTATGAAGGCGTCACCGCGCTCGAAATCCGCATCGGCAATCCCGACAGGGTGAAGGAACTGGTGCAGCCCATCGCCAATGCCGCCGGTCCCTGTTGCGACGTCGTTACCTGGCAGCAGACCAATGAGAGCTTCTTCAGCGCCCTTCAGGTCGAGCGCAACGTGATGTTCCTCATCCTCACGCTCATCCTCATCGTCGCCGCGCTCAACATCATCTCCGGCCTCATCATGCTGGTGAAGGACAAGGGCAGGGACATCGCCGTCCTGCGCACCATGGGCGCCACGCGCGGCGCCGTCATGCGCGCCTTCTTCATCTCTGGCGCGTCGATCGGCTGCGCCGGCACGCTGGCCGGCTTCCTGCTCGGCCTCGCCTTCTGCCTCAACATCGAGACGCTCCGCAAATTCCTCTCGGACCTCTCCGGCACCGAGCTCTTCTCGCCGGAAGTCTACTTCCTCACCCACATGCCGGCCGAGGTCGATCCGGGCGAGGTCGGCGCGGTCGTCGCCATGGCGCTCTTCCTGTCCTTCGCCGCCACGCTTTATCCCGCCTGGCGCGCCGCCTCGCTCGATCCGGTAGAGGCGCTGCGGTATGAATGAGCGGACAATGAACAGCGATCCCGTCCTCGCCCTTCGCGGCATCACGCGCACCTATCGCCAGGGCGAGGAGGCGCTGCGCATTTTCGCCGGTGCCGATCTCGACATCTACGAGGGCCAGATCGTCGCGCTGGTCGGCCCCTCCGGCTCCGGCAAATCCTCGCTCCTCCACATCGCCGGCCTCCTCGAAGCGCCGAACGAGGGCGAGGTCTGGGTCGGTGGCGTCAACGGCGTTGCCTTGTCGGACACGCGCCGCACCGCCATGCGCCGCAGCCAGATCGGCTTCGTCTACCAGTTCCACAACCTGCTGCCCGAATTCTCCGCCATCGAAAACGTGATCCTGCCGCAGATGATCGCAGGCGTCCCGAAGCGCGCCGCGCGCGACTTCGCGATGGACCTCCTGACGCGCATGGGCCTCGGCGACCGCGCCGATCATCGGCCTGCGGAGCTTTCCGGCGGCGAGCAGCAGCGCGTCGCCATCGCCCGCGCGCTCGCGAACCGTCCCCGCGTCCTCCTCGCCGACGAGCCGACCGGCAATCTCGATCCGAAAACGGCCCGCATGGTCTTCGGCGAACTGATGAACATCTGCCGCTCGGAAGGCGTCGCGGCTTTGGTCGCCACCCACAACCTCGACCTCGCCGGCCACATGGACCGCGTCGTCCTCCTCCACGAAGGCAAGCTCCACGAAGGCACCGACATAGCGGCCGCCTATCAGAGCTTGTGAACTAAAGCCCTCTCCCCGTGGGGGAGAGGGAGGGGACCCGCCGAAGGCGGGGAGGGTGAGGGGGCACCCTCTCGGCAAGAACCCCGTCTTACCCCAGAAACGCTTCCAGCTTCTCTAGCGACCCCGTCCAGCCATGCGTATGGCCCGCCTTCGACGCCTCGTCGAAAAGCTGCTCATGGATCAGCGTCAGCATCGTCGCCTCGCCCTCGTCCTTGAAGCGCACCGTCACCTGCGATGTCCGGTCCGGCGTCGTGTACCAGGTCCATGAGAAGACGAGCTTCTCCCCCGGCACGACTTCCTTGTAGACGCCGTTCACTTCGTGCCGGTCGCCGGTATTCTCGATCATCGCGACATGGAAATGCCCGCCCACGCGGACATCGCATTCCGCCTCCGCCATGGTCACGTTCTCCGGCCCGAACCACTGCATGAGCTGCGCCGGGTCGGTCCACGCCGCATAGACCCTGTCGCGCGGCGCATTGAACTTCCGCCTCATCATCAGGCTCGGCTTGGAAGACGTATCGGCGCCGGCAGCCGGCTGCTCTTGGGGGGAAGCGGTCATGACATCGCTCGCACTGGTTACGGGAAGCTTAACTAAGAGGTTAAGTGTGCCGCCCGCTCGCGCGGCCGTCAAGCCACGGCTCCCTCTCCCCTCGGGGAAAGGGAAGGGTGAGGGGGCACCCCACCCACAGAGTCACCCGGCACCCTCGAGATTTTCGCGCCTACCTATGCGGGAACATAGATCAGCCTGATCACGTCTTCGCCCATGGGGTCGCTGGCCGCAAGGCGGAGCGGCGGTGGCTTGCCGGCGAAGAAGGGCGTGCCGCTGCCAAGCACCACGGGATGGAGATAGATCCGGTACTCGTCGATCAGGCCAAGCTCGGTCAGGCTTCGCGCCAGCTCCGGTCCGCCGACTTCGATCTCCCCGTCGAGCTCGGCTTTGAGCTTGCGTATCGCCGTCTCCAGGTCGCCCGCGACAAGCGTGGCGTTGGGGCCGACGGATTTCAGCGTGCGCGACACGACCCATTTCGGATTGCGCCGCCACGCCGCCGCGAACTCGCGCTCCGCCGCCTCCCACTCGGGATGCTCCTCGTCCCAATACCGCATGATCTCATACAGGTGACGGCCGTAGAGACTCCCCGTCAGGTCGCGCGTCTGCTCGATGAAGTGGCGGAAGAGCCCCGGGCCCGGCGCAAATCCCATGTGGTCGACATAGCCGTCCAGGGACTGGTTCATTCCGAAAACGATCTTCGCCATGTCGCAAACTCTCCACCGCGGGTTTCCTCAGAATAACGGGCGCCGCCATCATGCAGAAGCGGAATTGGGCCTAATGGCGCCCCTTGACACGGGAGAACAAACAGGCAACATTCCAGTCCGGAACATTTGATGAACATCCACTGGAGGGCTTCAAGATGCGCGGTATCTGGAACAAGGCGGGCGGCACGTCGGATGGCTGGTTCAAGGACATCGCCGCCCTCATCTCCGTCGGCGCCTTCATCTGGGTCGTCAGCACCTGGACCGTCATCGCCCAAACCCTGATCGGCTAGGGCGGCCTGATCTTTCCTTCCCACCCTCCCCCTGTGGGAGGGTCAAACCGCTGCAAGCGGTTTGGGGAGGGGTCGCGGCGTCGCTTCTGGCCTCATGGCTGGACAGGGTTGTCCACAGCTTTGGGCCACCTCAGCCCACCCGCCGCGTGACTCTGAAGCAGGGGCATCCGAAAATGCCCCATGCTCGACTCGCCCCCCAAATTCATCCACCTCCGCCTCCACTCGGCCTATTCGCTGCTGGAAGGCGCGATCCGCATCAAGGACATCCCCAAGCTCTGCAAGGCGAACGGCATGCCCGCCATCGCCCTCACCGACACGGCCAATCTCTTCGGCGCGCTGGAGTTCTCCGAAACCCTCGCGAAGGAAGGCATCCAGCCGATCACCGGCTGCACGCTCCCCGTCCTCCTCGACACCCCGGACGAGCCGGCGCGCGGACCTGTAAGACGCGAGCCCTCCGGCAATCTCGCGCTCCTCGCCAAGGACGAGCGCGGCTACGAAAACCTGATGAAGCTCTCGAGCCTCGCCTTTCTCGGGCCGGACGCCGCCGAGCCCGCCCATGTCACGATGGAGAAGGTCGCCGAATTCCAGGAAGGCCTGATCTGCCTTACCGGCGGGCCGGACGGCCTCGTCAACCGCCTCCTTGAAGCCGGCCAGCCCGATGCCGCCGAAGAACTCCTGCTCCGCCTGAAACAGGTTTTCGGCGACCGCCTCTATGTCGAGCTTCAGCGTCACGACCTTCCCCGCGAGCAGATCGTGGAAGGCCCGCTGATCGACCTCGCCTACAAGCACGAGCTGCCCCTCGTCGCCACCAACGAACCCTATTTCACGCGCGAGGCGGAATACGAAGCCCATGACGCGCTGATCTGCATCGCTGCCGGCGCCTATGTCGTCCAGTCGGACCGCCGCCGCCTCACGCCCCAGCATCGCTTCAAGTCGCAGGACGAGATGGCGGCCCTCTTCGCCGATCTGCCGGAAGCGATCGAGAACACTATCGAGATCGCGCGCCGCTGCGCCTATCGTCCGCGCACCCGCAATCCGATCCTGCCGAAATTCGCCGCCGGCACCAGCGAGGCGGACGAGCTGCGCCGTCAGGCGGAGGAGGGGCTCACCATGCGCCTCGCAACGCTCGATGCCGTCGCGCCCGAGGAGGACTACCGCGCGCGCCTGCGCTTCGAGCTCGACGTCATCATCAAGATGGATTTCCCGGGCTATTTCCTCATCGTTGCCGACTTCATCAAATGGGCGAAGGAGCAGGGTATTCCCGTCGGCCCCGGCCGCGGTTCGGGCGCGGGCTCCGTCGTCGCTTGGGCGCTCACCATCACCGACCTCGATCCCCTGCGCTTCGGCCTCCTCTTCGAACGTTTCCTGAACCCTGAGCGCGTCTCGATGCCCGACTTCGACATCGACTTCTGCCAGGACCGCCGCGACGAAGTGATCCGCTACGTGCAGGACCGCTACGGCAAGGACAAGGTCGCCCAGATCATCACCTTCGGAAAGCTGCAGGCCCGCGCCGTGCTGCGCGACGTCGGCCGCGTGCTGCAGATGCCCTACGGGCAGGTCGACCGTCTCTGCAAGCTGGTGCCGAACAATCCGGCCGCGCCGGTCACGCTCCCCGAAGCCATCAAGGGCGAGCCCCGCCTTCAGGAAGAACAGCGCGCCGACGAGACGGTGGCGAAGCTTCTCGAAATCGGCCAGAGCCTCGAAGGTCTCTACCGCCACGCCTCGACCCATGCCGCCGGCGTCGTCATCGGCGACCGGCCGCTCGATGAACTCGTGCCGCTCTACCGCGACCCGCGCTCCGACATGCCGGTCACCCAGTTCAACATGAAATGGGTCGAGCCCGCCGGCCTCGTGAAATTCGACTTTCTCGGCCTGAAAACGCTCACCGTCCTGGACCGCGCGGTAAAGCTCCTCGCCCGCCGGGACATCCGGGTCGACCTGCTCAATCTTCCGTTGGCGGATGAAAAGACCTTTGCCATGCTCGGGCGGGGCGAGACGATCGGTGTGTTCCAGCTTGAAAGTTCGGGCATGCGCGATGTGCTGCGCAAGCTGGAGGCCGACCGCTTCGAGGACATCATCGCCCTTGTCGCCCTCTATCGTCCCGGCCCGATGGACAACATCCCGTCCTATGTGAAGCGCAAGCACGGAACCGAAAGGCCGGATTACCTTCATCCGCTGCTTGAGCCCGTCCTGAAGGAGACGCACGGCGTCATCATCTATCAGGAGCAGGTGATGCAGATCGCGCAGATCCTCTCCGGCTATTCGCTCGGCGAAGCCGATCTTCTGCGCCGCGCCATGGGCAAGAAGATCAAGGCCGAGATGGAGGCCCAGAAGGAGCGTTTCGTTACCGGCGCCGTCGCCAAGGAGATCGACAAGGCGCAGGCCGCGAGCATCTTCGAACTGGTCGACAAGTTCGCGGGCTACGGCTTCAACAAGTCGCACGCCGCCGCCTATGCGCTCGTCGCCTATCAGACCGCCTGGCTGAAGGCGAACCACCCGGTCGAGTTCCTTGCCGCTTCCATGAGCCTCGATCTCGGCAACACGGACAAGCTCGGCCTCTTCAAGCAGGAGGCGGAGCGCCTCGGCCTCAAGGTGCGGCGCCCTTGCATAAACCGCTCCGAGGGCCTCTTCGGCGTTGCCGATGGCGAAATCCTCTATGCGCTCGCCGCCATCAAGAATGTCGGCCTTCAGGCGATGGAGCACATCGTGGAGGTTCGCCGCGAGGGCGGCCCCTTCCGCGACCTGTTCGATTTCGCGCGCCGCATCAATCCGCGCCTCATCAACAAGCGCACCTTTGAAAATCTGGCGCGGGCAGGGGCCTTCGATGCGCTGAACCCCAACCGCGCCCAAGTGCTCGCCGCCGCCGATCTCCTGCTCGGCACCGCGAACGTCGCCGCGCAGGAGCGCGAGAGCAAGCAGGTCGGCCTCTTCGGCGAGGAAAGCGGTGTCGCCGCCGCCCATCCGGCGCTCCCCGCCGTCGAGCCCTGGCTGCCGATGGAGCGCCTTACCGAGGAATTCAACGCCGTCGGCTTCTACCTCTCCGGCCACCCGCTGGACGATTACCGGACCGCGCTTCAGCGCGCGGGTGCCGTGACCTATGCGGAGCTGCTGGCCCAGACCTCGACGGCGGCGAAGATCGCCGGCACCGTCACCGCGAAGCAGGAGCGCAAATCCAAGAAGGGCAATCCCTTCGCCTTCCTCTCGCTGTCGGACCCGACCGGCCAGTTCGAGATCGTCGTCTTCTCCGAAGTCCTCTCCCAGTCCCGCCAGCTCATGGAGCCGGGCAGTGCGGTCGTCGTCAATGTCGAGATCGAGCGCATCGGCGATGAGGTGAAGCTCCGCGCCCAGTCGCTCCGCAGCGTCGACGAGGTCGTGAAGGACACCGGCGCCGGCCTCAAGATATTCATCGAGGATAAGTCCTCCATCGAGCCCCTGAAATCGCGTCTCGCCGAACGCGGCAAGGGCATCGTCTCCCTCGTCCTCATGACGGAGGGCGGAGGGGAGGTCGAACTCAAATTGAAGGACCGCTACCGGGTCACTCCCCAGGTCCGCGGCGCGATAAAATCGGTCCCCGGCATCGTCGAGATTCAGGATATATGACAGTTTGATTACAGTTCGATGACAGCCGGTCGGGGATAACCGCCTAAGACGCTGTAACGCTTGCTTTTTCCCGCTTTTGAGCCTATCAAGGCGCCATTCCACACGCGGGGTTCGGCTCTCCCACTTCCTTTTATCAAGGAAAACATAGGGTTAGTCGGTCCGGTGCGACATTTGTCGTTCACTCCCCGCGGAGGTTCAACCGGAAAAGGAGCACAAGTGCCATGGCACTTCCCGATTTCTCTATGCGTCAATTGCTGGAAGCCGGCGTTCACTTCGGCCACCAGACCCACCGCTGGAATCCGAAGATGGAGCACTTCCTCTTCGGCAGCCGAAACAACATTCATATCATAGACTTGGCGCAGACGGTTCCGCTTCTGCATCAGGCTCTCGTCACCGTCCGCGACGTCGTCGCCGGTGGCGGCCGCGTGCTCTTCGTCGGTACCAAGCGCCAGGCGTCGGACCCCGTCGCCGCCGCTGCCCGCCAGTGCGCCCAGTACTACATCAACCACCGCTGGCTCGGTGGCATGCTGACCAACTGGAAGACCATTTCGAATTCGATCCGGCGCCTGCGCCAGCTCGACGAGATGCTCGTTGGCGAAGCTAAGGGCTTGACGAAAAAGGAAGTTCTGAATCTGACCCGTGAGCGCGACAAGCTTGAACGCGCCATCGGCGGCATCAAGGACATGGGCGGCCTGCCCGACCTGATCTTCGTCATCGACACCAACAAGGAAGAGATCGCGATCCAGGAAGCCCGCAAACTGGGTATCCCCGTCGTCGCGATCCTCGATTCCAACTCGAACCCCGACGGCATCGCGTTCCCGGTTCCCGGCAATGACGACGCGGCCCGTGCGATCAGCCTTTATTGCGATCTGGTCTCGCGCGCGGTCATCGACGGCATCTCGCAGAGCCATTCGGCTTCCGGCGTCGATGTCGGTGCCGAAGCCGAACCCGTGGTCGATATTCCGGCCGCCGCCGAAGCCTGATAAGGCAACGGATTCAATACGATAGCCCCGGCCTTGTGCCGGGGCGACCCGACAACTTCGAGGACATCCGATGGCTGAAATCACCGCGAGCATGGTGAAACAACTGCGCGAGACCACCGGCGCAGGCATGATGGATTGCAAATCCGCCCTCACCGAAACGGGCGGCGACATGGAAGCCGCTATCGACTGGCTGCGCACCAAGGGCTTGGCGAAAGCCGCCAAAAAGGCAGGCCGCGTGGCCGCCGAAGGCCTTATCGGCGTTGTCGCGAAGGGCACCGCCGGCGCGATCGTCGAAGTCAATTCCGAGACGGACTTCGTGGCGCGCAACGAGCAGTTCCAGAAAATGGTTTCCGACGTTGCCTCGGCCGCGCTCTCGGTCGAAGGCGATTTCGACAAGCTGGTGGCTTCGAGCTACCCGGGTTCGTCGAAGTCGGTGAAGGACTATGTGACGGAAATGGTTGGCACAATCGGCGAAAACATGAACGTTCGCCGCGCCGGCTATATCTCCGTCGATGACGGCGCCGTCGCCGCCTATGTCCACAGCCAGGTCGTGCCGGGCCTCGGCAAGATCGGTGTGCTGGTCGGGCTGGAGTCCAAGGGCGACAAGGCGAAGCTCCTCGAGCTCGGCCGCCAGATCGCCATGCACATCGCCGCCACGAACCCGCTGGCGACGCGCAAGGAAGATATGGACCCGGCCCTTGTCGAGCGCGAGCGCAACGTCCTGATCGCCGAGGCGAGAGAATCCGGCCGTCCCGAGAACATCATCGAGAAGATGGTCGAGGGCCGTATCCGCAAGTTCTATGAGGAAGTCGTGCTGCTTTCGCAGGCCTTCGTCATCAATCCCGACGACACGGTCGAAAAGGCCGTGAAGGCCGCCGAAGCCGATGTGGGCGCTCCTATTACGGTCGTCGGCTTCCTGCGCTTCGCTCTCGGCGAGGGCATCGAAAAGGAAGAGTCGGATTTCGCGGCCGAAGTAGCGGCTGCCGCACGCGGCTGAGACGAATTGCCGATTGAAGTAACGCCCCCTTCGCCAGACGGTGCTGGGGGCGTTATTGTCACTGGATGCCTGTGGGGATTCGGGCCCGCATCGGCAGACGCCCGGAAACGGCCTCAGGGCCAGCCGCAACGGAACGCTGTAAATGTCTGATAAAACGCTCTATTCGCGCGTTCTTCTCAAGGTTTCGGGAGAGGCTTTGATGGGCCCAACCCAATACGGAATCGACCTAGATACGGTCGACCGCATCGCGCGCGACATAAAGCAGGCCATCGACGCCGGCGTTCAGGTTTGCCTCGTCATCGGCGGCGGCAACATATTTCGCGGCCTCTCCGGCGCCGCCAAGGGGATGGAACGCGCCAGCGCCGACTACATGGGCATGCTTGCCACCGTCATGAACGCGCTCGCCATGCAGACGGCACTTGAGGCAATCGGCGTGCCGACCCGTGTTCAGTCGGCAATCCCCATGATGACGGTCTGCGAGCCCTATATCCGGCGCCGGGCCGTCCGCCATATGGAAAAGGGCCGCGTCGTGATATTCGCGGCTGGCACGGGCAACCCCTTCTTCACGACCGATACTGCTGCCGCTCTCCGCGCCGTCGAAATGGGCTGCGACGCACTGCTCAAGGGAACCCAGGTAGACGGCGTCTATTCGGCAGATCCCCACAAGGTGCCCAACGCGGAACGCTACGACCGGCTGACCTATATGGATGTGCTTTCGCGCGATCTGAAGGTCATGGATGCTTCGGCGATCGCCCTGGCGCGCGAAAATGCCATACCGATCATCGTCTATTCGATCGACGAGCCGGGCGGCTTCGCGGAAGTTCTCACCGGGAACGGCCGCTGCACCATAATCTCCGACGCGGCCTGAGCCGGACCAGAAAAAGGACAGGAAATGGCTGACACTACTTTCGACCTCGACGATACCGAACGCCGGATGCGCGGCGCGCTTCAGTCGCTCAAGCAGGAATTCGCGGGCCTTCGTACCGGCCGAGCGACAGCGAGCCTTCTGGAGCCGATTGTCGTTGAGGCCTACGGTCAGAGCATGCCGATCAATCAGGTAGGCACGATCGGTGTTCCCGAACCGCGCATGTTGACGGTGCAGGTATGGGACAAGGGAATGGTGTCGGCCGTGGAGAAGGCTATCCGGAATTCGGGCCTTGGCCTCAATCCCAACGTCGATGGCATGCTGATCCGTCTGCCCATACCGGAACTCAATCAGGAACGCCGGGCGGAACTGACCAAGATCGCGGCCAAGTATACGGAACAGGCCCGTATCGCAGTGCGTAACGTGCGCCGGGACGCCATGGATGAATTGAAGCGCCTCGAAAAAGACTCACACATGAGTCAGGACGATCACAAAACCTGGGCAGACAAGGTTCAGAAGTTGACGGACAAGATCGTCGCGGAGATCGATGCAGCGTTGTCGCACAAGGAGGCCGACATCATGCAGGTGTGAGCGCTCTCACATCTCATTGGTGACATCGGGGTTGGACGTTAAACGTATGTATTCGAAAGCGAAAACCTGAGGGCATGATGCTGACGTCCAGCCAGAAGATGAGCGATGTTGCGCCGGGCAAGCCGCCCCGGCACGTTGCCATCATCATGGATGGCAACGGTCGTTGGGCGGCAAAGCGCCACCTGCCGCGCGCCGCCGGTCATCGCCAGGGCGTCGAAACCGTCCGTGTGATTGTCCGCGCGGCCGGCGACCTCGGTATCGAATATCTGACGCTTTATGGCTTCAGTTCCGAGAACTGGAAAAGACCCGTCGAGGAGGTCAACGACCTCATGGGGCTCTTGAGGCTGTTCATCAGACGCGATCTGGCTGAACTCCATCAGAACGGCGTGCGGGTCCGGGTCATCGGCGACCGTGACCATCTTGACGCCGACATCGTGGCTCTCATCGACGAAGCCGAAACGCTGACCCGCAACAACGAAAAACTCAAACTCGTCATCGCCTTCAATTACGGCGGCCAGAACGAAATCGCGTCTGCCGCTCGCCGTATGGCTTATGAGGTCAAGGCGGGGCGGCTCGATCCCGAAACCATTACGCCGGAAACCGTCTCGGGATTCCTGGATACGGCCGGCTTGCCCGACCCGGATCTCATCATCCGTACGAGCGGTGAAAAACGTCTCTCAAACTTTCTGATATGGCAAAGCGCCTATTCGGAGTTGGTTTTCACGGATGCTTTCTGGCCTGATTTCACCCCCGACTGTTTACGCGACGCCGTAGCGGAATATCAGCGCCGCAGCCGCCGTTTCGGAGCCGTCGGGGAAACCGACGCCGGCGGCAAGACATGAACGGCCAGCAGGATATACCGCGGCCCGAACCTATGGCGCCCAAGGCGAGTGACCTTCGCGTGAGGATTGTTTCGGCGCTGGTTCTGGCGCCTGTCGTGCTTGGCGCCGTGTGGCTGGGCGGATGGGCATTCTCCCTGCTGCTGGCGCTCGCCGCCGTTCTGATGGCGCATGAAATCGCAGGCCTGCTGTTTGGCGGCGGCGGCCCGCGCCGTACTGCGCTTCTCGCGGGCACGGCGCTTGTTGTTGTCGCGCTCGCATCGGTCGGGCTTACCGCCGCCGCGCTCGCGGCTGCCGCCGCCGGCCTTGCCTTCGCGCTGGCGGCGAGGAGTTGGACACGTGACGAGCTTTGGCCGGCGTTGATCGCCTATCCTTATCTGCTTCTGCCGCTGATCTCCCTGATCTGGCTGCGCGCGGATTCCGCCTTGGGGCTTGCCGTCGTTTTCTGGCTCCTCGCAACGGTTTGGGCGATCGATATATGCGCCTACTTTGCGGGCCGGTTTATCGGCGGCCCGAAGCTTGCCCCCCGCATTTCTCCTAAAAAGACCTGGGCAGGCCTTGTCGGCGGCATCCTCGGCGCCATGATTGTCGCGATCGTTACATCGCTATGGATCGGCGAGGGGGCGCCCCTCCTGCTTGCGCTGATCGCAGCGGCACTCGCTGTTCTCGAACAGGTTGGCGACTTTGCGGAATCCGCCTTGAAACGCAGGGCGGGTGTAAAGGATTCCGGTACGCTGATACCCGGACATGGCGGTATTCTGGACCGGGTGGACGGTCTCGTTGCGGTCGCTGTCGGGGCCGCTATCCTGGCCCTGATACATAATTCCGCCGAGCCGGCGGCAGGAGTTTTGATTTGGCCCTGATCGCTGCGGCACAAAAGGGAGAAGCGAAAGTCCCTGACCGCGTCTTCGGGGGCGGGGTCAAGAGCGTCACCATCCTCGGTTCGACCGGTTCTATAGGGTGTTCGACGCTTGATCTCGTCGCGCGGGACAGAGGCCGCTTCGAACTGGTAGCCCTCACGGCACACAGAAATGTCCGCTTGCTTATAGAGCAGGCGCGTATGCATCGGCCGCAGCTCGCGGTCATAGCGGACCCCCGCCACTACGAGGAACTCAAGGAGGGGTTGGAGGGGACCGGCATCGAAGTCGCATCGGGCCCGAAAGCCGTGGTCGACGCCGCAAGCCGCCCGGCGGATTGGGTGATGGCGGGCATCGTTGGCGCAGCCGGTCTCGCACCGACGCTTGCGGCGGTCCGCCGCGGAGGCTGTGTTGCTCTCGCCAACAAGGAGTGCCTCGTTTCAGCCGGACCGCTTTTCCTTGAGGAAGTAACGAAATCCGGTGCGACATTGCTGCCCGTCGATTCCGAACACAACGCCATATTTCAGGTGCTGGACGCCACGCGGCTCGAGTCCGTGGACAAGATCGTCCTGACCGCCTCGGGCGGGCCCTTCAGAACATGGACTGTGGCTGACATGGCGAAGGCCAGTCCGGAGCAGGCCGTGGCCCATCCCCGCTGGGATATGGGGGCGAAGATTTCGGTCGACTCCGCCACGCTCATGAACAAGGGCCTTGAACTGATCGAGGCGCATTATCTGTTCCCGGTGGGCGAGCCCCGTCTGGATGTCATCATTCACCCGGAATCCATCGTTCACAGCATGGTGGCGTATGTGGACGGCTCCGTGCTTGCACAGCTCGGATCGCCGGACATGCGCACTCCGATTGCCTACGCCTTGGCATGGCCCGGCAGGATGGTTACACCCTGCGCGCGGCTCGACCTTGCCCAGATCGGGCAATTAACCTTCGAAGCTCCTGATTTAAAAAGGTTTCCGGCCCTCGCCCTCGCAAGGGAAGCCCTGTGTGCCGGGGCCGCCGCCTCGACCGTGTTGAATGCCGCGAATGAAGTGGCCGTGGCCGCATTTCTCGACCGCAGGATCGGTTTTCTCGATATTGCGGCGGCGGTTGACGCGGTGTTGGCGACCGGGGCCGGAATGACCGGTGCCCCCTCAGACCTTGATGCCGTTTATGAAATTGACCGAATTGCCCGGCTCAAGGCAGAGGAATGGGTGCAAAGTCGCGTGCGCTGACGTAGTCTGTGTCTGTCGGTACCCTCGAGTCGCTGACGGGCGGGGGTGCGACATGTGCTATGGGGGAAACGGTTCGGATGCATCTGAGACGAGGCACCCGGGGCCGCTTTTGTGTGGGATAACAGCTTGAACGCGATGGATTTGCTAACAGGCATCGGGGGCTTCGGAGAATCGCTCTGGAGCTACCTCATTCCTTTCCTGTTTGTTTTGACGGTTGTGGTCTTCTTCCACGAACTTGGGCATTTCGCGGTAGCCCGCTGGTGCGGCGTGAAAGTCAGCACATTTTCGATCGGGTTCGGCCGCGAGATCGTTGGATGGAACGACCGCCACGGCACGCGCTGGAAGGTGAGTTGGATTCCGCTGGGCGGTTACGTCAAGTTTGCTGGCGACGAAAATGCTGCAAGCGTGCCTAACCGGCAGCAACTCGAGCAAACACCCGTTGCGGAGCGCGCGGGGCTGTTTCACTTCAAGCCGCTGCCGCAACGCGCCGCGGTCGTGGCGGCCGGTCCGATTGCGAACTTCATTCTGGCGACCGTCATTTTTGCCGGCATCTTCACTTTTGTCGGACGAAGCATAGCTACGCCGGTTGTGGACGACGTTCGTCCGGACAGTGCCGCTGCTGTGGCTGGCTTTGCGGCAGGCGATCGCATCCTCACGATCAACGGAAACCCGATCGCAAGTTTCGAGGAGATGCAGCGGATCGTCTCCACGAACAGCGGTAGCGAACTTCGCTTTGAGGTAGTACGAGGCGGTGAAACGCTTGCTCTGGAGGCTACGCCTCAGGTGCAGGAGATTACCGACCGCTTTGGCAATGTGCATCGCATCGCGATGCTGGGCATCGTGCGACACATAGACAGCGGCAATGTTGAAATTGTGCGCAGCGATCCGGTAACGGCGCTTTGGCTTGGCGCCAAGGAAACATGGTTCGTTGCTGAGCGTACGCTGAGCTATATCGGGGGCATCTTCACGGGTACGGAAGACGCCGATCAGTTGGGCGGCCCATTGCGTATTGCGCAAGTTTCGGGTCAGGTCGCAACGATCGGCTTCGCTGCGCTCATCAGCATGACGGCGATGCTTTCTGTCAGTATCGGATTGCTGAACCTCTTTCCTGTGCCGATGCTTGATGGCGGTCATCTTCTGTACTACGCGGTGGAGGCGGTTCGCGGACGTCCATTGGGTGAGCAGGCGCAGGAGTATGGCTTCCGGATCGGCTTGGCGCTGGTCATGATGTTGATGGTTTTTGCCACGTGGAACGACCTGGTTCATCTTCAGGTTTTTTCGTTTCTGAGTGGTTTGTTCAGTTGATTGCCGGAGCGGCGACGGATCTGCTGCGGCGGGGAATGGTTTTCGCGCGGGCGTTTAGGCACCCGGTGCAACGTGACAGGTTAGGGGACGAGATGGGGCGACTGGCCGGTTACCAGACCAGAGAGACGCGTGTGCGGAGCATCTTTTCGGCGCTTCTCCTTGCATTGCTTTTCGCCGGTAGCGTCGGCGGGGTGAGCGGACTCGTCGGTATCACTGCCGCACACGCTGCGGAGCCGAACATCAGCGAAATTGTGGTTCAGGGTAACCAGCGCATCGAGGCGGAGACTGTCAGGTCCTATATGCTGCTCACTCCGGGGATGCCCTACGATCCGGAAGTGGCCGACCAGTCGCTCAAGCAGCTCTTCGGCACGGGCCTCTTCGCCGACATCACCATGCATCTGGATGGCTCGCGTCTCATTGTCTCCGTTGTCGAGAACCCGATCGTCAATCGCGTCGCCTTCGAGGGCAACAGCGCCTTGAAGGAGGAAGACCTTCAAAAGGAAGTGCAGCTTCAACCGCGTATTGTCTATACGCGGGCAAAAGTGCAGGGCGATGTGACGAGGATGATCGAACTATACCGGCGCAGCGGGCGGTTCTCCGCCACCGTCGAACCAAAGGTTATCCAGCTTCCCCAGAACCGTGTGGATCTGGTGTTCGAAATAACCGAAGGCCCGAAGACCAAGATTGCATCGATCAACTTCATCGGAAATGCTGAGTTCAGCGACGGTACCTTGCGTGAGGTCATTTCGACCAGTGAATCCGCATGGTGGAAATTCCTGTCGTCTTCGGACAGCTACGACCCCGACCGCCTTACTTATGATCGGGAGCTGCTCCGGCGTTACTACCTGCAACGCGGTTACGCCGATTTCCGCGTTGTTTCCGCCGTCGCCGACCTGAGCCGTGGTGACGCGGCCTTCCATATCACGTTTACTGTGGACGAAGGTGAAGTATACGAGTTTGGCGACGTCGCGGTGACGACCGAACTCGACAAATTGAACAAGGAAGAGCTTGAGACTCTCCTGTTGCCGAAGTCCGGAGATACCTACAATGCCGGGCTTATCGATGAAACGATCGATAAGCTGACTTTTGCCGCCGGTACCAGCGGATATGCTTTCGCAGAAGTACGTCCGCGGATCAAACGTCGTCGCGATGAACGTGTGATCGATCTCACATTCCAGATCACCGAGGGGCCGCGTGTCTATGTCGAGCGGATCAACATCACCGGCAACTCGCGCACCTTGGACAAAGTTGTCCGGCGCCAGATGCGGATGGCGGAAGGCGATGCTTTCAACAAGGTACTTCTCGACAAGTCGGAAAAGAATATTCGTGCGCTTCAGTACTTCAGCAAGGTGGAGATAGCGCAAAGTCCTGGCTCGGCCCCGGACAAGACGATCATCAATGTCGATGTTCAGGAACAGTCGACAGGATCGCTCTCGCTCAGTGCCGGTTTTTCGACCCTCGACAATGCTGTTGCAGGTATTCAGCTCTCGGAGCGGAATTTCCTAGGGCGCGGCTTGCAGCTCAGCACAGCACTGTCGATTTCGAAGCGCCGTCAGTTGATCGAGTTTCATTACACCGATCCATATTTCCTGGACCGCGATCTTCTTGGCGGCTTCGACCTCTTCGGCAGCGAGACCAATTTCCAGAACGAATCTTCATTCGACTCTCGTTCTCAGGGCTTTGGTCTTCGATTTGGTTTCCCGCTATCCGAAAAGAGTCGCTTTCTCGCGAGGTATCAGTTCCGCCTCGACGAAATTTTCAACGTCCGATATCTCTCGTGTAGCGACCCCGCTCTCGTGCCGGGTGATTATTGCGTTTCTCCAATTATCAAAGATGCCGAAGGAACCGAATATCGTTCAATCGTCGGGTATGACTATTACTACGATAATCGAAACGATCCGGTTGAGCCGACAGGGGGCTGGGATTTCCTGTTCACCCAGAATTTCGCTGGCCTTGGGGGGTCGGTCCGTTACGTGTCGACGGAAATCCTCACCCGTTACTACTACCAGTTGTCGAAAGACTTCCTGACGAGTTGGCGTATTGACGGCGGGTATATTCAGGGCATTGGCGACGACGTGCCTTTGAATGACCATTTCTTCAAAGGCGGAAATAATATCAGAGGTTTCGCCCGAGGAGGCGTCGGTCCCCGCGACGTGACGTCTTCCAATAAGGATGCTGTCGGCGCCACCGCTTATATCTTTGGTACCGCGGAGCTGTCGTTCCCGAATGGTCTGCCGGAAGCGCTGGGCATCAAGACTTCCGTGTTCACGGATGCAGGTTTCATCGGCATGTCCGATTACGACAGGACGCTTTATCCCGGTATTGAGGATGATTTTTCCCCCCGCGCATCGGTGGGTGTCAGTCTTTATTGGCAGTCGCCGTTTGGTCCTATCCGGCTCGACCTCGCGCAGGTTCTGCTGGACGAACCTTATGATGAAAAGGAAGCTTTCCGCTTCAGCGCGGGTACATCGTTCTAATGGGTCGCGACAGCAGGCCTGCAACAAAAGCTCGAGAGGGGCGTTCGGAAATGAAGTCCAAGTTAGTTGTTTCGCGTCTCGTGGCCGCCTTTGCCCTGACGATGGGGCTGGGCATGATTCAGCCGTCGGTTTCAGCGGCGGCAACGCCTGCTGTCATATTTATCGTCGACACGGAGGCAGTATTCTCTCAGTCGAAAGTCGGACAGAGTGTTCGCAGTCAATTTGAGGATCAGGCGAAGAAGCTTCAAGCCGAAGGCAAGAAGACGGATGACGCCCTTCAGGCCGACGCAAAGAAATTGAGCGATGAGCGGGCGCTCCTGTCTCAGGAGGATCTGCAGAAGAAATTCCAGGCGCTGCAGAAGCGCGAGGCGGAGTTTCAACAATCCATGCAGCGAAAAGGGCAGGCGCTCCAGCTGGGCCTGCAGAGAGCTAATGCAAAAGTCGAAGCGGCACTTCGGCCGATTTTTGCGGAAGTCCTGAGGGAAAAGGGTGGCACGGTGCTCTTCGACCAATCTGTCGTACTGGCAGGCGGTGCCGATCTCGATATCTCCGCTGAAGTGCTCAAGCGCCTCAACGAAAGGTTGGCGACGGTTGAAGTAAAGCCGGTGACTCCCGAGGAACTGGCCGCCGAGCAGAAAAAAGCTCAATAGCAGTATAGTGGACAGGCGCGCCGGGCTCCGGCGGCCGAGATGCGACGGCCATGGCTGATAAACGCTTCTTTGCGACAGGCAAACCTTTGTCGCTCGGCGAGATCGCCGAGCGTATCGGATCGACGCTTGCTGACAATGCCGACACCAACCGTCGGGTGAGCGGTGTCGCGCCCCTTGATGCGGCCGGTGCCGACGACCTGAGCTTCCTCGATAATCCCAAATATGCTGACGCCTTCCATGCGACAGCAGCGGGCGCTTGCATTGTTCACCCCCGCTTTGTGGATCGCGCGCCCCCGAAGGTTGCGCTGCTTGTTTCCGAGCAGCCCTATCGAGCCTACGCGCTGGCCGCACAGATGTTTCATCCGGATGAAGCACACGGGGCCGACACATTCGGTGAGCGCGGCAAGGTTGATCCGCGGGCTGCCATTCATCCGACTGCGAAAGTCGGGAGCGGCGTGACGATTGAGCCTAGTGTTACGGTTGGAGCGAATGTCGAGATAGGAAATAACACCGTCGTCGGCACGAACACCAGCATCGGCAAGGGCTGCACCGTCGGCAAGGATTGCTTTATCGGACCGAACGTCACCATCAGTCACGCGCATATCGGAGACCGGGTGATGCTTCATCCTGGCGTGCGTATAGGTCAGGATGGCTTTGGTTTCGCCATGGGCCTGCCGCGACATGAGAAAGTGCCGCAGTTGGGCCGTGTCATTATTCAGGACGATGTTGAGATCGGGGCCAACTCCACGGTCGATCGCGGCGCCGGTCCGGACACGGTAATCGGTGAAGGCACCAAGATTGATAATCTTGTTCAGATCGGCCACAACGTGGAAATCGGGCGGAGCTGTATTGTCGTTGCCCAGACGGGGATTGCGGGGAGCGCCAAGCTCGGCGATTTTGTCGTTCTCGCGGCTCAGGTCGGTGTGACTGGCCATTTGACGATAAATTCGGGTGCTCAGATCGCGGCACGCGGTGCGGTAGTTCACGACGTGCCGCCCGGCCAACAGTATGGCGGAGTGCCGGCAAAGCCCATTGCGGAATGGCGGCGTGAGGTGGTGGAGCTGCGCAAGCTCGGGCGGCGGCGCAAGGCGGACAGCAAGCCAGGCGAGTGACATGGTTATGGCGTGGGGCCGGGAAGGATTAACGTATGAGCGAAGTTGAAGCGTCGGAGAAGCTTGATAGCGCCGATATTAGTCGGGTTTTGGAACTTCTTCCCCATCGCTATCCGATGCTGATGATCGACCGGATCATTGAAATGAAGGGTGATGAGTCCGCCATTGGCATCAAGAACGTCACCAACAACGAGCCATTCTTTCAAGGGCATTTCCCGGGTCATCCGGTAATGCCGGGCGTATTAATTGTGGAGGCAATGGCGCAGACCGCTGGGGCGCTCGTTATCAATCATCTCGGTACCTCCGGCAGCAACCAACTCGTCTATTTCATGACCGTCGACCGCGCGCGTTTTCGCAAACCGGTGGTGCCGGGAGACGTACTTCATGTTCACGTGACGAAGCTTCAGAGTCGCGGTTCGGTCTGGAAATATCATGGCGAAGGCCGGGTCAACGGACAGCTGGTTGCCGAGTGCGACCTCGGTGCGATGATCGCCGGTCTGGGGCCGAAATGAACGGGATTCATCCGACCGCCATTGTCGATCGAAAAGCACAGATTGCGTCGGATGTGACGGTGGGCCCCTACTGTGTCGTTGGTCCGAATGTCACACTCGCCGAAGGCGTGGTGCTCCATTCCCACGTGGTTATCGAAGGGCGCACGAGCATCGGTGCGCGCACGCAGATATATTCTTTTGCTTCCATCGGTCATCCACCGCAAGACCTGAAGTATAAAGGCGAGCCGAGTACGCTCGAGATCGGAACGGACAACCTCATACGCGAACACGTGACGATGAACCCGGGAACGGAAGGTGGCGGTATGCTGACCCGTGTCGGTAATCACTGCGCCTTCCTGGCGAGCGCGCATGTCGGACACGACTCGATCATTGGCGACCACGTGGTGTTCTCGAACAACGTCATGTTGGCGGGACATTGCAAGATCGGAGATTTTGTCATCTTCGGTGGCGGCGCCGCCTTGCATCAATTCGGCCGTGTCGGCAAGCACGCCTTCGTTGGCGGAATGAGCGCTGTCGAGAACGATGTCATTCCCTATGGTCTCGTCGTCGGAAATCGCGCCAACCTCATGGGACTCAATCTCGTTGGATTGAAGCGGCGCGGCTTTTCCCGTGAAAAAATTCAGGCGATGCGGGAGGCGTATACATTTCTCTTTTCCGAGAGCGGTACTCTACGCGGCCGCGTGGAAAACGTCGCCGAAAGGTTTGCCGATCAGCCGGAAGTAATGGAGATCGTCGATTTCATCCGCGCCGAATCCGACCGCGCGATTTGTATGCCCCGGCATGACCGGACCGCATGAAAACGGGTTGAATGACGACCGTTGAAAAACCTCGAAAACTCGGCATAGCGGCAGGCGCCGGACCCTTGCCGATAGCTTTGGCCGAAGCGGCGCAAGCTGCGGGGCGCGAGGTTTTCATCGTCGGCATTGAAGGTGCTGCAAGCAGCGACATTGCGCGCTTTCCTCACGCCTGGGTCCGAATTGGAGCTATGGGCGAATTCCTCCGCTTGCTGAAGGAGGCCGGTTGTCAGGACATCGTTCTGATTGGCGGCATCAAACGGCCCGACCTGAGCAAGCTGGGTCTGGATGTGACGGGCATGAAGCTGCTGCCCCGCGTCGCCCGCTGGATGAAGGCCGGCGACGACGGACTCCTCCGCGGCCTCGCGGAATTTTTCGAGAAAGAGCACGGTTTCCATGTGGTCGGCGCTCATGAGATAGCTGCCAGCCTGCTGATGCCGGAAGCCTTACTCACGCGTGTCGCGCCCTCGGATCAGCAAGAGAAGGATATCGACATCGCCGTTCGCGCGGCTCTTGCCATAGGGGCTCTGGACATCGGACAAGGAGCTGTCGCGTGCCGGGGGATCATTCTCGCTCTCGAAGCCGCAGAGGGAACGGACGAGATGCTGCGCCGCGTGGCGCGGCTTGCACCGGAACTGAGAGGACGGCCGGAGGCGCCGGACGGTGTGCTCGTGAAGCTGTCAAAGCCGGGACAAGAACGGCGCGTCGATATGCCGACCATTGGAGTTGAAACCGTCGAGAACGCCGCTGCCGCCGGTTTGGCGGGCATCGCCGTGGAGGCAGGCGGAACGCTTGTCGTTGACGGGGAAGCGGTGGCACGCGTCGCCAATGCAAAGGGACTTTTCGTCGTGGGGCTCGGCAGAGCACGCATCGAAAAGGGTTCGCTGTGACCTTGGACAAAGCGAACGAACTCCACATCATGCTCGTCGCAGGCGAGACTTCCGGCGATGCGCTGGGCGCCGACTTGATGGTTGCGCTGAGAGAGATATCGGGTCGGTCATTGCGCATCTCGGGTGTCGGCGGCCCGCGCATGGAGAGAGAGGGGCTTGCGTCGATATTCCCCATGTCGGACATAGCCGTGATGGGACCGAGAGAAATTGTCCCCCGCCTTCCCCTGATCTTGCACCGGATTTGGCAAACGGTCCGGCATGCTGTCGAACATAAGCCGGATATTCTCGTCGTCATCGACAGTCCGGAATTTACCCACATGGTGGCGAAGCGCGTTGCGCGACGCGCTCCGTCTATACCCATCGTCGACTATGTTCTACCCAGCGTCTGGGCGTGGCGTCAGGGACGCGCGCGCGCTATGGCCAAGTATATTCGTCGCGTGCTTGCCCTTTTACCGTTTGAGCCGGCATTCCTGAAGCAAGCCGGCGTCGATTGCGTATATGTCGGCCATCCGGCGATCCATCGCATGCCTGACGAAGGAAGCGGCGCGCGCTTTCGCGCCGCGCGCGGCATCGCTCCGGACGAGCCGGTGCTGCTGGTATTGCCCGGCAGCAGGGTCAATGAGGTAAAGCATTTGATCGGCATCTTCGGCGAGGTGGTATCAAAGCTCACGGAAGAGATGCCATCGCTTAAGGTAATTGTTCCGACCGTCCCTCATGTCCGCCGTCTCGTGGAGGAATCGGTCCGACGTTGGTCCGTGCCTGCCGAAATTATCGAGAACGATGAAGATCGGCGCGCGGCTTTCGATGCGGGAACGGCCGCGCTCGCCGCTTCTGGCACCGTCGCGCTCGAACTCGGTCTTGCGCGCGTTCCCATGGTGATTGCCTATCGCGCCGAAGCACTGGTTGGCTGGTTCGCACTCAGCGTGCTCAAGGTGCCATCGGTCGTTCTCATAAACCTCATTCTCGATCGGCCGTCAGTGCGTGAATATCTTCAGAGCCGTTGTACGCCGGAATATCTGCTGGGAGGACTAAGGCCGCTGATGAGCGATACGCTGGAGCGGAGGCGAGCCCTGGCCGATCTTGAAGAGGTGCGGGTTCGCATGGGGGTGGACGGCGAGCCGCCGAGCCGCCGTGCGGCCCGGGCGGTGCTGGACTTGCTGGAGAGACCCGCCTCGCCGGCTTGAAACAAAAAAGGCGCTTCCATTGGAAGCGCCTTTCTTGTTGGCGATTGCGTTTATTTACGCTTGCCGACGTCGACATAGTCGCGGCGCGGCGCACCCGTATAGAGCTGGCGCGGGCGGCCGATACGCTGACCCGGATCTTCGATCATCTCGTTCCATTGCGCGACCCACCCCACAGTACGCGCGAGCGCGAAGAGAACGGTGAACATCGTTGTCGGGAAGCCCATCGCCTTCAGCGTGATGCCTGAATAGAAGTCGATGTTCGGGTAGAGTTTCTTCTCGACGAAATACTCGTCGTTGAGCGCGATTTTCTCGAGTTCCAGCGCGACGTCCAGCATCGGATCGTCCTTGATGCCGAGGACATTGAGAACTTCGTGGCAGGTCTGCTGCATCACGCGCGCGCGCGGATCGTAATTCTTGTAGACGCGGTGACCGAAGCCCATCAGGCGGAAGGGATCGTTCTTGTCCTTCGCGCGCTTGATGAATTCCGGGATGCGGTCGACGGTTCCAATCTGCTCGAGCATGTTCAAGGCTGCTTCGTTGGCACCGCCATGCGCGGGGCCCCACAGGCAGGCGATGCCGGCAGCTATGCAGGCAAAGGGATTTGCGCCGGACGAACCTGCAAGACGCACCGTGGAAGTCGATGCGTTCTGTTCGTGATCGGCATGAAGGATAAAAATGCGATCCATCGCACGAGCGAGGATCGGGTCCACCTTGTATTGCTCGGCCGGAACCGAGAAGCACATGTGCAGGAAATTCTCCGCGTAGTCGAGATCGTTACGCGGATAGACGATCGGCTGGCCTGCTGAGTACTTATAGGCCATGGCGGCGATCGTCGGCATCTTCGCGATCAGGCGACGGCTCGCGATCATGCGCTGCGTCGGATCGTTGATGTCGGTGGAGTCATGATAGAAAGCCGACAGCGCCCCGACCATGCCGCACATAATCGCCATCGGATGCGCATCCCGGCGGAAGCCGCGAAGGAAAAACGTCATCTGCTCATGCACCATTGTGTGCATGGTGATGGCGCGCTCGAACTCCCGGTATTCCTCCGCGGTCGGCAGATCGCCGTTCAGCAACAGAAAGCAGGTCTCGATGAAGTTGCCGTGATCGGCCAGCTGGTCGATCGGATAGCCACGATAAAGCAGAACACCTTCTTCACCGTCGATATAGGTAATATCGGACTCGCAGCTCGCCGTGGAGGTGAAGCCCGGATCGTAGGTGAAGTGTCCGCTCTTGCCGTAGAGAGTGGAAATATCCACGACGCTCGGGCCGAGAGAACCGCCGTAGATCGGCAATTCGTAAGACTTGCCGTCCACCGAAAGGGTCGCGGTTGAAATCGCGCCGGCTTTGGTTCCGAATTTTGTCATACCTGCCTACCTGTTCCTGTTTGGCCGGCCGGTGCACCGCGTTTCGGCGGTAGAGCCGGGCAGTTTGTTAAACATCATACCGTCGCGCCGCCGCGATCCGCAAAAGCACGGATGTCAGGCGGCCTGATCCTTGATTCGTCCCAGCGCTTCTTCGCGCCCGAGGGTCGCCAGCACATCGAATATGGGCGGCGAGACGGTGCTGCCGGTTACGGCGGCCCGCAGCGGCTGTGCCACTTTGCCGAGCTTGAGGTTCTCGTCCTCCGCGAAAGCGCGTACCGTGGATTCGATATCGCTGACCGCCCAGTCGTTGCGTGCCTCGAGCCGGCTGACCAGCCGCGCAAGCAATGCGCGCGCATCGGGATTGAGAAGCTGCAAGGCCTTGTCGTCACAAGTGAGCGGGCGCTGTGCGAGCAGAAATGCGGCCCCTTTGCCGAGTTCAACCAGCGTCTTCGCTCTCTCCTTGAGCCCCGGCATGAGCGCCACCAGTTTCCGCCGGAATGTCTCGTCCGTTTTCCAGCCCTCCAGCCGCGTCATCAACGCGATTGTTTCGTCGGTCAGCCGCTCATCGTCGGCTTCACGGATATAGTGGCCGTTCAGACTTTCAAGCTTCGCAAAGTCAAAACGCGCAGGCGACCGTCCGATGCTTTCGAGGTTGAACCACTCGATTGCCTGCTCGGTCGAGAACACCTCATCGTCGCCGTGGCTCCAGCCGAGCCTGACAAGATAGTTTCGCATCGCCTCCGGCAGATACCCGAGGTCCCGATAGGCTTCGGCACCGAGGGCGCCATGGCGCTTTGAAAGCTTTGCGCCGTCGGGCCCGTGGATCAGCGGGACATGGGCGAACTCGGGGACCGGCCAGTCGAGGGCTGCATAAATCTGGCTCTGCCGGCCGGCATTGGTCAGATGATCGTCGCCGCGGATGACTTGGGTAATTCCCATGTCGTGGTCGTCCACTACCACGGAGAGATTGTAGGTGGGCGTGCCGTCGCTCCGCAGGATGATGAGGTCGTCGAACTGTTCGTTGGGAAAGCGTACCTCCCCCATTACGTGGTCGTGGACAATCGTTTCGCCCTCGTCTGGCGAACGAAAGCGAACCACCGGCTTTACGCCGGCCGGCGCGTCTGAAGGATCGCGGTCGCGCCAGCGTCCGTCATAGCGGATGGGGCGGCCTTCGGCGCGCGCCTTTTCGCGCATCTCCTCGAGCTCCTGCGGGCTCGCGTAGCAATGATAAGCTTTGCCGCGCCGGAGCAGCTCCTGAACGACCTCGACGTGCCGTGCGGCACGCGAAAACTGGAAGACCGGTTCGCTGTCCCAGTCGAGTCCGAGCCAGCGAAGCCCCTCGAAAATGGCGTCAATCGCCGATTCCGTGGACCGTTCGCGATCCGTATCCTCGATGCGCAGCAGGAACTGACCGCCGTGGTGGCGTGCAAACAACCAGTTGAACAGCGCGGTCCTGGCACCCCCGATATGAAGATAACCGGTGGGGGAAGGTGCGAAACGGGTGATGACTGTCTTCTTTTCCGTCATGATCTCCTGCGATCCGGCGCCGCGGCCGCGCGGGTAGGCAACTCGACTGAATGTTGGCAAGCTTCGACCCGGAAAAATAGGGCGCAATGCCTAGGGTCCGCTGCGGGGCAGGGGTTTTTCTACCACATCGCGGCAACGCAGCGTAAGCCCGAAATGAGCGCGGAATCGGGCCATAAAAGTTCTTTGTTGGTAGGGTGTTAGGCGGGACTCCTGAGGGCATGTCGAATGCCCGGGCTGGCTTTGGGGAATAGTGTGACAATAGAGGCCGGTACGCCGGGAAGACTTTCGCCTGGCCGATGGGCGAGAGCCGTTGTCGATGCTCTTGGCGCGGGGGCAGAGTGGCTGAGAGCGTCGTTTGCCGCAGACGGCGACAGGCTGTTCCTTTGGTCGCCGGTTTTCGTAGCCGCTGGCGTGGCGCTCTATTTTTCACTCGATTTCGAGCCGCCGGCATGGCCGGCGGCGGTCGCCCTGTCCGTCACGGCAACTGTGCTTTGGCTGGTCCGCCGCCGGCCGGGATCTGCACTATGCGCCGCAGCGTTGTTCTGCCTGGCCATCGGTTTTGGCGCCGCCGTCTTGCGAGCGCATCTGGTAGCGGCACCTGTGCTCGAGCGGCCGATGTCCGGCGCATTGGTGGCGCAGGTAATTGCCGTGGAGAGCAATGAGAATGGCGGCCTGTCCGCCATCCTTGCACCCCGCTCTTTTGGCCGTTTGGACGCCGCCGCTCTGCCGGCGAAAGTGCGGATCCATATCCGCCTGCGCGAGGCTGTTCTGAGGCCGGGAGCTACGGTCCAGCTCCGTGCCCGCCTCATGCCGCCGCCGGAACCTGTGCAGCCGGGCGGCTTCGATTTCGCCAGGCAGGTCTGGTTCGAGGGGCTGGGGGCAGTGGGATTTGCCTATACGGTTCCGGAAGAGTTGTCGCCACCGGCCGGCGACATACCGGCAATGCTCGTAAACCTGAGGATGAAGATCGGCGAGCGGATACGTTCGGTCATAGGCGGCACGAGCGGCGCGGTGGCGGCCGCCCTTATAAACGGAGAGCGGGCCAGTATTCCGGACCATGTGTCGGATGACCTTCGCGCGGCGGGTATCTTCCATGTGCTGTCGATATCGGGCCTGCACATGGTGCTCTTCGCCGGCTCTGTCTTCTGGGTTGTTCGTGCCGCTCTCGCGCTCTCTCCTTCGATGACACTCCGCTACCCGATCAAGAAATGGGCGGCGGCCGCCGCGCTTTTCGGCGCAACTTTCTACCTGCTGATATCGGGTGCGGCGATAGCCACGCAGCGGGCATGGATCATGATCTGTCTGATGTTCATCGCCATTCTTCTCGATCGTCCGGCGCTCACCATGCGAAACGTCATGCTCGCCGCGCTGGTCATCCTGCTGTGGCGGCCGGACAGCCTGATCGGCGCAAGCTTCCAGATGTCTTTCGCGGCGGTGATCGCACTTATTGCATTCTACGAGAGCAATACAATGCGAACCTGGACGTCGCGGCCGCGCACGAGCGGTCTTGGCAGTTTGCCCGGCATCGCCGGTACGTATGTGCTCGGGATTGCGCTTACGAGCATTGTTGCGGGCGCCGCGACCGGCGCCATCGCCGCCTACCACTTCAACCGCATCGCTCTCTACGGTCTCGCAGGCAACATGGCGGCAATGCCGCTGGTCGGGATCGTGGTGATGCCGATGGCGCTTCTGTCGTTGCTGCTGATGCCGTTCGGCTTGGACGGTCCCGCATTATGGGCGATGGGAAAGGGTGTGGAAGGAATGTTGCTTGTGGCACATGAGGTGGCGAGCTGGCGCGGCGCCGACCGTCTCGTGCCGGAGGCACCGCTCCATGCCTTGATTCTGACGGTACTGGGCGGGTTATGGCTCGCGCTCTGGCGGGAGAACTGGCGCTTCGCGGGCGTTCTGCCGATGGCATTGGGATTGGCGCTTTGGGGATCGGCTGGAAAGCCCGACGTGCTCATCGACAGGGATGCGGCGCTCTTTGCCGTTCGCACAACGGATGGTGCGCTGGCGCTTACCTCTTCGCGTCCATCGTATACAGCGGAGCAATGGCTGCGGCACGACGGAGACGGGAGAAGTCCGCGCGAGGCGGCCAGATCGAAAGCTGTCAACTGCGACGGCGAGGGATGCATCTACAGAGAGATGGGGAAGCCGGTCATCGCCTTTCCCGCGACGCTCGCCGCGACGGTCGAGGACTGCACTCGTGCCGATGTCGTGATCGCCAAGGTGCCGGTGCCACACCGCCTCCGTCGCGAATGCGGGGCGCGGCTTCTGCTCGATTATTTCAGCTTCTGGAGAAACGGTGCGACGACGTTGACGTTCGCCGAAGACGGCGAGATTACAGTCGCAACGGCGCTCGAAGCGCGCGGCGACCGGCCATGGGTTCAACGTCGCAAAAATCAGTAGCGGCGCAACAGCCCGACGAGCTTCCCTTGCACCTTCACCCGGTCAGGCCCGAAAATGCGCGTCTCGTATGCCGGGTTTGCGGCTTCGAGCGCAATGGAATCCCCCTTCTTGCGCAGGCGCTTCAGGGTAGCCTCGTAACCATCGACGAGAGCAACGACGATGTCGCCGCTCGTTGCCGTGTCGCAGCGCTGGATGAGAACCGTATCGCCGTCGAGGATACCGGCCTCGATCATCGAATCGCCTTTGACCTCGAGCGCATAATGTTCTCCGGACCCGAGAAGGTTCAGAGGCACGCTGACCTGATGGCTTTCTTCCTGCAACGCTTCGATCGGCGTGCCGGCAGCAATCCGGCCCATGACGGAAAGGGTCATCGTATCGCCGGCGCTTCGCGCCGGAGCGAGGTCACGGCTGGTGGGTTTAGGCTGCGCACCGCCTTCGATAACGCTCGGCGAGAAGCCGCGACCGCGCGCCATGGCGAGGCTCGGCGACGCCGCATCGGGAAGCTTGAGAATTTCGAGAGCGCGGGCGCGATGAGGCAGGCGGCGAATGAAACCGCGCTCTTCCAGCGCCGTGATGAGCCGGTGAATGCCGGACTTGGAACGGAGGTCCAGGGCCTCCTTCATTTCGTCGAAGCTCGGTGAAACGCCGCCTTCCTTGATCCGCTCATGGATAAACATAAGCAGCTCATGTTGCTTGCGTGTCAGCATCGACTTCAGCCCCTCCGGTTGTCCTTTTGAGCCGCGCAGGGCCCTTTGGAACAAAACAAAAACGTTGGAGCTTGTTCTAGTTTAGTTCTCGCAATCCTGTCAAGCGCATTTGTGGATAACTCACCGGCGCAACGGCAAAACCGTAACGATTCCGCCCGCTTTGAGGGGGGGCGCCTGAGGCGGGCGGACGATGAGGCACGAAGCACCCGAAAGGACGGAGAGCATCGAACTATCCTGAATCTCGAAGGGTGTGGCGACGTGGAGTTCGCCCGGCACGTGGTCGAGACCGGCGCGGATGTAGTCTTCGCGGGGACCGTTCGCGGGCAGGTCGCGGCCGAGCCGCGCGAGCGTCGTGTGAAGGGCGCTGTCGCCGCCCTGCATGCGTACGATGGCGGGACGGAGGAAGAGGGTAGCGCAGACAAGCGCGGATACGGGGTTCCCCGGTAGGCCGAGCATAGGCAGGTCGCCGAGCTTGCCGAACATCAGCGGTTTTCCGGGCCGCATCGCGACCTTCCAGAAGTCGATGTCGAGGCCGAGCGGTGTGAGCGCTTCCTGCACCAGATCGTGATCGCCGACGGAAGCGCCGCCGAGCGTGACGAGCATGTCGGCGTCTTTCGCGCGGCTGGCCGTTTCGCGGATGCTGCCGACCTTGTCGGGCGCGATGCCGAGATCGAGCGGTATGCCGCCGGCCTCGACGATGAGCGCCGCAAGCCCGTCATTGTTGGACGAAACGATCTGGTTGGGACCGGGTTCGGAGCCCGGCCGCACGAGCTCGTCGCCGGTCGAGAAGAAGGCGATGACAGGCCGCCTGTAAACGCTGAGCAGCGGCAGGTTCATGGCGGCGGCAAGCGCGATATCGGCGGGCGAGAGCTTGCGCCCGACCGGCATGCCGGCATCGCCGGTGCGGAAGTCGAGACCGCAGACGCGGACGTGCTGACCTGCTTTCGCCGCCTCGTTGACGATCACGATATCGCCGTCGCGCGAGGTGTCTTCCTGGATGACGATGGTATCGGCGCCGCGCGGCAAGGGCGCGCCGGTGAAGATGCGGACGGCTTCGCCCTCACGCAGATTTTCTTCATGGGCACCGCCCGCAGGCGCCATGCCGACGACCTTGAGACGGACGGGAACCGTGGAGACATCGGCAGCGCGCACGGCATAGCCATCCATCGCGGAAAGATCGGCGGGCGGCTGTGTGCGCCGTGCGATCGCTTCTTCCGCGAGCACGCGGCCAAGCGCTTGCGCGAGCGGGACGTTCTCCTTTTCGGTGGTATGAAGCGCGGAGAGAATGCGCGCCCGCGCTTCCTCGACCGGAAGAAGAGGTTGCTGTGCCATATGCTACTTCGCCTTGTAGTCGCCCGACTTGCCGCCGGATTTGTGCGTCAGCCTTATGTCGCCGATCCGCATGCCGCGGTCGACCGCCTTCGCCATGTCGTAGATCGTGAGACAGGCGACGCTGACCGCCGTGAGCGCTTCCATTTCGACACCTGTCTGGCCCGAAACTTTCACCGTTGCCTCGACTTCGACAGTGTTTTGCGCGGTGTCGGCGTGAAGTTCGACTTCGACTTTGGTTATGGCGAGCGGGTGGCAAAGCGGTATGAGATCGGCCGTCCGCTTTGCCGCCATGATGCCCGCGAGACGCGCGACTTCGAGCGCGTTTCCCTTCTTGAGGCCGTCCTCGAGAATGAGTTTCAGCGTCGCCGGTTTCATCGTCACGCGGCCTTTCGCCGTCGCGCTGCGCGAGGTGACGGCTTTCGCCGATACGTCCACCATGCGCGCGGCGCCATGCTCGTCGAGATGCGTGAGCTTCTTTTTCGCCATGGTTTATACGAGTTCCTTGCGCATGAAGCATCGCCGGTCGAGCGGCAGGCCGATGTCGTCCTCGTGATAATGCGCGAGGAGGAGGGCCGGCGTCCACTCATCCTCGGGAACGATCCTGAAGCCGCATGAGGCATAGAACGGTGCGTTCCATGCGATGTCGCGGAAGGTCGACAGAGTGACGGCTTTCGACCCGTTTTCCTTGGCCCAATCGCATACGGCCTCGACGAGCGAACGCCCCAGACCCTTGCGGCCGTGATCCGGATGGACCGACAATTCGAAGATATGGATGGACCGGTCCAGAGGCGCGGCGAGGATGAAACCGACCGGCATATCGTTCAGTACAGAGACGAATACGGCGCCGCTGCGTGCGTTGGCACGGATGAATTTTATGTCGGTTGGCTCGTGCGATGCGATCTCCGGAAGGCCCGCTTCGATGAAAGCCTTGCCGGCAGCGCCCTCGATGGCGCCAAACAGTTGAAACTCCTCAGGTTTTGCCTGTCTTATGAGGTAATTCATGGAGATATCCCGCAGCCTCTGTCACGCAACTGTCACAAAAATGTCATGTAGCGCGAGGGGCGTGAAGACGATGTTCGAAAATAAACAGGCCGGGGATAAAGGAAGCGCACTTGTCCCCGGTTTCGGCCAGGCACGAAACGCGCGCGACCGTATTTATCCCCGGTCAGGCGGGAGGAGCGAGCAACGCACGGGTTGCCGCCTCCACGTCCGCCTGCCGCATCAGGCTTTCACCGACCAGAAACGTCCGTACACCGACTTTTGAAAGACGCGCGAGATCGGCCGGCGCGAAGATTCCGCTTTCGCCCACGATGAGCCGGCCGGCAGGCACCAGAGGCGCGAGCCGCTCGGTCGTGGCGAGGGTCGTTTCGAAGGTCTTCAGGTTCCGGTTGTTGATCCCGAGGAGAGGGCTTTTCAGCTCAAGCGCGCGGGCGAGTTCCTCCTCGTCGTGAACCTCGACCAGCACATCCATCTTCCAGCCGAAAGCGGCCTCCTCGATCTCGCGGGCTTGCGCGTCCGAGACGGCGGCCATGATGATGAGGATGGCATCGGCGCCCATCGCCCGGGCTTCCGCCACCTGGTAGGTGTCGTACATGAAATCCTTGCGGAGGACCGGCAGCGACACCGCGGCGCGGGCGGCGGACAGGTAGTCCGGCGCACCCTGGAAGGAGGGGCCGTCGGTAAGGATCGAAAGGCAGGTGGCGCCGCCCGCCTGATAGGCGCGGGCGAGAGCGGGCGGATCGAAATCCGCGCGGATGAGACCCTTGGACGGGCTTGCCTTCTTGATCTCGGCGATGAGGGCGTAGGACCCTGTGTCGATGCGGGCGCGAAGCGCGGACGCGAAGCCGCGCACGGGACCGGTGGCGCGGGCCGCATCCTCGACGGTGGCGAGCGGACGGGCGCGCTTCGAGGCGGCGATCTCGTCGAGCTTGTAGGCGCCGATCTTTTCGAGGATGTCAGACATGGACCTTACCGTTCGAAACGGCGACGAGTTTCGCGAGCGTTTCCCGTGCCGCGCCGCTGTCGATCGCCTTCGCGGCGATGGCGGCGCCTTCCTTCAGCGTCGAAGCCTTGCCCGAAACGATGAGCGCGGCGGCGGCGTTGAGCAACACGATATCGCGGTAAGCCCCTGCTTCGCCATCGAGAAGACGGCGGATTGCGTCTGCGTTCTGCGCCGGATCGCCACCCTTGAGGTCTTCGATCGAGGCGCGCTTGAGGCCCGCTTCCTCGGGCGTCACCTCGAAAACGCGGATAGCGCCGTTTTTAAGTTCGGCGACCGCGCTCGGGCCCGTGGTCGTGAGTTCGTCCATGCCGTCGGAGCCGTGAACCACCCAGGCGCTTTCGGATCCGAGGTTGCGCAGCACCTCGGCAAAGGGCTTGACCCATTCGGCGGCGAAGACACCGAGCAGTTGCCGCTTCACAAGGGCGGGATTGGAGAGGGGCCCCAGCATGTTGAAGATCGTCTTGATGCCGAGATCGCCGCGTACGGGAGCGATATGTTTCATCGCCAGGTGATGCGCCTGCGCGAACATGAAGCCGATGCCGGCCTCGCCGATACAGGCGGCAATCGTCTCGGGCGCGATGTCGAGCTTGACGCCGAGTTCCTGCAGCGCGTCGGCGGTGCCGGAAAGCGAGGACGCCTTGCGGTTGCCGTGCTTGGCGACGGGAACGCCCGCCGCCGCGACGACGATGGCGGTCGCGGTCGAGATGTTCCATGTGCCGACGCCGTCGCCGCCCGTGCCGACGATGTCGATGGCATCCGCCGGCGCCGTGACGCGGAGCGCCTTTTCGCGCATGACGGTGGCGCCCGCCGTGATTTCGGTGACGGTTTCGCCGCGCACGCGCAGGCCCATCAGGAAGGCGCCCAACTGCGCGGGTGTCGCCTCGCCGGACATGACGATTTCAAAGGCGGCGCGCGCCTCGGCGGCGTCGAGCGCGCGGCCTTCGGCGAGGCGCGCGATGATGATTTTGAAATCGGTCATGGCCCCCCGCAAAACTCCCTTACGCCAGCTCGCGCGTGTTCATGCCCGCGATCTGCAGGAAGTTGCGCAGGATGTCGTGGCCGTGTTCGGAGGCGATGCTTTCCGGATGGAACTGGACGCCGTGGATCGGCAGCTCCCTGTGCTGCGCGCCCATGATGATCCCGTCGGTCGTCCATGCCGTCACTTCGAGGCAATCGGGCAGGCTCTCGCGCTCGACGATCAGCGAGTGATAGCGCGTCGCCTCGATGGGGCTCGGCAGGTACTGGAAGATGCCCTTGCCGCCATGATGGATGGCGCTGAGCTTGCCGTGCATGAGGGTGGGCGCGCGCACGACCTTGCCGCCGAATGCCTGTCCGATGGCCTGATGGCCGAGACAGACGCCGAGCAGCGGAATGCGGTGCGCGGCGGCGGCCTGAATGAGGTCGAGGCAGATGCCGGCCTTGTCGGGGTCGCAGGGGCCGGGCGAGAGCACGATCGCCTGAGGGCGGCTGGCCAGCGCCTCGTTGACCGTGATCTTGTCGTTGCGATGGACGACCGCCTCCGCGCCCAGTTCCCCCAGGAAATGGACGAGGTTGTAGGTGAAGCTGTCGTAGTTATCGATGAGCAGCAGCATGGCGGTATCCCTGAAACGGCCCGGAATGGGGGCCGCACGGTCTTTATATAGGCGTTAGGGGGCAGGTGGGGCAAGGTCAGTTGGGTTGGCGGGTTTGGGTACAACGCGGCGTGGAGGAAGGCGACTATTTGGTTGGTAGCCTTGCATGCGCGGAATTTCCGCAACGCAGCAACGCCGCGAGGCTGAGGGCGATAGAGGGAAATGGCTTTACGAGGAGTATTTCGGTTGCTTACGCTGCCCTTATGGATGCCGAAACAATTGTTGGAGGCGAACATGAGCAACGCGAGTTCCTTGGCCAAGAAGATAGCGGAAGGCACATTGACAATGGTCTCTGCAATTTCGGCCCTTACTGGATTTAATCAGAGTGAGATTGAGCGGCTAATCTCTCAGGGGGAAGCGGCGCTTGACCAGAATCGCAAGGAGCAGGTTGTACGGGCTCAGCGCGAAATTGAGTCGGCCATCCGATCCCGTAACTGGTGAGCTGGCAAAGTCGACGATGAGGGTAACATTTACGACCTCGATAATCCTGAGAGGCGAATCGGGCGCATTTATGAATCAGATGGAAGTTTAACCCTGTTCTGTGCGCAGCAAGACGAATTCAGTTGCTGGATCGCGTGCAATGTACTCCGTACAAAGATAAATCTACTCGAAAAATATATTTTTGCTGTCTGGGATGCCCGCATGTTCCGGAAACGAGGCATGTCCAGGTAACCACCGGTCCCCGGTTCCGGCTGGGTGAGGAAAGGAGCCTGCGATGTACTCTGTGTTGTGCACTTGGATTTCCCTAGATGGGAAAGAGAACGGAACCACAATGGACTTTTCCATCGATGACCTTGGAACGGCAAGGCGACGTGCCGACTCATATGGAATTAAAGACGTACCACTTTCATCAGAAAGATACGGGTCTGTAGAGGTAATATTCTTTTGGGTTTTCGATATGACACAAAGCAAAGCTGTCTACAAAGCCAGACCTTTCCGTCCCTGAACCGAAGGGACTAACCAAGTCTCTGCCCCGCTTTCGGCGTCGCTGCTATCAAGAACCAGTCCCGTCGAGCCGACAATGGCACGCGGGTTTTCGCCTACTGCCTCTTCCCCGCCTGCGAGGCGTAGCGCACCGCTTCTTCCGCTGCGCGGAAGAGGGCCTTGGCCTTGTTGATGCTTTCCTGATGCTCGCCCTCGGGGCTTGAATCCGCGACCACGCCGCCGCCCGCCTGGACGTACATCTTGCCGTCCTTGACGATGGCGGTGCGGAGCACGATGCAGGTATCCATTTCGCCGGCGGCCGAGAAATAGCCGACGCAACCGGCATAGGGGCCGCGCTTTTCGAGTTCGAGTTCGTCGATGATTTCCATGGCGCGGACTTTCGGCGCGCCGGAAACGGTGCCTGCCGGGAAGCCCGCGACGAGGGCGGAAATCGCGTCATAGGCGGGATCGAGGTCGCCTTCGACGTTCGAAACGATATGGATGAGGTGCGATGTGTACTGGAGCGCGAAACGCTCCGTCACCTCGACCGAACCGATCTTCGAGACGCGGCCGACATCGTTGCGCCCGAGATCGAGCAGCATGAGGTGTTCGGCGCGCTCCTTCGGATCGGCGAGGAGCTCTTCGGCGATCGCTTCGTCTTCCGCCTTGTTCTTTCCGCGGTGGCGCGTGCCCGCGATGGGGCGGATGGTGACGCGGTTGTTCCGGACACGGACGAGAATTTCCGGGCTCGAGCCGACGATGGAGAAATTCTCGAAATTCAGGAAGTAGAGGAAGGGCGACGGGTTGATGCGGCGGAGCGCCCGGTAGAGCGCGAAGGGCGGCAGCTCGAACGGGGCCTCGAAACGCTGCGAGAGGACGACCTGGAAGATGTCGCCGGCGGCGATATATTCCTTCGCGCGGGCGACCATGCCGAAATAGGCATCCTTGGGCGTGTTCGAGCGCGGCTCTTCGAGCGGGCCGATCTCGGCGTCGCGGTGAAGATGCGGCAGCGCCGTGTCGAATTCGGCGACGACATCGGTGATGCGCTCGTTGGCCCGCGTATAGGCGGCGCGCGCGCTGACGCCGGGCTCCGGCCGCACGGGCGTGACGACGGTGACCTCGTCCTTCACGGAATCGAAAACGGCGATGATGGTCGGGCGGATGAAGATGCCGTCCGGCAGGCCGAGCGCGTCGGGATTCTCGTTCGGCAGGTGCTCCATCAGGCGCACCGTGTCGTAGCTCATATAGCCGAAGACGCCGGCGGCCATCGGCGGCAGTTCCTCCGGCAGGTCGATGCGGCTTTCCTCGATGAAGGCGCGCAGGCTCTTCAGCGCGCCGCCGGGGCAGGGCTCATAGGTATCGTCGAAGCGGGCCTTGCGGTTCAACTCCGCCTTGTCGCCCCGCGTCCGCCAGATCGCATCGGGTTTGAGGCCGATGATCGAATAGCGGTTGCGGCTGTCGCCGCCCTCGACGGATTCGAGCAGAAAGCTGTTCGGCTTTCCGTCGGCGATCTTGAGCATCGCGGAGACGGGCGTCTCGAGATCGGCGACGAGCCGCGTGTAGACGACCTGCGCCGTGCCTGCATTGTACGCCGCTTCGAAGCTGGCGTAGTCGGGCGAGATCATTGGCCGGTATCCGTCGACGTCAGTTGCCGGAGGAGGGCGTTGTTGACCTCGACGCCGAGCTCCTGCTGGTAACCGACGACGAAGGTCTGGAGCATGTCTGCCTCAAGCGAGTCGCGGACATCGGCGGCGGCCTTCTTGTATTCCTCGCCGTCCTTGTCGAGCTTCGGCGCGCGGATTTCCTTCACCTGCATGAGGACGAGACTGTCGCCGAGGCCGACCGGGCCATAGGTGAAGCCGCCTTCGCGCGTGGCGAAAAGTTTTGTCACGGCGGCGCGCGAGAAGGTGTCGTTCGACGCGTAACGCTGGAAGCCGGGCATGGTCAGCACGCTGCGGCCGTATTCGCCGGCGATCTTGTCGAAGCTCTCGCCCTTGTTGCCGCGTTCGGCAAGACCGGCAGCGAGCGCCTCGAGCGCCGCGGCGCGCTTCTCGTTCTTCCAGATCGTCACGACCCGGTCGCGCAGGCTGTCGAGCGGCGGAAGCTCGGGCGGCGTGACCGTGTCGACCTCGACCCAGTAATAACCGTCCTTGCCGGAATCGAGCGGCGGCACCTGCTCGCCCGGTTCGCTCTCGTAAACGGTCTTGAGGAGATCCGGCAGGTCCGGCAGCTCGACGGCATCGCCGTCGCGCGTCTTGCCGTCCGCCGTCACGCCGGAGATCGAGCGGATGGTGAGGTTGTAGCGTTTGGCGACGTCGGCCAGCGGCTCGCCGCCCGCGCGCGCATCCTCGATGGTGTTCTGGATGTCGTAGATCTGTTCGCGCGCCAGTTCGAGTTCGACGGCGGCGCGGAGTTCCTCCTTCACGCCCTCGAAGGTGCTGGGCTTGCCCTGCTCGATCGCGGTGACATGGAGGATCGACCAGCCGAGCGGGCCCTGCACGGGCTCGCTGTAGCCGCCGCTTTCGAGCGCGAAGGCGGCGTCGGCGAGTTCGGGGGCGAGCATTTCATTGTGTGTGACCTTGCCGAGGTCGACATCCTTCATGGTGAGGCCGAGGCCGCGGGCGATCGTCTCGACCGTTTCGCCGCCGCGCAGCGCCGCGAGCGCCTCCCCGGCGGCATCTTCGGTCGCGAAGGTGATCTGCTGGACCTCGCGCCGCTCCGGCACGTCGTACTCGCCGCGCCGCTGCTCATAGGCGGCTTCGAGCGCCTCGTCCGAAATGGCCATGGTGTGGGTCACGTCCTCGGGCTCGAGGACCATGATGCTGAAGTCGCGCGTCTCGGGGAGCCTGAAGGCGGCGGCGCCGGCTTCATAGAATTTCGCGACGGTTTCCTCGTCGGGTTCGCCGATGTCGCCGGCAAGCGAGGGCGGCAGGATGATGTAGCCGGCGACGCGGGTCTCTTCCTGGAAGCGCGTAACGACGTCGATCAGCGCGTCGGGCGCGGCGACGCCGGCCTGGACCGCGGCGATGAGCTGGTTGCGCGCCATGAAATTGCGGCGCTGCTCGACGAAACGCTCCTCCGTGATGCCGTTCTGCCGCAGGGCCTGGCGGAACAGATCGCGGTCGAAGCGGCCGAAGCCGCCCTGCAGGTCCGGATCGGAGGTGATGTTGATGCCGACCGCCTCGTCGCCGACCCTGAGGCCGAGATCGCTGGTAGCGCCGTCGAGGGCCGCGAGGCTGATGAGCCGCGACAGGGCCGCCCGGTCGATGCCGAACTGGCGCGCCTGGTCGAGCGTCATCGGCTGGCCGAGCTGCCGGGAGAACTGGTTCATCTCGCTGCTGAGTTCGCGCTGGAAGGAGACGGCGTCGATCTTCTCGTCGCCGACCTTCGCGACCGTGTCGCCGCCGAAGCCGGTGAAGATATCGGCGATGCCCCACACCGCGAAGCTGAGCGCGAGCAGGCCGATCAGCACCTTGGCAACCCAGCCCGAGGCGTTTCTCCGTAGTGAATCGAGCATGTGCAGTCTTTCTTCTTCGCCCGCTCCCGGCCGGCGATCTGGTCAGTCCGCGGGCGCGGCCCCCGCCGCCCGCCCCTCGCGAGAGGGCGGCATGATAGGTGCGGGGCCCTTGCCTCGCAAGCGGATCGGGGGCGCTTTCCGTTTGATTTCCCTCGATAATTTTCGGCGGAAACCGGACGCGGCGCGGCGGCGGACGGGGCTAGAGCGAGAACCCCATCATCGGCGGGCCGCCGAGCCGGACATAGGCGTCGATACCGGCCCGCGTCGCGGCGACGAGGAACCAGATGGCGACGAAGACGGCGGCGGCCCAGAAGGCGATGACGCGCACCGCCGCGAGCGCGCCGGCGACCGGCGCGCCGTCGAGCGCGAAGGCGACGACGAAGGCGAAAAGGGTCACCTCCAGCGCCGGCAGGATGACGACAAGGGCCTCGAGCGCCCCGTCCGGCGGCTGGGCGGGCAGCGCCACGGCCAGAAAGCCGAAGAGCGCGGCAAGCGTACCGGCGGCGCGGGCGTTCCGGACGATGAGGGTGGCGGACGCAGTGACGGCGAACATAATTCTCCTCCAGTCTCTCTCCACGAAACGAAGAAAGCATCAAAGTATTGGTCAAGTATTCGTCAGCGGCGGACGGCTGGGCGCACTTCACCCGTCCCCTGGACGCGGTTCGCGCGGCGGCGGGGGTGGAATGGCCTTTATCGGCTGCTGGCCTGGACTACCGGGGCATATGGCGGGGCGGACCGCGGATTTCCCAGGCCGGGTTCGGTCCGGGAGCGGAACGCCTTCCGCCGCCCGTGAGCGGCGAAGCGAAGTATTGGAACGACATGCTGAAACTCCGGGAACTCAGTGATGGAACTGACCGGAGGCCTAAAAACACAAAAGCCCCGATCTGTATGAACGGGGCTCTAAAGTGTCGATTTTGCAGGCTGTATCAGCGCGCGCGCAAGCGACCCGGCCCCGAAGGCGAGTAGTTTCGACCAAAGGTCTCTGCGACCGATTGCATCCAAAGATGTGTCATGGCGCGCAAGCTACGCCTGAGTCGTTTACTTGCCAAATGAATAGTCGCGAGAATGAAACTTTTGCTTCACCTGTGTTCTATTTCACTCAGGTGAATCTGACCCACTTCGGCTGCGGCCGGGCGGGCCCCCGTATTGGCTTGCGGGCGGACCATCTGCTAAACGAACGCGGCACGGGATTCCCAATGGAGCGGAGCGGACAGATGGCAGCGCGCGTAAAGGCACTGGTGGCGGGCAACTGGAAGATGAACGGCCTCGAGGCCTCGAAGAAGGAGCTGACGGCGCTGGCGAAGAAGCTCGCCAAGTCGAAGCCCGGCTGCGACGTGCTCATCTGCCCGCCGGCGACGCTGGTTGCCACGCTGAAGGATGCCGCGAAGGGCACGAAGATCGCCATCGGCGGTCAGGACTGCCATGCGAAGACGTCGGGCGCGCATACCGGCGACGTCTCGGCCGAAATGCTGAAGGATGCAGGCGCCTCATATGTCATCGTCGGTCATTCGGAACGCCGCGCCGATCATGGCGAGAGCGATGCCGTGGTGAAGGCGAAAGCGGAAGCCGCGCACCGGGCAGGGCTCGTCGCCATCGTCTGTGTCGGCGAGACGGAAGCACAGCGCGACGCGGGCGAGACGCTGAAGATCATCAAGGGCCAGCTCAAGGGCTCGCTCCCCGACGGCGCGACGGCGAAGACGACCGTGGTCGCCTATGAGCCTGTCTGGGCGATCGGCACCGGCCGCACGCCGACGGCGGAGGATGTGGCGAAGGTCCATGCCGCGATCCGCAAGGCGCTCGACGCCCGCTTCGGCGCGGAAGGCGCGAAGATGCGGATACTTTATGGCGGCTCGGTGAAGCCCTCGAACGCGGTCGAGCTGATGGCCGTGCCGAACGTCAACGGCGCCCTGGTCGGCGGTGCGAGCCTCAAGGCCGAGGACTTCTGGGGAATTATCGCCGCCTACGCCTGAAAACGGGTCATTTCGGCATGCCGGAGCGGGGCCAAGGGATATTCCTTGTAACCGGCAGGATATCGGCCTATATAGCCCTTATCGAATTTTCTTGGTTCGGCTGCTCTCCACGCTCGCGATCGAGCGCCGGACCTGTCTTTCCCGATTCCGAAAAAGTTTGATCTGCCGCTCGCGCGTGCGAAGGCAGCACTATCTCAACCTACCTACAAGGAATGCCAAACATGGCGAACGGAACAGTTAAGTGGTTCAACTCCCAGAAGGGCTTCGGCTTCATTCAGCCGGACGGCGGCGACAAGGACGTTTTCGTCCACATCTCCGCAGTTGAACGCGCGGGCATGAGCTCGCTCAATGAAGGTCAGAAGATCGGTTACGATCTCGAGACCGACCAGCGCAGTGGCAAGGTCTCGGCCGCCAACCTGCGCAACGCCTGATTTCGGAAGGGGCGCTCCGGCGCCCCTTTTTATTTGCCGGAGAAGAACCCATGGCGAAGAAAAAGCCAATGGATGCGGATTTTATCGCATTCAACGTCGTCTACGAGGACGGCTCGCTGAGTTCAAACCGGAAAGTCCCGACATCGAAGCTCGAAGGCGCCGACGATACGGCGAACGCGCGCGCGATCATCGAGGCCCAGGATCGCGAAATCGGTGAGAAGTCCGGCAGGCCGCGCAGCCGCGTGAAGACGCTCAACCGTGTGGGCGCCCGGAAGTAACACCGACCGCGGCCGCATCAAGCGAGGACCGGATGGCTTTCAAGCCCAACTACAATCATGAACGTGCGGAACGCAATCGCGCCAAGGCGGCGAAAGCGCAGCAGAAGCTGAAGGACCGTGAGGAGAAAGCCGCGCAACGCAAGGCATCTCCCGATGACGACAGCGCTGCTCCCGACGATACGTCCGAGGAATAGGCAAATGCAGAAGCACAAGTTCGAAGTCGGCGAGACGGTCGAGTTCAGCCCGGGCGGTTCCTATCCGCCGGCGGCGCGCGGAAGCTATGTGGTTCTGCGCCAATTGCCCTCCGAAGGGCTCGACTACCAGTACCGTATCAAGAGCGTCGCCGACGGCCAGGAACGCATGGTCCGCGAAGGCCAGCTCGGCTAACCGGCAACCGCCGGCCAGATCATCGCCATATAAAGAACGATCCCGACCATCGCCGCGCCCGCGCCGAGCGGCTTTGCCGTGCCGCCTTGCGGCCGCCGCGCGAGCTGCCACGCCAGCGCGAAATGGATGAGGGCGAGGAGCGGGAAGCCGAAATCCGTCAGCAGGCCGAGGATCGGAGCATCGAAGCCGAGCTGTTCGGCGGCGAGAAGCCACATGAGCGGGCTCAAGGCCATCATCGCGCGGCCGATCCGGTCGTCCAGCAGGCCGGTGCGGCGGACCGAGAGACCGGTGAAGAAGAGCCAGAACCCCCAGCAGATATTCGACAGATGCTCGCCGACCAGCATGCCGGCATAGCGGTTGAAGGCGCCCTCGATGAGCGCGACGGCCTCGCGGCCCGCTTCCGTCGTCGCGGGATCGCTCATCTGCGCCGCGAGCCAGGGGACGAGGATCGCCCAGCGGCCGAAACCCATCGCCTGGCCGAAGCCGGTGAGAATGCCGAAGACGAGGGCGAGGAGACCGGCGGTGCCCGCCGCGCCGAGCGTCCGGTAAAGCAGGACCGTGAGCAGCACCTGCGTGATGCCGGTCATCGCCAGCACCCAGTAGGCCGGTACGATGACGGCCTTGCCCGCCTCGAACAGCGCGAGGCGCTCCGGCGCGGGAAGGCGCAGCACATCCGGGAAGTCGAAGACAGCCGCCAGAACCGTGAAGCCGGTAAAGAGCAGGACGATGTGACCGGCCAGGAGGAGGGTGGTCCCGTAGTCGTGGCGTTTGCCGATGTCGGTCCCGTTCATGTGCGTTCTCCGGTTGGGTGTGACCGGAAGGTAGGGAGCGGCGGGGGGCCGCACTTGCAGGATCGCGCCAGAATTCGGCCGGCGGCGCATTGGCGCGATTGTTCAAGCGGCTGGCCCCACGCTCTGCCATAGTCCCGTCCATGACGCCGGACGAAGAAGCCATCGCCGAAAAGGACCTCACCAGCTCCGGGCTGCTGGCGCTGGTGATTGCCGGTTTGCAGGCGGAAGCGCCGGAGTTGCTGATCGGCGAGGCGGTGGCCATGCCGGATTGCGCGCTTGCCCATGCGCCTGCCTCGATCAAGCGCGGCCTTCTGACGAAGGCCCATGAGGCGCGCGGCGCGGACTTCATCCTCGGCTTGGGCCAGTTCATCAAGGGAATCGGCTTCGATCCGGTGCTGCATGTGCTGTTGCGGCCGGCGCCACCGATGGTGATGGCAGGCAAGTTCCGCCGCTTCGAGCAGTTCACCCATTCCCGCCACCGCTGCGACGTGACGGAGACCGAAAACGGCCTCGATGTGCGGCGCTACGCCGTGTCGGGTCCGCCGCCGCTTGCCGCCGAGAATCTGCTGATCGCCGGACTGCTGAAGGCCCTGCTGGAGGAGATCGGCTGCGAGGAGGTGACGGTGACGACGGGCGAGGCGCCGTTCGCCGGTTTCAGCCTGCACTGGCGCCGCTTCGTCCAGCGCGATGTCACGGACCCGCTCGGCCTGGCGGAGAAACGCGGCCGCGAGCCGCTGAAGGTCTATGGCGTGGACGAGACGCGACCGCTCGCACGCCGCGTGGTGACGCTGCTGTCGGGCGATCTCGGCCGCAACTGGTCATGCAAAGAAATAGCAATGGAATTAAGGCTTTCCAGCCGAACCCTCCAGCGACGCCTGAAGGAAGACGGGACGAGCCTTTCCACCATTATCCGGGCGGTGCGCATGCGCGAGGCCTGCCAGTTGCTGACCGGCAGCGACCTGAAGCTGACCGAAATCGGCTATTGGTGCGGCTTCTCCGACAGCCCGCATTTCTCCCGCGAATTCCGCCGGGCGCTCGGCGTGCCGCCTGTGCTTTACCGGCAGGCAGCCGCATAGGCAGTGAATTGAGCGACGGGCGGTAAAGGGCTGGAAACGCGCGTCCTCATGCGGTACAAACCGCCGCGACGACCGACCCGGCCCGCGACGACGGGGCCGGGGCTTTTATTTTGGCCCGAGGGATCATGGCGACCATCATTCTGATCATTCACCTGATGCTCGCGCTGGCACTGGTCGCGACCGTTCTGCTGCAGCGCTCCGAAGGCGGCGCGCTGGGCATCGGCGGCGGCGGCGACGGCTTCATGTCGGGCCGCGGCGCCGGCAACGCCCTGACGCGGGCAACCGCCATTCTGGCCGCGCTCTTCATCGGGACGAGCCTGACCCTCGGCATTCTCGCGTCGCGCGGCGGCACCGCCGACGGCATCCTCGACCGGATCGTCCCGCCGGCGGTTCAGAGCGACGACAACGTGCCGGACGTACCGGCACCGCTCGGCTCCGAGTTCCCGGCTGCGGGCGAAACCCCGGCCACGAACCAGCAGGACACGGCCCCGGCCGAGCCCGCTCCCGCGCAGGAACCGGCCGAACCCGGCGTTCCGCGCGCCCAATAACCGGAACTGCCGGCCGCCCGGGATGACCGGGTGTGCGGCCGGTTTCCACTATTTTTGGCCGAAGCTGCGTTTGCCGCTTCGAATCGTTTTGCTTGGTGTAATCTAGGGGCCCATGACGCGGTACATCTTCATCACCGGCGGCGTGGTTTCCTCCCTCGGCAAGGGTCTCGCTTCCGCAGCGCTCGGTGCGCTCCTGCAGGCGCGCGGCTATTCCGTGCGTTTGAGGAAACTCGACCCCTATCTCAATGTGGACCCGGGGACCATGTCCCCGATCCAGCATGGCGAAGTCTATGTGACCGACGACGGGGCGGAGACCGACCTCGACCTCGGCCACTACGAGCGCTTCACCGGCGTGCCGGCGAGCCGCGCCGACAACATCACCACCGGCCGCATCTATCAGGAGATCATCGCGCGCGAACGGCGCGGCGACTATCTCGGCGGCACGGTGCAGGTGATCCCGCATGTGACGGACGCCATCAAGGAATTCGTGCTCTCCGGCAATCTCGACGTCGACTTCGTGCTGTGCGAGATCGGCGGCACGGTGGGCGACATCGAGGGCCTGCCTTTCTTCGAGGCGATCCGCCAGCTCGGCAACGAACTCGACCGCGGCCAGACCTGCTACATCCATTTGACGCTGCTGCCGTTCATTCCCTCGGCCGGCGAGATGAAGACCAAGCCGACGCAGCACTCCGTGAAGGAACTGCGCTCCATCGGCATCCAGCCCGACATTCTGATGTGCCGCTGCGACCGCCCGATCCCCAAGGACGAGCGCCGCAAGATTGCGCTTTTCTGCAATGTGCGCGAGACCGCCGTCATCCAGGCGATGGATGTCGACACGATCTACGACGTGCCGAACGCCTATCATCTCGAAGGGCTCGACAGCGAAGTGCTGTCGGTCTTCGGCATCAAGGGCGCGAAGGAACCGAACCTCGCCAAGTGGCAGACCATCGCCCACAACATCCGCGAGCCCGAAGGCGACGTGACCATCGCGATCGTCGGCAAATATACGGGCCTCAAGGACGCCTACAAATCGCTCTCCGAGGCGCTGGTGCATGGCGGCATCGCCAACAAGGTGCGCGTCAACGTGAAATGGGTGGAGTCCGAGATCTTCGACACCGAGGATACGGCCTTCTATCTGGAAGACGTGGACGGCATTCTCGTGCCGGGCGGTTTCGGCGAGCGCGGCTCGGAAGGGAAAATCCGCGCGGCGCAATTCGCACGGACGCGCAACGTGCCCTATTTCGGCATCTGCTTCGGCATGCAGATGGCCGTGATCGAGGCGCTGCGGAACATTGGCGGCCTCGAAGGCGCGAGTTCGACCGAGTTCGGACCCACCAACGAGCCGGTGGTCGGCCTGATGACCGAATGGATGCGCGAAAACGAACTGGTGAAGCGGGCGGCGCATGGCGACCTCGGCGGCACCATGCGGCTCGGCGCCTATGAGGCCGTGCTGGCGGAGGGAAGCCGCGTGGCGCAGATCTACGGCTCGACGCGCATCAACGAACGGCACCGCCACCGCTACGAGGTCAACATGACCTATCGCGACCGGATCGAGGCGGCAGGGCTCGTCATGTCCGGCGTGTCGCCCGACGGGCTGCTGCCGGAGATCATCGAACTGCCGGGCCACCCGTGGTATATTGGCGTTCAGTACCATCCGGAGCTGAAGTCGAAGCCGTTCGATCCGCATCCGCTGTTCCGTTCCTTCGTCGAAGCGGCGGTGGAGCAGAGCCGGCTGGTTTAGTTCAGAAAGATCAAGTGACGATGCCCGCCAACCGCACAGTAACCATCGGCAATCTCGAAATCGCCAACGACAAGCCCTTCGTGCTGATCGCCGGGCCCTGCCAGCTCGAAACGCGCCAGCATGCCTTCGACATGGCGGGCGCGGTGAAGGAGATCACGGACCGGCTCGGCATCGGCTTCATCTATAAAACCTCGTTCGACAAGGCCAACCGCACGAGCCGCAACGCGACGCGGGGCCTCGGCCTCGAACTGGCGCTGCCGATCTTCGAGGATCTGAAGAAGGAACTCGGCGTGCCGGTGCTGACCGACGTGCATGAGCGCGAGCAATGCGCCGAAGTGGCAAGCGTGGTCGACGTGCTGCAGATACCGGCCTTCCTCTGCCGCCAGACGGACCTGCTGGAAGCCGCGGCGCAGACCGGCAAGGTCGTCAACGTGAAGAAGGGCCAGTTCCTCGCGCCCTGGGACATGAAGAACGTCGTCAACAAGGTGGTCGACGCCGGCAATCCGAATGTGCTCGCGACCGAGCGCGGCGTGAGCTTCGGTTACAACACGCTGGTGAACGACATGCGCGCGCTGCCGATCATGAAGGAACAGTGCGGCTGCCCCGTCGTGATCGATGCGACGCATTCGGTGCAGCAGCCGGGCGGGCAGGGCACGGCATCGGGCGGCGACCGCCGCATGGTGCCCTATATCGCGACCGCCGCCGTCTCGCTCGGCGTCGCCGCTGTCTTCATCGAAACCCATCAGGACCCGGACAATGCGCCGTCCGACGGGCCGAACATGGTGAAGCTCGGCGAGCTTGAGGCGCTGCTCGCGCGCCTCAAGAAGTTCGACGAGCTGGCAAAGGCGGCTTAGGCCGTCTGCTTTTCGCCCCTGATCTGCGCCTGCACTTCCGCCAGAAGTTCGGCCGAACCGAATTGCGCACCCGCGTCCAGTCTGCCGAGAGCGAATTCCGGCGGCACGACTTCGGGGCCCTGACCGGCCGGCAGCGGCGGCGTGTAATAGCCGAGCGCGTAGCTTCCCATCGAATAGCCGATCAGTGCCTGAAGTTCCGGCGAGAGATCGCGCGCGATTTCGGGCGGGCAGGAGAGATACTGGTTTTCCTCCTGGCGGAGCCAGCCGAGCGTGTAGGTGATGTTGATGCCGATGCGGTCGCCATTGGACGTGTTCGCGCCGCCGCCATGGAAGACGCCGCCCGAATAGACCAGCACCGAGCCGGCGGGCATTTCAGCGTAGCCGATCTGATCGTCCGTCGGCTGATAATCGTCCGCCCAGTCGAGGCTGCCGGGGCAGACCTGCGTGGCGCCATTCTCCTTCGTGAAGTCGGTGATCGCCCAGATCGTGTTGAACTGCGGCTCGACGCCCTTGAGGTAGGTGCCCCAGGCCCAGCGGTCGCGATGTATCTGCTGCTTCGGCTGGCCGGGACGGATGCGGATGACTTGCGTCAGGTGAAGCTGGATGCGCTCGCAGAAGGGCTTGAGGAAGATTTCCGCCGCCTTCACGACGGTCGGGTGCGCGACCAGCTCGCGGCACGCAGCCGAACGGGCGACCAGGGCGCCGGTGCGCGTCGTGCTGCGGCCGGTAAAATCGTCGCGTCCGGGCTCCGTCGCCTCGATATAAGGCATCGTCTCGGCGCGGATGCGCGCGAGCTGATCCGCGGACAGCACATCCTTCACGATCAGCGCGCCGTCGCGCTTCAGGACGGCAAGGATCTCGTCCGGGGTTGCCGTGGCAGGCAGCATTTCGAGTTTCGGCATCGGTTCCTCCCTCAGGATTTTCGGCGTGGCGGCAGCAAGGGCCGCAGCATGGCTTCGAGTTGTTTTTTCTGCCGCTCCGGCGGCCAGTCGTCGCGTTCCAGCGTGGCGCGGATGCAGAAGCCGTCGATGACGGAAATGATCGCGTCGGCCGTCATGTCGGGTTCGATCGAGGCGGCGAGCTTCCGTTCGGATTGCTGCCTGCGGATGATCGCGGCGATCCCGTCGCGGAATTCGTCGTAATAGGCCTTGTTGATGCGGGCCAGCGCGGGATCGCCCACGGCGCGGCCGAAGAAACTCATCCAGACCCGCCAGTCGCGCAAGCGCTCGTCGTCTACCGGCAGGAGGAGGGCCGCGACTTCGATCATATCTTCGACCTCGTCGCCATGCCGCAGCATATGGAGGATGTTCTGGGCGACGTGATCGAGCGCGGCGAGCAGCACCGCATCCTTGTCCTCGAAATAATGGGTGATCGTGCCCGTGGTGGCGTGCGCCGCGCGGGCGACGTCGACAAGCCGCGTGTTGTCGATGCCCTGCTCGCCGATCACGGAAATGGCGGCTCTGGCAATATCGCGGCGGCGGGCGTCGTGGTCGATCTTTTTTGGCATAATGGTGATTATATAAAAATTGCGCTGGGATGCAAGAGGGTGCCGGACAAGAAAATCAGCCTGGAAATCCGACCCGTCATTTCCGGACGAATTATCAATTTTTATGAACGCCCGGATTACGCGGTTTCCGTCCGGCCGCTGCATGCTTTTCGCAACAACCGCCGCACGCGGAATTGCGGAAGCAGCGGAACAAGGAGGAAGCGATGGACTTGGTTCAAGAGCCGGGGGGCACCCCGAGCAAAGCTGAAATCCGTTCGTACTTCGATCCGGCCGATGGCACGCTGGACCGCAGGGTGTTCGCCGACCAGGAAATCTACGATCTGGAGATGCGCAACATCTATGCGCGCGCGTGGAACTTCATGTGCCACGAAAGTCAGATTCCCAATCCCGGCGACTACTTCATCAATTATATCGGCGAGGATCAGGTCATCGTCGTCCGCGACAAGCAGGGCGAGGTGCAGGTGCTGCTCAATACCTGCCGGCACCGCGGCAACGCGCTGTGCCGGGCGGAACAGGGCAACGCCAAGTCCTTCGTCTGCTCCTATCACGGCTGGAACTACGACCTGAACGGAGATTTGATCGGCGTTCCCGGCATGTCGGCCTATTACCGCAAGGACTTCGACAAGTCGCAATGGGGCCTCGCCAAGGCGGCGCAGGTGGACCATTTCCACGGCTTCTATTTCGCCACGCTCGATCCCGATACGCCGCCGCTCCCCGATTATCTGGGCGAGGTCGGCCGCATCGGTCTCGGCCTTCTCGTGGCGAACGGTCCCGTCGAGATTGTGGACGGCATCCAGAAGAATGTCATCGACTGCAACTGGAAGATCGCCGTCGACAATCTCTTCGACTGGTATCACGTGCAATACAGCCATGCCTCCGCGGGCATAGCGGGTTTCATGGATATCGCCGCCATCCTGCATCCGAAAAACCAGATGGTGATGTTCGGCGATTACGGGCATGCCATCAGCGGGCCGGTTATTACGCCCGAGCGGCAAGCGGAAATCGATGCCATGACGGATGAGCAGCGGCTCGCCGTCGCGGCGGCGGGAATGCTCAAGGATCCAAACAGGCCCGTGGTGCCGCCGCGTCTCAGCGCGGCGCGGGAACTGCTCGGTCCGACCGGCGTTCGCTGCATGGGGCATCCCAATATCTTCCCGAACCTCTGGGTATCGACGAACGGCACGCAGCTTTCGCTGCGTTTGCCGCGCGGACCTTTCGCAACGGAAATCTGGTGGTTCACCGTCCTGCCCAAGGCCATGCCGGAAGAGGTGAAGAAGAAGCAGATCGCCTTCAGCGCGCATCTCTTCGGACCGGCGGGCATGCTGGAGCAGGATGACGGCGAGAACTGGAGCCAGAGCACGCGCGCCTCGCGCGGCGTGAAGGCGCGGGGCTATCGCCACCACATGGCGATGGGGCTCGGTCAGGACGAGGTGCTGACCGATGCCTCCGGCACGTCCCGAGTGGAAACGACGATCAGCGAACACGCTCAGCGCTGGCTCTACACCAACTGGATGAACTGGCTGACGGCGGATAGCTGGGCCGAGCTGAAGGCGAACCATCCGTCCTTTCCGAAGGGGAGGGCTTGATGTCTCAGGCAAGGGCAGTGCAAGCCGAAGCATCCGGCCTCGATGGGCTCTCGCTTCAGCAGCGGATGGAGCTGCAATACGAGATCGAGCAGTTCCTCTATGCCGAGGCCGCGATGATCGACGCGCGCGAGTATCGCGCCTGGCTGGACCTCTGGACGGAGGATTGCAGCTACTGGATGCCGATCAGGCGGACGGTGACGCTGTCGGACATCGACAAGGAATTTACGAAGCGGGGCGACATGTCCTTCTTCGACGACGACAAGAAGGCGCTCGCGATGCGTGTGACCAAGATGGAATCGGGCTCGTCATGGTCGGAGGACCCGCCCTCCCGCACGCGTCACTTCGTGAACAACGTCCGCGTTGTCGCGCTCGAAGGAAGTGAAATCACGGTGGAGCTTGCCTTCTCGCTCTACCGGACGCGCCTCAACACCGAGGAGAGCATGTGGGCGGGACGCCGGGTCGACAGGCTGCGGCGCGTGAACGGCGCGCTGAAGCTCTGCGGCCGAGACATCTACCTGGAGCAGACGCTCATCCGGGCAACCAACATGAGCACCTTGTTCTAGGACAAGGTCTGCAACTTTCGGAGAGCGGGGAGGCTCATGGGAAGATTGGAAGGAGAAGTCACGCTTGTGACGGGCGGCGCATCGGGTCTGGGGCGCGCCATCGTCGACAGGTTCGTGGAGGAGGGCGCAAGAGTGGTCGTCTTCGATCGCTCGGCGGAGAGGCTTCAGGACGTGAAGCGCAGCCACGGCGGTGCCGTCGCGACCCATGCGGGCGACGTGCGCTCCGGGCCGGACAACAAGGCGGCCGTCGCGCTTGCCGTGGAGCATTTCGGCAAGCTCGATTGCGCCGTCGGCAATGCCGGCATCTGGGATTACAGCGTCACGCTGGACGACATGCCGGACGAGCAGATCGACGGCGCTTTCGATGAACTGTTCGGCGTCAATGTGAAGGGCTACCTGCATCTCGCGAAAGCGGCGTTGCCGGCGCTGGTTCGCTCCGGCGGGTCGCTCGTCTACACGGTCTCGAATGCCGGCTTCGATCCGGCGGGTGGCGGCGTGCTCTACACCGCGTCGAAACATGCGGTCGTCGGCCTGATCCGCCAGCTTGCCTTCGAGCTCGCGCCCACCGTGCGGGTGAATGGCGTCGCGCCGGGACCGATCGACACCGACCTGCGCGGCCCCGCCGCGCTCGGCCTCGCCGACAAGGCGATCAGCAGCGTCGATCTGCCGACGGTTGCGGCGCCGGTCGTGCCGCTCGGCCGGGTGCCGGCACCTGCGGAATATGCCGGCTCTTACGTCTACTTCGCGTCGCGGCGGGACAGCGCGCCGGCAACCGGCGGCGTCCTCATCTGCGAGACGGGCATCGGCGTCCGGGGTATCGGCGTCGTGGCGGCGGGCGCCGGGCTCGCCGCCAAATACAGGAAATAGGGGAGAGAAACCGATGGGCGTGGCATCGCTTGGATATATCGGCTTCGAGGTGAGCGACCTCAAGGCATGGGACGGCTATCTGACCGGGTTTCTGGGCCTCATGAGAGGACGCGGCAACGGCACCTCGGCCCGCTACCGCATGGACGATCGCGCCTTCCGCATCCAGCTCGAACAAGGGAAGGCGGACGACATCTCGTTCATCGGGCTCGAAGTCGAAACGCTGGAGGGGCTGCAGGAGCTGCGCGAGCGTCTTGAAAAGGCGGGCGTCCGGCATTCGCCCGCCTCGGACAATCTGAAGAAGGAGCGCGGCGTGCGCGACCTTCTCGTTCTGACCGATCCGGCGGGGCTTCAGGTCGAGGTCTATGTCGGCGCGACGGCGCTCACCAATGTGCCGTTCAATTCTCCTGCCGGTGTTTCCGGTTTCATGACCGGCGGCCAAGGCGCGGGCCATGTCGTGCTGGCATCCGAGAAGATGGATGAAGTTCGCGACTTCTACACGCGGCTCCTCGGCTTCCGGCTTTCCGACACGATCGGCATACCGATTTCGCCCGACTTCACGCTGGTGCTCGAATTCTACCACTGCAACCCGCGCCACCACACGCTGGCGCTGGCGCCGATGCCCGCGCCGAAGCGGTTGCACCACTTCATGGTGGAAATGGCGACGCTGGACGATGTCGGATTTGCGATGGACCGCATCGGGGAATGCGGCGTGAAACAAACCATGACATTGGGCAAGCACTCGAACGACCAGATGGTGTCTTTCTATGCCGCGACGCCTTCGGGCTTCGAGGTCGAGGTGGGCACTGCCGGTATCGAGGTTCACGACGATGTCTGGCGCGTCACCCATCACGAGGTCACCAGCATGTGGGGCCACAAGCGTGTTTGAAAGAAAAGCAACGGGGAGAAGTTCATGAGCGTTACGGAAGAGAGCACGAGCCGGTTCGTCACCGTCAAGGGCGTCAGGATTCACTACAACGAAGCGGGCTCGGGCCCGGCGCTCGTTCTCATTCACGGTGGCGGACCCGGCGCGAGCGGCTGGTCGAACTACAACCGCAACATCGAGGTGCTGTCGCGCCACTTCCGCGTGCTCGTTCCCGATCTGCCGGGCTTCGGCAAGTCGGACATCAAGCCGAAGGGCAGCGCCATGCCGGCCTGGTATGCGACGAAGATGGGCGAGTTCCTCGACGAACTCGGCATCGACAAGGCGCATTTCGTCGGCAACTCGCTGGGCGGCATGGTGACGCTGCGTCTCGCCATGGACCGGCCGGAAAAGGTCGGCCGCATGGTTCTCATGGGACCGGGCGGCAGCATCCCGATGTTCAGCCAGTTCCCGACCGAGGCGATCAAGACGCTGCTCTTCTTTTACGACGGCCCCGGCCCGTCGCTCGAGCGCCTCAAGGGCTTCGTGAAGGATTTCGTGTACGACCCGTCCCAGTTGACCGACGAGCTGCTCGAAGGGCGGATGAAGACCGCCCTGCAGCCGCATATCGTGGAGACGCCGCCCATGCGTCCCGATCCCAAGGCGCTGATGGAGCCCGTCTGGAACGATCCGCGCCTCGCCACTCTCAAGCATGAGACGATGATCGTCTGGGGACGCGAGGACAGGGTGATGCCCATCGATATGGCCTTTCCGCTGCTCAAGCAGATTCCGAGAGCACGGCTCTTCGTGCTGCCGCAATGCGGCCACTGGGCTCAGTGGGAACATGCGGAAGAGTTCAATCGCGTCACCCGCGATTTCTTCGAGGCAGCCAATGCCGCCTGACCTCGAGGCGATAGCGGCCGCCCTGGCCGAGGCACGACGTAGCCGGACCCCCATACCCCCGGTGACCGAAACCTCCCCCGGTTTCGGCGTTGCCTCGGCCTACGCCGTTCAGGAGATCAACACGCGGAGGCGTCTCTCGGCGGGCGAGCGTATCGTGGGCCGGAAGATCGGGCTCACATCGCCCGCCGTGCAGACGCAACTTGGCGTGAACGAGCCGGACTACGGCATGCTGTTCGATGCCGATGATGTGAGCGGTGCGGCGTCCGTTTCGGCAGCCACGCTGATGCAGCCCAAGGTGGAAGCCGAGATCGCCTTCGTTCTCGGCAAGCCTCTCGACCAGCCGAACCCGAGCCTCGATGAGGTTGCGGCCGCCATCGACTACGCGGTGGCGGCAGTGGAAATCGTCGACAGCGCCATCGCCGATTGGCGGATCACGCTGGCGGACACGGTCGCGGACAATGCGTCGGGCGCGAAATTCGCGCTGGGAAGCGACCGGCGCAAATTGTCGGAAATCGACCTGCATCTGGGCGGCATGGAAATGTGCCTTAACGGCAAGCAGGTATCGGTCGGTGTCGCGGCGGCCTGCCTCGGCAATCCGCTGAACGCGACGCGGTGGCTCGCGAAAAAGATGGCGGAGGTCGGCAGGCCGCTTGGAGCCGGCGACATCGTTCTCTCCGGCGCGCTCGGGCCGATGTGCAATGTGGTTGCGGGCAACGAGTTCACCGTTTACGTGCAGGGTTTCAAGCCGTTGCGCGTCGCCTTCGAGTAGGAAATTCGAATGACCGGAGCGAACGGGAAGATACGCGTTGCCATTATCGGCTCGGGCAATATCGGCACCGACCTGATGATCAAGATCATGCGCCTCTCCAAAACGCTGGAGATGGCGGCGATGGTGGGCATCGACCCCGCATCCGACGGGCTGGCAAGAGCGGCGAGGCTCGGTGTCGCCACGACGGCGGAGGGCATCGACGGTCTGGTGGCGCTGCCGGAATTCGGGAGCATCGGCATCGTCTTCGACGCGACCTCGGCTGGCGCGCACCGACATCACAACGAGGTGCTGCAGGCGCATGGCAAGCAGGTGATCGACCTGACGCCCGCCGCGATCGGTCCCTATGTCGTGCCGAGCGTCAATCTCGATGGTCTCGCAAACGAGCGAAACCTGAACATGGTCACCTGCGGCGGGCAGGCGACGATCCCCATGGTCGCCGCCGTGAGCAGCGTATCGCCGGTGCTCTATGGCGAGATCGTCGCTTCCATCGCGTCGAAATCCGCCGGCCCCGGCACGCGCGCCAATATCGACGAGTTCACCGAAACGACCTCGCGAGCCATCGAAACCGTTGGCGGTGCCACGCGCGGCAAGGCGATCATCATCCTCAATCCGGCCGAGCCGCCGCTCATCATGCGCGACACGGTGCATTGCCTGTGCGACGACGCCGACCCGGCGAGGATCGTCGCGGCTATCGAGAAGAAGGTTGGCGAGGTTCGGGCCTATGTGCCGGGATACCGGCTGAAGCAGGCGGTGCAGATCGAGAAAGTGGGCGGCAACCGGCCGCTTTATTTGCCGGACATGGACCGGTCCTTCACCGGCCTCAAGGTCAGCATCTTCCTCGAGGTGGAGGGCGCGGGCCACTACCTGCCGCCTTATGCCGGCAATCTCGATATCATGACGTCGGCGGCGCTGCGCACGGCAGAGGCGCTCGCGCTGAAATGGCAGGTGGCGGCATGAACATCCCCGACCGTCTTTACATTCAGGACGTGACGCTGCGCGACGGGATGCACGCCATCCGGCATCAATATTCGATCGACCATGTGCGCGCCATTGCCCGTGCGCTGGATAAGGCGGGCGTGGATGCCATCGAGATCGCGCATGGCGACGGGTTGTCCGGCTCCAGCCTCAATTATGGCTTCGGCGCCTGCACCGACTGGGCGTGGATCGAAGCGGTTTGCGACGTCGTCAAGTCGGCTGTCGTCACGACGTTGCTCCTGCCGGGCATCGGAACCATCGAGGATCTGCGCCGGGCGCACGGCATGGGCGTGCGGTCCGTTCGCATCGCGACGCATTGCACCGAAGCGGATGTCGCGCGGCAGCACATAGAGTCGGCGCGCAATCTCGGCATGGATGTCTCGGGCTTTCTCATGATGAGCCACATGTCGCCGCCGGACGCGCTCGCGGCGCAGGCGAAGCTGATGGAGAGCTACGGCGCCCATTGCGTCTATGTGACCGACAGCGGCGGCGCGATGACGATGGATGACGTCGCCGCCCGCCTGCAAGCCTATGACAGGGTTCTGAAGCCGGAGACCGAACGCGGCATCCACGCGCATCACAATCTGAGCCTCGGCGTCGCGAACTCGATTGCCGCCGTCCAGAACGGGGCCGTTCGCGTGGACGCGTCGCTCACCGGCATGGGCGCGGGCGCGGGCAATGCGCCGCTGGAGGTCTTCATCGCCACCGCAGACCGTTACGGCTGGAAACACGGTTGCGATCTCCTCGCGCTCATGGATGCGGCGGAAGACATCGTGCGGCCATTGCAGGACCGTCCCGTCCGCGTGGACCGCGAAACCCTCAGCCTCGGCTATGCCGGTGTCTATTCGAGCTTCCTGCGTCATGCAGAAACCGCGTCGGAACGCTACGGCGTCGACGTCCGCAAAATTCTGCTGGAAGCCGGGAAACGCGCTATGGTGGGCGGGCAAGAGGATATGATCGTGGATATCGCCCTCGATCTTGCGCGGCAGGAAGCGGCGCACTCGGATTGAGCTCTTGGGAGGGAGCCGGCCGGCCATGACCGGGAGAGAAAAGGCCGAAGCGGCAAGCCTTCATCCGGCGGGCATTGTCGGTGCCAGCGAAGTTCGCGCGGATGTGCGGATGGACGGCGTCTATTTCTTCCGCTCCTCGGCAGATTATCCTTTCAGCAAGAAGCTTGAAGCCGGCGATTTCTCCTATTGCTTCATGGTACGCCGCGGTGAACTCCGCCTGACGATCGACTTTCCCGAGCCACGTGTGATCGACCTGAAGCCGGGCTCAATCGTCGGGGTGAGCGGGCTCGCGCCGCACCGCATTCATTCGGTACCGGACAAGGATGCGATGCCGGTCGATTGTTTCGAACGGATACCGATTACCGAGGAGGTCGGGCCCGAGAAGGACGTCGAACTCCTGCTGGGCGTGGTCCCCTCGGAAAATATAGCGCTGACGAACCTGATTATCGGCCCGCTTTATCTCAGCCCCGAGACGTCGCCCGAATTCACGCGCCGTATCTGGAAGGCGGCGGAACTTCTCGACGAGGAGTTTATCGGTGCCGGTCTGGAATACGGCCAGGCGATCATCGTCCGCCGGATTGCCGAAATCATCCTCATCAATATGACCCGTTCCCTGCTGGCCGCCCGCGAAGAAGGCGATGCGCAGGAGCCGGGGCCCATCAAGAACAGAGGCGTGATAACGGCTATTCGCGCGTTCCTGGACGATCCGCTGGAAGATTGGAGCATCGACCGGCTGGCAAGGCATGCCGGCATGTCGAGAACGAAATTCGCCGAGGACTTCCGGCGTGTCGTTGGCCGAACGCCGATGCAGACACTCGCACGCCTGCGCCTCACGCTCGTGACGCGCAAGATGCTTGTCGAAGACCTCTCGGTCGAGGAGGCGGCCGATATGGCAGGCTACAGCTCCGCCGCCGCCTTTATCCGCGCATTCAGCCGGGAATACGGGGCAACGCCACACCAATGGCGCAGGGCGCACACGTCTCGCACCGAAACGGACCGGCCGGGAGGCTGACGGCTTGCCCCGGCCGCCGGCGCATCACACGAAGCTCGTGACCACCTCGCCGAGCCCCTGGTCGAAGCGGCAGACGATCTCGTCGCCGGCCGTAATCGGCAGTACGCGGATGAACGAGCCGGTGAGGATCGTGTCGCCCGGCTCGAAGGAGGTGCCGAATTCGCCGAGTTTGTTGGCGAGCCATGCGACGGCGGTGACAGGATTGCCGAGCACCGCAGATGCCTCGCCTTCCAGTTCCTTCGCGCCGTTCTTGTAAAGTGCGCCCTTGACGCGCCTGATGTCGATCTGATCGAGCCGCCGTGGATTGGCGCCGAGCACGACCGCGCCGCAAAAGGCGAGATCGGCGATATTGTCGATGACGTTGAGACCCGGTGCGCGCTCGACGCGGAAATCGACGATCTCGATGGCGGGCAACACGAAATCCGTCGCGCGGATCACGTCGACCGGCGATACACCCGGTCCCTTGAGGGGTTCCTTCATCACAAAGGCGATTTCCATTTCGACCATCGGCGCGAAGAAACGCGACATCGGAATGGGTGTTGCTTCCGGCACGAAGAACTCGCCGGTAATGGCGCTGAAATCGGGCTCGGTCGTGCCGGAAAATTCCTGCATCGGCTTCGATGTGAGGCCGACCTTGTATCCTTTCACTTTCGCGCCCGCCGCCACCTGACGCGCAACGAAGCCCTGCTGGATCCTGTAGGCGTCCTCGACCTCGATCCCCGGATATGTCGCGGTGAGAAGCGGCATCGGCTTCCGGCTCCGATAGACCTCGAAGAAATCGTCGACGATCTTCTCGCGTGTCGCATTGTCGAGCATGTCAGCTTCCCTTCTTTCCGGCCGCCCTCACGGCTTCGAGATCGCCGCGCGCCGCCATGGAAAGTGCGTTGATGTCGGTGGTGGTCGAGATCATCTGAAAGCCCTGCTCGATGCGGAGGGGTGCCACTTTCGCGTTGGAGAGAACGGCGGTTGCGATTTTCGCCGCCCGGGCCGCGGCGGCGACCCGGAGGATCGCCTCGTCGAAGGCGGGTTTGCCGTCATTGTCGCCGGGCGGCAGACCGAGCGCGATCGAGAGATCGAACGGGCCGACGAACAGTGCATCGACGCCCGGCACCGCGGCGATCTCCTCCACCGATGCAAGCGCTTCCGGCGTTTCGATCATCGGTATGACGGCGACGCGCTCATTCGCTTCCAGGAAGTAGCCCGGGCCGTCGCGCATCCCGACGCGGACGGGGCCGAAACTGCGGCGTCCTTTCGGCGGATAGAGACAGGCATCGACGGCGCGCTGCGCATCCGCCGCCGTCTGGATCATCGGAATGACGACGCCGAGCGCGCCGGCATCGAGGACGCGGCCGATGATGCCCGGATCGTTCCAGGGCACGCGCACGACAGGCAGGGCAGGCGTAAGGTCGATGGCGCGGATCATGTTGAGCGCCGTCTCGTAATCCATGCAGCCATGCTGCATGTCGACGAGCACCCAGTCGAAGCCTGCGCGGCCAAGCGCCTCCGCCGTCAGCGGCTCGGGGATCATGCACCAGGCCCCGAGCGTGACGTCGCCCTGCGCCCAGCGCGGCTTCAACGATTTGCCCAAGACGACCTCCCCTCATGCTCGCGGTTCTGCGGACTGTTAAATACTGAGTGTCATCATAAATGATGAAAGTCAATAATTGAACGAAGCGGGAGGGGCTTCAAGTCAGGTCCGGCGTGCGGACTTTTGCGGCGTCTTCGCCGGCTCGATCAGCCCTTCGACGCCGATGGCAAGCTTGGCGCGAAGTCTTTTCAGGAATCTCGGTTTCGATATTTCGCCGCTGATCCAGTTGAGCAAGGTCAGATAATAGATGGCGAAAAGATTTTCCGCCGCCAGTTGCGGGTCGACCCCCTGGCGGATGGTGCCCGCGGCTTGGCCCGCGGCGAGGATGTCGCCGATCCCGCTATAGATGCAATGCATCAGACGGGCGAGATCGCGGCGCGGCCCCGAGGTGGCGAGGACCGTCACTTCCTTCAGCAGCGCCTTCGCCAGCTCCTTGTCCTGATCGTGATATTCGATCATGTAGCGGAAGACATGCATCAGCTTGTCCACAAGCGAACCCGACGCAGGCAGATGCCTGAAGGCGTTTTGCGCCTGTTCAAGCATGTCGCCGCTGAACACCATGACCAGCAGCTCCTCCTTGGATTTCGCGTAGAGGAAAAGCGTGCCGGTGCCGATATCGGCCTTCTCGGCGATCTTCTGGGTGGTCGTATCGGCAAACCCCTGGCTGCCGAAAAGCTCCCTGGCAGCGGCGATGATCCGGGCGCGTTTTTCCTGCTTGTTGCGCTCGCGGCGTCCGGGCTCGACGGGACTCTGCGCGCGCGAGCCTTTCGCTCGAACGCCTGAACTTTGCTTCACCAACTTTTTTCCCGGCACGAATTGTCACTTTCCCGAAAATCGTAAATGCCAACAAAACAGGGCAGTTACCCTCCTATTGTCATTTGCCTCCGGTCACAAGTCCATCGGCGGAGAAGGCGGCGGCTTGACAGGCCCGGCTTTCCTAATAAACTGATTATAGTCATAAATGAGATGAATCATAAATATCATCTCGACAAGCCCGCCGGAGCGCGCATACCGCGCCGGACGAATGGCCGATCAACGGGGAGGAAAACGATATGCCCGCACGCACAGGGGAGCAATTTCTGAAAGGTCTGGCCGACGGCCGCGAAATCTGGGTCGGCAACGAAAAGGTTTCCGACGTGACCGACCATCCGGCTTTTGCAGGCGCCGCGCGCGGCCTCGCCGGTACGTTCGATCTGCAATATGAGCATGCGGATGACTGCCTGATGCCCGACCCGGAAACGGGTGAGAAGATCAATGTGAGCCACATGATCCCGCGATCCAAGGCGGATCTCATGCAGCGCCACAAGGGCCTGCAGCGCGCCGCCGAATATACGGTCGGCGTCATGGGCCGTACGCCCGACTACATGAATGTGACCTATGCGGGCTTTGCCGGACGTCCCGACGAATGGGGCGCCAACGGAAACGAACGGGGCGCGGAAAATCTCGTCAACTACCAGAAGTTCCTGCGCCGCAACGACATCTCGCTGACCCATACGATCATCCAGCCGACGGTAGACAAGGCCGAAGGCGATGCGCCGAAGCCCGGCAACACGGTGTCGCTTCGCAAGGTCGGAGAAAGCGAGCACGGCATCATCGTGCGCGGCGCGCGCATTCTCGCGACGCTCGCCCCCTTCGCCGATGAGCTGGCTGTCTATCCCGGCGCGCCGCTCCTGCCCGGCACCGACGACTACGCGCTCGCCTTCTGCATTCCGATGAATACGCCCGGCCTCAAGTTCATTTGCCGCGACAGTTGCGCAGGCTCGCTCAATTCCTTCGACCACCCGCTATCGAGCCGCTTCGACGAGCAGGACGCCTTTGTCATCTTCGACGATGTCGAAGTGCCGTGGGACCGCGTCCACATCAACTGCAACATGGATGTCTACAATCAGGTCATGTGGACGGGCTGGTTTCCCAATATCATGCAGCAGACCATGATCCGGGCGCAGACCAAGCTCGAATTTGCGTGGGGGCTTGCCACGCGCATGGCGGAATCGATCAATTCCGTACAGCCCGGCACGGCGCAGATGCTGGGCGAGATCTGGACCTTCGCCGAGCTTGCCCGTTCCGCCGTGCAGGCGGCCGAAGACAATGCGCACGATCACGGCAATGGCGTCTGGTTTCCCCAAGGCGCGCCTCTCGTCGCGCTTCGGGCCTCGCTGCCTTACTGGTTCCCGCGCGTGAACGAGATCATCCGCCTCGTGGGCTCGCACAACCTGCTCGCCGCGCCGACCGCCGCGCAATTTGCAGACCCCAAACTGCGTCCCCTGATCGAGGAGTTCATGCATGGCGCGGGCGACGTCAGCGCCGAAACGCGCGCCCGCATCTTCCGTCTGGCCTGGGATTTCTCCGGCAGCGCGCTGGCCAGCCGCAACGAACAATATGAGCGCTTCTATCTCGCGTCAGGCGCCCGCAACCAGCAACTGGCTCACAGGCTCGGCGAGCGCGCGCGGGCGGACCGGCTTGTCGATCGCTTCATGACGGAACCATACAGCGATGCGGACATCTCGGGCGGCGCTGCAAAGAAAAGCAAGAAGGTGGGGCAGGCGGCATGAGCGCGAACACAGTCGCGGTTGCGGGCGTCGACATTTCCACCGATCACTGGATCGGCGGCAAGCGCGTCTCGTCGAAACAAAAATTTGCAAACCTCTCTCCCGTCGACGGCTCGCATCTCGCGGATGTGTCGGCGGGCGGCAAGGCAGAGGCGGATGCGGCGGTTGCCGCGGCACGGAAAGCCTTTCCGGCCTGGGCCGCACTCGGCCCCAAGGGACGTCTGCCGATCCTGAAGAAATTCGCGGAAGGCATAAAGGCGCGCGCAAACGAACTCGCCGCCGTCGAGACCATGGACAACGGCTCGCTCCTCATGGGCAATGTCCATCGGGTCGTGCCCCGCGCGGCGCAGAACATCGAGTTCTTCGCCGATTGGGCAATGACGCTGGACGGCCATACGATCGACTCGCCCGAAGTCGTGAACCATGTGAAGTACGATCCGGCGGGCGTCGCTGTGCTCATCACGCCGTGGAACGCGCCCCTGATGCTGACGACATGGAAGGTCGGTCCGGCGCTTGCGGCCGGCAACACCATCGTCGTCAAGCCGCCGGAATGGGCGCCGCTCACCTGTTCGCTCATGGCCGACATTGCACATGAGGCGGGCGTGCCGCCCGGTGTGCTCAATGTCGTGCAGGGGATCGGCGAGGAAGCGGGCGATGCGCTGGTGAACCATCCCGATATCGACCGCATCAGCTTCACTGGCTCGACCGACACCGCGAAGATCATCGGTCAGGCAGCGGCGCGGTCAATCACGCCGATGAGCGCGGAACTGGGCGGCAAGTCACCTTTCATCGTCTGTGCCGATGCCGATCTCGACGCCGCCGCGCAGACCGTCGCCGCGCAATACATGAATGCGGGGCAGGTGTGTCTGGCGGGCACGCGCATCATGGTGGAGAAAAAGATCGAGGAGGAATTCCTCGAAAAGGTACGCGGCGCGGCGAGCCACATGGTGGTCGGCGATCCGCGCGACAAGGACACGCGGGTCGGACCGCTTATCCACAAGGAGCATTTCGAGCGTGTCGCAGGCTTCGTCGAACGGGCGAAGGCGGACGGCGCCGTGCCGCTCTGGGGCGGCAACCGGGCGAATTTCGGCGAACTTTATTTCGAGCCGACGCTTTTCGCCCATGTGAGCCCCGAACTCGAAATCGCGCAGCGCGAGGTCTTCGGCCCGGTGCTCACCTGGCAGAACTTCTCCTCCGATGACGAAGTGGTCGAGCTTGCGAACAATACGAGATACGGCCTTGCGGGCACGCTTTTCAGCCGCAACGAGAAGCGCGCGATGGACATCGCCTCGCGCGTCACGGCCGGCACGCTCTGGGTCAACTGCTTCTTCATCCGCGATCTCGCGGCGCCTTTCGGCGGCTCGAAGGATTCAGGTATCGGCCGCGAAGGTGGGGTCTGGAGCTTCGACTTCTACACCGACATAAAAAACATATCGGTCCGCAAGGGATCGTTCGCCTGAGGGGAGGCACAGATGGTTCAGGTAACGGAACTCGGCTACATGGGGCTCGGCGTCAAGAGCCTCAACGAGTGGAAAGATTACGCAACGAAGATCCTCGGGCTCGAAGTGGCCGATGAGGGCGAGGCGGGCCGATGCTATCTGCGGATGGATTACTGGCATCACCGCTTCATCCTTGAAGAGGATGGAACGGACGATCTGAACTATCTCGGCTTCCGCGTCGCGGGCGTCGAGGAATTCCGCGAGATGCACCGGAAGCTCGTCAATGCCGGTATCGACGTGCGGATCGGCTCTTATGAGGAAGCGGCGGATCGCCGTGTCCTCGAAGTCATGAAGCTCAAGGATGCGAGCGGCTTCCCGATCGAGATTTTCCACGGGCCGCAGGTGCAGTCCGACAAGCCGTTTCATCCCGGGCGGCGCATGCATGGCCGCTTCAAGACGGGCGAGGGCGGTCTGGGCCATCTCATCCAGAAGGAAACGGTCGGCTTCGAGAAAACCTACGAGTTCTACAAGCTGCTCGGCATGCGCGGTGGCATCGAATACCGGATTCCCTTCCCCGGTCTCGACAAGCCGTTCGACCTCATGTTCATGCATTGCAACGCGCGCGACCACACGGTGGCCTTCGGTCCGCCCGGCGAGAGACGCATCAACCACCTGATGATCGAGGTGGAGAATTTCGACGATGTCGGTCTCACCTATGAAATCGTACGCCAGGCGGGCATTCCGATCACCATGATGCCGGGCCGGCACGCGAACGACCACATGTATTCTTTCTACTTCATGAACCCTTCCGGCTGGATGTGCGAAATAGGTTGGGGCGCACGCGAAGCGACACATCAGTCCGAATATTATCAGCGCGACACATACGGCCATGAGCAGAACGATACGGTAATGAAAAAAGGCTTGATGGAAGTCTGATCGCAACGCGAGCCACGGAATCAGGAAGAGCAGGAAAGAGGAAGTCATGTCGGTATTGAACGGACCGCGCGAAGAATGGCGGCGCATACTGCATCAGGGAACTCCGGTATGGGTGAAGCCGGAGGGTAACGACAAGCTGCGGCTCGGCGACGGGCGGACGGTGGATGAGGCGAGTGCGACCTATCTACCGCCTTGCGATCCGACAAAGATCATCTGCATCCATCTGAACTACGACTCGCGCCGCGTCGAGTTCAAGGCACCGCCGCTCGTCACGCCGACCTACTTCCAGAAGCCGCTGACGACACTCAATTCGCATCGCGGTTTCCTCAACCGGCCAGCCGACTGCCAGTATCTCAATTATGAAGGCGAGATCGCGGCTATCGTCGGCAAGCCCATGCGCAATGTCGCGCCGGCGGATGTGTGGGATCATCTCGCGGGCTTCGCGGCGGCAAACGATGTCGGCGCGCAGGATTTCCGCGACACGGATGCGGGCTCGATGCTTCGCGTGAAGGGGCAGGACGGCTTCTGCCCGATCGGGCCGGGCATCGTGCGCGGCGTCGACATCCGGAAAGAGAGAGTGCGGACCTCTATCAACGGCAAGGTGGTGCAGGACGGGCCGGTAAGCGAGATGACCTTTCCGATCGACTACATCTTCGCCGATCTCTCGCGTCACATCACTTTTCTGCCGGGCGATGTGGTCCTCACCGGCACGCCGGCGAACTCGCGTCCGATGAATATCGGCGATGTCGTCGAGGTTGAGGTAACGGGCGTCGGGCGCGTCTCCAACACCGTTCAGGAAGTACCTGCGCCACGGCACGACGTCGGGCACAAACCGACGGACACGGAAGCGGTGCGGCGCGTGGCCCTCGGGCAGTTCTAGCTGCTCCAGCGCGGTTCGTCAGGCGACGGCCTGATTTTCGGATCGGATTCGGCGCGGCAGGATGACCGTCGCAATGGTGCCGCCGCCGGGTTCGCTTTCGAGGTAGAGGCGGCCGCCCATCATCCGCAGCAACTCGCTGACGAGAGCGAGACCGAGACCCGTGCCTTCGAAAGCGCGGTCGAGCCCGGCATCGGCCTGCCAGAAGGGACGTAGTGCATTGTCGAGTTCCTCGCGGCTCATGCCGATGCCGGTATCGACGACACGGATCACTGCGCTGCCGTCCATACTTCGGGCGAGGTCGAGCGTCACCGCGCCTCCTGCGGGCGTGAACTTCACCGCGTTGCTCAGAAGATTGATGAGTATCTGTTTCAGCCGCCGCTCGTCGGTTTCGATTTCCGGGAAAGGGGGCACACCTTCGAACCTCAGCTGGACGCCGCCGCGCTCGGCGCGGCCGCGCACGATCGCGAGGCAATTGTTGCAAACACGGGCGAAGTCGATCTTCTGTGTCGTAAGGGTCATTCCTTCGAGTTCGATACGCGACAGGTCCAGAATGTCGTCCACGAGCGAAAGGAGATGCGCACCGGCATTGTGGATGTCGTGCGTATATTCGACGTAGCGCCGATGGCCGAGCGGGCCGAACAGTTCCTTCTGCATCGCCTCGGAAAACCCGAGAATAGCATTGAGCGGCGTTCGGAGCTCATGGCTCATATTGGCGAGGAATTCTGTCTTCGCCTTGTTCTCGCGCTCCGCCGTTGCGTAGAGCTGTGCCTTCGCCAGCGCCTGGTTGAGCTTCTGTTCGCGTTCGGCCGCCTCCGCCCGCATGGCAATCAGGCGCCGCGTTCCGCGTAGACGGATTTCCTGTGCGAGCAGGGCGATGACCATCGCAAGGAACATCATGAAGCCGAAATGGATGCCGTCCTCCTTGAGGCCGCCGACGAGGTGTGCGGCGGAGAGCCAGACAGAGAGGATCAGTCCGAACGACAAGGCGAGATAAAGGCGCGACAGAAAGAAGAGCCCCATGGCGACGAGGAGAAGGCCGAAATTGGTCGATTGCTGCGCGTCTCCCGTCATGTACATCTGCGCGGCGGCATTGATGAGGCAGAGCGAGACGAGGGCGAAGCCGGCGAGGGGGGCAAATCGGGGCGCGAGGAGCTCCGTCCTGACCGAGAGACCAATGGCGGCGGCGATAGCCGCGGTGGTGAGGGCCAGGCCCGCCATGTGGAGACGCAAGTAAGGCGGCATTGCAAACAAATGCAACACCGTAAAAGTCGCGAACAGTACGGCGACATAGATGGAGATGGGAAAAATCGAATCGCGGAAGATCGCACTCAACTCGCGCGCGATACGATCATCTTCCGGATAGACGGCCATCCGGGCTTGTTGAGACACCGGAACACTCCTCACACCGCACGGCAAAAAGCCGTGCGCCAAGCCCCCAGCCACGGACACTAGGGGGCGAGCGTAAAACAAACCTTAACAGAAAGTAAAAAGGGATCAGCCGCGTCCGCGATAGGGCGCGACGCCCTGATCCGGGATCCATACGCCTGCGGGGAGCCGGCCCTGCTGCCAGAAGACGTCGATCGGAATGCCGCCGCGCGGATACCAGTCGCCGCCGATACGAAGCCATTTTGGCGCCAGCGTGGCAACGAGGCGCTTGCCGATGGCAACCGTGCAATCTTCGTGAAAGGCACCGTGATTGCGAAAGG
>NZ_JAUYUS010000025.1 GCF_030694575.1 Parvibaculum sp.
GAGCACGACGGATATGATCCAGAAGCGCACGACGACGGTCGGCTCCGCCCAGCCCTTCTGTTCGAAATGATGATGCAGCGGCGCCATCCGGAAGACGCGCTTGCCCGTGAGCTTGAACGACGCCACCTGCACGATGACCGATACCGCTTCGAGCACAAACAGCCCGCCGATGATCGCCAGCACCAGCTCGTGCTTCGCCGCCACCGCGATCGCGCCGAGCGCGCCGCCGAGTGCAAGCGAACCCGTGTCGCCCATGAACACCATCGCGGGCGGCGCGTTGTACCAGAGGAAACCGAGCCCCGCCCCGATCAGCGCCCCGCAAAAGACCGCAAGCTCGCCCGTCCCCGGCACGAAATGGATCTGCAGATAATCCGCGAACACCGCATTGCCGACGAGATAGACGATGAGCCCGAGCGATGCCGCCGCGATCATCACCGGCACGATGGCGAGCCCGTCCAGCCCGTCGGTCAGGTTCACCGCATTGGACGAACCGACGATCACGAGCGCGCCGAACAGGAAGAAGAACCCGCCGAGTTCGATCAGCAGCGTCTTGAAGAACGGCACGGTCAGCGCCGTCTGCAGCGGCTCGCTCGACACCAGCACCAGCGCCCACATCGCCACCAGCGCAATCGCGAATTCGAAGAACAGCTTCACCCGCCCCGGCACGCCCTTCGGCGAAATCTTCGAGACTTTCAGGTAGTCGTCCGCGAAACCCACCGCGCCGAAACCGAGCGTCACGAACAGCACGATCCAGACATAGCGGTTGCTCCAGTCCGCCCACAGCAGCACCGAAGGCACGAGCCCGACCAGAATGAGAAAGCCGCCCATCGTCGGCGTGCCCTGCTTCTGGATGATATGCGTCTGCGGCCCGTCCTCGCGGATCGGCTGGCCGCGCCGCTGCCGCGCTTTCAGCATCGCGATGATGCGCGGACCGAACAGGAAGCTGATGAGCAGCGCCGTCACCGTCGCGCCGCCGGTGCGGAACGTGATGTAGCGGAACACGTTGAATGCCTGAACCTCGTTCGCCATGCCGCCGAGCAGATCGTAAAGCATCAGTTCGTCCCCCTGTTGCGCCGGATGCTCTCGCCGTCGTCGTCGCCCAGCCCCCTGAGCAGTTCGACAAGCGGCCCCATGCGGGAACCGAGAGAACCCTTCACCATCACCACATCGCCCGGCTCCACGGCATCGCGGAGCAGCGGCCCGAGTTCGGCGGATGTTTCCGCGTAAGCGCCCTGCGCCGCCGCCGGCAGCGCCTTGTAGAGCTCGCGCATATGCGGCCCGCAGGCGAAAACGAGATCGATGTCCGCCTCGCGCACGGCGTCGGCAAGCCCGCGATGCATCGCGATCGACGTCTCGCCGAGTTCCAGCATGTCGCCCATGACGGCGATGCGGCGTCCTTTGCCTTCCGGCTTCGCGCGGCTGAGCGCGTCCAGCGCCGCGCGCATCGAAACCGGATTGGCGTTGTAGCTTTCGTCGACCACGGTGAATTGCCCGAGCGGCGCCGACACGATGTGCCTCTCGCCGCGCCCCTTCGGCGCCTTGAGGTTCGCCATCGCGAGCGCCGCCATCGCCAGGTCCGCGTCCAGCGCATGCACGCAGGCGAGCATGGCGAGCGAGTTCATCACGATGTGGCGTCCCGGCACGGCCAGCTTGTAGGTCACGGGCTGGCCGCAGATCGTGGCGGAGACGCAGGAGCAGTCTTCCTTCAGCGCCGCCTTCTCCAGCCGCGCATCCGCATTCCTGTGTTCGCCGAACGAGATGATGCGCCCCGCGCCGCTCTTCTCCGCCTTCGCGCGCAGCCTCTCGAAATGCGGATTGTCGCGATTGAGAATGGCGACGCCGCCCTTCTGCAGCCCGTCGAAAATCTCGCCCTTCGCATCGGCGATCTGCTCGACCGAGTCGAAGAACTCCATATGCACCGCCTCGACCGTCGTGATGAGCGCGACGAACGGCTCGACGAGTTGCGACAGCGGTGTGATCTCGCCGGGATGGTTCATCCCCACTTCGAAAATGCCGAAGCGCGTTCCGGCGGGCATCCGCGCGAGAGACAGTGGCACCCCCCAGAGATTGTTGTAGGAGGCGGCGGAAGCATGCGTCGCTCCCTGCTCGGAAAGAATGAGCTTCAGCGCTTCCTTCGTTCCCGTCTTGCCGACGCTGCCGGTCACCGCGACGACCTTCGCCCGCGTCCGCGCCCGCGCCGCGCGGCCAAGCGCGTTCAGCGCCGCCAGCGTATCGGCCACGACGACGAGCGGCCCTGCCGCGCACATCGCATCCGTCGGCGCGCTCACGATGGCCGCGGCCGCGCCCCTCTTCAGGGCGCTTTCCACATAGGCATGGCCGTCCGAATTCTCGCCGATGATGGCGACGAAGAGATCGCCCGCTTCCAGCGTCCGGCTGTCGATGGAAACGCCGCTCGCGCTCCACCCGGCGCCCTCGGCCTTTCCGCCCGTCGCGGTCAGCACGTCTTCTTTCGTCCACAGAGGCGCGCTCATGCGGCACCTCCGATTTTCTTCGCCGCCGCGCGGATCGCGTCATGGTCGGAGAAAGGCAGCACCTTGTCGCCGACGATCTGCCCGGTCTCGTGTCCCTTGCCCGCCACCACGAGAACGTCGCCCGGCTGCAGCGCCCGCATCGCCGTCTCGATGGCCGCCGCCCGGTCGCCGATTTCGCTCGCCCCCGGGCAGCCCTTCAGCACGGCGGCGCGAATGGCGGCTGCCTCTTCGCTGCGCGGGTTGTCGTCGGTCACATATATAATGTCGGCAAGCTTCGCCGCCGCCGCGCCCATCAGCGGGCGCTTGCCCGCGTCGCGGTCGCCGCCGCAGCCGAACACGACGGAGAGTTTCCCTTGCGTGTGCGGGCGGATCGCCTCCAGCACGTTTTCCAGCGCGTCCGGCGTATGCGCGTAATCGATATAGACGGAGGCGCCGTTCGGAAGATGCGCCGCCTCTTCCATGCGGCCCTTCGCGCCGGTCAGCTTTTCCAGCGCCGCGAAGACCTTCTCCGCCGCGCCGCCACAGCCGATGGCCAGCCCCGCCGCCACCAGCGCGTTCGACGCCTGGAAGCCGCCGACCAGCGGCAGGTCGACCGCGTAGTTCTTGCCTTCATGCACGAGTTCGAGCGTCTGTCCGCGCAGTGTCGGCCGCGCGGCGGCGAGGAAGATGCCCTTGCCCTTCCGCCCGACGGAGATGATGCGGTGTCCCCGCGCCCAGCACACGGCTTCGAATTCGGCATATTGCGGGCTGTCGGCATTGAGCACGGCCACGCCGCCCGGCCCCATCACCTCGCCGAAGAGACGCAGCTTCGCATAGAGGTAGTCGTCGAAGCTGGTGTGATAGTCCATGTGGTCGCGCGTGATATTGGTGAAGCCCGCCGCGCGCAGCTTCACGCCGTCGAGCCTGTATTGCGCGAGCCCGTGGCTCGAGGCTTCCATTGCGAGATGCGTCACGCCCTCTTTCGCCAGCGCCGCCAGCTCCGCCTGCAGCGCCACGGGATCGGGCGTCGTATAGCCGAGTGGCCGTTCGCCCCTGGGACTGGTCACGCCGAGCGTGCCGAGGCTCGCCGCCTCCTCGCCCAGCGCCGCCCAGATTTCCCGCAGGAAGGTCGCGATCGAGGTCTTGCCGTTGGTGCCCGTCACCGCGGCGACGGTGCGCGGCTGCGCGCCGAAGAATTTCGCGGCCATCAGTGCGAGGCGGCGGCGCGGATTGCGGTCGGCGATCACAGGCACGCCCGCCGTTACCGCCGCGCCGAGCGGCACGAGCAGCGCGGACGCGCCTTTCTCGATTGCCTGTGCAATGAATTTTGTGCCGTCGAGCTTCGTCCCCGGCAGCGCCGCGAACAGATAGCCCGGCCGTACCGCGCGGCTGTCCGCCGTCAGGCCGAGTATCTCCGTCGCCCCCCCTTCGGGAAGCGCGAGATCGGACCCGATCAACGCCGACAACTGCATATCACCCAACATTCCGTCTATCGTCTCGCCAACTCACGTTGCTGCCTTGCGGGCACTACTGCCCGCCCGTCGCGTCATACGAAACCAGTTTCGCCTCGCGCAGCCCCTCCGGCAGCACCTTGGGCGCCGGCCGCACGCCGAGCAGCGGCGCCACCCGGGCCACCACGCGCGCCGTCACCGGCGCTGCGTTCCAGCCGGCAGTCGCATAGCCGTAAGTGTTCTTGGTCGCCTTCGGCTCGTCGAACATCACGATCATCGCGTAACGGGGATCGTTGGCCGGGAAGGCACTGATGAAGGATGTAATGAGCTTGTTGCGCGCATAGCGGCCGTTCTCCGGCTTCTCCGCGGTGCCCGTCTTTCCCATCACCGGATAGCCCGGCACGTCGGCCTTCTTGCCCGTGCCTTCCGCCACCACCATCCGCAGCAGTCCCCGCATCGTGTTGCTCGTCTCGGTCGAGACCACGCGCTCCCCGAGCCGCGGCTCGTTGTGGCGCAGGAAGGTCGGCTTCACCTTGAAGCCGCCATTGACGATGGTCGACACCGCGCTCACTACTTGCAGCGGTGTCACGGCAATGCCATGGCCGTATGATGTCGTGATCGTGGCAAGCTCGCTCCAGCGCGCGGGCAGCAGCGGCGCGCCCGCTTCCGGCAGTTCGATGTCCGGCCGCGTCAGAAGCCCGAAGCGGCCGAGATAGGCGCGATGCTCCTCGCCGCCCAACTGCAGCGCGATCTTCGCGGTGCCGATATTCGACGAATGAATGAAGACTTCCGGCACGCTGAGCCACCGGTTCTCCGCATGGAAGTCGTGAATGGTGAAGCGCGCCACCTTCAGCGGCTGCGACGCATCGAACCTGCCGTTGAGGTTCACCTTGCCGCTGTCGAGCGCGGCGGCCAGCGTCACCGCCTTGAAGACAGAGCCCATTTCGTAGACGCCGAGCGTCGCCCGGTTGAAGCGCGTCTCGTCGGAGGACGACATCGGATCGTTCGGATCGAAATCCGGCAACGACGTCATCGCCACCACTTCGCCGGTGTGAACGTCCATGATGACGCCGGCCGCGCCGAGCGCGCTGAACTCCACCATCGCCTTTTCAAGTTCGTCGCGCAGCGCGTGCTGCACATGCAGGTCGAGCGACAGCATCACCGTGGTCCCGCGCTCGAAGCGCGGCATGTCGTGGGCGTCGGTTCGCCCGAGCTTGCGGTCCATATAGCGTTCGATGCCGGCCGTCCCGCGATTGTCGAGATCGACCATGCCGAGCACATTGGAGCCGGTCTTGCCGTTCGGATAGACCCGCTTCTGCTCGTTGCGGAAGTCGAGGCCCGGCAACCCGAGATAGTGAACCGCATATTGCTGCTTCGGCGTGAGGTCGCGCTTCAACCACATGAAGGCCTTGCCGGAGGCAAGCTTCGCCGTCACGTCCGCCACGTTGAGATCGGGCAGCACGCTCACAAGCTGGCGCGCCGTCTCGGCCGGATCGATCACATAGCGCCCGTCGGCGAAGAGCGAGGCCGTCGCAATGTCGGTCGCCATCACCTCGCCGTTCCGGTCGACGATGTCGGGCCGGTGAACCTGGGTGGGGCCGGCGGCGACGATGGTGCCTTCCGCGCCGCTGCCCACGATCGCGAGCCCGACCAGCCGCGCGCCGATCAGCGTGAAGCAGGCGGCGAAGATCGTGAGCGCGAGAAAGATGCGCCGCTGCGATGGCGTGCGGCCGTTCGCGCCCTCGCCTGCGCGCGGCTGGCGCGGCTTGGCGATGGCGTCGTAGCCGAGCGGCAGGTAGCGCGTGCTGGACCTTGTATCTGCGCGGCGGCCGATCATTGAACGGTGCTCCCTGTCATGCCGATTTCGGCCGGCGAGACGCCCGCATAACCGCCGCGCGGCTGGCGGTTCGACGGCACGTAGAATTCATCCGCCATGTGCGGCATCGGTACATCCTCGAACGTGCCGATCTGCGCCGCCGTCAGCGGCTTCAGCGCCGAATAGCGCGCGGCGAGTTCCTGCAGCCGTTCGGGCTGGTTGAGATAGCTCCACTCGGCGCGCAGCACGCGAATGGCTTCCTGCTCCTTGGCGATCCGCTGTTTAAGCTGGCGCGCCTGCCTGTCGGCGCCCTCCGCGCGATACTTGATGTCGTAGAGACCGACCGAAAGGCCGATCACCGCCATGACGAGCAGCAGGTTGATGACGCGGATCATGCGAGCCCCCCGTCGAGCGAGGGGACAGCGCGGAAGCCGAGCGCGCCGAGGTCGAGCGGCAGCGCGGGCGCGGCCGTGCGCTCCGCCGCCCTGAGCTTCGCGGAACGGGCCCGCACGTTGAGTTCGACTTCGGCGTCCGACGCCTTCAGCGCCTTGTGCGCGATTTCGCGAAACGACGGCGCGGCTTCGTCGCGTTCCGGCATGTAGCGGTTCGCGCGCCCCGCCCGTCCCGTCCGCGCGGTGAGGAAGCGCTTCACGATCCGGTCTTCGAGCGAATGGAATGCGACGACGGCGAGCCGGCCGCCTTCATGCAGCAGCGCCTCCGCGCCCGAAAGACCGCGCGCGAGTTCGCCCAGTTCGTCGTTCACGAAAATGCGCAGCGCCTGGAATGTTCGCGTCGCGGGATGAATACGGTCCTGCGGCTTGCGGTGAATGACGCTGGCCACGAGGTCGGCGAGTTCGAGCGTGCGGTGGAGTTCGGCCGTCTGCCGCGCCGCCACGATGGCGCGCGCCACGGCCCGCGCCCTCTTCTCCTCGCCGTAGACGGCGATGATGCGCGCGAGATCGGCTTCGTCGAAATGATTGACCACGTCCGCGGCCGAGGGGCCTTCGCCGCCCATCCGCATGTCGAGCGGCCCGTCCTGCTGGAACGAGAAGCCGCGCTCCGCCTGGTCGAGCTGCATGGAGGAAACGCCGATATCGAGCACCACGCCGTCGACCGAGGCATGGCCGAGCGCGCGGACCAGCCGCTCCATGTCGCCGAAGCGGCCTTCGATCAGCGTCAGCCGGCCGGCGAATTCGGTGGCGAGCGCACGGCCCCTGACGATCGCCGTCGGATCGCGGTCGATCGCCAGCACCGCGCAGTCCGCCGCGCCGAGGATCGCGCGCGTATAGCCGCCCGCGCCGAAAGTACCATCCACATAAAGGCCGCCATCGCGGGGCTTCAGCACATCGAGCACGTCGGCCAGCATCACCGGGACATGGGGGGTGGCGCCCGTCTGGCCGTTGTCGCTCATTGGCCGCCCCCGCCATCGGGCCTTTGGGCCGCATAGGTCGATTTCAGCAATTCACGGAAGCCGGGAACCCGCTTCTGCGCTTCGACGGCGAAAGCGGCATAGGCCTTCGGTTCCCAGATCTGGAAGCGCGGCCCCGCGCCCACGAAGACCGCTTCGTCGGTGAGGCCGGCAAGCTCGCGCAGATTGTCGGGCAGGTTCACGCGCCCGTCGGCGTCGAACGTCAGTTCCGCGCTCTCGCCCAGCAGCACGGAGGCGAGCATGTCGCGCTCCTCCGAGAACGGGTCGAGCCGCGCCAGCATCCGGTCGATCTCGGTGGAGAAGCTCGGCCCGCAGCCTTCGATGAACTTGCCCTCGCTCAGCGGCGGAAAGCAGATGATCCCGTTCAGCCCCTGGGCGATCGAGACGGCACGAAACTTCGCCGGCACGGAAACCCGTCCCTTCGAGTCGATCTTGTTCGTGTAACGCCCCCGGAACGAGTCCATCGTCCGACTTCTCCCTCTATCGGACTGCCCCTCTGCCCGAGGGGGTCCTGCGTCCTCGGGACCGGCTGGCTCCAAACGGGGCCGCATGGTGGTATACGGGACATCATGGGATACCATGGGATATCATGGGCGTCAACGGGAAACCCTAGTATTTTCGCGGTTTTGCGCGCCTCTGGACAGTCTTAACAGGTCGTTAAAATTCTAGATACTGTGAGAACATAATAAGAACAAAGCATAGACAAAGTACTCGCCTGCGTCAGCGCGGGACACCGTCCCAGGCCCCTCCAAACACGAGCCCGCCACCCGCCCGGACCCGTTCGGGACGGCACATGGCCAAACCCCGAAAAATCTGTTTGTGACAGATTGATGACAATACGATGACAGTGAGGGTGTCAGATGGCCTGTAAGCCGGGTTCTGTGCCCTTGCGGGCGATGGCCATTCATCTGGGACGCCCGTTGCCGGGCGCCTCGAGCAACCAACCCGGGCGGCGGCCCGGAAACGGGTTGTCAGGCTAAGTGCCTGAACTGCCGCCCCTATTTGGTTTTGCTCCCGGTGGGGTTTGCCGTGCCGCGTCCGTTACCGTCCGCGCGGTGCGCTCTTACCGCACCCTTTCACCCTTACCTGACCCGCGGGTCAGGCGGTTTGCTTTCTGTGGCACTTTCCCTGAGGTCGCCCCCGCCGGCCATTAACCGGCACCGTGTTTCCGTGGAGCCCGGACTTTCCTCTGCGTTTGCACGCAGCAGCCATCCGGCCATCTGACGCAGTGGAAATGGGCCTAAAAGGCGCGTAGGTCAAGGCTATTGCGATTGCCGACACCCATACCGATATGGGGCGGGACAGAAACTCAGTACCGGGAGAAACAAAATGAAAGCCGCCGTCTACTACGAGAACGGACCGCCGAGCGTATTCAAGTACGAGGACGTACCCGATCCCGAATGCCTGCCGCAGGGCATCGTCATCAAGGTCGAAGCCGTCAGCATCGAAGGTGGCGACACGTTGAACCGCGCGCGCGGCGAGCTTGCCTCGAAGCCGCACATCGTCGGTTACCAGGCGGCCGGCACGATCGTCGAGGTCGGCAATGAAGTAACCCATCTGAAGCCGGGTCAACGCGTAACGACCGTCAACATGCACGGCTCGCATGCCGAACTCCGGGCGGTCTTCGCGCGCACGGCGTGGGTCGTGCCCGACAACATGGACATTCGCGAGGCGGCAGCGATACCCGTGCCTTTCGGCACGGCGCATGACTGCCTCTTCGAATTCGGACACCTGAAAGCCGGTGAAACCGTTCTCGTGCAGGCAGGCGCGGGCGCCGTCGGCCTCGCCGCCATCCAGATCGCCAAAAGAGCCGGTGCCACCGTCATCGCGACGGCTTCGAGCGACGAACGGCTCGAAGGCCTGAAGCAATACGGCATGGACCATGGCATCAACTACAAAACGCAAGACCTGGTTGCCGAAGCCAAGCGTCTCACCGACAATCGCGGCGTGAACCTCGTCGTCGATCCGGTCGGCGGCTCGACGCTCCAGAAGTCGATCCTCGCCCTTGGCTATCGGGGCCGCATCTCGATGGTCGGCAATGCCGGCCGCGAAGAAATGCGCGTGGATGTTTCAACCATGATGGGTGGCAACCAGTCGCTCTCCGGTGTCTTCCTCGGTGCTGAAATTTTCAGCGACCGCGTGCATGACAACATCCAGAAACTGATCGACGACATCGCGAAGGGCGAACTTAAAGTCGTACTCGACAAGTCCTTCCCGCTGAAGGACGCAGCGGCAGCGCATGAATATATCGAGAGCCGCAAGGCTTTCGGCCGCGTGACGCTGATCCCCTAAGCGAGAGACTTTACGGCCTCGAGAAGCCGGCGGAGTGTGGCGACAGTAGAAATATCCGCCACCCCGTCGACTTTTTGAGGACGAAAATGACGCTGAAACGCCGTCACGACGGCCTCGGTCGCATCGTCGTATCGGCCGAGCACCTCAAGCCCGTAGCCGTAATCGGCAAGCAGATACTGCAATTCCGCGACAGTGTCGCCGCGATCTCCGTTCTGCAGCACCGGCCCTTCGATGACGGGTTCCGGCTCAAGCCAGACCCCGACGCCAGCGCGCGCAAGCCGCGCCCAATCGAACCACTCACCCGGATCCGCCTTCCGCGCCGGCGCGATGTCCGAATGGCCGAGCACGCGCCTCGGCGGAATCCGATGACGCGACAGGATGTCGAGGCAGAGCGCCTCGACCGCATCCATCTGCGCATCCGGATAAGGCGGGCATCCGAAATCATGACCGCCATTCGCGATTTCGATGCCGATGGAACAACCGTTTATGTCGGTGTCGCCCGCCCAGTTTCCGGCGCCCGCATGCCAGGCGCGAAGATGCTCCGGCACCATGCGCGTGATCGCTCCGTCCTCGTCGACCATATAGTGCGACGACACTTTCGCGGCCGGATCGCAAAGACGCGCAGCCGCCTCTTCCGCGCTCGCCATCCCCGTGTAATGCAAAAGCAGAATGTCGACGGCGCGGCCTGCGGGCCGTTCGTTGAAATTCGGGGAGGGTCGCTCCTTGCAGAAAATTGGCATCAGGGCCCCGTATCCACAATCCGCTTCTGGCGTATCGACACGATGAGAACGCCGGTAAGCGCAATCAACGCACCGACGATCATACGTGTCGTGAGGATTTCGCCAAGCAGCGTCACGGCGAAAAAGACCGTGAACACAGGCGAAAGCAGCGTCAACGGTGCGGTCTGCGTCACCTCATAGCGCTGCAGAAGATAATAGATGCCGGCATGACCGACCAGGCTGGAGGCGAAGGCGACATAGAAGACGCCCGCCCAGTCCAGCAGATCGGCCGTCATGATGAGCCCGAAACTGCCGCTCTCGAATATTGCCGACGCGCCGAGCATCAGCGGCGCGGCGGCAACCGCCACCCAGGCCTGCAATTCGAACACACCGACATTCTTGATCTGGCGCTGAAAGATCGTGCCAATCGAGCCGACAAAGGCCGACGCAACGACGAAGAGCAACCCGTCGATATAGGTGAATACCACCGGATCGAAGCTGATGACCATGACGCCGAGAAACGACAGCGAGATGCCGAGCCAGCGCCGCCAGTGAACCTGCTCCTTCAGGAAGACGATCGACATGATGGTGGCGAAGGGCACGCCAAGCTGGCTCGTCACCGCAACGACCGAGGCGTTGGACAGTGCAAGGCCGACGAAGAAGAAGCCGAAACCGACGGGCCCGGCGCACAAGGCGATGATGATGACCTGCTTCATCCGCCCCTTGTGAATTTTCAGGAACGGAAACAGCACCAGCACGATCAGCGTGAAGCGGAGCGCGGCGAAAAGCAGCGGCGGAAAATGGTCGAGCGAAACCTTGGCCGCGATGAGAGCGAAGCCCCAGATCAGATTAATCAGGACCATGAAGCCCAAATGAAGGGGGGTCATCGCGATTCCGTGGCGCCAGGTACGGCGCCCACCACTCGCGGGGCGCCTCAGGCACTGTTGTTAGCGCAGCGCGGGGGCGGCGCCTAGGGCATGAACGAGGAAATTATGGGCTTGAAAAGGCGACCCATAGAACGGGCAACCGTCAGGCGGCAATGTCGCGCTGTTTTACGATCTTCCCGTAGGCCACATTGATCGCCGCCAGCTTTTCATTGGCGATGGTGACCATTTCCTTCGGAACGCCGCGCGCTATCAGCGTATCGGGGTGGTTTTCCCGAACGAGACGGCGATAGGCCTTTTTCAGATCGTCATCGGAAATATCGGGCGTAATGCCGAGCACGAGATAGGGATCGCCCTTTTCCTGACCGAGATGGCTGGCCCGGATACGGGCGAATTCGATTTCGGAAAAGCCGAAAATATCCGCAACCGTGCGCAGATACTCCAGCTCCTGCACATGGACGTACCCATCCGCCTTCGCAATGTGAAAGAGCGCATCGATCACGTCCTCAAGGACGGCCGGCCGGTCCTGATAGATGCGGGCCACCTGCCGCGCATAAGCTTCGAAGCCGGCGACATCCTGCTGCGCCACCCGATAGACCCGCGAGACATTCTTCGCCTCGCCGGGCGGCACCTGGAAAATCTCTTCAAAGGCCCGGATTTCGGCGTCGCTGACTTCGCCATCCGCCTTGGCCATCTTGGCCGATAGCGCAATAAGGGCGATCGTGAACACGACTTCGCTGTCCTGGAGCGCCCGGTCGACGACGATATGTCCGGCGACCGCGCCCAGAAGCGCACCCAAGGGCCCACCGACGGCTAAGCCAACGCCGGCGCCCGCGATTTTTCCCCAAATCGACATGGCACCCAGCTTAGGACGTTTTTCCGAATCTCGCATCTGCGAAATACGAGCAAGACCTTGCGTAAATCGTCAAAAGCTCGTGATGAAGGAGCGGAAAAAGTCCTGCACTTTCGCGGATGCAGCACCCGGGCCGTTATGGCAGGTTGCGTCACATGATGACCGATACAAGCAACCGCTGGGATTTCTGGATCGACCGGGGCGGGACCTTCACCGACATCGTGGCCCGCGCGCCGGACGGGCGTCTGGTTGCGCGAAAGTTGCTGTCGGAGAACCCTGAGCATTATGACGATGCCGCCCTTCAGGGCATTCGCGACCTGCTGGGAATTCCAGCCGGTCAGCCCCTGCCCGCCGGGAAAATCGGCGCGGTAAAAATGGGAACGACGGTAGCGACCAATGCGCTGCTGGAGCGCAAGGGCGAGCGCCTGTTGCTGCTGACGACAAGAGGTTTCGCCGACGCCCTCTCCATTGGCTATCAGGCCCGCCCGCACCTTTTCCGTCTGAAGATCGAGAAACCCGAACTCCTTTACGAGCGCGTGGCGGAAGTGAGCGAACGGATCACTGCCGAAGGCGAGGTTCTGAGACCGCTCGACACGGTGGAAACGCGCCGGGCGATGCAGACGGCCTTCGATGAGGGAGTGCGCGCGGTCGCGATCTGCTTCATGCATGGCTATCGGTATCCCGCACATGAACTGGAAGCGGAACGGATCGCCCGCGACATCGGCTTCACTCAGATATCGGTGAGCCACCGGGCAAGCCCCCTCATCAAATTCGTGGCGCGAGGCGACACCAGTGTGGTGGATGCTTATCTGTCTCCCCTGTTGCGGCGCTATGTGGACCGCGTATCGGCCGACATCGACACGACGGAGGACGGAACGCGGCTTTTCTTCATGCAGTCCTCGGGCGGCCTTACCGACGCCAAGCTCTTTCAGGGCAAGGATGCCATCCTGTCGGGCCCGGCCGGCGGCGTGGTCGGCGCCGCGATGACGGCGGCGGAAGCGGGCTTCGCCAAGGTCATCGGCTTCGATATGGGCGGCACCTCGACCGACGTCTCGCACTACAACGGAGAATACGAACGAAGCTTCGAGACGCAGATTGCCGGCGTGCGCATGCGTGTACCCATGCTGCGCATTCACACGGTCGCAGCCGGTGGCGGTTCGATCCTGCGCTACGAAGACGGACGCTTTCAGGTCGGGCCGGAGTCCGCCGGTGCAACGCCCGGACCTGCCTCCTACCGGCGCGGCGGCCCCCTGGCCGTCACCGATGCCAATGTGATGCTCGGAAAGCTGCAGCCCGATCTCTTTCCTCGCGTCTTCGGCCCCGCGCAGAACGACACGCTCGACGCCGGGATCGTGCGGCGGCGCTTTGCCGAACTCGCCGCGCGGATAGGCGACGGCAAAACGGCCGAAGAAGTCGCCAGCGGATTCCTGCTCGTCGCCGTCGACAACATGGCGAATGCGATCAAGAAAATTTCCGTCGAGCGCGGCCACGACGTCACGTCCTATGTGCTCTCCTGTTTCGGCGGAGCGGGCGGCCAGCACGCGTGCCTTGTCGCGGATGCTCTCGGCATGACGACCGTTCACATCCATCCTTTTTCAGGCGTGCTTTCCGCATATGGCATCGGACTCGCAAAGATCGCGGCGTCGCATGCACGCGCCGTGATCCGCCCTTTCGAAGATGAGCTGCTGCCGGAACTGAACGAGACGATTGCCGAACTGAGGGCAGCCGTAACAGCAGAGATTACGGGACAAGGCGTCGACGAGGCGGATATCGACGCAAAGCCCCTCCTCCATCTGCGCTACGAAGGCAGCGATACAACCTTGCAGATCGATTTCTCCGCGCGGGACCGCAATGCAGCGTCGGAAGCTTTCGAAAAGGCGCACCGGTCGCAATTCGGCTTCAGCTTCGACGGAAAACGCATCGTGGTGGAGGCGGTCGAGGTTGCGGCGGAAGAGCGGCGCCCTTCCCGGCCGGCCGGCACCGATTTCATGCGCCCCTCCGGCAAGCCCGAAATGCGCGGCCGGCGCCCGGTCTATATGGCGCAGTCGTGGCAGGATGCTGCCGTCTTCCTGCGCGATGCCCTGAAGCCCGGCCACGAAGTAGCGGGGCCGGCGCTCATCGTCGAGCCCAACCAGACCATCGTCGTTGAGCCGGGCTGGAATGCGGAAATTACACCGATCGGCGATGTCGTGATGCGGCGCGTCGAGCCTCTGCGCCAGCGCGTGGCCATCGGCACACATGCAGACCCCGTGATGCTCGAAATCTTCAACAACCGCTTCATGTCGATTGCCGAGCAGATGGGTGCCGCGCTCCAGAACACAGCCTCATCCGTCAACATCAAGGAGCGGCTGGACTTCTCATGCGCGGTATTCGATCGTGACGGCGGTCTCGTCTCGAATGCACCGCACATGCCCGTTCACCTCGGTTCCATGGGGGCAAGCGTGCGCACGGTGATCGAGCAAAACCCGGGCATGGGACCGGGCGACGTCTTCGTGCTGAATGCACCATACAACGGCGGCACGCACCTGCCCGACGTCACTGTGGTAGCGCCGGTCTATGACGAAGCCCGAAGCGCGCGCCTCTTCTACGTCGCCGCACGCGGACACCACGCGGATATCGGCGGCATCTCTCCCGGCTCGATGCCCGCCCATTCCCGGAACGTCGAGCAGGAAGGCGTGCTGATCGACAATTTTCGCATCGTGGAACGCGGGAAATTCCGCGAGGCGGAGATGCGTACGCTTCTGACAGGCGGCAGATATCCCGCGCGCAATCCCGACCAGAATCTCGCCGACCTCCGCGCGCAGATCGCCGCCTGCGAAAGCGGTGCGCAGGAACTTCACCGGATGGTGGCCGAGTTCGGGCTCGACGTCGTCGAAGCCTATATGGGCCACGTGCAGGACAATGCCGAGGAGAATGTTCGCCGCGTGATCGACCGGCTGAAGGATGCGAGCTTCGAACAACCCATGGATGACGGCTCGATGATCTGCGTGCGCGTCAGCGTGAAAAGGGAAGAGCGGACGGCGAAAATCGATTTTGCCGGCACAAGCGCCGAACTCGCGAGCAATCTCAACGCACCGTCCGCCGTCGCCCGCGCGGCGGTGCTCTATGTCTTCCGCTGCATGGTCGACGACGATATTCCGCTGAACGAAGGCTGTCTCAAGCCCATCGAGATCGTCATTCCCGAAGGCTCGATGCTCGCGCCGCGCTATCCGGCGGCGGTCGTCGGCGGCAATGTGGAGACGAGCCAGGCGGTGACGGATGCGCTTTTCGGCGCTTTCGGCGCCATGGCCGCCGCACAGGGCACCATGAACAACCTCACCTTCGGCAACGACACCCATCAATATTACGAGACGATTGCGGGTGGCGCCGGCGCGGGACCGGACTTCGACGGCGCCGACGCAGTGCAAACGCATATGACGAATTCCCGTCTCACCGATCCCGAGGTGCTGGAGTGGCGCTTCCCGGTGCTGCTGGAGGAATTCAGCATCCGCAAAGGGTCCGGCGGCAAAGGCAAACACACGGGTGGCGAGGGCGTCGTGCGCATCATCCGCTTCCGCGAACCGATGAGCCTGTCCATCCTCTCGACACATCGCGTTGTCGCGCCATTCGGTCTCGCGGGCGGCGGCGATGGTGCACTTGGAGAGAATGAACTGCACCGCAAGGATGGCCGGATCGAAAAACTGGAAGGTTCCGCACAGGCCGAACTCGAGGCAGGCGACAGAATAATTATCAGGACGCCGGGAGGTGGCGGCTTCGGCAAGAATTGATCCCCCTTGCATGTGGGCCCCGGCCGCGCATGATGCCGCGAAAGCATTGCGACAGGGAGCGAACACATGCGAGCGATCCGCTGCGTCAACTACGGCGCGCCATCCAACCTCACGCTTGAGGAGATGGACGATCCGAGTCCCCGCGACGGCGAAGTCGTGATCGAGACGGAGGCGGCCGGCCTCGGCTACGTCGATGCACTCTTCGTCGCGGGCACCTATCAGGTGAAGTTGCCCCTGCCCTTCATCCCCGGAAGCGAGGTCGCAGGCAAGGTCGTCGCGCTTGGCACAAGCGCGCCGGGAGACCTGCTTGGCAAACGCATCATGGCGCTGTCGCCGCGCGGCGCGCTAGCGGAAAAAATCGCGCTGCCCGCCGCAAGCTGCATCCCCGTGCCGCCGAACATGAGCGCGGAAGCCGCCGCCGGCTTCATCGTCTCCTACTGCACGGCGCTTTACGGGTTCGAAAACTGCGGACACCTCCGCAGCGGCGAGACCGTGCTCGTGCTCGGCGCTGCAGGGGGCGTGGGCATGGCCGCGATCGACGTCGCGAAGGCGATGGGCGCGAAGGTGATCGCCGCCGCGTCGACGGATGAAAAGCGCGCCGCCGCGATAGCCAGAGGTGCGGACTTCGCAATCGACTACACCAATCCGGAATGGCGCAAGGAGCTCGAACCCCTCACCGGACGCCGCGACGTGGATGTCGTTTACGATCCCGTCGGCGGCGATATGTCGGAGGCGGCACTTCGATGCCTTGCACCGGGCGGGCGGCATCTCGTCGTCGGGTTCGCGGCGGGCGCGATTCCGAAGATACCGCTGAACCTCGCGCTGCTGAAACGCTGTTCCATCGTCGGCGTCGACTGGGGCGGCTATATCCGTGCGAATCCGGCGGACAATATTCCACTCCTGAAGACGCTGACGGCCTGGATTTCGAACGGCCGCATCAATCCGGAACCCACCGCCAGCTTCCCGCTGGCCGAAGCGCCCGGCGTACTGCAACGGCTGCTGGACAGGCAAAGCATCGGCAAGCCGGTTATCCGCTTCGCCACCTGAAACACAGGCCCGAAAGGGAGAATGCACGGGTCGCGCCTGCATCGCGGATTCGCGCCGATTCCGTGACGAATCGATGTCAGTGACAGAAATTCATCCACAAAGGATTTTACGGCCAGATTCAACCGGTTGCGGGACTATCCTCACATCGCTTGAAACGCGTGCTGCAACGCAGCCACGATTCTGCTTGCGAAGCGCCGCCTTTCGGCCCGAAACTTTCCCTCTAACCACGACGAGTGGAGGCTGAAATGCTTGCGATGAAGGTTGGATATTTGGCGACCGGGCTTGCGTTTCTGTTCGTCGGCGCAGTGACGATGGGTTTTTTCTGATCCCGAGGCACGAGCAGGCCCGAACCGGATAGGCCGTAGTTGAAAAAAATTCCAGAGGGCGCATCGCAAGACGCGCCCTCTTTCGATTCGCGGCTCAGCCGGTCGCACGCGGGAAACGCGTCGCGTAGTCCTCCATCGGCAGCCGCGTCGCATTCACGACGAACGAGACCATGTGATAGAGGCCCGTCAGCACGATGAATTCGAGCAATTGTTCGTCGCTGAATTCCTGCTTCAGGGCTGCCCACAAATCGTCGTCGACCGAACTCGTTTCATGCAGTTGGTCGACCAGCCGCACGATGAGCTTCTCCCGCTCGCTCCAGCAGGCAGCATCGGCGCCGGGCGCAACGGTCGCCGCGATTTCATCGGCGCCGAACCCCACCGTCTCGCCGAAGAATGCGATATGCACGCCCCATTCATATTCTCCGCCGCAACGCGCGCAGGTCCGGTCGATCGCGATTTCACGATCGCGCAGCGAAATCGACCCCTTGTCGAGAAGTCCGCCCGCCATGAACCGGCGGAAAACGCGCGGATTGCGCGCCAGCGTCCTGAACAGAAGGAGAGGCTCGACGCCCGGCGGCATCAGTTTTTCGAGCGTCACCTCCATATCCTCGTCGTAAGGCCTCGCGGCCGGCTCGATACGTGCTGACATGCTCATTCTCCTTGCTACCATTTCAGTAGCAAAATCTATTGCTTCTTTTTTCGTAGCGCAATGATAATCTGCCTCCATGACAAAACCGCAGAACCCGCCCCGCTCCGGCCGCCGCGTGCGTGGCTCCACAACCGGCCGCCCCGTGATGGTGCTGCTCGACCTGCTGGGGCGGCGTTGGGTCTTGCGGATCTTGTGGGAGTTGCGCGACCGTCCCCTCAACTTCCGTGAGTTGCAGGCCGCCTGCGGGGGAATTTCACCAAGCGTGCTCAACAGCCGCCTCGCGGAATTGCGGGAAACGCTGATTATCGAACTGCTGCCGGATGAAGGCTATGCCCTGACGAAGCTGGGGCGCGAACTGCTTTCGCAGCTCACGCCCCTTGCCGTCTGGTCGGAGAAATGGGCGAAATCGCTCAAGTGAGTGTCAGGCGGCCGCCTCTTCGGGCTCGGCTCCCGGCGTATAGTTGAGGATTGGCGCGAGCCACCGTTCGCATTCGCGCAGCTCCATGCCCTTGCGCTTTGCGTAATCAATCACCTGATCCTTGCCGACTTTGCCGACACCGAAATATTCGGACTGCGGATGGCTGAAATAGACGCCGCTCACCGCCGCGCCCGGCCACATGGCGCAGCTCTCCGTGAGCTTCATCCCGATCTTCGCCTCGACATCGAGAAGCCTGAACAGCGTGCGCTTCTCCGTGTGGTCCGGCTGCGCCGGATAGCCGGGCGCAGGACGGATGCCCTGATATTTCTCGGCGATCAACTCTTCGTTCCGAAGTTTCTCGTCCGCCGCATAGGCCCAGAATTCGCGCCGTACACGTTCGTGCATGTGCTCGGCAAAAGCTTCCGCCAGACGGTCCGCCAGTGCCTTCGAAAGAATGGCCCGGTAATCGTCGTTCGCCGTTTCGAAGCGCTTCGCCACCTCGTCCTCGCCGAAGCCCGCCGTAACCGCGAAGCCGCCGACATAGTCTTCGATGCCCGTATCCTTGGGCGCCACGAAATCGGCCAGCGCCATATTGGCCCTGTCCGATGTGCGCTTCATCTGCTGACGCAATGAATGAAGCACGGCGAGCGTTTCCCTGCGCGTGTCGTCGGTGTAGAGCTCGATATCGTCGGCGGCGATCTGGTTCGCCGGCCAGAAGCCGATGACGGCCGACGCCTTCACCCACTTCTCCTCGACCATCTGCTTCAGCATGGCCTGCGCATCCTCGAACAGCCCGCGCGCAGCCTCGCCTACCTTGTCGTCCTGGAGTATCTGCGGATACTGTCCCGCCAGTTCCCACGTCTGGAAAAACGGCGTCCAGTCGATATAGGGAACGAGCGTCTCGAGCGGATAGTTCTCGAAGACCTTCGTGCCGAGAAAGGTCGGGCGGACGGGCTTGTATCCGTCCCACTCGATCTTGAGCTTGTTCTCCCGCGCGGCCTCGATGGTCTGCCGGTCCTTCTGCGCGCGTGCGCCGGCATGTGCCGTCGCCATCTTGGCGTATTCGTCGCGGATGTCGGCGACGAACTTGTCGCGCGACGTCTCGGAGATGAGGTTTGAGGCAACGCCCACCGCGCGGCTCGCATCCGTCACATAGATCGCCTGCCCGCGCCGGTAGTTCGGATTGATCTTCACGGCGGTGTGGATACGGCTCGTCGTCGCACCGCCGATAAGGAGCGGAATGTCGAAACCCTCGCGCTCCATCTCGGCAGCCACATGGCACATCTCGTCGAGGCTGGGCGTTATGAGACCGGAAAGACCGATGATATCGACCTTCTTTTCCTTTGCGACCTGCAGAATCCTGTCCGCCGGCACCATCACGCCGAGATCGATTACCTCGTAATTGTTACACTGAAGCACGACGCCGACGATGTTCTTGCCAATATCGTGAACGTCGCCCTTCACTGTCGCCATGAGAATGGTCGCCGCGGTCTCCTTCTGGCTCGCGCCCGTCCGCTCCTTCTCCTCTTCCATGAAAGGCATGAGGTAGGCGACCGCCTGCTTCATCACACGGGCGCTCTTCACGACCTGCGGCAGGAACATCTTCCCCGAACCGAAAAGATCGCCGACGACGTTCATGCCGTCCATCAACGGTCCTTCGATGACGTGCAGCGGCCGCTCCGCCTGTAGCCGCGCCTCTTCCACGTCTTCCTCGATAAAGGCGTTGATGCCCTTCACCAGCGAATGCGTAAGCCGTTCGTTGACGGGCTTTTCACGCCAGGACAGGTCTTCCTCGCGCTTTTTGCCCGCGCCTCCCTTGTATTGTTCGGCGGCCTCGAGAAGACGCTCGGTCGCATCCGGCCGGCGGTTGAGGATTACGTCCTCGACCTTTTCGCGCAATCCCGGTTCGATCTCGTCGTAAATCGCAAGCTGGCCGGCATTCACGATGCCCATGTCCATGCCTGCCTGGATTGCGTGATAGAGGAACACCGAATGCATGGCCTCACGCACCGGCTCGTTGCCCCGGAACGAGAAGGAAACATTGGAAACGCCGCCTGACACATGCGCGTAAGGCAGTTGCTGGCGGATACGCCGCGTCGCCTCGATAAACTCCACGGCGTAGTTGTTGTGTTCCTCGATACCCGTCGCGACGGCGAAAATATTCGGGTCGAAAATAATATCTTCCGGCGGAAAGCCGACGACTTCCGTCAACAGCTTGTAGGCACGCTCGCAGATTTCGAACTTGCGGTTGGCCGTGTCGGCCTGCCCCTCTTCATCGAAAGCCATGACGACGGCGGCCGCGCCGTAGCGCTTTACCTTGCGTGCGTGGTCGAGAAAGGCCGCCTCGCCTTCCTTGAGGCTGATCGAGTTGACCACCGCCTTTCCCTGCACGCATTTCAGTCCCGCCTCGATGACCGACCACTTCGACGAGTCGATCATGATCGGCACGCGCGAAATGTCGGGCTCGGAGGCGATGAGGTTGAGGAACCTCACCATCGCCGCCTCGGAATCGAGCATTCCCTCGTCCATGTTGACGTCGATGATCTGTGCGCCGTTCTCTACCTGCTGGCGCGCAACATCGAGCGCCTCGTCGAAACGATCCTCGACGATCAGCTTCTTGAACTTCGCCGAGCCCGTTACATTGGTGCGCTCGCCGATATTGATGAAGTTCGCGGTCGATTGAGTCATGAAACTATTGCTAACTTTTCTTGGTGAAGAAAGATGACGGACCGAGGTCAGGCCGCCGTAAACGCTTCGAGGCCTGACAGCCGCAACCGGGGTTCGACTTCCGGAATGTCGCGCGGATGAACGCCTTTCACCGCTTCCGCGATGGCGTGAATATGCTCGGGTGTCGTGCCGCAGCAGCCGCCGACAATGTTCACGAGACCTGAGGAAGCGAACTCGCCGACCAGACCCGACATTTGCCCGGCATCCTGATCGTATTCGCCCATCTCGTTCGGCAAACCGGCATTCGGATGCGCGCTCACATGCGCGTCCGCGATGCGCGACAAGGTGTCGACATGGGGACGCATTTCCTTCGCGCCCAATGCGCAATTGAGGCCGATGGAGAAAGGCTTCACATGACGCACCGAGTTCCAGAAAGCTTCCGGCGTCTGCCCGGAGAGGAGGCGGCCGGACATGTCGGTGATCGTGCCCGAAATCATGATCGGCAGCTCGAAACCCACCTCGTCGAAAACCTCCTCGACCGCAAAGAGAGCCGCCTTGGCATTCAACGTGTCGAAAATGGTCTCCACGAGAATGGTATCTGCCCCGCCTTCGATGAGGCCCCTTGTGGCTTCCTTGTAAGCGGCCACGAGCTGATCAAAATCGACATTGCGGAAACCCGGATCGTTGACCTTGGGCGAAATCGAGGCAGTGCGGTTCGTTGGCCCGAGAACGCCCGCCACAAAGCAGACGCGGCCCGGCGTCTCGCTTTCGGCGATGTCGGCCGCCTCGCGCGCAACGCGGGCGCTTGCGACATTCATCTCATAGGCGAGGTGCTCGAGGTGATAATCCGCCTGCGCAATGGTCGTCGCGCTGAAAGTGTTGGTCTCGGCGAAGTCCGCACCCGCGCGATAATACTTCAAATGGATTTCGCGCAGGATATCGGGCCGCGACAGCGAAATGAGCTCGTTGTCGCCCTTCACGTCGTAGGCATGATCCTTCAGCAGCTCGCCGCGAAAATCCGCTTCCGTGAGTTTGTAGCCCTGGATCATCGTGCCCATTGCGCCGTCAAGCACCAGGATGCGCTCCTTCGAGAGCGCCTTCAGCTTTGCAATACGTTCTTCTCTGGTCATCGGTCTCTCCTGTTGCCTGGCTCAGGCAGGCTCGGCGGGCGTCAAGGCGGGCTGCGGACGCAAGCCGAGAACATGGCAGATGGCGAATGTGAGGTCCGCCTGGTTCAGCGTGTAGAAATGAAACCGGTCGAAGCCGTAGCCGCGGAGACGGTTCACCTGTTCCGCCGCCACATAGGCGGCAATGAGCTTGCGCGTGCCGAGATCGTCGTCGAGGCCCACGTAGTAGTCTTCAAGCCATTGCGGAATGCTGGCGCCGCAGCGGTTTGCCATGCGTTTCGTGCCGTTGAAATTCGTCGTCGGCATGATGCCGGGCACGATCGGCACATCGATGCCTGCTTTCCGTGCCTTCTCGAGAAAACGGACATGCTTGTCCGTATCGAAGACGAATTGCGTGATGGCGCGGGTTGCGCCGGCATCGACCTTCCGCTTCAGAAGCTCGATATCGGCTTCGAGAGACGGAGATTCAGGGTGTTTCTCCGGATAGGCGGAAACGATAACGTCGAAGTCTCCAAGCTTGCGGATACCCTCGATCAATTCCGGCGTCGATTGATAGCCATCCGGATGCGGCTGGTAGGGCGCGCCGAGTTCCGGCATGTCGCCGCGCAGCGCCACGATATGACGGATGCCCGCATCCCAATAGGCGCGAATGACGTCGTTCACTTCCGACCGGGACGCGCCTACGCATGTCAGATGTGCAACCGGCTCCAGCGTCGTCTCTTCGAGAATGCGCTTCACGGTCGCATGCGTCCGCTCACGAGTGGAGCCGCCGGCACCATAGGTGACGGAGACGAATTCCGGCTGCAAGGGTTCCAGACGCCGGATCGATCGCCACAGCGTCTCTTCCATTTCCGGCGTCTTGGGCGGAAAGAATTCGAACGAAACGCGGGTCCGTTCGCGCGGTTCCTTCCTTGGTGTCTGCGCCATCATTTCGCTCCTTCGAATTCAATCGACCGTCCCGCCCGCTGCACCGGCCGTTTGGCCTTGTCCGCAACCCAGATCGACACGGTGAGTTTGGCCTCCTCGCCGCCTTCGGGCGGCAGGTGCCTTGTTTCGCTGACATCGAGGCCGGCATCCGCCAGCCATTCCCTGACCTCGTCCTCGGTAAAACCGAGCCGCCGATGCGCGTGATTCTCGCGCAGAAAGTCGAGTTCGTGCGGCGCGAAGTCCGCAATGAGCAAACGCCCGCCCGGTTTGAGGACCCGCACGGCCTCGGCGATCGACGCGGCCGGCTCATCGAGATAGTGCAGCACCATGTGCAGCGTCACGAGATCGGCCGTTTCGTCCTGCAGGGGCAGATCGTAGAGATCGCCCTGCCGTACGGAGCAATGATGCAAGGAGGGCTGCGCAAGCTGGGCACGCGCAAGCGCAAGCATCTCGGGGCTGAGATCGATGCCAAGGCCGCTTTTGGCCTTCGGCCCGAACAGTTCCAGCATCCGTCCTGTGCCCGTCCCCAAATCGGCGACGACTTCGATACCGTCCCGTGCGCCGAGTTCCAGCATTGCCTGCTCGACCTTGTCTTCCGGCACATAAAGAGAGCGGATGCGCCCCCATTCCTCAGCATTGGCCCTGAAATAAGCGGCCGCCTTTTCCGCACGGGCGGCACGCACGGCCTCAAGGCGTTCGAGATCCCGCGCAATGACGAGATCCTCCTGCGGAATGAGACCGCTCAGAACTTCGGCAAGCTCCGCCACCGGACCAGAGCCGGCAAGACGGTAGAAAACCCAGCTTCCCTCGCGAAAGCGCTCCAGAAGGGCCGCCTCGCAAAGAAGCTTCAAATGGCGGCTCACCCGTGGCTGGCTCTGCCGCAGGATTTGCGTCAGTTCCGTCACGGTAAGTTCGCCGCGAGCCAAAAGGGCAAGCAAACGCAAGCGCGTAGGCTCGCCCGCCGCCCTCAATCCCGCCAGAAGTTGCTCCATGGATATCCGACCTCTGAAATCATCGAAACCGATATAAACATATCTTTATGTCTTTCAAAACCCTTTTCTACACCGCAACATTTTCGCAATAAAGCCCGAAATTCGCGGTCTATACGATCCAAGGAAGCTGGTTAACCCCAGTTTCGTATGATAGCTAGGGAACGGCTGGGGAGCGGGAATCGGCGCGAAAATCGAGAATTTGCGCGGTGTTCACGCGGATTTAAGCCGGATACGGAATGCTCGGGGCGGAATGCCTGAGGGCAGCGATTTGGGACGGGCCTTTTATGAAGACCATGTACGGGACAGCTATGCCGACAGCGATAAGGAGCCTGGCGCTCGCGGCGATTGCCATCGTCGTCATTGCCGCCGCCTCTCCGCGCGCCGCCATGGCCCAGGACGCACCGCCGCCGGCCGTCGACAACGGCGTCGACGAGAACGATCCGCTCGAACCGATGAACCGCTACTTCTTCGAGCTCAACAAATTCTTCGACACGATCCTGCTGAAGCCGGTCGCCACCTGGTATGACGGTGTCGTGCCGGAACCGGGCCGCGACGGCGTCCGCAACTTCCTCGACAACCTGCGCAGCCCCGTCATCCTCGCGAACGACATGCTGCAAGGCGAATGGGAACGTGCGGGCACGACGGCGAGCCGCTTCGGCATCAACACGACCGTCGGCGTACTCGGTCTGTTCGATCCCGCATCGGGCTGGGGCATGCCGCAGCACAGCGAAGATTTCGGCCAGACGCTCGCCGTCTACGGGACGGGCGAAGGCGCTTATCTTTACCTGCCGGTGCTGGGCCCCGCCCCGCCCCGCGACCTGACCGGTTTCTTCGTCGATCAGTTTTTCGATCCGCTGACTTATATCTATTGGGACAAGCCGAAGACGGTGCCCACGGCCCGCTTCGTCGTGAACGGCATCGACCAGCGCGCACGCAGCCTGAAGACGCTCGATCAGATCGAGCGGACCTCGGTGGACCACTACGCCACGATCCGCAATCTCTATCGCCAGATCCGCGCGAACGAGATCGCCAACGGCCAGCGCGACTTCGACGACCTGCCGGATATCGAGAACCTAAATTTCGACACAAACGAACCAAACACTCCCAGCATGCGTTTCTGACGCGCAAACCGGAAATGCGGGCCGCGACCATGTGCGCCCGCTCCGTGTGCGCGTATTGAGCAGGAGGATACAATGGTCACCACACGGATGACATCGTCAGTCATGCGCCCCAGTCTTTCCCGGGCGCATGCCGCGCGCGCAACGCGGGCGCTGATCGCGCCGTTCGCCTTCTGCGCCATGCTGTTCGCGGGTTTCGCGCCGGCGGCGGCGCAGGCGTCGACGGATCAGGCGGCCGTCAGCTTCGTCGAGGACGTCTCGACGCGCGCCATCGACATCATCAGCGACAAGGGCATTTCGAAAGCACAGCGCGAAGAGGAATTCCGCGCGCTGCTCCTCGAAACGGCGGACATGAACCGCATCGCCGCCTTCGCGCTCGGCCAGTACCTGCGCACGCCGACCGAAGAGCAGAAGGCGGAATACCTGAAGCTTGTCGAGACCTTCATCGTGAAAGTCTATGTGACGCGCCTCTCCGACTACAACAACGAGAAGCTCGACGTGCTCGGCGCCAAGGCGAAGGGCGACACGCAGGCGATGGTTCAGAGCGAAATCAAGTTCACCAACGGCCGCGAGCCGGTGAAGGTCGACTGGTGGCTCATAAAGAACGACGGCGACTTCAAGATTTTCGACGTGAACGTCGTCGGCATCTGGCTCGCGCAGGAACAGCGCTCCACCTTCACCACCGTCATTCGCAACAATGGCGGCAAGTTCGAATCGCTGCTGGAGCATCTGCGTACGCAGATCAGCAAGGCGGAAGCGGGCGATATTTCGGGCATCACTACCAGCAGCAACTGACCCCGAAAAGAGAACTCCGTATACGGACGGCGCGCCCTCGCGGGCGCGCCGTTTTCGTTTCGCCAGCCCCCAAAAAGGGCACTTATCCCGCAGACTGTCATCGGACTGTCAAGAAAACGTCACACGGAGATTGCAGGGGGCAAAAACCGTACTTGTCCCCGCTCCGGCGGAAGCGCCACAAGCCAATGCCACAGTGATGGAAAGGCAACGCCGGCCGGAAAATCGGCCCGGAGTTATCCCCGGAAATGCCCTCCCCCTCGTCCGAACCCGATTCGCAAAGCTAATGCCGCCGGACCACCCTGTTTCGCAGAATGCCGATGCCTTCGATTTCGAGTTCGACCGTGTCGCCGTCCGACAGTTTGCGGCCGAGCTCGAGGCCGCAGCCGGACAGTACCGTGCCGGAGCCGATGAGTTCGCCGGGCACGAGTGTGCGGTCGCGCGAAAACGCCGAGATCGCGTCCTCGAAGGAATGGTGCATGCTGCCCGTGGTGCCGCGCGACCATTCCTCGCCGTTGACGCGCGCCGTCATGGTGAGCTTGTAGGGATCGTCGAACTCGTCCGGCGTTGCGATGCAGGGACCGATGCCATTGGAGCGCGCGAAGTCCTTGCCCGCGCCGGGGCCGAGATTGCATTCCATGACCGCGAACTGCGTGTCGCGCGCGGACCAGTCGTTGAAGATGGTGTAGCCGAAGATGTAGTCGCGCGCCTTTGCGGCACCGACATCCTGCCCCGGCTTGCCGACGACGCAGGCCCATTCGAGTTCGTAATCCATCCATTCGGAATCGGACGGCCAGACGATTTCTTCTTCGGGGCCGCTGAAAGCGAGCACGTCGCAATTGTAATAGATCACTTTTTTCCTGAAGAGCGGATTGAGCGAGAAGCGCGCGCCGGGCGCCGTCAGCTCCGCGTATTTCGCTTCCGGGTCCGGATCGGCATCCGCCATCTGGCGGGCGACCTTCTTCATCGCCGCTTCCATGTGTTCGAGGAAGAGCGAACAGTCGCGCGCCTTGACCGGACGCGGCAGCGGCGCGGCGAGCTTCACCGAGGAGAGCGGGGAGACGGCATCGCGAGGGGCGGACGCAGCGAGCCGCTTCGCTTCGCCAAGTGCCTCGGACCCAGCATCGATGAGCGCCTGCATGGAGGAGAAGGCGGGCGCGCTGCCGCCCGCCGCCTTCACGAGATCGAGCACCGCGTTTCCGCCATCGACGAGGGCGCCAAGGCGCAGGGCACCCTCGCCCGTTCCATAGGTCACGAGTTTCATGTGTCTGCCCCTAGTGCTTGTGACCGGGATGCCCGCAGGCGGCCTTCTGTTGCTTTTCGAGTTCGGCCATGCGCGTGAACATGCCGACGACATCGCGCGGCGAGGTATCTGCGTTGATCTCGCGGTAGATCGTGTCGACGGTGACGGCGAGACGCTCGGCATCCGGCCATTCGCCGAAGGCACCGAGGGCGATGTCCTGCGCCGCCGCCCATGAATCCATTCCCGCCGCGTGGCGCGCACGCGCTTCCTTGTCCACGAAGACGAGGTATTCGCGCATGGTGCGGACACCCGCCTTGTCGGTGAGCGGACCGTGGCCCGGCACGATGACGTCGACATCCATGGCGCAGATGAGGTCGCAGGCCTTGATCCAGTTCGAGACCGGACCGGCCCAGGCGATCGGCGTTCCCTCGATGAAGAGAATGTCGCCGGTATAGACGACCTTGTCTTCCGGCACATGGACGAGCGTGTCGCCCGCCGTGTGCGCCGGGCCGACCTCGATCAGCCGCGCGGTCTTGTCGCCGACCTTCACTTCGAGTTCGCCGGTGAAGGTCTGTGTCGGCTGGCGCATCTGGATGCCGTCGAAATGGAAATCGCCGAACTTCGCCTTGAAGAATTCGCCGGCGATGCCGAACTGGTCGGCCATCTTCATCATGCCCGCGAGCATTTCCGGCGGCGCTTCCTCCGCGATCTCATGGGCGCTGGCCTTGGACGCGATGATGTTGGCGTTGATGGCAAGGCCGTTGCCATAGGTGTGGTCGCCATTCGCATGCGTGTTGACGACGGTGCCGACTTCCGCGCCGCCGACGCCCGTTGCATCCTTCATCGCGGCGAACATTTCGGCGGTAAGCTTCTCGTCGAACAGCGTGTCGACGAGGAGCGACCGGTCGCCATCCACCACGAGACCGGCATTGCTGTAGCCCCAGGTGCCGGTGGGCAGCAGCCAGACGAAATGGCCATTGCCGACGTCGTGAAGGCCGCGCGTGTAAGGAACGGGTGCCATGAATCCTCCCTTGGCGGTTTGTTTCGCGGGCCCCCTCCCGGAAGAGCCCGTCTTGTGCCGCTCGAAAAATATGATACGAACGTTCCACCAAGAGTCAAACGAAACGGAACGATCGTATCAATCCGGAGTTCCCACCCCGATGCCGACCGCAGCAGCCGCCAGAAAGCCCGCCGCAAAACGCCGAAGCGCAGCGAAGCCCGAAAGCGCGCCCAGGCTCCCGCGCGACGCAAAGCCGAAGACCCACGACCTCATCCTCGATACGGCGGAACGGCTTTTCGCCGAGCGCGGCTTCTTCGGCGTATCCGTGCGCGACATCACCGAGGCGGCAGACATCCGGCTGGCGAGCGTGAACTATCATTTCGGCACCAAGGACGAGTTGCTGAAGGCCGTGGTGGAACGGCGCTTCCGCGAAATCGACGCGGACCGGCGGGCTCGCTTCGCCGAACTCGAACCGAAACTTGCGCGGATGAGCAAACGCGAGATCGTGGAGGCCGTGGCCGACATCTTCCTGCTGCCGATCCTCGACCGCGTGACGGCCGGAGATCCGGGCTGGACCGCCTATGCACAGATCATCGCACATGGCTCCAACGTGAAGATGTGGGCGACGGGCCTCCTCGCTTCCGTGCTCGACCCGGTGGCGCGCGACTTCATCGCCCTGCTGGCGCGCGCCTATCCGAAGGCCAGCGACCACGCGCTCTACTGCGCCTACGAACTGATGACCGGCGCGATGGCGCATGCGCTCGGCCAGAACGGGCGGCTCGACACGCTGTCGAACGGCAAGTACCGCTCGAGCGACCTGGCGAAAATCCATCCGCGCGCACGCGCCTTCGCTGTCGGCGGCATCATGGCGGTCTGCGAGGCGAAGGCGAGTTGAGGGTATGGGCGGATTCAGGCGCCGTTAACCGGCACCGCCGACAATGGCGCGGTAAGTTCAGTAAAAAGAGGTGGGGCCGTGAGTACCCGGTCGGCCATTATGGGAAGCGACGCGCCCGCCTGCCCCGCGCGATCCGCGAAGAGCATCGCCTTTCAGGAGGCGTGGGCCGGCATTCCGAAATCCGCGCTCATTCCCGACAAGGCGGATTTCCGGCCCGAACGCCTGAAGAATTTTCTCAACGATATCTATCTCGTGGAGCTGCACCAGGAAGCGGAGCGACGCCTGCTCTTTCGCCTTGCCGGACAATCGGTTCGCGACGGGCTCGGCATCGAGATGCGGGGGCTGAACTATGTCGACTTCGTACCGCCGGAGCACCGCGCAAGCGCCGGCATTTCCATGCGAAAGATGTTCGGACCCGTGCCGTGCGGAAGATGGGTGCGCAAGGAAGTCGTGCACAGGGACGGCTTTCGCGAACCGATCGAACTGACCCAGATGCCGATGACGGACCTTGCGGGCGGCGGCTGGCTGGTGATCGGCATCGTGGAGGGATTTGGCGAGAACCGCGCGCACGCCGAAGCCGACGAAGGAAAATTCCGCTTCGAAAGTTTCGATGCCGAATATTTCATCGATATTGGCGCGGGTCTTCCGGACGAAGCCTGACTTGACTGTCAGGCGCGGCGAAGATCCGGCATCGGCGAGCGGCCATGCCTCGCTTCCAGCACGCGGCCGATTTCCAGGATAAGTTCGCGGTGATCGATCGGCTTTCCGACATAGCCGTCGGCGCCGAATTCGCGATAGCGCATATTGTCGGGCCCGAGCGAATCCGCCGTCAGCGCAATCACCGGAATGTCGCGGAACGCAGCCTCATGCGCGCGGATATGGGCCAGCGTTTCCATCCCGTTCATCACCGGCATGTGCATGTCGAGCAGCATGAGATCGAAGGCTCTCGTCTGCAGAAGGCGGATCGCATCGGCGCCGTTCTCCGCCTCGACGATGGAAATGCCGAGCGGTTCGAGAAAGAGCCGCGCGACCTTGCGGTTCAGCGCATGATCGTCCACCAGCAGGATCGACAAGCCCTGCGCCCAGCGCGCGCCGCCTGTCCGGTCGACATCGGCATTCTTCGGTGCCTCGCTGGCGCGGCGGCCGGCGACGGCGCGGAAGCTCAGCGTGAAAACCGAGCCCTTGCCGGGTTCGCTCGTCGCGACGACGTCGCCGCCCATCAGGCGCGCGAGGTGACGGCTGATCGAAAGGCCGAGGCCGGTGCCGCCGAAGCGGCGCGATGTGGAACTCTCCGCCTGCATGAAGGGCGCGAAAAGCTTGTCGAGGGTTTCGCCGCTCATGCCGATGCCGGTATCCGCGACTTCGATATGCACGTCGAACGTGTCCTCTCCGGCAGGGACACAGCGCACGGCGACGCGCACGCTCCCCCGCTCGGTGAACTTGATCGCATTGGAAACGAGGTTGGAGATGCATTGGCGCACGCGGATCGGATCGAAGCGCAGGAGAGAAGGCATATCGCCGTCGATGTCGAGCGTGAGCGCGAGGCCCTTTTCGGACGCGCGCGGCGCCCAGAGCTTTTCCATGCGGCGCAGCAACTGCCCGAGATCGTTGTCGATGGGCGAAATATCGAAACGGCCGGCTTCGATCTTCGAGAGGTCCAGCACGTCGTTGAGGATCGCCATCAGCGTCTTGCCGCTGTCGAGGATTGTCTCGATCTGATCCTTCTGCTCGGGCGTGAGATCGCCGGACGCCATGAGCTGCGCCATGCCGAGAATGCCGTTGAGCGGCGTACGGATTTCGTGGCTGATATTGGCGATGAAGGCGGACTTCGCCTCGTTGGCGGCTTCGGCCTGCTTGCGCGACTTTTTCAGTTCGCGTTCGCGCTCGCGGAGCGCCGTGACATCGGCGCCGACAGCGACCCAGCCGCCGAAGGAAAGCGGAATCTCGACGACCTGCATGACCGTGCCGAGATGGGTCCTCAACTCGACCGGTTCGCCCTTCGCCAGCGTATCGTGAATGCCTCGCGCCACCGCGAGCGCTTCATCGTCCGGCAAGTTGGGCGCGACCTTCTTGACCGCGAAAAGCGTCGCTTCGAGATAAGTCTTGCCCTGCCGGAGCGCCTCGTTGGTGAAGGGAAAATCGCGCTCGTTCTGCGCGTTGGACAGCAGGATTTCGTGATCGGGGCCGAATATGACGAAGCCGCCCGGCAGGCGGTCCACCGCCTCCCGCACGATGGCGGCCATCTCCTGATCGCTGAGCTTTTTTCCGTCCATAGGCACATGGCCGTTCGAGGCGCCAATGACGCCCCGAAACGCTCCTCCTCATCCCCCACTTCGGAGACAGTCTAGGGCGACATGCTTAAGGCGTTGTGAACGGACAACGTCGCGGAAAGCTTGGGATTTTGCCGCAAAGACACCGGGAAATCCCCCCTCCCCTTGCGGGCGGGCGGCAGGTGTTCCCTACCGGCTGAACCGCTTGTACTTGATCCGGGTCGGGATCTCGGCAGCGGGGCCCATGCGGCGTTTCTTGTCTTCCTCGTAATCCTGGTAGTTGCCCTCGAACCATTCGACATGGCTGTCGCCCTCGAAGGCGAGCATGTGGGTGGCGATGCGGTCGAGGAACCAGCGGTCATGCGAGATGACCACGGCACAGCCCGCAAAGGCGACGAGTGCGTCTTCGAGTGCGCGGAGCGTTTCGACGTCGAGGTCGTTGGTCGGTTCGTCGAGCAGGAGCAGGTTCGCGCCCGACTTCAGCATCTTGGCGAGGTGAACGCGGTTGCGCTCGCCGCCCGAGAGAAGGCCGACCTTCTTCTGCTGGTCCGAGCCCTTGAAGTTGAACGAACCGACATAGGCGCGGCTCGGCATGGTGATCTTGCCGAGCTCGACGATGTCCGTGCCGCCGGAGATTTCCTCCCAGACGGTCTTGTTACTGTCGAGCGAGTCGCGGCTCTGGTCGACATAGCCCATGACGACGGTCTCGCCGATCTTCAGCGCGCCGCTGTCCGGCTGTTCCTGACCCGTCAGCATACGGAAGAGCGTGGTCTTGCCGGCGCCGTTCGGGCCGATGACGCCGACGATGCCGCCGGGCGGCAGCTTGAAGGAGAGATCGTCGATCAGCAGCTTGTCGCCGAAACCCTTGGAGATGTGTTCGGCCTCATAGACATTGCCGCCGAGACGCGGGCCCGCCGGAATGACGATCTGGGCCCTGCCCTCCTGCTGCTTGCCGGCCTCGGCGAGCAACTCGTCATAGGCGCTGATACGCGCCTTCGATTTCGCCTGCCGCGCCTTCGGGCTCTGCCTGATCCATTCGAGTTCGCGCGCGAGCGTGCGCTGCTTCGCCTCTTCCTGACGGCCTTCCTGTTCGAGGCGCTTTTCCTTCTGTTCGAGCCATGAGGAATAATTGCCCTCGTAGGGAATGCCCGAACCGCGATCGAGTTCGAGAATCCAGCCCGTCACATTGTCGAGGAAGTAGCGGTCATGGGTGACCATGACGACGGTGCCTGTGTATTCCTTCAGGTAGTTCTGGAGCCAGGCGATCGATTCCGCGTCGAGATGGTTGGTCGGTTCGTCGAGCAGCAGCAGGTCGGGCGAGGCGAGCAGCAGCCGGCACAGCGCGACGCGGCGCTTCTCGCCGCCCGAAAGATTGTTCACATCCGCTTCCGGGTCCGGGCAGCGCAGCGCATCCATCGCCATCTCGACCTGGCTGTCGAGATCCCAGAGGTTCTGCGCGTCGATGATGTCCTGTAGCTTCGCCATTTCCTCGGCGGTCTCGTCCGAGTAGTTCATGGCGACTTCATTGTAGCGGTCGAGCAGCGCTTTCTTTTCGGCCGCGCCTTCCATGACGTTGCCGAAGACGTTGAGCGCCGGATCGAGCTCGGGCTCCTGCTGGAGATAGCCGACCTTGGCCCCTGCCGCCGCCCAGGCCTCGCCGGTGTGATCCGTGTCGACGCCCGCCATGATGCGGAGCAGCGTGGACTTGCCCGCGCCGTTAAGACCGACGACGCCGATCTTGACGCCCGGCAGGAAGGACAGGCGGATGTCCTTCAGAACCTGCTTGCCGCCCGGATAAGTCTTGGAGAGGCGGTCCATGACATAGACATATTGATAAGCGGCCATGAGGGGCGCGATCCTTCGCTGGGAGACGGAATTTGCGCCTCTTCTAGCGGATCGTGCGAAGAGGGGCAATAAAGCGGGAGACCGGGACATGAACGGCAATGCACGCCGGAGCTGGTTCTATATCACACTGGCCGTCGGCTGGACTTGGGGCTTCTGGATCGCCGCGGCGGCGAGCGGCGCACCTTTCGGCAGCCCATACCAGTTGGCGCTCCTGATCGCCGGCGCAGCCGGCGTGCCCGGCATGGCGGTGGCGATGCTTTTCGCGGCGGGCGACGCCGGCGAGCGCCGCGAATATTGGCGGCGTCTGGTGGAGCCGGGCCGCATCGGCAAGGCCGGCTGGGCGACGATCCTTCTGCTGCCACCGGCGCTGGCGCTGACCGGCGCGGCCGGTTTCGCGCTGCAGACCGGCGCCTGGCCGGAATTCGCCCCGCTCAAGGGCTTCATCGCCGCGCCGCTGACGCTATTCCCCTTCCTCCTCTTCATCCTGCTTTTCGGCCCGCTGCCAGAGGAACTGGGCTGGCGCGGCTATGCGCTGCCGAAATTGCAGGCCGCGCACGGAGCGCTCGCCGCCGCGCTGCTGTTGGGCGCCGTTCATGCCGCCTGGCACCTGCCGCTCTTCTTCATGGAAGGAAGCCACCAGGCATCGCTTGGGCTGCTGTCGCCGGCCTTCTGGCGCTACATGACGAGCGTCGTCCTCCTCTCGGTCATCATTTCAGCATTGTTCAACGCGAGCGCAGCCAGCACGCTGTCGGCGGTGCTGATCCACTTCACCAACAACCTGACCGGCGAATTGCTGCGCCTGCCGGACGAAGCGGAATGGCTGCGCATGGCGGCGACGGGGCTCGTGGCGCTCGCCATCATCGCCGCGACGCGCGGGCGGCTTTGCCTGCAGAGGACCTAGATCGTCTTCATGTATTCGGCGAGCTGATCGACGACGGTGTTCCAGCCGGTATGGAAGCCCATTTCCTCGTGGCGCTTCGCCGACGCCTCGTCCGGATGCTTGGCGATGGCGGTGTATTTCGTGCCCTGCCCGTGCGGCTCCATGAGAATCCAGGCGGTGAAGAAGAGATCGTGCACCCGCGCCACGACCGGCCGGTAGCCGGGCCCGAGCGCCGAGGTCCAGACGAGCTTCCGCTCCTTCTCGATTTCGAGATAGCAGCCGGAGCCGCCCTCCATGTCCTCGCCTTCAGGCGAGCGCATCTGGGTGTAGAACTCGCCGCCCGGCCGGAGGTCGATCCGGCAATCGACCGTCTGCCACGGCTTCGGGCAGAACCACGGCAGGAGATGCTCGGGCTCCGTCCAGGCGCGCCAGACGAGGCGCGGCGGCACCTCGACGGTGCGTTCCAGCACGAGGTCAAGCTTGGGATCGATATCGGGTCTGGTCATTCTTCTTTCTCCTTCATCTGCATGAGATAGCCGTCGAGCTGGTCGAGGCGCGTTTCCCAGAGGGCGAGCTGCTCCGTCATCCATTTCTCGGCCGCCTTGAGCGGCTTCGGCACGAGATGATAGGTGCGCACGCGCCCCGTCTTGCGGGAGCGGACCAGCCCGCATTCCTCCAGCACGCCGAGATGCTGCGTGAAGGACGGCAGCGCCATCCTGAAAGGCCGCGCCAGTTCGCTGACGCCGGCGGGCCCGCTGCTGAGCCGCCTGAGAACGGCCCGCCTCGTCGGATCGCCGAGGGCATGGAAAACGCGGTCGAGCTGGACTTGCTGTTGGTTAGGCATATGCCTAAGTAACAACGGAAAGATGGTTAGGTCAAGACCTAAGTATTGAAAATCTGCTGGCTGGGGATGG
>NZ_JAUYUS010000069.1 GCF_030694575.1 Parvibaculum sp.
CCTTCACCGGCGCCTGTCACTGTGGGAAACGCTGGTGGGGCCGCGTTCGTGGTCCTCACGGGTCGTTCGCGACGGGTTGAAGTTCCCGTTAGTTCGGGCGCCTCCTCGGCGACGTTGTCGCCGGGAGGTTACCGACGAGGCGCAGCGGGCGGTTCTGCGACGCGAGGTCGCGGAAATGCTCGCGTGCGGAGCGATTTCGAAGTGCGGCCGTTCGGCGGTTCGCTTCGAGTCGTTGTTGTTCTGCGTCGGGAAGCGGGACGGCGGCTGGAGGCCCTGCCTGGACCTGCGGCCGCTGAACCGATATGTGGTGGCGCCGAAGTTCTCTCTCGGCGGTCTGCGGGATGTCCGCGCGCTGATGCGCCGCGGGGATTTCATGGTCAGCATCGACCTGAAATCCGCCTACTGGCACGTTCCGCTTCATCCGGCGATGCGGAAGCTTCTGGGCTTCAGGTTCGACGGGCAGCTCTTCCGCTTCGAAGTGTTGCCCTTCGGTCTCTCGTCGGCCCCGTGGGCGTTCCACTCCCTGCTCTCCCCGGTGCTGGCGCGTCTGCGCAGCGAGGGGGTCCGGGTTTGTTCGTACCTCGACGATCTCTTGATCTTCGGGGAGTCGGCGGACGCATGTCGCCAGGCGGGGCAGCGCGTCGCGGAGACTCTTACGGACTTGGGATTCTTATTGCATCCCAGCAAGTCGGCGCTCGTTCCGAGCCGCTCTTGCGTGTTCCTCGGGTTCGAGCTGCGCTCGGACGATCTCACGGTGCACCTTCCGCCGGAGAAGGTGCGTCGCATTTCACGCGAGTGTCGTCGCGTGGCGAACTTGGCGGAGTTTCGGCGCGAGCCGATCTCCGTACGGGACCTGGCCTGTCTTCTGGGCAGGTTGTCGGCTGCGGCGGACGCGGTGGCCGAGTCGCGCCTCCGCTCTTCGGCCCTCGAGGCGGACCGGGCGCGAGCGCTCCGGTCGGGTTGCGGATACCAGGACCCGGTTTTCCTGAGCAGCCGGTCGGTGGCCGAGCTGCGATGGTGGTCGCGCAACTTGGCGCGACGCGGCGGCAGGCTTCTACGCCTGCCGCTACCCGACGTGATTTTGCGCACGGACGCATCTGCGTTGGGTTGGGGAGCGGTGGTACAGGAGTCCCCCCGCTACCCGCGCTTACGTGGCTGGACCGCCTCCGGGCGGCTTCCGGCGGCGCTCCGGGAGGCGGTCTCGAACGAGACCGAGCTCTTCGGGTTGACGCAGGCCGTGCGCGCGTTGGCGCGGACGGTCCCGCTCCGGGGCCTGCACGTGCGGGTCCAGACAGACTCGACGACAGCCTTGTTCTATGTGAACAAAGGCGCGGGTCGGTCCTATTCGATGTCCGCGCTGGCCCGCCCGCTCTGGACGGCGGTTCGGCGGGCGGGCTTCATGCTGTCTGCGGAGCATCTCGCGGGCAGCGGCAACACGGTTGCCGACGCGCTCTCCCGCCGCCGATTGTCGTCGGCGGACTGGACGCTGTCCCGTCGCGCCTTCGCGATGGTCAACCGGCGTTACGGGCCGCTCACGATCGACGCGTTCGCGGAGCCGCACAACGCGCAGCTTCCCCGCTTCGCGTCGAGGTACCCGGTACCGGGGGCCCTTCGGCGCAGCGGGTTGTGGGCGGATTTCCGGCGGGAGCGCGTTTACGCGTTCCCGCCCCCGTCGCTGCTCCCGGTGCTTTTCCACCGGCTGCTGGATCTGCGGGCTCAGGCCGTGGTAGTAGTGCCGGTATGGCCATCGGCCCCTTGGTGGTCTCTGTGGACGAGCTACAGGCTCCGACCGTTAACGATTCGCGACGCGGTTGTGCCGTACCTGCGGGCGTCGCACTTCAAGCAGCCCCCTCTGCAGGTGGCGATCTTCTGCGGTTGGCGGCGTCGATGACGCCCGCCGGCGCGAGCGCGCTGGGCGAGTTCGTCACGACGCTGGAGGCTTCGCGTTCGCGCGCCACCGTGACACGGTGGGCGCGCGCCTTCTCGCGTTTTGTTTCCTTCGCTGTGGGCGCCGGACTCGTTCCGCGCGACTGGTGCGCGTGGCTGCAGGGGCGCCCGTCGGTGCCGGCGGGCGTATTCTCCGCCTTCGCGTTGGACCTGAAGCGGCGCGGCCTAGCGGCCGCGACGATCGACAAGGAGTGGGGCGCGCTCGGTGCGGCCCTACGGCTTTTGGGCGTGTCGACGCCTTTGTCGACTCTGGACGAAATCTTCCGTCAGGGTGTGCGCGCCGGTCGGGCTCCGCCTTCCGAGGCGGTTCCCGGTCTGCCGGTGTCGCGTTTGATGTTAGCGGTGTTGCGTTTGCCTTCGCGCTCTCCGTTGGAGCGGCGCGATCGGCTGCTGGTCGCTATGGCTATCGCCTTCGGGGCGAGGCCGGTTGATTTGACGCGTGTCGCGCGCTCGGATTCCCGCTTCGCGACGGCGGAGCACGGGGTTCTTCGTTTGCGTTTCCTGCGCGACAAGTCGTCGCAGCTGTCGGGTTCGGTCGTGTCCCGGTGGCTACACTTCTTCTCTACGCCGGAGTTTCCCATCGTCGACTGGTGGCACGAGGTCGTTAGCGACGTACAAAGGACGCGCATTCGCGCGGTTCCGGCGCCGGGTGGCGTGCTTTTCCACCCGCTGTTCGTCTGTCTCGACAGTCACAAGTTCGGGGAGCCGCTGGACGTCGATACTATCTCGCACATTCTCCGGCGTTTCTTAGCGCCCCTCGGCGCGTCTCCGCGTCAGGCGCAGGCGCGCATGATTCGTTCTTTCTCGGCGAGTTCGGCGTACGAGTTGGGAGTGCCGGTGGACGAGGTCTGTCGGCATTTTCGTTGGAAGGACCCAGGAACTTTCCTGAGTCACTATCATAGGTGGGACGTGGAGTTGCCCATCTCTATCCCGGAGGGCCCGCGGGACGGCTCCCGGGTGTCTTTGGCTTTCGGATTGGCCTTGCACCGTTTGCAGGGTTCTCTGTCCGTGTGAAGCCACCTCCTCCTTCCTTCACACGAGGATACTCTTCGCCCCGGCCACGGCCCTGTGGCGGGGCTGCGACTGGCTTGCGCCGAGCCTAGGCGAAGGCGCCTAGGAGGTCGCAGCTAGCCGTGGCCGGGGACGGGGCGACCCACCCAACCCTCCTTTGGGACGCCTTCGGTGTGAGGATGAGACTGATGGCTAGGACGATTAGCCATTCTCCTTCCATTTTCCAGAGTTTCAATAGAATTTCGATGACGAAACTGTAGAATCTAGGAAGTTGACTTTAGTGTTCTGTGTGCAAATAGGGTTCCTGAGAAGCCTGAAAAGGACAGTCTTCGCCCCGTCCCCGGCCACGGCTAGCTGCGACCTCCTAGGCGCCTTCGCCTAGGCTCGGCGCAAGCCAGAGGCAGGGCCTCCAGCCGCCGTCCCGCTTCCCGACGCAGAACAACAAGGACCACGAACGCGGCCCCACAAACGTTTCCCACCGCATCAGGCCCCGGTGAAGGCGCGAGTCCATCCGACCCCGCTCCGCGTCCGGCAGGACCACCGTACATCCTGCCGGCGCGGACGCCACCGCCACCGCGTCTAATCGCGACCGGGGGTGGCCACGGCCAAACCGCCACGACGACCCCCATTACCGCGCCCCTGGTTATCTGGCTTGCGCCGAGCCTAGGCGAAGGCGCCTAGGAGGTCGCAGCTAGCCGTGGCCGG
>NZ_JAUYUS010000070.1 GCF_030694575.1 Parvibaculum sp.
ACACACACATACACAAACACACACACACACACATACACACACACACACACACACACACACACACACACACACACACGCACACACACACACGCACGCGCACTCACACTCACACACGCGCACACACACAGACCTACGTTTTTCGGCCCACAGTATCTGAACCTCTTTCCTTGATATATGCCGTGATCGGGAGACTTGAGGCTGGATTTGGTGCCGCCTTTGCCAATTCGTGGAGAATTTATGCTAGTGATCTAGCGTGACGCTTTGCCAGGTCGTTTTCGCTTTCGGAATTAGACCTCGTTGCTATTTTTTTGTTCAAAACTGTGTAGTAGTGTTGACATAAAGCAATCCATATTTAGTGTATTTCGCACATCTCCTTCATCGGTTTCGATCTCATGATTGAGTGCAGTAATACGTTAGGGTTTGATGTCAAAATGTAGAACGTACATTTGAGAATTCATCGTGAAAGTTTCGTTCATCTCGCTTTCGAATTCGTTACGTAGCACGCTTCGTCGACACAATACTTAATGAAACGGTATCGGACAGTCTCCTGACTCGAGGGGATCCCCAGCGACTTGCACGAAGCTACTCACACAGCCTACCAAGGATGGCTAATAAGACAGACCACTGGAAGGGTTCGGCCAGTGCCTCTCTGCAGCGCACAGGTCAGCTTTCTGGAGTAAAACCTAACCCTAACTAGGCGCCGATAAGGGTATGTACGGATGCGCGCGGCCGAGACGCGCATCTTGGTATTTTCGGATCGGCGGTGCGGCCAGTGGTTCCGGAGTTATCGCGTTCGCAGCGCGAGACGGGTGTTCGTGGTTCGGAGGCTCCGCAGGCCCACCTGACCGCCCCGGGACAGGTAGATTCGGATGCGCGCGGGTCAGATGCGCATTTCGATGCCCTTGAATCGGCGCGGGAGGCAGCGGTTGCTGAGATATCGCGTTCGGCGTTGGAGCGAGGTTCCCAGAGTCGAGGTGCCGGAGCCGTCACCGCGGAAGGCGATTCCGAAGCTCCCGAGTCAGCCGATGGACCCGTTACGCGAGCTCGCGCGCGCCAGATGGTCCGCGAGCTCGGGAGTACGGTTTCCAGAGGCTTCGGAATTGTTTCAGAGTCGTCGGCCGAAAATCGGATCGGAAATCGAGCGACGGACGCACCGCCTGGAGACGGCGGCGACCTACACACGATTCCGACCCGAGATTCGCCATCCGAAACGCGACCCCGACCTCGCCCGACCACTACAACGCGTTCGATCATGCATGGGATGCATTCCGAAAGTGATGATCACAATTCGGCCGATGCGGATGCCAGCGAGACGGGCATCGCATTTGGTGAGTGTGAAAATCGTTCGGAAGGGGGGTCAAGGATGGAAAGTGCAACTTGCGAAATGGTCGAAAGTGCACCTCGAAACACCCAAAACGGCCACTTTCGTTTGTCTAACCGACACCCCAACGATCAATCGCCCGGTCGGTGCAGCTCCCATGAAATTGACGATGATAGCCTGTCGCACGCGATCGGCGCCGACTCGTCGACAACTTCCTTTGAGCCGTCCTCCGAGTCATCCTCCGACGCGGATTTCGAGCCCGATGTGCGTGTCACGCGAAACATGTCCAGACGCGCGCAATCAGGCCGCGAAAACCGCGAAACCAGGCGAGAAACACCCCGACAGGCAGCAACACACACCAACACCAGGGCTATCACGCGGAGAAACGTGCGGTCCACGGGCCCAGCAGCCCGCCCAGACTCCCAGGAGACCCAGCAAGGGTCACCGACTCCTGATCCCCTGCGCGATGAGGGGTCTGAGCAGCAACGAACTGCTCGGGGAGCCACACAGGGTGGGCCTGCAGGCACACGTGGCCGTGCAACATCACACAACACCTCCACAACACGTCACCGAGCGCACACACAGCCTCCAACACGCACTCCACATGCTCGAAACGTACCTGACCCCGATCCCAGCCGAGACACGTCTCCCATCCCAGCCACACAGGAGGAGGAAGGGGAGGAGCAGCCTGCACCTCCCATGGACCGATTCCCTCCTCCTAGGGCCCTCCAACTCGAACACATGGCCTGCCCCTGCCGCGGCTGCGCGTACAACCAACGACCTCACAATGCACAGAACGCGGAGCAGCGCAAGGCATGGCGCCGACACCTCGTGGGCAACCACAAGGTCGAGGACGTCTGTGCAGGCGGCCACGCCATGATGGAGCCCATCAAGGTGTCTGCAGCGGCTGGCCTGCTGCGTGCCCTCGAGATGGTGGCCTGCGACGACTGCGGGCTGCCCCTCTCGATCGTGGGCGTCCACTTGCACAACTGCCGTGCCACGAACATCATGGCACGTGCAACGTGGCGCCCCAAGGTGGGCAGCGCAGCCAGTCTGCTCACCACCTGGGCGAAGCAGCGAGGGCCAGGGGACGTGGCTGTGTGGGCCTACATGCGCCAGCAGGGCCTCACCTCCACAACACGACCCGCTGGTCCAGGGCGCGAGGAGCGAGGAGCACGGCAGCAGGGGCGAGAGCCCCTGCCCGACCTCGCCACTATGCGTGCTGGACCCAGTGAGGAACTGCTGAGGTGGGAGGACATGGTGCACAGGCTCATCGATCCGGGAGGTGGCGACCAGGTACACCCCGACACGACAGGTCTGGCTGGCGCGATGGGTCTGGGGCCTCAGCTGACCCCGCTCATCGCCCAGTCCCAGCTGCAGGACGCACGACGCGAGTTCGTGCAGCAGCTGGAGGCCATCGTGCTTGCTGCAGGACAGGATGACACGCCTACCTGCAGCTCGCACGCTCTGGCCCAGGCCTGGCTGCGGTTGCTGGCCATCCCTGCCAAGTATGCGCAAAAGAAAGGCAGGGGCGCTCAGGAGGCCAAGGAAGGCGAGGACACCGTCGCACAGCGACGGGCAGGGCCTGCCTACTTCCTCCTGGACGAGCTCATGCACGAGCCCAGCGAGGAGGACGTGCACGAGTGGGCCACAACGCGGGCGCAACACCTCGTCCACCTAGGGCGCATCTCTGACGCCGCCAACGTGCTCGCCAACCCACAGCCACCCGTGCCCATGTCGGTGGAGGTGGCGAGGCAGATGAGGGAGCTGCACCCAGTCGAGCAGCCCCTCAGTGAGCGCGAGGTGGCCCAGGTGCACGCCCTGGTCCGACAGGCTGCTGCTCGGGGCACTGGGGGAGAGGGCGAGATCAGCCTCACGCTCTCACAACCCAGTGACACGACAGGGCCGGCGATCCCTGCAGGGGCCGCCATGGCAGTGCTGCAGCGCGTTCGAGCTGCTGCAGTGGCCGTGGCAGCCTCTGAGGGCGAGTCGGCTGATGCCAAACAGACCAAGGTGCGCGGGGTCCTCTCCTCTGCTCTTGAGGCGCTCAAAGACGCGGCGTTCACGGAGCGCAAGCGTCAGATGGGCGAGCTCCGCGAGCAGAGGGAGGATGAGCCTGGACAGGAAGAGGAGCCAGAACGACCCCCAACTCCCGAGCCAGAGGAACCACGACGGCGCGAGGGCATGCCCCCTCACATCGCGCTGCTGGTGCCTGGCCTCGAGGAGCAGGAAGATCGGTGGGAACAGGCAGCTGGTGTGCCAGAGGTACACGACGGCCACGAGGAGGCCACAGAGGCGGGAGAGGAGGAGGAGAAGAGCGACATCCCCTCCGTGAGGGATGGTGCGGCCCCTGCAGACACGGTGCGCCCTCTGGACAGCCACGAGGGCAC
>NZ_JAUYUS010000072.1 GCF_030694575.1 Parvibaculum sp.
TCGCGCATGCGCGGCAGGTCGACCTGGACGGGCCAGCCGTTGCGGAGGCCGGGATCGTATTTCGCCGACCCGAAGAAGCTCGGGATGTCGACATGAGTGTCGATGGTAATGACGTCCTTGTGGATGCGAGCGGCGATTTCCTCAGGCGTCGGCTCCGCTTCGGCGGGACCGAGCACCGGACGCAAGGTCCAGAGAGCGGCGAGCAGAAGCACCGCCGCCGCCGCGACGAGACCATATCTTCGCCCGTTCATTTTCATAACCGCCCCTCCATCGTCAGCCCGCTTGCGAAAAGCCTAGCCGGAATCCGCCCCACAACAAACGGGACGCGCGCGAACCAACCGCGGGTTCGCGCGGCGAAATACGGCGGCAACAAGGTATCTTTGTGAAGCCGGAACCGGGGCCGGTGCGGCCCGTTGTTTCCGCCGGGCGGGGCATTGAGGATTGAAGGAGCTTCACGATGACCAGCAACCGCATGCACCGCCGTGCTGCACCCCTCGCCGCTTTCGGCGTCCTCGCGCTTCTGGCCGGTTGCGGCAGCGACAGCCAGACGGTGACGAAACGCACCATCACCACCGAGCAGCCTCAGACGGTGCAGACGACGACGACCACCACGACGGTCGAAGAGGACTAGGACCGTCCGCCCCGCCAATTATCGCCGCGCCTCGATTGCGTCCCAGACGAGGCCGGCGAGATTGGCATTGTCGAAGCGGTCGATTTCCTGGATACCGGTCGGCGAGGTGACGTTGATCTCGGTGAGATAGTCGCCGATCACGTCGATGCCGACGAAGACGAGGCCGCGCGCTTTCAGCTCCGGTCCGATCGTCTCGCAGATTTCCTGCTCACGTCTGGTCAGCGTCCATTTTTCGGGGCGGCCGCCGACATGCATGTTGGAGCGGGCCTCGCCTTCGGCGGGGACGCGATTGATCGCGCCGACGGGCTTGCCGTCGACAAGAATGATGCGCTTGTCGCCCTGACGGACTTCGGGGAGATATTTCTGCACGATGACCGGCTCGCGGTTCATCTGCCCGAACATTTCCAGCAATGAGTTCAGGTTCTCGTCGCCATCGCGAATGCGGAAGACGCCGACGCCGCCATTGCCGAAGAGAGGCTTCACGATGATGTCGGTGAATTCGCGGCGGAAGGCGCGGATTTCTTCCGGGTCGCGGCTGATGAGGGTGGGCGGCAGGAGGCCCTTGAAGCGGACGGCGAAGAGTTTTTCCGGCGCGTTGCGGACTTCGGCCGGGTCGTTCACGACCAGCGTCTTCGGATGCACCGTTTCGAGGAGATGCGTCGCCGTGATGTAGCTCATGTCGAAGGGCGGGTCCTGGCGCATCAGCACCACGTCGACATCTTCCAGATAGATTTTTTCCAGACTGCCGAGCGAGGAGTGATTGCCGACCTCGCGGCGGAGCGTCAGCGGACGCATGCGCGCATAGACGCGGCCGTCGCGCATCGAGAGGTCCTTCGGCTCGTAATAGAAGAGCGTGTGGCCGCGCGACTGCGCCTCGAGGCCGAGGGCGAAGGTCGAGTCCGCGTTGACGTTGATCTGCTGGATGGGATCCATCTGGATCGCGACGGAAAGGCTCATGCTTTTCTTCTCTGTTGCCCGGTTCTCTTTTGCCTTGGTGGCGCAAAGATGGGGGCAGGCGCGCGGGTTTGCGAGCGAAAAATGCGGGATGCGGCTAGTTGAGTTTGGTCTTGAGGCGGCGCAACGCCTCTTCCGCCATGCCCGCGATGCGGACCTCGCCGAGGCCCGACGCAAGGTCGATGCAGGTGGCGAAGGCATCCGCCGCCGCGCCCATATGGCCCGCATGCACCTCCAGCCGGCCAAGCTCGAAGCGGAGCCCGGCGCGCTGCGGCGCGAGCCAGATCATCCGCGTCACGACTTCGCGGGCGCGGCCAAAATCATTGGCGCGGATGGCGCGGCCGAGAATGTTGTTTTCAAGCCGGAGGAGGATGTCGCGCGTGCCGACCGCCTCGCAGGCTTCCGGCGTGAGCCGCGCTTGCGGACCCTCGACGCTGCGGAGAAGGGCGAGCAGATCGGCGGCGGAGAGCGCCTGCCCCCCGTTGAAGGGATCGATCACCAGCGCCTCGTCGGCGCAGCGCAGCCGCAGCACGAAGTGACCGGGAAAATTGAGCCCCGCCAGTTCGAGGCCGAGCTTCGAGGCAACATGAAGATAGAGAATGCCGAGCGTGACGGGCAGGCCCTTCCGCCGGTCGATCACATGGGCGAGGTTCGCGTTGCGCGGGTCGTCGTAGGTTTCGGTGTCGCCGAGATAACGGAACATGCCCGCCATGACACCAGCGAGCGCGCCCGCCGCGATGCTCGCGGGCATCATCGCCGGCGCGTCGCGCAATGCATCGCGCGCAGCGGCAACGAGTTCGTCGAGATGCGCGCGATAAGATGCGGGCGATATTTCCGGGCGGTCGCGCGCGGCGAGGAGGAGCGCCAGATGCGCGATGTCGAGACCGGCATCGGGCATGGCGCCCGCCGCCCGCAATTCGCGTTCCGTTTCATCCGCATCGTCGCCCATCATGCAATCATGGCGCGGAAAAGACGGGAACGGCAAGCGCCGATATGAGACGCGGATGCGGGGCTTCGGATCAGTTCCCGGACTTCCTTACCTCGACATAGGAGACGACGTTGCGGACGCCCGAGATGTCGCGGGCATGCGCGACGACGCGGTCGAGTTCGGCCTGGTTGATGGCCGTGCCCATCAGATAGACCGTGCCGCGCACGGTCTCGATCGAATAGTTGATGCTGCTGACATTCTTGTCGCCGAGCAGGCGGGTGCGCAGCTTGGTCGAGATCGAGGTGTCGCTCATCGACTGCGTAAAGCCGCCGCTCTCGCCGACATTGAGTTCGTTGATGACTTCCTTGACGCCGCCGATCGACCAGACGATGCGCGTGACCGCGACGCGGTCTTCGGCTTTCGGCACCGTGCCGGTGAGCAGCACGCGGCCTTTTTGCACCTGCGTCGACACACCCCGGTAGAGAGAGGAGTCCTTCGCCAGCAGCTTGCGGTTGATTTCGAAGGCGATCTCGTTGTCGTCGACCGCCTGTTCGAGGCCGCGCTCCTGCGCCGCGCCGACCATCGCCGCGCCGCCCGCGCCCGCCACGAGAGGCACGCAGCCGCTCAAGACCGCCGCGCCCGCCAGCAGCGCCATCCATGACATTCGCATTCCCGAACCTCGTCTTCCGATATCCCGCCCGGCGGTGTACCGCCCGGGCGGAGAATGAGGGGACACCTGCGGCAAGATTATGGCCGCCACGCATCGGCGAGATGACGGGGCCAGCGGCGGGGCACGATGAGCACGACATCGAAGCGAAGATCGAGATCGGCGAGATGCGGATGGCGGCCGAGGAAATGCGCGGCGGCACGCTCCAGCCGGCGCTGCTGGCGCGGGAGTAATGCTTCCGCCGCCGCACCGCCCTCCCCGCGCGCCTTTACTTCGACGACGGCGAGCGAACGGCCGCGGCGGACGACGAGATCGATTTCGCCGGCCGGCGTTTTCAGGCGGCGCGCGACGATGCGGTAGCCCTTGAGACGGAGGAGAAGCACGGCCAGCGTTTCGGCGCGGAGGCCGAGGCGGTGGGCGGCGCGGCCGGTTGCGGCATCGCCCTTGCGGCCCATGCTATTTCGCGCCCGAGAGTTCAAGCGCGCGGGCGTAGATTTCGCGGCGCGGCAGGCCCGTCATCGCCACGACCTCGGCGACGGCATCCTTGAGGGAGGTGCGGGCGAGCGCGTTTTCGAGCATCGCGTCGACCTCATGGGCACAGAGCACGGCGCGCTTTTCAGGCGGGCCGACGACAAGGACGACCTCGCCTTTCGGCGCACCGGCCTCTTCATAGTGAACGGCGAGTGCCGCAAGCGGACCACGGCGGACTTCCTCGAACTTCTTCGTCAATTCGCGGGCGACCGCGCCTTCGCGGTTTCCGAGCGTGGCGGCCATATCGGCGAGCGAGGCGGCGAGGCGGTTCGCGCTTTCGAGGAAAACCAGCGTCGAAGGAATGGTGGCGAGTTCCGCCAGTTCCTTCCGGCGCGCCTCCTGCTTCGCCGACAGGAAACCAGCGAAGAAAAAGCGGTCGGTGGGCAGGCCCGCCAGCGTCAGCGCGGCGAGCACGGAGGAGGCGCCGGGCAGCGCCGTCACATTATGACCGGCGGCGACCGCCTCCTGCACGAGCTTGAGGCCTGGATCGGAGACGAGCGGCGTGCCGGCATCCGAAACGAGCGCGACCGCCTCGCCCGCCTCGAGCCGCTTCAGCACCCGGGGGCGCATTTCGGCGGCATTGTGATCGTGATAGGGCGCCGTCTTTACCTTGATCCCGTGGATGGCGAAGAGTTTCGCCGTCACGCGCGTGTCCTCGCAGAGGACGAGATCGGCGCGGGCGAGCACATCGAGCGCGCGCAGGCTGATGTCGCCCGCATTGCCGATGGGCGTGGCGGTGACGTAGAGGCCGGGTGCAAGGCGCGCCGACAGTTTTTCCCGCTGGTTTTCCTTCCGGGTGTCGTTCCCGGGACCTTCCTGTTCCATGCGCGCGACCTTGGCCCCGGGCGGCGGGTTTGGCAACGGATTTGGGGAAGGATTGCGGCGGTTTACTTGGACCGGGCCGGACAGTACCCTCCGCATTCACATCGTCCCGCCGCCATGTTCAGGAACAATCCGGTGACAAAGTCCGCCCGCCCTGCCCGCTCCGGCCTCATGACAGGCGTCAAGGCAGTCTTTGCACTGGGCGTCGCGCTCGCCCTCGCCGCCTGCACGACCGGGCAGCCGCAAAAGCCGGCACCCGTCGTCACGCCGCCGCCGAAAGTCGAGGTGACGCCGCCGCCGTCGGCACCGCCGAGCTTCAGCCGCGATCCCTCGAAATTCTATATGCCGGCCCATATGGCGGGCGAACGGCCGATCCGCGTGGCGCTGCTGCTGCCGTTCAATTCGTCGCGCGAGAATGTGCGAACCTTGTCCAACGCGCTTTACAACGCGGCGCAGCTTGCGCTCTTCGAGTTCGACGCGACCAACGTGTTGCTGATGCCGAAGGCGACGGGCGGCACGGCGGCGGGCGCGCAACGCGTGGCGCAGGAGGCGATCGATGCCGGCGCCGATCTCATTCTCGGGCCGCTCTTCGCGGAAGAAGTGACGGCGGTGGCGCCGCTCGCGCGGCAGTTCAAGGTGCCGGTGGTGGCGTTTTCCTCCGACAGTTCGGTCGGCGGCAACGGCGTGCACCTGCTCTCTTTCCCGCTCGATCAGGATGTGGACCGCATCGTCGATTACGCAACGCTGCAGGGCATCAGGCGCTTCGCCGCGCTTTACCCGCAAGGCACTTACGGCGAGCGGGTGCGCGCGGCGTTCCAGCGCGCGGTGACGGCGCGGGCGGGCGAAGTCGTCGCCAGCACGAGCTATCCGCCGAGCCCGGAAGGCATGTATGAGCCGGCGAAGAGGATCGCGAGCGCCTATGGCGGCGGCAACTACAAGGCCGTGTTCCTGCCGGAAGGCGACGCGCAATTGAAGTCCATGGCGCCGCTGCTTCCCTATTACGATGTCGATCCGCGCGACGTGAAATTTCTCGGCACCGGGCTCTGGGACGACCCGTCGCTGGCGCGCGAACCGCCTCTCGCCGGCGCCTGGTTCCCCGCGCCGCCGCCCGAAGGCCACGATCAGTTCCTGACGCGCTATCGCCGCGCCTACGGCACCACGCCACCGCGCATCGCGAGCCTCGGCTACGACGCGGTGAGCCTCGCCATCGCGCTTTCAACGCTGCCGGAGGCGGAACGCTTCACGCCGGAGGCTCTCACCAATCCCGATGGTTTCGCGGGGGTCGACGGGATTTTCCGCTTCATGCCGGACGGGCGCACGGAACGCGGGCTCGCCGTGCTCGAAATAAGACCGACGGGCGCCGTCGTGATCGATCCGGCACCGTCGAGCTTCCGGCCGGAGGTTTTCTAGGGGTTCGCAATGACGCTCCGGCTTCACAATTTCTTTCGCAATTCGGCCGGGCACCGGGTCAGGATCGCGCTCGCGCTCAAGGACCTCGATTACGAATATGTCTCGGTGAATATCGGACCGGCGAGCGAGCAGAAATCGGATGCCTATCTGAAGCTCAATCCGCAGGGTCTCGTGCCGACACTCGAGCATGACGGGCGGATCCTCACGCAGTCGCTTGCGATCATCGAATATCTGGAAGAAATCTTTCCCGAGCCCTCGATCATGCCGGCCGATACGCTGACGCGGGCACAGGCGCGTGCCTTTGCCGCCGCCATCGCGGCGGAAATGCATGCGCTCAACAATTCAGGCGTCCATCGCTATCTCGGCGGCGAGATGGGACTCGACGACGCGAAGCGCCAGCAATGGTATGCGCATTGGGCGAAGGCGGGTTTCACGGCGCTGGAACAGAACCTGGCGGCGCGGCCGGAGACACCGTTCTGTTTCGGCGACAAGCCCACCATCGCCGATATTTTCCTCGTGCCGCAGCACCTGAACTATGTGCGCTTCAAGATCGACCTCGAACCCTATCCGCGGATCAACAGGATCGTCGCGCATTGCGGGAGCCTGCCCGCCTTCAAGGCGGCGGCACCCGACGCGCAGCCGGATTACGTCGAGGGTTTCTAGGCGAGGAGGCGCGCCAGCAGCGCGTCGAGGACGAGGCGGCCTTGCGCCGTCGTGCGGATCAGGTCGCCGTCGCGCGTCAGCAGCCCGTCGCCGATCAGGTTGTCGATGCGGGAGGCCGCGATGCCTTTTCCCGTGAGGCGCGCGTAACGCGCGAGCGAGACGCCCTCTTCAAGACGCAGGCCCATCAGCATCATTTCATCGCCCTGCTCCGCCGGTGCGATCTCCTCCACCGCTTCGAGGCCGTGGCCGCCGCGCTCGACCGCCTCGATCCATGCGCCGGGCATGCGAAGCGTACGCGTGGCGAGGCGCTTTCCCTCCACCGAGATGCGGCCATGCGCGCCGGGGCCGACGCCGGCATAGTCGCCATAACGCCAATAAACGAGATTGTGTCGCGCCTCGGCGCCGGGCCCGGCATAGTTCGATACTTCGTAGGCGGACAATCCGGCTTCCGCCGCGATCTCGCCCGTCAGGGAGTAGAGTTCGGCGGCCTCGTCCTCATCGGGGAGAATGAAGGCGCCCTTTTCGTAGAGGCGTCCGAAGGCCGTCTCTTCCTCGATGGTGAGCTGGTAGAGCGAGAGATGATCGGCCGCATGGGCGAGCGCGGCGCGCAGTTCCGCCGCCCATTTTTCCTTCGTCTGGCCGGGACGCGCATAGATGAGATCGAAGGAAAGGCGCGGAAAGGTTTCACGGGCAAGCGCGATGGCGCGGAGCGCTTCGTCGGCCGTGTGGAGGCGGCCGAGGAATTTCAGTTCTCTGTCGTCGAGCGACTGCACGCCGAGCGAGAGACGGTTGACGCCCGCCGCGCGGTAGCCGCGAAAGCGCGCGGCCTCGACGCTGGTGGGGTTGGCTTCAAGCGTGATCTCGACGCCCTCCTCCATCGTCCAGAGCGCGGCGATCTGCGTGAGCACCGCCTCGACGGTCGCCGGCTCCATCAGAGAGGGCGTGCCGCCGCCGAAGAAAATCGAGTGGACGCGGCGCGGGCCGGTGAGGTCGCGCATATGAGCGAGCTCGCGCGTCAGCGCCCTTGCCCAGCGCGCCTGATCGACATTGGCGACGACATGGCTATTGAAATCGCAATAGGGGCATTTCGACTGGCAGAAGGGCCAGTGAACATAGACGCCGAAGCCCGGTTCATCAGCTCCGGAAGCAGGCATCGACAAGTTGCCGGAAGGCATGGGCGCGGTGCGAGATGTCATGCTTCGCCTGCGGTTCCATTTCGCCGAAGGTTGTTTCGTAGCCATGCGGCACGAAAACGGGATCGTAGCCGAAGCCCTTGTCGCCGCGCGGCGGCCAGACGAGATCGCCGTCCACCCTGCCCTCGAAATATTCGACATGACCGTCGGGCCATGCGAGCGCTAGGCCGCAGATGAAATATGCGGCGGTGTCGACCGGCCCCGTTTCGAGCATGCCACGGCGAAGCTTTTCCATCGCGAAGGCGAAGTCCTTCGTCGGGCCCGCCCAGCGCGCCGAATAAATGCCCGGCGCACCGCCCAGCGCCTCGACGCAGAGGCCGCTGTCGTCGGAGAGCGCGGGAAGCTTCGCTGCCTTCGCGGCAGCGAGGGCCTTGAGCTCCGCATTCTCGCGAAAGGTCTCGCCGGTTTCCTCGGGCTCGGCAAGACCGAGATCGGCGGCGGAAACGATTTCGACGTTCAGCGGCGCAAGAAGGTCGGCAATCTCGCGGACCTTGCCGGGATTGTGGCTCGCAACGACGAGCTTGCCGCCTTCGAAACGCCGCGTCATGCCGATACCGCTTCCTTCTGGCGCTGCACGAGATCCGCGATCGAGACTTTCGCCAGCGCCAGCAGCGACAGGAACTCCTCGTCGCTGAAGGGGTCGCCCTCCGCCGTGCCCTGGATTTCGCAGATGCCGCCCTTGCCGGTAATGACGAAATTCGCATCCGTGTCGGCGGTCGAGTCTTCCGCGTAGTCGAGATCGACCACGGGGACGCCCTTGTAGATGCCGCAGGAAATCGCCGCGACATGGTCCTTCAGGACCGGCGCGGAGATGATCGAGCGGGCGCGCATCCATTCGATGCATTGATGAAGCGCGACCCAGGCGCCGGTGATCGAGGCCGTGCGCGTGCCGCCATCGGCCTGCAGCACGTCGCAATCGATGCTGATCTGGCGCTCGCCCAAGGCCTTCAGGTCGACCACAGAGCGGAGCGAACGGCCGACGAGACGCTGGATTTCCTGGGTGCGGCCGGACTGCTTGCCGGTCGAGGCCTCGCGGCGCATGCGCTCATGGGTGGAGCGCGGCAGCATGCCGTATTCGGCCGTGACCCAGCCCTGCCCGCCGCCCTTCAGGAAGGGCGGCACACGCTCTTCGAGGCTCGCGGTGCACAGTACGTGGGTGTCGCCGAAGCGGACGAGGCAGGAGCCTTCGGCGTGTTTGGCGACGCCGGGCTCGAAGCTGACGGTCCGCATTTCCTGCGGCTGGCGTCCGGAAGGGCGCATAAGAGGTTCCAGTTCTGTCTTCAAGATGATCCGTTCGGTTGCCGGGCCTTGTTACATGGGGCGGCGTCCGGCGTAAAGCGGCGCGATTTTTCTCCGAAAAGCTTTGATGCTGCGGCAAAGCACACTAAATTATCGCCGAGTTTCAGAGACTTAAGCGGAGGCGGTTGCGGGCATGGTTGGCGTAATGGATCTCAACGAGCGTTCGCGCGAGATCCTGCGGCGCGTGGTTGAGACCTATCTGGAGACGGGCGAGCCGGTGGGCTCGCGCTTCCTGTCCCGGCAATTGCCGTTGTCGCTGTCCGCCGCCTCGATCCGCAACGTGATGTCGGACCTCGAAGGGCTCGGGCTCATTTTCGCGCCGCATACCAGCGCCGGACGAATGCCGACCGAGGCCGGGCTCCGCATGTTCGTGGACGGGCTGCTCGAAATCGGCGACCTCACGGAAGACGAGCGTATCGCCATCGAGCGGCAGGTTTCGGGCTCGCACAAGAGCATTGAGGATGTGCTGGACGAAGCCTCCAAGCTGCTATCCGGCCTCAGCCATGGCGCGGGCTTCGTGGTGGCGCCGACCTACGATGCGGCGCTGAAGCATCTCGAATTTGTGCCGATCGACGCGGAGCGGGCGCTGGTCGTGATCGTGACCGAAGGCGGCGCGGTCGAGAACCGCGTCATCGAGATTCCGAAGGGACTGACGCCTTCGGCGCTGGCCGAGGCGACCAACTATCTCAACGCGCAGTTGCGGGGACGGACGCTGGACGAGGCGAAGGCCCATCTGGCGCGCGAACTGGAAACGCAGAAGGCGGAACTGAACGAACTCACCGCCAAGGTGATCGAGGCGGGACTCGCCACCTGGTCGGGCTCGAACTCGGCGGCCGCCAGCAACGATCCGCTCGGAAAATCGCTGATCGTGCGCGGGCGCTCGCGGCTTCTGGAAGATGTGCATGCGGTGGAAGACCTTGAGCGCATCAGACTTCTCTTCGACGAACTCGAGAACAAGCGCGACCTCGTGCAATTGCTGGGGCTCGCGGAAGCGGCGGACGGGGTGCGCATCTTCATCGGCTCGGAGAACAAGCTGTTCTCGCTGTCGGGTTCCTCGCTGATCGTCAGCCCCTACATGGATACGCAGCAGCGCGTGGTCGGCGTGCTCGGCGTGATCGGGCCGACGCGGCTCAATTATGCCCGCGTGATCCCGATGGTCGATTACACGGCGAAGCTGGTGGGACGGCTCATCAACTGAGGCATGACGGCGCGGGCGGGTTGACATGAAAGCCCATGGCGCGCACATGCACTCGCCAAGAGCCGAGTTTTCCCAAAAACTGGACAGACACCAGAAACTGGACAGACGATGAGCGACGAGAAGAAACCGGAGGCGGAGACGCCCGAAACCATCCAGAAGCTTGAAGAAACACTGGCGGAAACGCTGGCGAGCGAGCCTGCCGCGCAAGGCGAGGCCGAGGATGCGGCCGGACCCGACGTGGCGGCCCTGCAAGCCGAAATCGCCGATCTCCGTAACCGGCTGCTGCGGGCGGCTGCGGATATGGAGAATAACCGCAAGCGTGCCGAGCGCGAACGGCAGGATGCGCAACGCTATGCGGCCGCGAATTTCGCGCGCGACATGCTGGAAGTGTCCGATAATCTGCGCCGCGCCGTCGCCACGCTGAAAGAGGACGAGCGGGCGGAGGCGGCCGACAGCGTGAAGGCGATGATCGAAGGCGTGGAGATGACCGACCGGCAGCTCGTGACCATTTTCGAGCGCCACGGCATCCGCGAGATCACGCCGCAGCCGGGCGAACGCTTCGATCCCAACCTGCATGAAGCGATGTTCGAGGTGCCCGGCACCGATCAGCCCGCTGGTACGGTCGTGCATGTGCTCGGCGCCGGCTATATGATCGGCGACAGACTGCTCCGGGCGGCCCGAGTGGGCGTGGCCAAGGCCGAGGACGGCGCAGCGAAGGGCGGGCACGTCGATACGACTGCCTGACGGGTTTGCGGCTTGTTCGTCCCCGCCCCATGTTCTATAACAGTGTTATTGAACGGCAAGGGAGGAGACGGGTCATGCTTCAGCTATGGGCGGCGGCGGCATTTTTTCTGGGCATTCACCTCGTGATCGCGGGTTCAGGCGCGCGGGGCCGGATCGTGGCGACGATCGGGGAGCGGGCATGGCTCGTCCTGTTCTCGCTCGCCTCCATCGCCGGCATCTCCTGGCTTGCCTACAGCTTCAACGAGGCGGTGGCGGGGCCCAATCATCTTTACTGGGCGCCGCCCATGTGGGCGCTGCACCTTGCGCCTCTCGTGGTGCTGGTCGCGGCGTTCTTCGTGGTCGTCGGCGTCACGACGCCGAACCCGACGGCAGTGGGCGCCGAGGCGCTGGCCGACAAGCCCGATACCGTCAAAGGCATGCTCCGCATCACGCGGCATCCCTTTCTCTGGGGCGCGGCGATCTGGGCGCTCTGGCATATCCTGGTCAACGGCGACAAGGCCTCGATCATTTTCTTCGGCACCTTCGCGCTGCTGGCCATACTCGGCACCTTTTCCATCGACGACAAAAAACGGAAGCGGATGGGCGAGAGCTGGACAGCCTTCGCCGCCAAGACCTCGAACCTGCCTTTTGCCGCGATCTTTGCCGGGCGCAATCAATTAAGGCTCGGCGAACTCGGCTGGTGGCGAATCCTTTTGGCGCTGATCGTGTTCGGCGCCTTGTTTTACGCGCATCTCTGGCTTTTCGGCGTGTCGCCCGTGCCGGGCTTCCAGCCTTACTGAGCCGGCTTCGTCACCCGGCGCAGCGTCAGGTTGATCCTGCCGCCGCCGGGGATGAGGCGCGAAGAGCCGGAAATCACCCGGTCCACGCCATGAAAGCGGAGCCGCGAGGGGCCGCCCATCACCAGCGCGTCGCCTGAGGCGAGTCTGAAGCTTTTCGATTTATCGCCACGGGCGAATCCGCCGACCCGGAAAACACACGTATCGCCGAGCGAGAGGGAGATGACGGGCGCGTCGAGCGCCTGCTCGTCCTCGTCGCGGTGGAGCCCCATGCGCGACTTCGGCACATCGTAGAGGTTGACCAGGCAGCATTCGGGGGGCGCCGGATAAGCGGCCAACTCGTCCCAAAGGGCGAGTAGGGCCGCAGGTATGGCCGGCCAAGGGGCTTTATCAACGTCATTAACCGGCGAATAGGCGTAGCCCTCGGGACGGGAGACCCAGCCGAGCGGTCCGAAATTCATCTGCAGGATCGACCAGGGCCGGCCGGTCCGCGGCATGCGCGGGCGATAGGGCGGCATGGCAGCGAAGGCCGCCATGAGCTCCGCGACGAGGCTCGCCTGCACCACCTTCCCCATAAACCCCGGATAAAGCGACAAGCCCTCGAAACCGGTGTCGACCGGCTTTTTGCGCAGGGAGGACTCGTCTTTTGGCACGATGTGTGTCATATTAATTTCCGGAGTGAAACCGGGACCGGGCGGCGAAGCCGTTCAGGACATGGGGGACTATCATGAACAAGATAATCGGGCTTGTGGCCGCAGTCTTGGCGTTGTCGATGCTTTCGGGCTGCGCGGCCGCAGCCATACAGGGCGTTTCGCGCGCCAAGGACAATGCGGTCATCGTGGGCAATGAGGATGCGGCGATGGCGGGCGACGTCAAGGCGCAGATGAAGCTTGGCGATGCGCATTGCTGCACGATCGCGGGGAGCGCCGGCGTTCTCAACAACCAGAAGGCCACCGAGTGGTACTGCAAGGCGGCCCAACAGGGCGAGCCCCAGGCATTTTACGAGCTCGGCCGCATCTATTCCGGCGATCTCGTGCGCGGCATAAACGGCCCGGCGAAGATCGGCTCGATGCTGACGACGCAGCGCGAGGACAAGCCGCTGGCGCTGATGTGGTTCAACCTCGCGGCGGAGGCCGGTAACAAGGACGCGGCCGATGATGCAGCCGATCTTCGCGAGGACATGACCGCGCCGGAAATCCTGCAGGCGAACCTCCGGCAGAAGAGCTGGCAGGCCCAGCCCTGCGAATGGAACCAGGTCTACGCGGACAACCAGCTCTGAAGGCAGCCGCAGTTCGCACGAACGATAAAAGGCCCGGGTCCTGAAATGGAACCCGGGCCCTTCTTTTTGGCCGGGGCGCCTGAGTCCCAAAAGTCGCTATCCATGTGGCCATATTGCCGCATCAACGCTTGCGGCCCGTAGAACCCAAACCTATATACAGCGCAACGTTTCAACCCCCGAACCGGGAGATGTCTTCCGGCAAGGACCCCTTCTGGGGGCCGGTGCAACCGGGCCCGCGCATGCAAAGCGCGTCCCGGCGAGCGGGTGCCATGAGGCCCGCCCGGCCAGCCGCAAGTGAAAGAGGACCAACACGCTATGGCTAAAGTAATCGGTATCGACCTCGGCACGACGAACTCGTGTGTCGCGGTGATGGAAGGATCGAGCGCCAAAGTCATCGAGAACGCCGAAGGCATGCGCACCACCCCCTCGATGGTGGCCTTCACGCAAGACGGCGAACGCCTCGTCGGGCAATCGGCCAAACGCCAGGCAGTGACCAACCCGACCAATACTCTCTTCGCGATCAAGCGCCTTATCGGCCGCTCCTACGACGACCCCACCACCCAGAAGGACAAGGGCATGGTGCCCTACGACATCGTCAAGGCGCCGAACGGCGACGCCTGGGTGGAAGCGCATGGCGAGAAATATTCGCCGTCGCAGATTTCGGCCTTCATCCTGCAGAAGATGAAGGAGACGGCGGAAAGCTATCTCGGCGAGAAGGTCGAGAAGGCCGTCATCACCGTTCCCGCCTATTTCAACGACGCCCAGCGCCAGGCAACGAAAGACGCCGGCAAGATCGCGGGCCTCGAAGTGCTGCGCATCATCAACGAGCCGACGGCGGCCGCGCTTGCCTACGGTCTCGACAAGAAGGAAGGCGAGCTGATCGCGGTCTACGACCTTGGCGGCGGCACCTTCGACGTGTCGATCCTCGAGATCGGGGACGGCGTCTTCGAAGTGAAGTCGACGAATGGCGACACGTTCCTCGGCGGCGAAGACTTCGACATGCGTCTCGTCAATTATCTTGCCGACGAATTCAAGAAGGAGAACGGCATCGACCTGCGCGGCGACAAGCTCGCGCTGCAGCGGCTGAAGGAAGCCGCCGAGAAGGCGAAGATCGAACTCTCCTCCGCGGCGCAGACGGAAGTGAACCTGCCGTTCATCACGGCGGATGCCTCCGGCCCGAAACATCTCACCATGAAGATCACGCGCTCGAAGCTCGAAGCGCTGGTGGAAGACCTGATCCAGCGCACGATCGACCCGTGCAAGGCGGCGTTGAAGGACGCGGGCGTCACGGCCGGCCAGATCAACGAGATCGTTCTCGTCGGCGGCCAGTCGCGCATGCCGAAAATCCGCGACGCGGTGAAGCAGTTCTTCGGCAAAGAGCCGAACATGAGCGTGAACCCGGACGAAGTGGTGGCCATGGGCGCCGCCATCCAGGCCGGCGTGCTGCAGGGCGACGTGAAAGACGTGCTGCTGCTCGACGTGACACCCTTGTCGCTCGGCATCGAAACGCTGGGCGGCGTCTTCACGCGCCTGATCGAACGCAACACGACGATCCCGACCAAGAAGGCGCAGACCTTCTCCACCGCCGAAGACAACCAGTCGGCCGTGACGATCCGCGTCTTCCAGGGCGAGCGCGAAATGGCGGCCGACAACAAGCTGCTCGGCCAGTTCGATCTCGTCGGCATTCCCGCAGCACCGCGCGGCGTGCCGCAGATCGAGGTCGCGTTCGACATCGACGCGAACGGCATCGTCAACGTGTCGGCGAAGGACAAGGCGACCAACAAGGAACAGACGATCCGCATCGAAGCCTCGGGCGGGCTTTCGGAGGCCGACATCGAGAAGATGGTGAAGGACGCCGAAGCGCACGCGGAAGAGGACAAGAAGCGGCGCGAGGAAGTCGAGACGCGCAACCATGCCGAAGCGCTTGCCAACGCGACCGAAAAGACGCTTCAGGAAAGTGCCGACAAGATCGGCGCGGATGTGAAGGCGGATGTCGAAGCGGCGCTCGAAGGGCTTCGCAACGCGCTGAAGGATGGCTCGACCGAAGACATCAAGGCGAAAATGGAAGCGCTGACCCAGGCCTCCATGAAGATGGGCGAGGCGCTCTACAAGGCCGCACAGGCCGATGCCGAGAAGGATGCGGCGAGCGGTGGCGATGCGGACGACGATGTCGTCGATGCCGACTTCGAGGAAGTCGACGACGACAAGAAAGACCAGGACAAGTCCGCCTGATCCGGGGCCTCGAAATGACGCCCTTCATTCATCACATGATAGACGGCCGGGCGCGCGCAAGCGCGCCCGCGACCGCATTCCTCCGTGCACGGTGATCCCATGTCGAAGCGCGATTTCTACGACGTGCTCGGGGTGAGCCGGAATGCGACCGCGGAAGAGCTGAAGAAAGCCTACCGCTCGCAGGCGAAGAAGCTGCACCCCGACCAGAACCCGGACGACAAGGAAGCCGAGCAGCGCTTCAAGGAACTCAATGAAGCCTATGACGCGCTGAAGGACGAGCAGAGCCGCGCGGCCTACGACCAGTTCGGCCACGCCGCCTTCGATGGCGGCATGGGTGGGCGCGGCGGGCCCGGCGGCATGGGCGGTTTCGGCGCCGGCGCTTCCATGTCCGATATTTTCGACGATCTCTTCGGCGAATTCATGGGCGGGCGTGGCGGACGCGGCCGCCGGGGCGATGGCGGCCAGATGCGCGGCCACGACCTTCGCTACAACATGGAGATCAGCCTCGAGGAAGCTTTCGAGGGCAAGAAGGCGCAGATCCGCGTGCCTGGCTCCGTCGCCTGCGAGGTCTGTCACGGTTCCGGCGCCGCGCCGGGATCGAGCCCCGTCACCTGTCCGACCTGCCAGGGCCACGGCAAGGTGCGGGCGTCCCAAGGCTTCTTCACCGTCGAGCGGACCTGTCCGACCTGCCATGGCCGCGGCCAGACGATCGACAAGCCCTGCACGGCCTGTCACGGCGCGGGGCGCGTGGAAAAGGAACGGACGCTCTCGGTGAATATTCCGGCGGGCGTCGAGGACGGCACGCGCATCCGTCTTTCCGGCGAAGGCGAGGCGGGGATGCGGGGCGGCCCGGCGGGCGACCTCTATATCTTCCTCTCGGTCCGGCCGCACAGGCTGTTCGAGCGCGACGGCGCGGACCTCTTCTGCCGCGTGCCCGTGTCGGTGGCGACCGCCACGCTCGGCGGCGAGATCGAGGTTCCGACGCTCGGCGGCAAGAAGGTCAAGGTGAAGGTCCCGGAAGGCGCGCAGAGCGGGCGGCAGTTCCGGCTGCGTTCGAAGGGCATGCCCGTCGTCAATTCGCGCGAGACGGGCGATCTCTATATCCAGATCACGGTGGAGACGCCGGTCAACCTGACGAAAAAGCAGAAGGAACTCATGAAGGAGTTCGAGGCCGCCTCCACGCCCGGCAACAACCCGGAAAGCGCCGGGTTCTTCGCCAAGGTGAAGGAATTCTGGGACGGCTTTCAGAACTGACGCTTTCGGATATTCTGAAAAGGCCCCGGCGGGAAACCGGCCGGGGCCTTTTTCATGTCCGGTGCGCCCATGCCCCTGCAATCCTATATCCTGCCCGTCGCGCTGCTCATTCTCTCGAACGTCTTCATGACGACGGCGTGGTACTGGCATCTCAAGTTCAAGGCGATGCCGATCCTGACCGTCATCCTCATCAGCTGGGGGATCGCGCTCGCGGAATACATGCTGGCCGTGCCGGCGAACCGGATCGGCCATAGCGTCTATTCGGCGGCCCAGCTCAAAACCATCCAGGAAGTCGTGACGCTGACCGTATTTGTCGGCTTTTCGACCTTTTATCTGGGCGAGGCGCCGACATGGAACACGGCCATCGGCTTCACGCTGATCGCGCTCGGGGCTTATTTCATCTTCCGGGGCTGAATTGAGGCTGCTATACCGCCTCCGAACCTGGGAAACACCGATATGGCGGCTGACATCAGAATCGTCGTGACGGGCGCGGGCGGCCGGATGGGCCGGACGCTGATCCGTCTCGTCCACGAGACCGAAGGCCTTGCCCTTGCCGGCGGCCTCGAAGGGCCCGCCTCGCCCCATCTCGGCGCCGATCTCGGGACGCTGGCCGGCCTCGCGCAGCCGCTCGGGCTGAAGGCAACCGCCGACGCCCTGACGCTCCTCAAGGACGCCGACGCTCTCATCGATTTTTCCACGCCGGCCGCGACGCTCGAATTCGCGGCCCTGACCGCCCAGGCGCGGATCGTCCATGTCATCGGCACGACCGGCTTCACCGCCGAGGACGAGGAGAAGATCAAGGCGGCGGCGCGGCACGCGACCATCGTGAAGGCCGGCAATATGAGCCTCGGCGTCAATCTCCTCGCCGCCCTCGTGCGCCAGGCCGCGAAGGCGCTCGACGATACGTGGGACATCGAGATCGTCGAGATGCATCATCGCCACAAGGTCGACGCGCCATCCGGCACCGCGCTTCTGCTCGGCGAAGCGGCGGCGGAGGGACGGGGTATTGCGCTCGGCGACAATACGGAACGCGGCCGCGACGGCCTCACCGGCGCCCGGGCGCGCGGCAAGATCGGCTTCGCCAGCCTGCGCGGCGGTTCGGTCGTCGGCGATCACAGCGTGATCTTCGCGACCGAGCACGAACGCATCACGCTCGGCCACATCGCGGAGGATCGCGGGATCTTCGCTCGGGGGGCGCTCAAGGCCGCGCGCTGGGGGCAGGGCAAGGGACCCGGCCTTTTCAGCATGGCCGACGTGCTCGGCATCGAATAGTTCTGCCTACGGATAATATCGGGAGTTTGCCTTGCCTAACCTGCTTGTGCTCGTCCGCCACGGACAAAGCGAATGGAACAAGAAAAATCTTTTCACCGGCTGGCGCGATCCGGGCCTGACCGCGCAAGGCATGGAGGAAGCGCGCGAGGCGGGGCAGGCCATGAAGGCGAAGGGCCTGCGGTTCGACGTCGCCTTCACCTCCGCGCTCTCCCGCGCGCAGGAAACGAACCGCATCATGCTGGAAGAGCTGGGGCAGGGCGATCTCGAGATCGTCGAGGACCAGGCGCTGAACGAGCGCGACTATGGCGACCTGTCGGGCCTGAACAAGGACGATGCGCGCGAGAAATGGGGCGAGGAGCAGGTTCACATCTGGCGCCGCTCCTACGACGTTCCGCCGCCCGGCGGCGAAAGCCTGAAGATGACGGCAGAGCGCGTGCTGCCCTATTTCGAGAAGGAAATCCTGCCGCGCGTGCTGAAGGGCGAGCGCGTGCTTGTCGCCGCGCATGGCAATTCGCTCCGGGCGCTCGTCATGCAGCTCGACAAGCTCAATCAGGAGCAGGTGCTCGCGCTCAACATCGCGACCGGCGCGCCCATCGTCTATCAACTGGACGACAAGGGGAACGTGCTCGGCAAGGAAATGCTGATCGAGCGCGAGGCTCACTGAGGCGGCAGCGGCGCCGTTCGGAGGTTCGTCAGCGCCGCCTGGAGCGCGCGCGCGAAATCCTCCCGCTCATGCGGCGAAAGGGCGGCGGCAACTTCAAGTTCTTTGCCGTGGCTCACGAGATGGAGATGCGTCGTCTCGTCGGGCTCCTTGCGGAGCGCCAGACGCACCCAGTAGGGCTGGAAGCTGAAGGCGCGAACGTTCCCCTTCGCGTCGACGCGGCGGACACGCAATTCGCCATCGGTGAGCTCGACCGTTTCATGCGCGCGGGCGGCCCGGTAATTGGCGCGGAAGGCGAGCCAGACGAGGAGCACTTCGAGGCCGCAAAAGCCGAACACCGGCCATGCGCCCTTCAGCATGAAAACCATGCCCGCCGTGAAGTTCACCGCCGCGACAATACCGATCACGACCGCGAAACCGCGCATGGAAAGCGAGCGGTGCGGCGTTATGAGCGCATTGAAGCGGAGCGGCGGCTCCAGCGGCGCGAGCATCGAGGACGTGGCTTGCATCGAAAAAGACTAAGCCGGGCAGGGACGGCCTGCAATACGACCTTGCGACGCAGCGCGGTTATGTACAAAGTTCACCCTCCATGCCGATGAAAAAACCCGACATCGAGGAATTCTTCCGACGGCTCTCGGCAGCTCTGCCCGAGCCCAAGACGGAGCTGGAATACAAGAACACCTATACGCTGCTGGTCGCCGTCGTGCTGTCGGCGCAGGCGACCGATATCGGCGTCAACAAGGCGACGAAGGACCTCTTCAAGACCGTCGATACGCCGCAGAAGATGCTGAAGCTCGGCGAGGCGGGGCTGACAAAGCACATCAGGACCATCGGGCTCTATCGCAACAAGGCGAAAAACGTGATCGCGCTGTCGCGGATGCTGATCGAACGCCACGGCGGAGAAGTGCCGCACGATCGCGAGGCCTTGCAGGCGCTTCCGGGTGTCGGGCGGAAGACAGCGAATGTCGTCCTGAACGTCGCCTTCGGCGAGCCGACCATCGCGGTCGACACGCATATCTTCCGCGTCTCGAACCGGACCGGACTTGCGCCGGGAAAGGATGTGGTCGCCGTCGAGCAGAAGCTTGAGAAAGTCGTCCCCGCCGCTTACCGGCTCCACGCACATCACTGGCTGATCCTGCACGGGCGCTATCTCTGCAAGGCGCGCAAGCCCGACTGTACGGCCTGTCCGGTGTCCGACCTCTGCCAGTTCAAGGCGAAGACGGTGGCCGCCTAGGAGACCGGCGCGTTGCGTTTCGCGGCAACCGATGCGAGGCAGGCATCGCGGTCGGCCGCGCCGCCTTCGACTTTCCTTGCATCGACATAGCGAGAACCGAGAGCGCCGGTTCCGGTCTTGTAGAAATAGACGAAGAGACTGCAATCGCTGCCGGCATATTGCCATATCTCGGCTTGCGGCTCGGTGCGGCGGAAATCCGGTGCGCCGAGCCGCGAGGAAATGGCGGAAGGCGCGACTCCGATCAGGTTCGCGGATTTGAGCGGTCCCGGTGCGAGCGAGGCGCTCGGACCGCCGGTTCCGGTGACTCCCGGCGCAGCGCAGGCGGCGAGGGCGAGCGGCGCCACAAAGGCAAGCAGGTATTTCTTTTTCATGTCCGGCTTCCGGCAGCGAGACGTTTGTAGGTATGGACCATGAGCGTCGTGCCGAAAAGCGGCGCAAAGAGATTGAGTATCGGCACCGTCGTGAACAAGGCGACGACGACGCCGGCGAGGAAGATACGCGCGCGATGGCGCTTTCGCAGCACTTCGGCTTCCGCCGGCGGAACGTGGCGAAGGGCGACAAGCTCGAAATATTCGCGGCCGATCAGGTAACCGTTTATCACCCAGAAAAGCGCGACATTCACGATCGGCAAAAGATAGAAGGGCAACGCCAGCAGGTTCACGACGATGAGCACGAGCGTGAAACGGAGCGCGACGATGAGCGACTGCAGGAAGGGCTGGTCCGTACCCGGCGGGTCGGCCGGATAATCCTCCGCTTCGACGCGCCCGGCAATCGTTTCGAGAAAGAAGCCGGCAACCAGCGTCACCACCGGATGCACGAGCGGGATCAGCACGATGACGGCAAGAAAGCTCGCGACGAACTGAAGCACGGTATCGACCCAGCCGCCCGCAAGCTCGGGTCCGAATTCCGGGATCGCCGTCAGCGCCCATTGAAGCCCGGCGCCGAACAGAGCGAGAACGAGGATGGTGAGGCCGAGCGACAGCCACATGATCCGCCGGAAAGGCGGCGAGAAGGTTTCTCTCAGGGCGCGCAGCGCGTCGGACGGCATTATTCCTCACAAAAAAGCAAAGCAGAACCGAAGCTTATCGGCTTCGCGGGGTTTTTCCAACGCGTTCGGCTGCCTATACTCCCGCGCTCACCCTTCCCGAGATCGCAACCAAAGCAAGAGGATCATGACAGAACTCAAATACGACGTGGCGGGCATCGGCAACGCACTTGTCGATGTGATCGCGAATGCGGACGACAATTTCCTGATCGCGAACGGCATCGAGAAGGGCGGCATGACGCTGATCGATGCGGCGCGTGCGGACGAACTCTATGGCAGAATGGCAGCCTCGATCGAGATGTCGGGCGGTTCCTGCGCCAACACGATCGCGGGGCTTGCATCGCTCGGCGGCAAAGGCGCCTTTTTCGGCAAGGTGAAGAAGGACCAGCTCGGTGAGGTCTTCATTCACGACATCAAGTCGATGGGTGTTGCATTCCCGGCTTCGCAGGCGACGAGCGGCGCGCCGACCGGGCGCTGCCTCATTCTCGTTACGCCGGATGCACAGCGCAGCATGAACACTTTCCTCGGTGCGGCACAGAAGCTCGGGCCCGACGACATCGACGAGGGGACGATCCGTGCCGCCGCCGTCACTTACATGGAGGGCTATCTCTGGGACGAGCCGGGCGCGAAGGAAGCATTCCTGAAGGCGGCAAAAATCGCGCATGAGGCAGGGCGCCTCGTCTCGCTGACGCTTTCCGACAGTTTCTGCGTCGACCGCTACCGCGACGAGTTCCGCCGTCTGGCGAAAGACGAGGTCGACCTGCTGTTCGCCAACGAGGCCGAAATCCTGTCGCTCTACCAGACGGATGTGTTCGATGAGGCGCTGCAGAAAGTGCGCGCCGACTGCAAGTTTGCGGCGCTGACGCGTTCGGAAGCCGGTGCGGTCATCGTCGCCGACGGCGAGGTGCATGTCGTCGATGCGGAGAAAATCCCGAAGGTCGTCGATACGACGGGTGCGGGCGATCTCTTTGCCGCCGGCTTTCTCTATGGCCTCACTCGCGGCAAGGATCCCGTGACATGCGGGCGCCTCGGTGCGATGGCGGCCGCAGAAGCGATTTCGCATTACGGGCCGCGTCCGCAGGTCTCGCTCGCGAAACTCGCGAAGGAAAAAGGGCTGGCTTGAGCTAGAGCTTCCTGAGCAGCACGTCGCGGATGCGGTGGTCGTCGCCTTTCCTGAGGATCAGGTCGGCGCGCTGGCGCGTCGGCAGAATGTTCTTGCGCAGGTTGGCGAGGTTGATCGAGGTCCAGATCGCATCGGCCGTTTCCACCGCTTCTTCTTCCGTCAGTTTGGAGTAGCGGTGGAAATAGGCGGCCGGATCCTTGAAGGACGTGCGGCGCAGACTGAGGAAGCGTTCGATATACCAGCGCCGGATCGCCGCTTCGTCGGCATCGAGATAGATCGAGAAATCGAAGAAGTCCGATACGAAGGGCTGCGGCTCGTCGCCGTCGGCCGGCTTCCAGGGCTGCAACACGTTGAGCCCTTCCACGACGAGGATGTCGGGGTTGTCGACCGAGATCGTCTCGCCCTGCAGGATGTCGTAGGTGAAGTGCGAATAGACTGGCGCCTCGACGTGACGCGATCCCGCCTTCACGTCCGAGAGAAAGCGGAGGAGCCGCTTGATGTCGAAACTTTCGGGAAAGCCCTTGCGCTGCATCAAGCCGCGCTCTTCGAGCAGCTTGTTCGGATAGAGAAAGCCGTCGGTCGTGATGAGGTCGACCTTGGGGTGGTTGGGCCAGCGTGCGAGCAGGGTGCGCAGAACACGCGCGGTCGTCGACTTGCCCACGGCGACCGATCCGGCGACGCCGATGATGTAGGGCACCTTGTCCTGCATGCGGCCGAGGAAGTCGGAGGTGACGCGGTAGAGTTCCTGCGTTTCGCCGACATAGAGATTGAGAAGGCGCGACAGCGGCAGGTAGATTTCCGACACTTCATCGAGCGAAATGCGCTCGCCGAATCCCTTCAACTCTTCCAGTTCGCCTTGCGACAGCGGCAGCGGCGTGTCCTGGCGCAGGCGGCCCCAGTCGGCCGCCGAGAAATGACGGAACGGCGAGAGAGATTGCGTTTCTCCGGCGCCGCTGTCGGCCATAAGCGCGTCCTCGGACATCAGCGTTCCCCGCGCGCGGCTTTTTCGGCAAGACCCGAGCGGCCTTCGCGGCGTTCGAGTTCGGCATAAACCTCGGCCGGATCGAGCCCCGCCGCCGCCATGAGCACAAGCCAGTGGTAAAGAAGGTCGGCGCTTTCCGAAACCGCACCCTTGGCGTCTCCCGAAACGGCGGCGATCACCGTTTCGACCGCTTCCTCGCCCAGCTTCTGCGCGCAGGCGGGAACGCCTTTCGCGAGCAGCTTCGCGGTATAGGAAGACGCGGCGTCCGCTCCCTTCCGGGCGGCGATCACCTCGAACAATCGGTCGAGCTGGCTTGCGTCGGCGGCCATCTGGCGCTCCCGGACGGTTGACGGACCGGGTCGGCTCCCCCAAGGGGGTCCGGCGCGGGCGGCCTTCCGTAGCAGATTTGGGGGCGGTAGGCCAGCGGCAGGGCTGGAGCCTGCCGGTCAGAGCCTCGTCGCGAGGCTGGTCCCGTCCAATTCGCCTTTCTTGGTGCCATCCTGGCGGGCGTCCTTCAGGTCGGCACCCCGGAGGTCGGCACCTCGAAGGTCGGCACCGTTCAGATTGGCGCGGAAGAGGATCGCGCCGGAGAAATCGGCGGCGGCGAGGATTGCGTTCTCGAAACTGGCATCGGCCAGGATCGCCTCGCGGAAATGCGCACCGGCGAGGACGGTTTTGGAGAAGTCCTTCCGCGACAGGTCCATGCGCGTGAAATCCGCGCGCTGGCCCTTTTTCTGGCCTGTCTGAATCCATTCGAGATGCAGGTTCAGCATCTTTTCCATGCGTTCGGCGTTCGGGGCGGGCCGGGGCCGCGTCGCGCGCATCATGTCGCCGCGCTCAATGGTGGCCTCGTCCATGACGGCGCGGCGAAAATCGGCATCGGCAAGATTGGCGCCCTTGAGTTCGACGCCCTTGAGTTCGGCGCCGGCGAAACTCGCGCCGCGCAGATCGGCGCCCTGAAGGCTTGCGCCGGAAATCGATGCGCCGTCGAAGTCGGCATCGAGCAGTTTGCATTCGGCCATGTTGGTGCCGTACATGCGCGCGCCGCGAAAGCTCGAGTTCTCACGACCGACAGGTGCCGTCGCGCCGCGCTTGATAACCGCGCCGCGCCGCAGGTCTGCGCCGTCGAGCTGCGCACCGGTCATTTCCGCGTCCTCGAAATTCGCGCCGCGCAGGTCGGCGCGCGAGAAGTTCGTGCGGGTGAGGTTCGCGTGATCGAAATTCGCGCTGAAGAGATTGGCGCCCGCGAAATGCGAATCCTCAAGATCGCAGCCCGTGAAGTCGCAGCCGATGAAATGCCCATGCGAGAAGTTCAGGTTGCGGAAATCGAGACCCGACAGGTCGCATTCCTTCATCACGGCGCACCAGCCGTTGGGTATTCCCTTCAGGTAGCGCGTATGAAGTTCGCTGAGGCGCTTCAGCGCCTCCTGGCTGATGCGGCGGCCGACAATGGCATGGTCGTCGGTGCCGGCCTTGCGGGCGGATGCCGCGGGTGCATCGCCGTTTTGCTCGGTGGTGGGTTTCGGACGCTCGGACATGGGTACACAACCTTCACGCATGAGCGGACATGAAGGGTGAAGTGCCCGCGATCCGGATGTTATTGGCCGAACTTTTCAGATTTTCTTAACGGTGGAGGGGATTCCGGAAAGAAGCACAAAAAACATGCTGGTTTCGAAGGCGGTCAGGCCGCCTGCCAGAAAGGCTCCGCCGCGCCAAAGCGCTTCCAGAGGCGGATAGCCCCTTTCCAGGTTTTCTCGGCCCTGCGCTCATGCCACTCGATAATCCGGTCGGCCGCCTCGCGCGCCGCGCCGTCGCCGGTGAGATCGTCGAGGATCAGGTGCGCGGTCGCGACGTCGTTAAGGCCGCCAAAGACGTCCTGCATCTGACTGAGATGCTTCAGATAGGATTTCACGTCGCCGGCATCGTAGAGCGACGAAAAGAAGTGAACGCCGTAGCGCAGTTTCTTGAGCTGCTTGCGCAGGTCGTGGCGCGCCTCGCCTTCGAGTTTCTCGAAGTCACGGCCGCGCTTCTCCACCTTGGCGAGCCGCTTGCCGAGCGCTTCGTCCGCGAAGGCATGTGCAAGTGCCGGCGCCTTGCGCTTCACGCGCCATCCGCGGTCGGCAAGGAAGAGTCCGTATTCGAGGAGGAAGCGCGTGTATCGGCGCGAATGCAGTACGGCGATCGCGCGTTCCCAGCCGTCGGCACGCGCGGTCTCCGCGCGCGTCAGCAATTTCTTCATCGCCGGATCGCGCGGCGTAACGGGTGCGACGATCTCCGTCACGAAGACGTCGAAATCGCGCGCGGGCCCGAGTTCGTTCGCGAGCCATTTCGCTTCCGCTGCGAGCTTGTCGGCGTTGGAACCGCCGATGCCAGGGCGGAAAATCTCGAAAGCGGAGCGCGCGCGGCGAAGGGCGACGCGCATCTGGTGCAGCCCTTCCGGCAGGCGCGCCTCAAGCGCGGCGGCTTCGTTCGCCATCAGATGCACGAGACAATGACGCAATACCGTCTCGTATGCCTCTTCCAGTGTCGTGTCGTGGCCAAGCAACAAAGGCTCCGCCTTGACCGCGACGGGAGCGCGCGGACGCAAGAGCGCGAAGCCCCGTTCGGATTTGCTACGGGTGCCGACGCGCAGGTTCGCGATCTCGTTCAGGTCGAGCGCGACCCTGTAGAGGCTTGCCGGCGCGCCTTCCTTCAGTTCGAGTTCAATCTCGCTCACCGGTGCCTCGCCGCCATTTGCCTGCAGCGCGCCGAGATCGAATGCGAGTTCGATCAGGTCGCCGTTCTCGGTTTCGAGATTGTGGATCGTGCGGCGAATATCGCTCACGAGCCGGGGACCGATGGCGTTGCCGTTCGCGAGTTTCTGGATGCGCGACTTGAGATCGTCCGGCAGCTTGTTGAGATCGGGCTCATCCGCGCCGCGCGGCAGGCGCGCCTCATATTCGCCAGTGTCCCTCGCCAGCGCGCCGGTCGCGCCGCCCGATACGCCGGTTTCCGTTTTCAGCGTCTGCACGCAGCCGCTGCCGGACCGGCGCAGCCTGAGCGCGAAGCCATGGTCGCCGAGTGTGAGCGTCCTGGTATCGAAATAGACCGAGTGCAGATGCTTGCCGCTGGCGCGCCCCTGCTTCATCCGCAACAGCGACGGCGCACGCCTGATCCGTTCAAGCTCGACGGGCTCGCA
>NZ_JAUYUS010000027.1 GCF_030694575.1 Parvibaculum sp.
TGCAGGTGCGCAAGCGCGCCGCCCGCATGGGCCGCAACCCCGCGACGGGCGAAGCCATCAAGATCAAAGCCTCCAAGAAGGTCGCCTTCCGCGTCGCGAAGGACCTGAAGGAAGCCATCTAAGGCTTGGCTGCTCAGGCACGCCTCTGAATCACGAGAGCCCGGCTCCGCGAGGAGCCGGGCTTTTGCGTGTCCGGTGCCGATCGGCCCTTCCACCCTCCCCCTGTGGGAGGGTCAAACGGCTGCAAGCCGTTTGGGGAGGGGTAAGGGCCGAAAATCCGGGTACAACCGGAGCAAGTTCATTCCATCTCGGTGAACTGGAAATCGCCACATTGGCGGCCTAGTTATTGGGCCATGCGCATCCTCCTCGCCACCCTCTTCATTCTCGCGGGCATCGCCACCTCCCACGCCGCTCCCGTCTGCGCGACGCGCGACGAGACCTCCCCGGCGCTCACCCGGCTCCAGGACGCTATGGCCGAGGGCCGCTTCATCGCCTATCAGCCGACCGACCTCAAGATCTGGGACGGCAATCCCGTGCAGGCGAGCGAGGTCTCGATCCGCGAAGACCTCAAGACGCTCCGCCCCTGGTTCGACAGCCTCGTCACCTACGGCGCCCACAGCGGCGCCGAGCGTATCCCCGCCATCGCGAAGGAACTGGGCTACAGGGCCGTCGTCATGGGCATATGGGACCCGGAAGACGACGTCGAGGTCGCCAACGCGCTCGCCGCCTGGAAGCAGCATCCCGATATCGTCGTCGGCGTCTCTCTCGGCAATGAAATGATCCTCGGCAAGCGTGCCGATTGGGATGAGCTGACCGGCATCGTCGCGGATTTCAGGAAACGGGCGCCCGGCCTTCCGCTCACGGTAACGGAGCCCTTCGCGCAGTTTCTCGACGGCGCCGATGCCGCCCCGCTGCTCGCCGAACTGGATTTCATGGCGGTGAACGTCCATCCCGCTTTCGAGAAATGGTTCTCGGACGCGCCGCCCTTCAACTGGGCGGATTTCGTGAAGCAGGTGACGGCCCGTCTCGCCGCCGAAAGCTTCTGCGGTCCCATCCTCGTCAAGGAAACCGGCGTGCCCACCGGCCCCGCGGAAGAAGGTTATGACGAGGAGAAGCAGGCGGCTTTCTACGGCGAACTGATGAAGGCCATGCCGCCCTCGCGCGACCTCGCCTTCGCGTATTTCGCCGCCTTCGACGCCCCCTGGCGCGTCCACGACGAAAGCCCCGTCGCGGGCGTCCATCCCGAAGAAGCCCATTGGGGCCTCTTCAGGGAAGACCGCACACCGAAGCCGGTGATGGAGATAGTGCCTAGGCTTTCTTCGGCGCCTGCTCGTTGAGCGGCACGCTCGCCGCCGCCTTGATGAAGGCCGGCCGCGCCGAAATCCGCTCGTAATAGTTCACGACATTCGGAAACGGATCGAGGCTCACGAACCCCTTCGCGAGATGCACGCTGTAGCCGACGTTCGTGTCCACCGTGCTGAACCCGCTCCTCAGCAGGTACTCCCGGTCCGCGAGATGCTTGTCCACCACCTCGAGCGACTTCTCCAGCCGCCGCGACTCGAGCTTCTGCACCACCGGCGAGCGGTCTTCCTTGGCAATGAAAACCCGCTGCTGCACAAGGCTCGCGCCATGCACGGCCATCGTCTCCGCATAGTGAAGCCAGATCAGCCATTCCGTCCGCTCGGCATGTCCCATCGGCCGGTGCAGCTTCCCTTCCGGGTCGTAATGCTCGCCGAGATACTGCGCGATGGCGCCGGACTCGAACACGGACACATCGCCATCGACAAGGCAGGGCACGCGCCCCAGCGGCGAGATCGAGAGGTACGCCGGCGTCCGCAGACCTTCCATGCTGAAAGGCAGTTCCTTCAGCTCGAAATCGATCCCCATCTCGTTGAGCAGCCACAGCGACCGCATCGAGCGCGAGCCGGTGCAGTGATAAAGCGTCAGCATCCCTGTTTCCCGTCTTGTCTTGTTTTGCCGCGAAGGTAGAGCATTTCAGTGGCCATACGGAAGGCTTTTCCCGCCCTTTGCCCCTCCGCCCCGAGCGTCTACACTCCGCCCGCTCCGAATCCGAGGCGGCACGATGACGCGAATTTCAATGGCCCTTCTGGCGTTCCTCGCCTGCCTCGCGGCGGCCGCATCCGCGCGCGCCGAACCGCCGCAGCGCGTCGTCTCCATCAATCTCTGCTCCGACATCCTCGCCGCCGAGCTTGCCGCCCCCGGCACGCTCAAATCCGTCTTCCGCCTCGGCCGCGACCCGCATGATTCCGCCGTCGCCCATCTCCTCCAGGACGTGCCGCCGAATGACGGCCGCATCGAGGACATTCTTCCCTTCGCGCCCGATCTCGTGCTCGCGCATCGCTACACCTCCCCCTTCACGCTCGATCTCCTCGGCCGCATCGGCATTCCCGTCGTCACCGTGAAGGACGCCCGCACCTTCGCCGACATCCGCGACAACATCGAAACCGTCGCCGCCGCCCTCGGCCGCGAGGCGGAAGGCGCGGCCCTCGCCGCGCGCTTCGATGCCGAAATGGAAGCCGCCCGCCGCACCGGCCCCGCGCGCCCCACCGCCATCCTCTATCAGGACCTCGGCGGCGCGGTCGTCCCGAACAGCATCCTCGGCTACATCCTCGCCCATGCCGGCTTCGACAATGTGATCCGCGAGGAAAATGAAATCGGCCTCGTCTATCCGGGCATAGAAGACGTGATCGCCCTGCGCCCCAACCTCATGGCCATAGGCATCTACCGTCCGGGCCAGCCCTCGCAGGCATCCGCGCTGCTCCAGCACCCCGCGCTCAAGCTCTACCGCGAGCGCTACACCCATGAGGTCGATCTCCCCGCCCGCGACTGGAACTGCAGCACCCGCTTCGTCACCGCCATAGCCGCCCGTCTCGCCGCCGCCCATGACGAGATGACCGGGCCGGAGGCAACGCATTGAGAACCCGCCCCCTCAACGCCTGGCTCGTCAGCGCCACGCTCGCGCTCCTCGTCGCGCTCCTCTTCGCCCTCTCCGTCTATCTCGGCCGCGGCGGCGAACTCCTCGCCGACAAGTTCCGCACCATGAGCGAGATCGACCGCGACCTCGCCTGGCTCGTTCTCACCGAAGTGCGTCTGCCCCGCGCGGCTCTCGGCCTCCTCGTCGGCGCGACGCTCGGCCTCACAGGCGCGGGCCTTCAGGGCTTGTTGCGCAATCCGCTCGCCGAGCCCGGCCTCATCGGCGCCTCTGGCGGCGCCGCGCTCGGGGCCGTCCTCGTCTTCTATTTCGGCGCCGCCGTGGGCTCCGTCATGTTCGTGCCGCTCGGCGGCATTGCCGGCGCTCTCGCCGCGCTCGCCACGCTCTATCTGCTGGCCGGCCGCAATCCGTCCATCGTCACCATCATCCTCGCGGGCGTCGCCATCTCCGCCTTCACCGGCGCGTTGACGTCGCTCGCGCTCAACCTCTCGCCCAGCCCCTATGCCGCGCTCGAAATCGTCTTCTGGATGCTCGGCTCGCTGACGGACCGCAGCATGGCGCAGGTCTGGTTCGTGCTTCCCTTCATGTTCGCCGGCTGGCTCCTCGTCGCCTCCACCGCCCGCGCGCTCGACGCGCTCTCGCTCGGCGAGGACACGGCGGCGACGCTCGGCTTCTCGCGCCGCTCCGTCACGCTCCGCGCCATTGCGGGCACGGGCCTCGCCGTCGGCGCCGCCGTCTCCGTCACGGGCGTCATCGGTTTCGTCGGCCTCGTCGTGCCGCATCTGATGCGCTCGCTTGTCGGCCCCCGGCCTGCATCGCTGCTGCTCCCGAGCGCGCTGGCGGGCGCGGCGCTCGTCCTCGCCGCCGATCTTCTGGTGCGCGTGCCCGTTAACGGCCCCGAGCCGAAACTCGGCGTCGTCACCGCCCTCATCGGCGCGCCCTTCTTCCTCTGGCTGATCCTGAAAACCCGGAAGGAGGCCCCGTGATGCGCCTCACAATCGAAAATCTTCACGCATCGCTCGGGCAAACCCATGTCGTGCGCGGCGTCTCGCTCGAAGCGTCCGGCGCGCAATTCATCGGCCTCATCGGTCCGAACGGCGTCGGCAAGACGACGCTGGTCCGCGCCGCTGCCGCCCTTATTCCCTTCACCGGCAGCGTTACCCTCGACGGCGCATCCGTCTCCTCGATGGAGCCGCGTGCCCGCGCCCGCGCCATCGCCTATCTCGCGCAAGGCGCCGGCAGCCATTGGCCGCTCGAAGTCTCCCGCCTCGTCGCGCTCGGCCGCCTGCCGCATCTCGCGCCTTTCCGCGCGCCCGCGCCCGCCGACGAAGCCGCCATCGCCCGCGCCATGTCGCTCGCCGATGTCGAAAGTTTCCGTGGCCGCGATGTGCTCACCCTGTCGGGCGGCGAGCGCGCCCGCGTGCTGCTCGCCCGCGCGCTGGCCGTCGAAGCGCCGCTGCTGCTGGTCGACGAGCCCGTCGCCTCGCTCGACCCCTATCACCAGATCCGCATCATGGAAGTTCTGCGCGCCTATGCCGCCCCAAATGAAAAAGGAGAGGGGCGCATGGTCGTCGCCGTCCTCCACGACCTCTCGCTCGCCGCGCGCTATTGCGACCGGCTCATCCTGCTCGACGGCGGCACCGTAAAAGCCGACGGGCGCCCGGATGAAGTCCTGACGCCCGCCAATCTCGAAGAAACCTACCGCATCCGCGCCGTCACCGGCGGCGAGGGCAGGGAAGCCTACATCCTCCCCGTCGCCCGCACGGACTGACCGGCGCCTGACCTTCCTTCCACCCTCCCCTCGGGGAGGGTCAAACGGCTGCAAGCCGTTTGGGGCGGGTTCACCGCATTCAACGCAAGGAACGCACGGTCGATTGAGCGGAAGCCGCTACTCCGCCGCGCTCACCGTTCTCCCCGCGCCGGAAAAATTCACCCGCTTGAGGTACTCGATGCCGTCCTCGGCAATCGCGTCGCCGATCATCTCGTCGCCTTCCTTGCGAAGCTCATCCATGTCGACATAGGTCGCATAGAAACCCTTCGTCCGGTCGGTGATGATGCCGGCCTTGAGCAGCGTCTTGGTCAGCACACGGAAGATGTTGGTCTGGTTCGACATCGCCTTGCGGCGCTTTTCGTCCGTCCGGCTCTTCAGTACCTCGTGCAGCACTTCCTCCCAGTCGAGGCCGAACTGCGCATAGATCACCTTCTTCTGTTCGGGGTTCGCAAGGTTGAACAGCAGCGTCTGGAAACATTCCGCCGCCCAGTCCTCGATGACGTTGCGCTCCTGCTCGGTCAGATGCGGCACCGTGCGGTCCGCCCAGATTTTCCCGAACTTGTGGTGGAAGGCTTCGTCCGTCATCACGAGCTGGCAGAGATGGCGCAGCAGCGGATCGTTCGAATAGGAATAGAGTGAGGCGAAGGCGCCCATCGCAAGCCCTTCCACCAGCATCTGCATGCCGACGACCTTCTTGTAGACCTCCGGCGCGTTCACGATGTCGGTGAGGAGATTGCCGAGCGTCGGCCCCACGGGCAGCGGCTTCCCCCACCGCGCCTCGATATATTTCGCAAAGCCCGTCACGTGGCGCGCTTCCTCGCGCGCCTGGTTCGCCGCATATTCCTGCGCCCCCGGATCCTTCAATATGTGGCAGAGGCTGGCGGAAAGGGCGAGCGCACCCGCCTCGCCATGCAGGATCGACGACAGCATCCACCGCGCGCTTTCGTTGGACAGCGCGATCTTCTCTTCCTCGCTCAGCCGGTCGGCGATGGGCGTCTGCAGTTCCAGCACGAAATCCATCGGCACCACGGTCTGCCGTTTCATGTCGAAGGGTTGCGTGAAGTCGATATATTTCTTGTCCAGCGGATCCCAGAAATGGTCGTGCGTCGCGGAGATGATCTTGTCGAAGGCGGTCGAGCGCGCTCCATAGCGGTCGACTTCCATCATTGCGGGAAAGTCGTCCGGCGCCACGGCGTTATAGGCGCTGTCCTTGGTGATATGGGTCATTCTGCAAACCTCCTCCGGGGTCATCTCTGCATACAATACCGTAAATAGGGGGCCGGATGAATGAACCAAATGCACCATCGGGGTCATTCCGCCAAGGAACCGCAAAATCCTCGCCGCGGCCCTTCCGCCCGCTAAGCCGTTGGGCAATCATGGTTTCCGCCTGATTCTCCGGGTCTTGGGGTCTCCTCGCCTATGCACGACGTGCTCACGCTGAATTCCGTCACCCTGCTTATCGTGATCGCGCTGGCCTGCGGCTTCGCGCTCATCCGCCTGCGCCAGCCCGCCATCGTCGGCTACATCCTGGCGGGCGTCGTGCTGGGTCCGGGCGGCCTCGGCCTCGTCCGCTCGGCGGAAGGCATCGACCTCTTCGCCGAACTCGGCGTGCTGCTCCTCCTCTTTCTCATCGGCCTCGAACTCAGCCTCAAGACCTTCCGCAATGTCTTCCGCATCGCGCTCCTCTGCGCCGGGCTGCAATCGCTCGTCGCCATCGGGCTCACATGGGGCGCGGGCGAACTGCTCGGCTGGAGCTTCGAGCGTTCCCTCGTCCTCGGCTTCGTGCTCTCGCTCTCTTCCACCGCCGTCGGCATCAAGATGCTGTCGGAGATCGGCGAACTGCGCACCAATGCCGGCCGCGTCACGATGGGCGTCCTCATCGCGCAGGACCTTCTCATTATCCCGATGCTCGTCATCGTGCAGTCGCTCGGCTCCGCTCAAGGCGTCGGCATCGACATCTGGCTTGCCTTCAAGCTCATTGCCGCCATCGGCATCCTCGCCGGCGTCGCCGTTCTTCTCTCGCGGCGCGAGCGTCTGGTGCTTCCCTGGAGCCGCTATCTCCGCAACCAGCCGGACCTCGCGCCCCTGGCGGCCATCGCCTTCTGCTTCGTCTTCGCCGCCGGCTCCGGCTATCTCGGCCTCTCGCCCTCCTACGGCGCCTTCCTCGCCGGCCTCATTCTCGGCGCCTCGACGGACCGTCGCGCCGCCATCTTCTTCACATCGCCCGTGCAGAGCATTCTGCTGATGGTCTTCTTCCTCTCCATCGGCCTGCTGATCGATCTCGCCTTCATCGTGGAAAATCTCTGGATCGTGCTGCTCCTCGTCTTCGTCATCCTCGTGGCGAAAACGGCGTCCAACATCGCCATTCTTTATTTCCTGCGCGTGCCTTGGGAAGATGCCTTCATCGCCGGGCTCGTCATGGCGCAGGTCGGCGAGTTTTCCTTCGTGCTGGCGAAGGCGGGCCTCGGCGCGGGCGCCATCGACCGCGAGAGCTACCAGCTCGCGCTCTCCGTCATCGCGCTCAGCCTCATCGTCAGCCCCTTCTGGCTCGTCACCGCGCGCCGCATCCACAGCCTTGGCCACACGATGCAATACACAGGCATCGGCCCCGTCTTCCAGCGCATCTACCCGAATGCCTATGAATGGAGCCGGCGGGGCAGGGCCTTCGCGCTGGAAAACGCCGCCGCGCTTCTCCACTGGCTCCGCTCCCGCCGCTGATCCGCGCAAGTGCCCGTTTCGTATTGAAGGGAAATCCTCGCGAGTTCCCCTGCCATGTCCGCCAGCCCCGTCATCCTCTGGTTCCGTCGCGACCTGCGTCTCGACGCCAATCCGGCGCTCGCCGCCGCCGTGGCGCGCGGTCCCGTCATCCCCCTCTTCATCCTCGATCCGGCGGACATGCCCGGCGCCGCCTCCCGCTGGTGGCTCCATGGCAGTCTCCATGCCCTTGGCGAAAGCCTTGCTCGCCTCGGCGCGCCGCTCATTCTCCGGCGAGGTTCCCCCTCGGAGATACTCCCCGCCCTCGCGGCGGAAACGGGCGCGCGCGCCATCTTCTGGAACCGCCTCTACGAGCCGCCTCTGATCGCGCGCGACAAGGCGCTCAAATCCGCGCTGACGGCGCGGGACATCGAGGTCGAGAGCTTCAACGGTTCCCTCCTCGCCGAACCGTGGCAGGTGAGGACGCAATCGGGCGGCCCCTACAAGGTCTTCACGCCCTTCTGGCGCGCGCTCGCGCAAATCCCTTTCCCCGCGCCGCTTCCCGCGCCGAAGAAACTCGCGGGCGTTCCCTCGCTCCCTTCGGACGATCTTTCGTCATGGCCGCTCCGCCCCTCGAAGCCCGATTGGGCGGGTGGCCTCCGCGCGACATGGCAGCCCGGCGAGCGCGCAGCGCACTCCCGCCTCGCCGCTTTCATCGGCGAAGCGATGAACGGCTACCGCGAAGCCCGCGACATCCCCGCCGCCGAAGGCACGTCCCGCCTCTCGCCGCATCTCCACTGGGGTGAAATCTCCCCGCACCGCATCTGGGCTACCGTCGAAACCGCAACCGCCGTGCATCCCTCGGGTGCGGAAGCGGGCAGGGCCTTCCTGCGCGAACTGGCATGGCGCGACTTCGCCCACCACCTCCTCTTCCACTGGCCGGACATCGCACGGGAAAACTGGAAATCGCAATTCGACGCCTTCCCGTGGCGGGACGACACCGCCGCCTTCACCGCATGGACCAAAGGCGAAACCGGCTACCCCATCGTCGATGCCGGTATGCGCCAGCTCTGGCAGACCGGCTGGATGCACAACCGCGTCCGCATGATCGCCGCCTCTTTCCTCGTCAAGCATCTGATGATCGACTGGCGGCGCGGCGCCGAGTGGTTCGAGGACACGCTGGTCGACGCCGACCTCGCGGTGAACCGTGCGAGCTGGCAATGGGTCGCGGGCTCCGGCGCCGATGCCGCGCCATACTTCCGCATCTTCAATCCGGTGCTGCAGGGTGAGAAGTTCGACGGCGATGGGGCTTATGTCCGCACCTTCGTGCCGGAACTGGCGAGGCTCGACCCCCGCTTCATCCACAAGCCATGGGCCGCGCCCGCCGCCGAACTGTCAAAGGCGGGCATCGCCCTTGGCAGGACTTATCCGAAGCCGTTGGTCGATCATGGCCATGCCCGCGCCCGCGCTCTCGCCGCCTTTGAGAAAATCCGCAACACGGGCTGAGCCGGTTACCGCAGCGCCAGCCGCCGCAGCGTCTCCCGGTCGAGCCGCGTCACCGCGTAATCGACCTCCGCTCCCCGCGCCGCGAAGGCGACGTTGAGCCATTCTCCATCGCGTGAATAAGTAAGCCGCAGCTTGAGGTCGCCGGTCATGTCGTAGAGCCGCGCCGCGATCTCGCGCCCATCCGCGTCGACGCTCGCGTCTCCGGCGGACGCAATGGCCACGTCGATGATGCGCCCCTTCTGCGTGTCGAGAAGTTGCGTCTGTCCGGTCGTCTCCGGGTTCCAGTAGCTTGTGGGGATGATGCCGGCAGGTGCCGCGAATGATCCGTTGGCGGAGCTTGTCACGTCGAGCCCCGTTTCCGTTGCCTTCGCCCGCACCCAATATTCCTTGCCGTCGTCATTCGTCGCCGTCTCAAGCGCAATCAGCCGCCCGTCCCGCCATGTCTCGCGGTTGCGATGTTCATAGCGGAAAAGCGTCAGCGGCCCGAACGTCACCGCAAGCTTGATGTCGATGGTCACATGCAGCTCGTCGCCCTCGCGGCGAAAGCGCAGCTCATGCGTGCCGATGGGCTCGCCGCCGCGCTCGACGCGAAACGACAGCACCGGCTCGGGGGCGAGATCCGGTGCCGCCGGCTCCGCGCCGGAAGTCCCGGCGAAAAGCAACACGCACGCAACGGTGAAAGATGGAACGTATTTTATCGGCGATATCATACCGGGGGTCTCGAGAGGGGCTGTACCGCCGGCGCACCGGCTTTCAAACCCTCTCTACGGCGCTGCCCCCCGGCCGGATCACTTCTTGCCGCGCGCCGCATACCAGGCATGGAGCGCGAGGCTCGCCGCCACCGTCGCGTTGAGCGATTCCACCCGTCCCGTCGTCGCGATGGCGAGCCGTGTCGCCGTAAGGGCAGGGGGCACGCCGAGCCCTTCCTCGCCCAGCACCAGCCGCAGGTCGCGCGGCCAGCCGTAATCCGTCATATCCGCCCCCGCGCCGTCGAGCGCCACCAGCGGCCCCTTCGCGCCTTCGAGCGCGCTCCACCCGCCGCCCCGCAGGAAGCTCATCTCGAATTGCGCATTCGCCCCGCCTCTGAGCGCCTTCGGATGAAAGGGATGCGCCGCTCCCTCCATCAGCACGACGCGGCCCACGCCGAAGGCCGCAGCACTCCGGAGCAGCGCCCCCAGATTGGCCGGATCGCCGAGCGCGCACAGAAGCTCCAGCCCCTTCGGCGGCTTTGAAAAATCCGCCGCCGCCATCTCCGGCACCTCGCCCGCCAGCAGCGGAAAGCCGGTCCCATTGGTATCCAGCATCTCGAACAGCGCCCGCCCCACGGCATACCGCGCGATGCCCGCCGGCAGCGGCAGCCCGTCGGCGTCTTCCGCCTTCGCCGCCAGCACGGCGGTAAACCGCGCGCCGTGCCGGTTCAGCGCCTCGGGCACGGTCTTCCGCCCCGACAGCAGAAACGCGCCATGCTTCTTGATGCCCCGCGTCTCGGTGAGCGACAGCCACCGTTTCGCCTGCGCATTCTGCAAGCTCTCGATCGCCCGCCACTCTCCGCCGCCCATCTGCCGTCCTTCCGGAATCTTGTCCACGCCCGATCATAGAGGCGCCACCGCAATAATAAAAAGAGGCGGAGTCGCGGCGCCCGCCCCGACAAATTCAATAGCGGCTCCGCCCCATCTGCGCGAAACTCTCCCCAATCAAGAAACGGCAAAAGGGCAGGGGGAGAAAATGATCGAACAGGTCTTCATGCGGGGCGACGGCCTCGACGCGCTGCGCATCGTGCTGGGCCTCGCCTCGCTCGCCGCCGCCATCGCCTATCAGGTGGTCGAGCGCCAGCCGCCCTCCACGCTCCGCACCGCGCTGAAGACGCTCGCCATCGGCCTCCTCGTGCCCCTGCCGCTTCTCCTTCTCGGCGCGCCCGGTGTCGCCGCGCTGCCTCTCGTTCTCCTCGCGCTCGCCTTCCTCCTGTCGAGCCTCGGCGATCTCTTCCTCGCGCTGAAGGGCGACACGCGCAATTTCATGCGCGGCCTCGTCGCCTTCCTCGTCAGCCACCTTTTCTACATTTCGGTCATGCTGCCGCTCGCCTCCTCGCCGGAAACGCTGCCCGCGAAAGCCGCCTCGCTTTTCGTCGGCCTCGGCGCCATCGCGCTTTATCTCTCTCTCGCCCCCGCGCTTGGCCGCATGAAGCTTCCCTTCGGCGCCTATCTCGTCGCGATCCTCGTCATGGCGCTCTCGGCGCTGGCCATTCCCGCCGGTCAGCCCTGGCTCGGCCTCGGCGCCGTCCTCTTCGTCATCTCCGACAGCGTCATCGCGCTCGACAAGTTCCGTGGCCCGATCCCGTATCGCGGCCTCATCGTCTGGAGCACCTATTACGTGGGTCAGGCCATGATGGCGCTCTCCCTTCTCGCGCTGCTGGGATAAGCGCGTGTCGGACATTCCCATGGACGGCACCTGCGATCCCCGCTTCGCGCCCATCCGCGACGCCTTCGCCGCCAACTTCCGCGAGCGCGGCGAGCCCGGCGCCGCCGTCGCGCTGATGGCCGATGGCCGTCTCGTCTGCGATCTCTGGGGCGGCTTCCGCGATGCCGCGCGCGAGCGGCCCTGGGCGCGCGACACGCTGGTGAATTTCTTCTCCGTCGGCAAGGCGTTCACAGCCCTCGTCGCGCTCCGCCTCGTCGAGCAGGGCAAGCTCGATCTCGATGCGCCCGCCGCAACTCTCTGGCCGGCATTCGGCACCAAAGGCAAGGAGGCGATTACCCTCCGCCACATGCTGTCCCACCAGGCCGGCCTCCCCGCCATCCGCGAGGCGCTACCGGACGGCGCCATGTTCGACTGGCCGCGCATGATCGCCGCCCTCGAAAACCAGCAGCCCTGGTGGCAGCCCGGCACCGCCCATGGCTACCACGTCAACACCTTCGGCTATCTCGTCGGCGAACTCGTCCGCCGGGCGAGCGGCAAGACCCTCGGCGTCATACTGCGCGACGAAATCGCCGCTCCCCTCGGCGCCGACGTCCATATCGGCCTTCCGTCCACGGAGCATCGTCGCTGCGCCGAATTCCTCTGGCCTTCCGTCCTGCCCGAGCGCCCCGAAGGCGAATTGCCGGACGACATCCTGATGAAATGGAACACCTACTGGAACCCGCCCGGCATTTCCGGCGCCGGCTGGGTCAACAGCGCCGAATGGCGCCTCGCCGAAATCCCCTCCACCAACGGCCACGGCACCGCGCGCGGCGTCGCCCGCGTCTATGCGGCGCTGGCGAATGGCGGCGCCATCGACGGTGTGGATATCCTCTCGCGCGACATGCTCGCCGAAGCCACCACCGAACACTCCTTCGGCCCCGACCGCGTCCTCGAGCGCGAGTCGCGCTTCGCCCTCGGCTTCCAACTGCCCCAGGCCGAGCGCCGCTTGGGCCCCAACGATGCCGCCTTCGGCCATTTCGGCGCCGGCGGCTCCCTCGGCTTCTGCGACCCGGCGGCCCGCATCGCCTTCGCCTATCTCACCAACGACATGGGCCCCCGCTGGCAGAACCCGCGCAACCGCGCCCTGATCGAAGCGATCTATGAAAGCCTGGGATAGGGAAAAATGGTGCCCACGGAGTGGATTGAACACTCGACCTCTCCCTTACCAAGGGAGTGCTCTACCACTGAGCTACGTGGGCCGGGCCTCGCGCCATAGGGAGGGCGCGGCGGCCGAAACCGGGGCTCGCCCCTGCTTCGATGGCGCGGAAAATGCCACAGGGTCCCCCCTCATGCAAGCAGCCCGCGCCCTCATGTTGACGTGCCCCACCGAAACCACCTAAATCCCTCCCGAGAGCCCCAATCGCGCATCCCGGAAGGCCGCCGCCCATGAAAAACACCCGCAACACCTTCGACCCGCGCACCCCCGGCGGCACGGGCACCGACCGCGCCGCCCAGACCCGCGAAGCCAAGGCCAAAACCGCCCGCCTCGCCGAGGCCCTGCGCGAAAACCTGAAAAAGCGGAAAGCCCAATCCCGCGACCGCAAGGACGCCGGCAAGGACAAATAAGCGCCCGCATCCGGTCTGATTTCAGGCACAAGTCCATGCCACAACGTCCCACCCTCCCACGCTTGTCCACCTTGGTGGACAAGCCACCAAGGACGGGGAGGGTCGAAAAATTCATGGAATTTTTCGGGGCGGGGGCGCGGCCAGCAATATCCGCTCCGGTTTCACCCGGCGTGACTTGAAGCCCCGCTCCCCGTATAAACCGGCTGAACCCTGATCGGACATGGGCTTATGGACACCATTCACATTCGAGGCGGCCGCCGCCTCAACGGGCGCATCCCCGTCAGCGGCGCCAAAAACGCGGCTCTGCCGCTGATGACGGCGGCCCTCCTCACGGATGAGCCGCTCCGCCTGACCAACATGCCGCGCCTCGCCGACGTGCGCACGCTGACGAAGCTCCTTGCCGAGCTCGGCGGCGATGTCGCCATCGACCGGGGCGAGGACGCCGACGTCATGACGATCCGCGTCGCCGACATCAAATCCACCACCGCTCCCTACGAGATCGTCTCGCAGATCCGCGCCAGCTTCTGGGTGCTCGGCCCCCTTCTCGCGCGCTGCCACGAGGCCAAGGTCTCGCTGCCGGGCGGCTGCGCCATCGGCGCCCGCCCCGTCGATCTCTACATCAAGGGCCTCCAGAAAATGGGCGCCGAGATCGATCTGGTCGAAGGCTATGTGCTGGCGAAGGCGCCGGGCGGCCTCAAGGGCGCGGTCATCCGCTCGCCCATCGTCTCGGTCGGCGCCACCCACACGCTGATGATGGCCGCCACGCTCGCCCATGGCGTCACAATCCTCGAAAATGCCGCCCGCGAACCGGAAATCGGCGACGTCGCCAATTGCCTCGTCGCCATGGGCGCCAAGATCGAGGGCATCGGCACCTCCACGCTCCGTATCGAAGGCGTCGACAGGCTCCACGGCGCCACCCACCGCGTCATAGCGGATCGCATCGAGGCCGGCACCTACGCCATTGCCGCCGCCATGACGGGCGGCGAGGTCGTGCTGGAAGGCGTCGAGGCCGAAACCTTCGAAGCCGCGCTCTCCGTGCTGCGCGCCGCCGGCGCGGGCGTCGAAAGCGAGCAGGGCGCCGTCCGCGTCTTCCGCAATGGCGAGCGCCTGCAGGCGACGGATGTCGTGACGCAGGTCTTCCCCGGCTTCCCGACCGATCTTCAGGCCCAGTTCATGGCCCTGATGACGACGGCCGACGGCGAATCCGAAATCACCGAGACGATTTTCGAAAACCGTTTCATGCATGTGCAGGAACTGGCCCGCTTCGGCGCGAATATCTCGCTCCACGGCGACAAGGCGCTGGTCCACGGCGTCGAGAAGCTGAAAGGCGCCCCCGTCATGGCGAGCGACCTTCGCGCCTCCGCCGCGCTCATCATCGCGGGCCTCGCCGCCGAGGGCGAAACCACCATCAACCGCGTCTACCACCTCGATCGCGGCTTCGAGCGCATCGAGGCGAAACTCAGCGCCTGCGGTGCCGATATCTGGCGCGAAAAAGCGAAACAGTAGAAATTGGAGCAATGACGAAAGACCTGCGCCTTGCCGCCGAGGATGAAGCCGATCTTCAGGTGATTTCCGCCGCCCTTCAGGATGCGGTCTGTCAGGTGCGCGATCTCGCCTTCCTGCCCTCTACGCGCCGCTTCGCGATGGTGCTCAATCGTTTCCGCTGGGAAGGCGAGGGCAGGGCGCGCGGTCACGGGCACGAGCGCGTCCGCGCCGGCCTCCATTTCGAAAACGTCACCGCCGTCCGCGCGCGCCACATCGCGCAGGACAAACCCGAAGGCGTGCTGAACCTCCTCGCCATCCGCTTCGAGGAGTTGAACCCGCCCTCCGGCATCGTCACCCTGGTCTTCTCCGGCGGCGCCGAACTCCGCCTCGAAGTCGAAGCCCTCGAAACCCACCTCTCCGACCTCGGCCTCGTCTGGGAAACCCCCAACAAGCCCGAACACGATCTGGATTGATGGCAAAAAACAAATGTCATCCCGGCGAAAGCCGGGACCCATTGGTTCCCTCAGCAAGCGTGATTTCAATTCGGCGGATGCTCCAAATTCCGCCCGCAAGCCTGAAACAGAACCAGCCGTGGATTGGATCCCGGCTTTCGCCGGGATGACATCCTTATATTTGGCAATGCCCGGAACATTTATACTCCGTCATTGCGAGCGCAGCGAAGCAATCCAGGGCTGTAAGTTTCGGCTCTTCTGGATTGCCGCGCCCCTTCGGGGCTCGCAATGACGAATTGAACGGTAGATAGAAGTCATGCCCATCCGCCTTAACGCCGCCGACGCCAGCTTCGAAGCCGCCTTCGCCGCTCTCCTCACCGGAAAGCGCGAAGCCTCGGTCGATGTCGCCGGCACGGTGACGAAAATCATCGCCGATGTCCGCGCGCGCGGCGACGACGCCCTCATCGAATACACGAAGCGTTTCGACCGCCTCGAAAATCTCGACGCCGGTTCGCTCGCCATCCCGCAAGCCGACATCGACGCCGCCACCGCCGCCTGCGACGCGAAGACCCTCGACGCGCTCAAGACCGCCGCCGCCCGCATCGAGGCCTATCACGCCCGCCAGAAGCCGGAAGATGCGCGCTTCACTGATGCGCAGGGCGTCGAACTCGGCCACCGCTGGACCCCCGTCGCCGCCGTCGGCCTCTATGTGCCGGGCGGCACCGCCAATTATCCAAGCTCCGTCCTGATGAACGCGATCCCCGCCAAGGTCGCGGGCGTCGCCCGCGTCGTCATGACCGTTCCGACGCCGGACGGCGTGGTGAACCCGCTGGTGCTGGCCGCCGCGAAGCTCGCCGGCGTGGATGAAGTCTATCGCGTCGGCGGCGCGCAGGCCGTCGCCGCGCTCGCCTACGGCACCGCCACCATCGCGCCGGTCGACAAGATCGTCGGCCCCGGTAACGCCTTCGTCGCGGCGGCGAAGCGCCAGGTCTTCGGTCAGGTCGGCATCGACATGATCGCGGGCCCTTCCGAAATCCTCGTCCTCGCCGACGGCGATAACGACCCGGAATGGATTGCCGCCGATCTTCTCTCCCAGGCCGAGCACGACGAAAGCTCGCAATCCATCCTGATAACGGACGATGCCGCCTTCGCCACCAAAGTGGAAGAAGCCGTTGCGCGCCAGTTGAAGGAACTCCCGCGCGAAACCACCGCCACGAAAAGCTGGGCCGATTTCGGTGCCGTCATCGTGGTGGCGAAGCTCGACGACGCCGTGCCGCTGGTCGACCGCCTCGCCCCCGAACACCTGGAAATCGCCACCGCCGATCCGGATGCGCTCCTCGCGCGCGTTTCCAATGCCGGTGCCATCTTCCTCGGCCGCTACACGCCCGAAGCCATCGGCGATTACGTCGCCGGTTCCAACCACGTGCTGCCGACCGCCCGCAGCGCGCGCTTCTCGTCGGGCCTCAACGTGCTCGACTTCATGAAGCGCACCTCGATCGTCCGCTGCGACCCCGCCGCGCTCCGCGCCATCGGCCCCGCCGCCCTCGCGCTGGCCGAAGCCGAAGGCCTCGACGCCCACGGCAAATCGGTCTCGATCCGCCTGAATATGTGAGCCGACAAAACCTGTCCCCGCTCTCTTTGGCCCCGGTGGTCGACAAAAATAAGGATGTCATCCCGGCGAAAGCCGGGACCCATTGGTTCCCTCAGCAAGCAAGACTCCATCATGAGAGCAATTCCGAACTCTGCCTGCGAACTTTAATCTGGGGCCAACGTGGATTGGGTCCCGGCTTTCGCCGGGATGACATTTGAGAGTAGTTGAGAGACCCCCTCTCCCCCATCCCCTCGCATCCCCCGCCCAAATCGGCTTAAACTGCGCCACCATGCCTGACCAGAGCGCCCACGACAGCAATGAGGAAACCGCCGCGCCCACGGGCGCGCAGTACCGCATTGCCGATCTCGTCCTCGACGAGCACACGGTCATGCGCCGCAGCCCGGACGTGGAACACGAGCGGAAAGTCGCGATCTTCGATCTGCTTGAGGAAAACACCTTCGCGCCGGTCGGCAGCAATGGCGGGCCCTACGTGCTCCACCTCGCCATCGAGGAAAACCGCCTCGTCTTCGACATCCGCCTCGAACCCTCCGAGCCGCATGGCAAGGTCCTCCTCTCGCTTACGCCTTTTCGCAAGCTCATCAAGGACTACTTCATGATCTGCGAAAGCTATTACGACGCGATCAAGACGGCGGCGCCCGCGCAGATCGAGGCGATCGACATGGGCCGCCGCGGCCTTCACAACGAAGGCTCCGAACTGCTGAAGGAGCGTCTCGCGGGCAAGATCGACATGGATTTTGACACCGCGCGCCGTCTCTTCACGCTCATCTGTGTACTGCATATCAAGGGATGACGATGGCAGGCGGAAACGCAAAAGCCGAACGCAAGCAGACGGCGCCCGCCTCGGTGCTCTTTGCCTGCAACCTGAATTCGGTCCGCTCGACCATGGCCGAGGCGATCCTGAAGAAGCTTCACGGAAACCGCATCTTCGTCGATTCCGCCGGCGTCGCGCCCGCCGAGGAAGCGGACCCCTTCACGGCGGAAGTCCTGCGCGAGGACGGCATGGCGCCGCCCGCGAGCGCGCCCAAGGGCTTCGACGATCTGGAGGAGACGAGCTTCGACCTCATCGTCGCCTTGACGCCCGAAGCGCGCGACAAGGCGGAAGAACTCACCCGGTCGTCGGCCACCGACGTCGAATACTGGGCGATAGACGACCCGCTCGCCTCTCCCACTGGCGGCAACCGCGACCGCCGCCTCGCCGCCTACCGCGAACTCCGCAACCAGCTCCACCGCCTCATCGAAACCCGCTTCCCCCGCAAGGAAAGCGCGGCGGGGTAATCTTTTGAATGCTCCGGCAAAACCAAAAATAAGAATGTCATCCCGGCGAAAGCCGGGATCCATTGGTTCCCTCAGCAGTCAATGTCCTGCACGACGCTTCCACACATACCGTCATTGCGAGCGAAGCGAAGCAATCCAGTAGCCGTAAGCATGACGCCCGCCGCTCCTGGATTGCTTCGTCGCTTGCGCTCCTCGCAATGACGGTTTCCGCCTCCGCGCCTCCGCGTGGAAAACCCTCCGTACTCAAATCATCCGGTACATCACCAGCGCATCCACATACCCCCTCGAAGGATGCAGAAACGCCCCCGGCAGCCGCCCCACGATCTCGAACCCGCACGCCTGCCAGAGATGCACCGCCGCCTCGTTGGTCGAGATCACGAAGTTGAACTGCATCGCGCGAAAGCCGCGCGCCCGCGCCGCATCGAGCGAATGAAGGCACATCGCGCGCGCCACGCCGCGCCCGCGCGCTTCCGGCGCCGTCATGTACCCGCAATTGGCGACATGGGCGCCGCCGCCGCCCGTATTCGCACGCAAATAATATGTGCCGAGGATATCCCCGTCGTCTTCTGCCATGAAAACCTCATGGCCTTTCGTCCACCAATAGGTGAGTCCGCCCTCACGCTCGAGGTCGCGGGGCAGGGGATAAGTTTCGCCCGCCCGGATCGCCGGTTCGATCGTCCGCCAGATCGCCTCGTCGTCATTTCGGGTTGCCGGTCGTATCTGCATTTTCGGGGATTACTTTTTTTTGGAGGACTTGCCGGAGGCACCGGGATTCAGTTTGTGACAGATCGTTGACAGTTCAATGACAGTCGCTCTCCTCATTTCACGAATCCGCCTCAATCGGCATGATATAAGAGTGCGAAAGCTCAATCGGGGAAACGCCTTATCATGAAATCCATCTTTACACTGACGGCTGCCCTCATCCTTGGCCTCGGTATCGCGCTCGGTGGTTATCTCGGTGGTCAGGGGCTCGTGAAATCGCGCCTCGGCGACCGCTCCGTATCGGTAAAAGGCCTTTCGGAACGGGAGGTTAAGGCCGACCTCGCGCTCTGGGCCCTGCGCTTCGTCGCGACCGGCAACGAGCTCGCCGAGACGCAAGCCCAGGTCAAATCCAATGCGACCGCAGTCACTAACTTCCTGAAATCGCACGGTTTTTCGGACGACGAGATCGAGCTCCAGGCGCCCCAGGTCACCGACCGTCTCGCCCAGGCCTACAGCAGCGGTCCCGTCGAAAGCCGCTTCATCATCGCCCAGCAGATCGTGTTGCGCTCGACCGACGTCGACAAGGTCGCGGCGGCGAACAAGGACACCAGCGAGCTGGTCGAGCAAGGTGTTGTTTTATCTAACGAATACGGCCCCGTCCGGCCCTCCTACCTGTTCACCGGCATCGCTGCCTTGAAGCCTGAAATGATCGAGGAAGCCACCAAACGCGCCCGCGAAGCCGCTGAAACCTTCGCCGCCGATTCCGGCTCCAGCCTCGGCGGCATCAGGCGCGCCTGGCAGGGCCAGTTCGAAATCCTGCCGCGCGACAACACGCCGGGCACGCAGGAGACCGAACAGGTCGCCAAGACCGTCCGCGTCGTCTCCACGATCGAGTATCTTCTGGTCGATTGATCGGGATTCTCACGGGAAATCAACGGTTTGGGCCCGGCCCCGGTGCGAATTCCGGGGCCGGGCTCTTGATTTTCCGGGGCTTTCTGACCATTCTCCGGGCAAATTTCCGAAGGATAATGAATGTCGAAGGAAGAACTGCTCGAGTTTCCGGGCGTGGTGACGGAACTGCTGCCCAACGCAACGTTCCGCGTGAAGCTCGAGAACGAACACGAAATCATCGCCCACACGGCGGGCAAGATGCGCAAGAACCGCATCCGCGTCCTCGCGGGCGACAAGGTGCTTGTCGAAATGACGCCTTACGACCTGACGAAGGGCCGGATCACCTACCGGTTCAAGTGACGCGCCCGTGTCGGAAAACGGCGCGAAACCTCGCCTGATCCTCGCCAGCGCCTCGCCCCGCCGCCTCGCGCTCCTCGCGCAGATCGGCATCGAACCCGATCTCGTCCTGGCCGCCGACATCGACGAAACGCCCCTGAAAAGCGAGCTTCCGCGCGACCACGCGCTCCGTCTCGCGCGCGAGAAAGCGCAAGCGATAGCAGCCCTCCATCCAGATGCCCTGGTGCTCGGCGCCGACACCGTCGTCGCCTGTGGCCGCCGCATCCTGCCGAAGCCCGAAACGGAAGCGGAAGCAGCGGGTTGCCTGAAGCTCCTGTCGGGCCGCGCGCACCGCGTCTACACCGCCATCCACCTCATCGCGCCGAACCGCGTGAGCGAGCGTGTCAACGAAACCCGCGTCACCTTCAAGCGCCTCTCCGATGCGGAGATGGCGGCCTATCTCGCCGGCGGCGAATGGCGCGGAAAAGCAGGCGGATATGCGATACAGGGCCGCGCCGCCATCTTCATCCGCGCGCTGACGGGATCGCATTCTGCCGTGGTCGGCCTGCCCCTCTACGAGACGGCAATGCTGCTCGCAGGCGCCGGATTTCCTGTGATCTCGCAGTCCTGACGCGGCTATCCTCTCCGCTAACAAGAGTGTTAGGATCGGTCTTTCAAGAGATCGAAAAGGTTCAGGGTGAAGAGGGGGCATCCGGTGTGCGGGGGCGCGCTGGACGCAAATCAGGGTTTTTATGTCGGAAGAAGTATTGATCAATGTCGGTCCCGGCGAGACGCGCGTCGCGATCGTTGAGGACGGGCGTCCCGTGGAGCTCTTTCTAGAGCGCACCATGGAAGACGATCTGAAGGCGAAGACCGGCCGCGCCGGCCACTCGCTGATCGGCAACATCTTTCTTGGCCGTGTGCAGCGCGTGCTGCCGGGCATGCAGGCGGCCTTCGTCGAAGTCGGCCTTGAGCGCGCCGGCTTCCTCGGTGCGCGCGAGGCGCGCTGCCTCTGCGAGCTGACGGGTCTCGACGAAGGGACGCTGCCGCCGATCAGCGCTTGCGTGCAGGAAGGCCAGACCATTCTTGTGCAGGCGGTAAAGGACCCCATCAGCGACAAGGGTGCGCGGCTTTCCGCCAATGTCACCATTCCCGGCCGTCTTCTCGTCCTCGTTCCCAATCAGTCCGGCGTCGCACTCTCGCGCCGCATCGAGGACGAACCGGAACGCGAGCGTCTCGCGGCGCTGGTCGGCGAGATGGTCGAGCGTTTCAATCCGATGGGCGTCACGGGCGAACCCGCCGGCTTCATCGTCCGCACCGCCGCCATCGGCGCAACCGCCGAGGATATCGCGGCCGATGCGCGCCAGCTCGCCGAGGAATGGCGGAAGGTGCGCGAGACGGAGAAGCGTTCCACCGCGCCCTGCGTCGTCTTCCACGATCTCGACCCCGTTTCCAAAACCCTGCGAGACTGCGTCAGCGCCGACACGTCGCGTGTGCTGATCGATTGCGCCGATGCCTTCGGCGAGGCGCAACGCTATTGCCGCCGCGCCATGCCGGAAATGCTCGACCGTGTTCAGCTTTTCAACGGCCCGGGCGAGCTGTTCGCGCTCTACGATGTCGATGGCGAAATCGAAGCGGCGCTGGAGCCGCGCGCCGAACTTCCCTCCGGCGGCTGGATCACGATCGAAACGACGGAGGCGCTCACGGCCATCGACGTCAATTCCGGCCGCTATACGGCGGCGACCGGACTTGAGGAAACCAGCGTCAAGATCAACCTGGAAGCCGTGCACGAGATCGTCTATCAGCTCCGCCTGCGCGGCACCGGCGGCCTCATCGTCATCGATTTCATCCATCTGAACGATCCCGCCAATATCCAGAAGGTGATCGACGCCCTGAACGAAGGCTTCGCGAAGGATCGCGTGCCGACGCAGATTTCCGGCATGTCCGAATTCGGTCTCGTGGAGATGACGCGAAAGCGTGTGCGCGAGCCGCTCGACAAGCTGCTCACCGAGCCCGCCTATCCTCATGGCCGCCCGCGCCGCAAGACCTGCGCCACGGTCGCGAACGATCTGCTCCGCCGCATTACCCGCGAAGCGCAGGCGACGCCCGGCCGTCCGCTTGTCGCGCGCGCATCGGCGGAAGTCGTGGATTGGCTCGAGCGTGGAAATCCCTATCTTCTCGAGAGATTGCGCCGGAGGGTCCCGGCGGAACTGCATCTGGTGGGAGAGCCCGCTTTCCCCCGCGAACGCATCGATGTCGGTATTGTTCAGTAGGACGGAGATTTACGGTGACCGGTGAAGGCGGTGGCAATGTCGTCAAGTTGCGCGCGCCGCGCCCATGCCCGATCTGCACCAGGAAATCGGCGCCGGAGTTTCATCCCTTCTGCTCGAAGCACTGCGCGGATGTCGATCTCAACCGCTGGCTGAAGGGCGCTTACGCGATCCCGGCCGTCGAGCCGCCGGACGAGTGGGACGAGGCCTCGCAAATCCGCCCGGACGACGACGAAGCGGAGCGGTAACTCCTTGTAGAGGTTGATGTTTGGCCAGGCCGTGCCCGGCTCTGGACAGGCCGGAATCTATCTCCTATAAACCGCGAACCTCGCCAGGGCGGCGCCGCTTCCGCTTCGCCCTGGAGCTTCCGCCCAGGTAGCTCAGTTGGTAGAGCATGCGACTGAAAATCGCAGTGTCGGTGGTTCGATTCCGCCCCTGGGCACCACTCTCCCTTCGGGGATGCGAGGCCGGATTTCCCACGGCTGTCATCGATCTGTCATGAAGGTCAAAAGCGGGGATAAGCTCGCCCGCAAATTGTGACAGCCGCAAAATTAGGGTGCGCGTTTCCCGGCCCGTTTTCCCGGCGGGATTTTCGCTTCCCTTTCCGCGTTCGAGATATCCCCGGCTTCGGCGGGAAGATATCCCCGGCACCGGACGGCCCTGACGATTCTCCCCGGGCGCCATCGCCTCGCAGACGACGCGCGCCTTCACCGGCCACGAGATGATCGACGATGTCGGCCTCGTCAACATGAACGGCCGCATCTACGACCCCGAGATCGGCAGGTTCATGTCCGCCGATCCGATCGTCCAGGACCCGACCGATACACAGAGCCTCAACCGATACACCTATGTCGGCAACAACCCACTCTCATACACAGACCCGACAGGCTACTTCTCACTCGGAAAGCTCCTCAGGACAATCATCGCTATCGT
>NZ_JAUYUS010000086.1 GCF_030694575.1 Parvibaculum sp.
CAGAACTCGCATTGGTCCCCCTCTCGGCGATCGGAATATCCGGTCGCCAGCGGCTTGGTTAATCCATAATTTGGACCTTACGGCGATTTGGTTAACAAAGGTTAATCGGAATGAAAAAAATTCAGAAAAATTTACGGGTCATCTTCTAAACCGCTGATGCGATTCAATTTTCCGAATCCGGGACGGGCCAGGCCAAGTTTACAGGGCCTCGGAACCGAGCTTTTTCGGGGTTGGGCCGGTCCAATCCGGCACCTAATCAACGTCCTCAGGGTTTACGCGGTCTTAAAGTCTTCAAGCCATGATCCATCGACGGAACGGCAGAGGCCGTTGTCCGTGTAATCCGGCGTTTGGCGGTATTCCCGCTTCAGATGGGGACTCGGGGTCAGTGCAGGCATTGTTGGCGGAAATAGGCGCGCTTGCCGAGGTGAGGCATTATGGGCGGGTCGTCAGCATTCAGGGGCTGATGGTCGAGGTGGCCGGGCCGCTCCATGCCATGGGCGTGGGCAGCAGGCTCTCAGTGTCAAACCGCGCCGGCGAGGAAGTGGTCTGCGAGGTCGTCGGTTTCCGCGACAACAAGGCGCTCTGCCTTCCGTTCGGTTCGCTCGCCGGTATCGGCGTCGGCTGCAAAGCTGTGCTTTCGTCGGAAGAGCCGCATGTCTATCCCTGCAATGCCTGGCTCGGCCGGGTCGTCAATGCGATGGGCGAGCCGATGGACGGCAAGGGGCCGATCGCGCAAGGGGCACTTCCCTATTTGCTGCGCAACATGCCGCCGCCGGCGCATACGCGTCAGAGGGTACGAGGGAAGGTCGATCTCGGCGTTCGCGCGCTCAATACATTCACGACTGTCTGCCGCGGCCAGCGTATGGGCATTTTTGCCGGCTCGGGCGTCGGCAAGTCGGTCCTGCTTTCAATGCTTGCCCGCAATACGGCCTGCGACGTCTCGGTGATCGGATTGATCGGCGAGCGCGGACGCGAAGTTCAGGAATTTATCGAGGACGACCTGGGGCCCGAGGGCCTCGCGCGCTCGGTCGTCGTTGTGGCGACGTCGGACGAGCCCGCGCTGATGCGTCGTCAGGCCGCCTATCTGACGCTCAGCCTTGCCGAGTATTTCCGTGACCAGGACCAGAATGTTCTCTGCATGATGGACAGCGTCACGCGTTTTGCCATTGCGCAGCGCGAGATCGGCCTCTCGACCGGCGAACCGCCGACAAGCAAGGGCTATACGCCAACGGTGTTCGCCGAATTGCCGAAGCTTCTCGAGCGTGCCGGGCCCGGTACGGGCGCCGGCAGCATAACGGGTCTCTTTACGGTTCTGGTCGACGGCGACGATCACAATGAACCCGTTGCCGATGCTGTGCGCTCTATTCTCGACGGGCATATCGTCATGGAGCGTGCAATCGCGGAGCGCGGACGCTATCCGGCCATCAATGTGCTGAAGTCCATCTCGCGTACCATGCCGGACTGCAATGCGGCGGAAGAGAACGAATTGATCCGGCGCGCCCGCGCGCTGATGGCAACCTATGACGACATGGAGGAGTTGATCCGGCTGGGTGCTTATCGTCCGGGTTCCGATCCGCAGGTGGATGAGGCGATTCATTATCAACCCGCCCTCGATGCCTTTCTCGCGCAGGGCAAGCGCGATGCGAGCACCCTTGCCGAAGGCTATCGGGCGCTTGCCGAAGTGCTGGCCAACCGGCCCCGGACATTTGAGGAGACCGAGTGATGCGCAACCGCGAATCTCTCATCCGGCTTCACAAGTTTCAGGTGGACGAGAAACGCCGCAAGGTGGCCGAGCTCGAATTGATGCTTTCCGAGTTCCGCCAACGCGAGCGCGATCTTGAGGCGCAGGTCGAGGCGGAACAGCGCAAAGCCGGCATCTCGGACGTTGCGCATTTCGCCTATCCCATGTTCGCGAAGTCAGTGATCCGCCGCCGTGAGAACATTCTTGAATCGATTGACGGAATAGAGCGACAGCTTGAAACGGCGAAGGAGGAGCTCTCCGGCGCTTTTCGCGAGCTCAAGAAATACGAGTTGCTGGAAGGTAGCCGCAAGCGCAAGGTCCGCCGGGAAGCAATGCGGGTGGAACAGACGGAACTGGACGAAATCGCGCTTTCGATTCACCGTCGTCATTAGCTTCGGCCATCCCGGCAAAACGGCCTTTTTTGCTACATCGAATGCACGCTAGAATGACCGCCTGCACAACAGAAAGCGGTCAACGTCCATGCCTAGCTTCGATATCGTCTCCAAAACCGACTTCGCCGAGATCGACAACGCGCTCCAGAACGTGGCGCGCGAGATCGGACAGCGATACGACTTCAAGGGGTCGCATTGTTCGGTGGAGCGGAAAGATCAGGAATTGACGATCCTCGCCGACGACGATCTGAAGCTGAAGCAGATGCATGAACTGCTGCAGGGCCATCTGGCGCGGCGAAACGTCGAAGCGGGCGTGCTCGACTACAAGGAGCCGGAGAAGGCTGCTGGTCAGAGTGTGCGCCAGAAGGTGGCAATCCGCGAAGGACTCGACAAGGAACTCGCCAAGCGGATCGTGAAGGACATCAAGGGATCCGGCCTGAAGGTACAAGTCGCCATTCAGGGCGACGAACTCAGAGTCTCGGGTAAGAAGCGAGACGACCTCCAGGCCGCGATCCAGTTTGTGAAAGGGCTGAAAATCGAACAGCCCCTTCAGTACGAGAATTTCCGCGACTAGCCGCGGAAGAAGAGGCGCCGGACGAGATAGATCAGGCTGATCGCGATCAGATAACCGACGAAACGGATCGCTACCAGCTTGAGAACCTCGAGATCGAGATAATCCGGCAGCGGGTTCGCGGCACCCGCATAGAAGTTGCGGCCGATATTCACAAGCTCGTGGACCACCGTGGCGCCGAGCGCGAACACGACGATCCTGTTGTACCGGTTCATGATGATGGCCGCGATCAGGGCGATGACGAGCCCCTGGATCGAGTTGACCGTGTCGAATCCCATACGCGCCCATGCGAGCGCCTGGTTCAGATATTCCGTAAGTTCCATCTTGTCCCCCTCAAGCATTACCGGCCGGGAGAGCCCCTCTCCCGGATGTACGTTGCAAACGCTCTCGCCACCACGCCAGAGCCATCTGCGACGGTATCGGGAGAGGTTATCCCAAATCGGGACAAGGTCTAGCTGTTTACACGAGAAAAACGTCAGCCTGCGTCGCAAAAGCGTCATGCCGGACTGCGGTCATGTGCCTTGCGGCATTCGATTTTCAGCGAAAAGCCGGAGCTTTTGGATGATTCGCGCTCTCCGCTACAAGGCCGCACGAGTCGTCAGAAAGAGTGAGATGTGGTTAACGGCTCTGGACTATTGCACCGCTCAGATGCTGCCGACCGTGCGGAGCCGGACCCGGGGATGTACTTCGTTCTGCGACATGACAAATGTCTGCGGCCGGAAGCGCTCGACGATCGACCGCACATACGGCCGGACGCCGGGGCTTGTAAGCAGCACCGGCACCTCGCCTGCGCGGGCAGCGTCCTCGAAGCGGTCGCGCATGCTGGCGATGAACTCCTGAAGAACAGATGGTTGCATCGCGAGCTGCTTTTCCTCGCCTTGCCCGATCAGGGATTCGGCGAATGCCTGCTCCCAGCGCGGTGAAAGAGTGATGAGCGGCACAGCATTGCCGGCATCCGCGTGGGCCGCACATATCTGGCGGGCCAGACGGGCCCGGACGTGCTCGGTGATGAGCGTGAGGCTTTGCGTATGGCCCACCGCTTCCGCAATACCCTCCATGATCGTCGCGAGATCGCGGATCGAGATGCGCTCGTTGAGCAGCGTTTGCAGTACACGCTGAATACCGGTGACCGTGATCTGCGACGGTACGAGGTCCTCGACAAGCTTCTTGTGCTCCTTGCCAAGTTCGTCGAGCAATTTCTGCACTTCCGCATAGGACAGCAGGTCGGCCATGTTGTCCTTGATGATTTCGGTCAGGTGCGTGGTCAGCACCGTCGGCGGGTCGACGACCGTGTAACCCCGGAACGATGCTTCCTCGCGCAGGCCCTCGTCGATCCACGTCGCGGGCAGGCCGAACGCCGGTTCCGTCGTATGGAGGCCGGGGAGCTGAATCTGTCCGCCATGGGGATCCATGACCAGCAGCTGACCGACATAAACGTCGCCTCGTCCGGATTCCACTTCCTTCACGCGGATGACATAGCTGTTCGCATCGATCTGCACGTTGTCCAGGATACGGACAGACGGCATGACGAAGCCCATGTCGCTGGCGATCTGGCGGCGCAGAGCCTTGATCTGATCTGTGAGCTTCTGATGATCCTTGCCGTTGATAAGCGGCAGCAGGGCGTAGCCGATTTCGAGGCGGAGTTCGTCCATCTTGAGGGCCGTGCTGATCGGCTCCTCCGCGACAGGCACTGCGTCCGCTTCTCTTGCTTCGGCGTCGGCAATCTCATCGGCGCGGTCCCTTCTCGTCTTCTTCAAATAGAAGGCGAGGCCGCCCGTTGCGCCCGCAAGGAGAAGAAAGGGGACGGCGGGAAGGCCCGGCAACAGCGCCATGGTGCCCATCACGAAGGAAGACATGCCAAGCGCCTGAGGGTAGCCGGACAGCTGTTCGAAAAGCGCCTCATCGGCCGCTCCCTCGACGCCGGCCTTGGATACCAGAAGGCCTGCCGCAGTCGAGACAATGAGCGCGGGGATCTGGCTTACAAGGCCATCGCCGACCGTCAACAGCGTATAGGTATGGGCCGCGTCTCCGAAGCCCATGTCGTTTTGTGCGACGCCGATAACGATGCCGCCCACCACGTTGATGAAAGTAATGAGCAAGCCGGCGATGGCGTCGCCGCGGACGAATTTTGATGCGCCGTCCATGGCACCGAAAAATGAACTCTCATTTTCAAGGTCGGAGCGGCGGGTGCGGGCTTCCTTCTCGTCGATCAGGCCGGCGGAGAGGTCGGCGTCGATCGCCATCTGCTTGCCGGGCATGGCGTCCAGGGTGAAACGGGCGGCCACTTCGGCGATGCGGCCGGAACCCTTGGTGATGACCACGAAGTTCACGATCACAAGGATCGCGAAGACAATGACACCGATGACGAAGTTGCCTTGCATCACGAAGTTGCCGAAGGCCTCGATGACCTTGCCGGCGCTCTCCGTGCCTTCGTGGCCGTGGCCGAGGATCAGGCGGGTCGACGCGAGATTGAGTGCGAGCCGCAACATCGTTGCGATGAGAAGAACGGTCGGGAACGCACTGAATTCCAGCGGCTTCTGGATGAAGAGCGCAGTCATCAGCACGAGCACCGAGAAGGTGATCGAAATGGCGAGCGAGAAATCGAGCAAGAACGCGGGCAGGGGCAGAATCAGCACGACTATGATCGCGATCACGCCAAAAGCGAGGGCGAGATCGCCGCGCTTGGCGATATCGGCCAACAGGCTTCCGGGTGTTATCCCGGCAAGGCCGAGGCCACCGAGCAATCCCTTTTTCGGTATGGCGCTGCTCGCGTCACTCATTCAGTGCATTCCCAAGGTTGACGACTACTTCAGCCGAAATAAGCGCGGGCTTCGCCCGGTGTCGGAACGGGAACGCCTTGCTCGCCGTATTCCTTGAGTTTGTTGCGCAAGGTCCGGATCGAAATGCCGAGGATGTTCGCGGCATGGGTGCGGTTGCCCAGGCAATGGTCGAGAGTCTGCAAAATGAGGTCCTGCTCCACTTCGGCGACAGTCTTGCCAACAAATGCGCGCGAGACGGCGTCAGCAGCACTGGCAGCTCTGTGTGCGACGCCTTGAAAGGCTGCATCTTCGAGACGGGTGCCATCGGGCAGGCGGATTGCATCCACGTCCATCTCTTCGCCGGCCGTAAGGAGGACGGCGCGGTGCATTGTGTTTTCCAGTTCGCGCACGTTGCCGGCCCATTCATGACGGGTCAGAAAGCGGCGCGCTTCAACAGATATCGGCTTCGGCGCAAGACCGTTTGCCTTGGCATAACGGACGGCGAAATGGTCGGCGAGAGCCAGAATGTCCGACGGGCGCTCACGAAGGGGCGGAAGCTGGAGATTCACGACGTTGAGACGGTAGAAAAGATCTTCGCGGAACCGGCCGGCACGTGCTTCCGATTGCAGATCGCGGTTGGACGTTGCGACGATGCGGATGTTCACCTTGACGGGTGTCTTCCCGCCGACGCGGTCGATTTCGCGTTCCTGGATTGCGCGCAGGAGCTTCGCCTGCAGGCGAATATCCATTTCGCTGATTTCATCGAGCAGGAGCGTGCCGCCGTCGGCTTCTTCGAATTTGCCGATACGGCGGGCGACGGCACCCGTGAACGCGCCTTTCTCGTGGCCGAAGAGTTCGGACTCAAGCAGGTTCTCAGGAATGGCGGCGCAGTTTACCGAGATGAACGGCTTGTCGCGGCGGAGCGAGCGGCTGTGGACGTAGCGAGCCATAACCTCCTTACCGGTGCCGGACTCTCCCGTGATGAGGATCGACGCATCGGACGCTGCAACCTGGTCGGCGAGCTTCACGACGCTCGCCATTTTCGGGTCCTGGAAGACCAGCGCATGGCTTTCGTCAGCCACGGCCGCCAGTACGGCGGCAATGAGTTCGGCGTCGGGCGGCAGAGGGATATATTCCTTCGCACCAGCCCGGATCGCATTAACGGCGGCGCGCGCGTCGGTTTCGACGCCGCAAGCGACCACCGGAATGCAGATGTGTTCGGTCTGGAGCCGCTGGATAAGGCTTGCGATGTCGGCGGCGACGTCGACCATCATCAGGTCGGCGCCCCGGCCAGAACGCAGGGTCTCAAGGGCCTGATCGACGGTTTCGGTATGTGTGACCTTGGCGCCCTTCGCCATCGCCATTTTTGTGGCGGTGGAGAGCTGTCCGTTCAGTGTTCCAACGATCAGAAGGCGCATTTGCGGCTCCTCTACTTTCTATTCTCAACTTTGCGCGGTAGCTCGATCTGAAGCGATCAGCTCACACCGCCCTTGACGATTTCAGTCATCGTGACACCCAGGCGATCATCCACGACGACTACCTCGCCGCGTGCCACCAGTCGCTCATTGACATAGATGTCGATTGCCTCACCCACCTTGCGGTCGAGTTCGACGATGGCGCCGCGGCCCAGCTTCAGCAGGTTGGAAACTTCGATGTGGGTCTTGCCGAGTACGGCCGACACGTTGACGGGCACGTCGAACACGGCTTCAAGATCCTGGGCAGAGCGCACCTGATCTTCTTCCTCGGCGGTCATCTCGTCCTCCGTCGCAACCGGCAATGCGTCGGCGGTGGCGAGATCGGGGAGGGCGATTTCTTCGTCCTGGTCGGCCATGCTGTAGACTCCTTCAGAATTCGTTGTTGCTGTCAGTCCCGGCCGGTGGAGCGGCTTTCAGGCATGGCGAGCGCGTGGGTATCTTTTTCCGATGTGCCGATCGTTTCGACATAACGGCCGACAATTTCCGATATTTCCCGTTCGATTTCGTCGGTGTTCCGCACGACGCCGCCATCGGCCCACTCCACGACGCAGTCGCCTTCCCTCATGGTGGGCTCACCCAGAAGGATGATGCGGCCGGAGAGGCCGCGCTCCATGGCCATGCGATCGACGGTGTCCTTGAGGCGGTCGACGAGCGAAGCGGAGACGCGCAGCAGAATGTGCGGCTCCCGGTTCAAGTGCGTGAGGCAATCGCGCAGGACGGCCTCGATTTCGGTATCTGGACGTGTCGCGATCAGAGCCGGTGCAAACTTGCGCGCCACCTGCAGCGCGAGTGCCGCCGCTTCCTTTTTCAGGCTCGCGGTATGAGCGCCGAGGGCCGTGAGCAGGCTCGCTGCGCTCTCCGACAGGTGATTGAGGGCGGTGCCGAGCTCCCGGTCGGCACGGGCAACCGCTTCCCGCTCGCCCGCCGCGTAACCCGCCGCATAGGCTTCGTCGCGAGCCTTTTCGAGGTCCGCTTCAGTCAGACCATGAGACACCTTCGCCTTCGACGACGGACCCGCAGGAGTCTCGCCGAAGTGCGTGTCGAAGGTGAATTTCACAGCCTGCTTCATTTCGCTTGTCCGGTTACCTGACCACATCGGAATGTCAGTAAATGAGCTCATTGTCGGCGCCGTCGGCGGCGATCATGATCTCACCCTTGTTGGCGAGATCCTTGGCGACGTTGACCATGTTCATTTGGGCTTCGTCCACATCCTTCAGGCGGACGGGCCCCATCATTTCCATGTCTTCACGCAATATTTTGGCGGCACGTTCGGACATGTTGGCGAAGAAGAGGTCGCGCAAAGTATCGGAGGCGCCCTTGAGCGCGATGCCGAGCTTGTTCTTGTCGACGGCGCGCAGCAGCGTCTGGACGGAGCCGGGGTCGAGCCTGCCGAGATCCTCGAAGGTGAACATCAACGCCTTGATGCGATCTGCAGAGTCGCGCGAGCGTTCTTCCAGAGCGGCGAGGAAGCGACCCTCCGTCTGGCGGTCGAAGTTATTGAAGATTTCCGCCATCAGTTCGTGGCTGTCGCGACGATTTGTGCGGGAAAGATTCGACATGAATTCCGAACGGAGCGTCTGTTCGACCTTGTCGAGGATTTCCTTCTGCACGGATTCCATACGCAGCATTCGTGTTACGACTTCGAGCGCGAAGTCCTCCGGCAGGCAGCCCAGTACACGCGCGGCATGCTCGGGGCGGATTTTCGTCAGTACGACGGCGACCGTCTGGGGGTATTCGTTCTTCAGATAGCTCGCGAGCACGGCTTCATTCACATTGCCGAGCTTCTCCCACATGGTGCGGCCGGCAGGGCCGCGAATTTCATCCATGACGGAATTTACGCGGTCTTCCGGCAGGAACCGGAGAAGCAGTCGTTCCGTCGATTCGTAGGAGCCGACCAGCGCACCTGTACCCGACACCTTGGAAGCGAATTCCACGAGCAGCTTTTCGATGATGCCTGCCTGGACGGTTCCGAGCGACGACATGATCTGCGACATTTCGCGGATTTCATCTTCGTCGAACATCTCCCAGAGCGGCGCGGCATCGTCTGCGCCGAGGGCGAGCATGAAGATCGCGGCCTTTTGCGGGCCGGTGAGCCCTGCCTTGTCGTCCTTGAGTTTGGGTGCCGTCGCCAATTTTCAGGTCCTCAAACGGTTTCGTGCAGCCAGCTGCGCAGGATCGATATGGATTCGTCGGGATGATTGGTCACCAGTTCGCCGATCTTGCGGACGGAGGATTGCTTCACCTTGCCGGCCACCTGTGCGATGTCGATCATCATGTCTTCGCTGAGCTGGTCGGGTGCGGGGAGTGCGCCTGCCGACGCATCGCCCTCGTCCGGTCCGGCGAGAACGGCCTGACCACCACCGGTCGAATAGGAGATCTGCCCAGGGAGCGGACTGCCGGAGAATATGCGCGAAAGGAGCGGACGCATCACGAAGAGCATTGCAATGAGGGCAAGGATCGCCAGCACAAGCATTTCGGCGATTCGGATGATGTCCGCGCGGGTAAAATCCATCAGCCCGGAAGCCTCATCGCCGGCCGCCGTGCCTGCGTCGAGAGCAGGGGCGGCCGCGAATTGAAGGTTCACGATCTCTACCTGATCGCCGCGCGAAGTGTCGAAGCCGATTGCGGATTTGACCAGGGCTTCGATCTTCTGCAGTTCCTGATCGGTGCGAGGTGTGTAGACGGTACTGCCGTCAGCATCCGCTGCATAGGAGCCGTCAACCAGAACCGCTACCGAGACGCGCTTCACACGACCCGGCTCCAGTATTTCGGTCTTGGTCGTGCGGGAGATTTCGTAGTTGACGGTTTCCTCGGTGCGGTTTGTGGCCTGGCGGGAACCGGTTTCCGTGTCTGCGCCGCCGAGATTTGCATTCGGAAGGTTGTTGCCAACCGTGACGCCGCCGTTCCCCGCGCCATCGGCGCTGCTCGAATTGTCGTCGACCGTCTGCGTCGAGCGTACGACCTGGCCGTTCGGATCGAAGGTGTCGGATGTCTGCGTAATACGGTTGTAGTCCATCAGCGCGGTCACTTCGACGCGAGCCTTGTCCACCCCGACGACACGCTGGAGGATGTTCTCGAGATGTGTGCGGAGCCTGTTTTCGTAGCCGGTACGACGCTCGTCGACCGAGCTGACCAGCAGCGACTGGGAATCTTCCCCGACGCCGCTCGCGAGGAGCGCGCCACGTTCATCGACAATCGATACGCGACCGGGGGAAAGTCCGTCCACGGCGGATGCAACGAGATACTGGATCGCCTTTACTTGCTGCGTTGTCAGCGAATTTCGCGACACCTTCAGCACGATGGAAGCGGTCGGTTCGCGGCGATCGCGGGAGAAAAGTTCGCGCTCCGGCAGTACGAGATGAACCCGCACGCTTTCAATGCCTTCGATGGCGCGTATCGTGCGCGCCAGCTCGCCCTCGAGCGCGCGCAGATGATTGATGTTCTGGAGGAAACTCGTGGTGCCGAGCGCATCGGCGTTGTCGAAAATTTCGTAACCGACGGTACCGCCGGCCGGGAGTCCCTTGCCGGCGAGCATCATGCGCAGACGGAGAACGTCGTTCTGCGGCACATAAATCATGCTGCCGTTGCCGCGCAGCTCATACGTGATCTTGGCGGCGTCGAGTTCAGCGACCATCTTTGCGGCGTCTTCAACGCCCACATCGGAAAAGAGAAGAGCTTTGGGTTCGCTGCCCATCCGCAGGACGATGACGGCGAAGAAGCCGAGCAAGGTGAGCGCAACCAGCCCAAGCGCCGCAAGGCGGACCATGCCGAGTGACTTCAGAAGATTCGAGACGTTGCTCACCCACCCACCCCTTGTGCCAGCGCACGCAACGCAAGTCCGGTTCTTGGACCAACGCATTCGCCAGACAACAGGTGAGTCGCAAATCCTTTGCCCTCAAACCCCGAGCCCATTGCCCAGTCGGAGTTTCCCGTGCCGCTGGGCAAAAATTACCGCCCGCGGACTAAACAGATGCTTAACGCGCCCGGCAATTTTTGCCGGGTGGCTAAAAAAAGGGCCGAAAAAAAGAAAGACGCCGGCGGAGGGAGGATCCGCCGGCGCCCAAAGGACAGCAAGTACGCAGATACAATCCCTATCTCACTGCCTGTACTGTTGAACCCGTGTCGCACGGAGCCCTGCCAGGCCGTGCCGTTCGATTGACCGCTGCCAGCTGAGGAATTCCTCCACCGTCAGCGTGTACCGGCGGCAAGCGTCATCGAGGCTTATCAGGCCGCCGCGAACGGCCGCCACGACTTCAGCCTTGCGACGGATCACCCATCGCTTCGTGTCGGGCGGCGGCAGGTCGGCCACCGTGAGCGGACTTCCGTCGGGTCCGATCACGTAGTTGACCTTCGATATCTGATGCTCACTCATCGAACTTTCGTCTCCGTGCTCTTCGCTGGTAGAGAGCATAGGGTCGGGCGCTTTAAAAAACGGCTAAGTGCCGTGGTAAAATTTGCCCGAAATCAAGGGCTTAGCTGTTCCATTGCGGGACGAATGGACGCGTCAGCTTGCAGGTGCCGGTTCTTTTACGGCGGTAATCTGCGAGTAGCGGATTTGCGCGCCATTAACGGTCAGCAATGGATCAGTCGTGCTGAGGTCGATCGCGGTAACGATACCGGTGGTCCGGGTGTCCACGGCGACAGGGAGGCCACTCGCGCTGTTGGCCGTGACGCGCAGGAAGTAGGTGCCCTCGGGCAACTCGCTCCCCTTGCTGTCCTTGCCGTTCCAGCTGAACTTGTGGTCTCCGGCAGTCGCGTCCATTTTTTCGGTATAGACGGTGGCGCCATCGGCATTGATGACCTGCAACGTCGTGTCGGGTGCGTCCGCGGCGACTGCGAAGCTCCATTTGGCTTCGCCATCGGCGAGGAGAGTACCGGTGCCGGAGCCGGTCACCTCCTTGCCCAGGAGAGACACGGACTGGCTCGCATTCTGAATCGCATTGGCCGTAATCAATGTCTCCAGATAGCGGTTTGTCTGGATCGACTGCTCAACGCCGGACATCTGGACGAGCTGCTGGGTAAACTGGTCCGAGCTCATGGGATTCGTTGGGTCCTGATGCTGGAGCTGAGTCGTCAGAAGCTTCAGGAACGTGTCGAAATTGCCGGCGAGGGCCGCCGAAGCGGTCGAAGAATTATTGCTGGAGGTCGCGGCCTGAACGGCGGCGGAAGCCGAAGCGATATCCATTTTCAGTAACCTTTCTGCGTCAGACGCGGATATCGATGCCGCCATTGGCGGAGAGATTGACGTTGTAGATCGGTGCCGATGTGAGTTCTTCAGAAGCAGCTTCATCCGCTCCGCGGCCACCGCCGTCGGCGAAGTTGGGCCTGTCACCATCACCGCTCTGGTCACGCAGTGTGAAGTTCAGGCTGTCGCTGTCGGCCTGCAGACCTGCATTGTTGAGCGCCTGCTGAAGGGCGCGCGCGTCGCGCTGCAGCAGATCGAGCGTTTCCGGCCGGTCGACCGTCATATGCGCGGCGACATGACCGTCCTTGCGGACTTCCATGCGCACGTCGATGCGCCCCATCTCCGGCGGGTCGAGGCGGATATCGAAACGGCTGATACCCTTCTGGAGATTGCGCGCCATCTGCAGGGCGATCGTCGTTGCGGGGAGTTGCGTCGGTTGGGCCTGCCCGGGCAAGGTGCCGATGCGAACCGTGGCCGTGCTGCCGTTTCCGCCGGTCGATGGCGTGCCGCTCACGGGCAAGTCGCCGCCGCGCGGTGTGCCGACCGTATCCAGCGAACCGGTTGCCAGGGGCGTAGGCTGATTTGCCTGGGCCGCTGCGCGCTGCGCCTGCGGAGCGGACGGTGCGGTTTGCGGTGCTGCTGCGGCCTGGGCCAACGTCTGCTTGGCCTCGGTCTTCTTTTCTGCCAGTTGCTCGGCGGCGTTGTGGCCGAGGCCCTTGCTGGTCTTGGCGTCGATGGTCGCTGCTTTGAATTCCGCTGTGGGTTCCGCCGCATCGCCGACGACAGCGGTTTCGCCGGCAGTCTGCTGAACGGCGGCGGGTGCCGTGCCTTTCTGTGCGGTGGACTCGGCTTTTGTATCCCCCGCTCCGTCAGCGGGAGGGTTTGCAGCAATGTTTTGGATGGCCGCATCAGCCGGCGTCTGTGGTTTTGATGTCTCTGCGGGAACGCGTGCCTCGACTGGTCCTGTCGCAACAACGGGTTTTTCCGGTGCGGTGGGCTCGGCTGTCGCGACTGGCGCCGCAGCTGTTCCGACCGGGGCCTCCGCTTCCACAGCGGCCATTTCTGTGGGTACCTCGTTGCTCGGCAGGTCGTTTTCGGCGCCCTCTACAGGAGAGCTGGTTGCCGCTTCGGGATTGTCTTCGGTACCCGGTATCGCCGTTTGCGCCTCAACCGGCGCATCTTCGGCATGCACGGTCTTACCCGGAGTGGTGTCGACCTGCACAGTGAGGGCTATATCTGGCGTCCCCTCCGCCTCTTCATTCTTTTTGTCGCTGTCGCGCGCGGATGCGCGACTTTCGATTTCGTCGTCGCGGCGCGCAGAATTGCGGGGTTCCGGCCGCTCGCGCCGCTCGGCGGGACGATCATCGCGACGGCGGGGGCTGTCTGTTTGGTTGTTTTCGGCGAGATGGCGGGCGAACTCGCTGGCGGCGCCGGTTGCGGGCGTGCGTATGGAACCGGGCTGAATCGTGAGGGATTCCGGGGCTTTAGCGCGTTGGGGGGCCGGG
>NZ_JAUYUS010000098.1 GCF_030694575.1 Parvibaculum sp.
ACAAAAGCGAAACGCTGGGTGCTGGCGTCACGGCCGGAGGGGAAGCCGAGGGCGGAGAATTTCCGGCTGGAGGATGTGACGCTGCCGGATATCGGCGAGCACGAGATTCTCATCCGCACGGAGTTTCACTCCGTCGATCCCGGCATGCGCGGGCGGCTTTCGGGCGACAGCTACACGGCGGCGCTGCCGGTGGGCGAGACCATCGACAGCGCGATGGTGGGCGTGGTCGAGGCGTCGAACAACGAGAAGTTCAAGCCGGGCGACCGGGTGACGGGCGGCTTCGGCTGGGTGACACATGCGGTGTCGAACGGGCGTGGCGTGCAGGTACTGGCGCCGGAGATGTTTCACGGGAAGCTCAGGCCGACCGCGGCCATCGGCGTGCTCGGCATTCCGGGGCTGACTTCCTATTTCGGGTTGCTGGAACTCGGGAGCCCGAAGGAAGGCGACACGGTGCTGATTTCATCGGCGGCCGGGCCCGTCGGCGCGACGGCCGGGCAGATCGCGAAGATGAAGGGCTGCAGGGTCGTCGGCATCGCGGGCTCGAAGGAGAAATGCGACTATGTGAAGGGTCTCGGTTTCGACGAGTGCTTCTCCTATCGCGGCGCCGATTTGCGCGCGGCGATCAAAGGTGCCTGCCCCGAGGGTGTCGATATCTATTTCGACAATGTGGGCGGCGAGATGCTGGACGCCGCGATCCTCAACATGAAGGAACATGGGCGGATCGTCGTTTCGGGCCAGGTGAGCGAATACAACCGGGCGGATGACGAACTCGTCGGTATCCGCAACGTGACGCGCTTCATCACGCACCGGCTGCGGATGGAGGGGCTGGTGGTGTTCGACTATTTCAAGCGGTTCCGCGAGGCGCAGGCCGAGATGGCCGGATGGATCCACGAGGGCAAGCTTCAGTATACGGAAGATGTGTCCGAAGGGATCGAGGGATCGGCGGCGGCCTTCATCGGGCTGTTCGAGGGGGAGAATCTGGGGCGGCGGCTTATCAAGGTCAGCTAGAATTCGTGGCGCAGGCCGACACTGATGAAGTTCGAGGCATCGGTGACACCATTGAACGCGCCGAAGACGCCGGAGCGATGCTGAAGCCGGGTGACCAGCGATGTTTCGGGATGAGCTGGCAGCGCGAATGTGGCCTGCAGGTTGAACTGGTTCAGCACGCGCGAACGGCTGCCATCCGGCTGGCGCTCCAGCTCGGGATAGCGGCTCGTGTATGAGGGGCCCATGCCGACGGCGAAGGTGGTGGCGAGATAATCGTTCCACGGGAAGCGATGCCAGCGCGCATAAGCCGCCGTTCCGATCTCGTGATAGTCTTCGCGGCCGAAGTGCCATGCATACATGAGTTCGGCCTCGAAACTGAGCGAAGTGCCGTACCAGCCGAGAAGGCGCGAGGCGGCGGCGGAGACGATGTTGTCGTCGGTCTTGTCGACAATGAAAAAGTTTTCCACCACGTCGCTGAAATTGTCTTCCGTGCCCTCGCCGAAAAAGACCGAGACGGCATGAAGCCGGTCTTCCGGGCCGGGCGCGCGGAACCCGCTCGCCTGTGCAGGGACGGCGCAGAGGAAGACGAGCGCGGCGGGCAGAAGATGAAGGAATTTCAGTCGGGATGAAGGGGTCACGGGCGTTCCCTGTTTTATCCCCCTTCCCTTTTCTACCGCGCATGAGCGCAAAGAAAAAGGCCCGGATCGCTCCGGGCCTTTTAATTTTAATCCGTGTGCCGCCGTTACCACGCACCCAAGGCGGCAACGGAGCCGCTCTCGCGCTGGGCTTCCATGCGCTCCTTCTTCAGGCCTTCGGCGATGAGGAAGGCGAGTTCCAGCGATTGGCTGGCGTTAAGGCGCGGGTCGCAATGCGTGTGGTAGCGGTCGCCGAGTTGCGTTTCCGAAATCGCCTGCGCGCCGCCGATGCATTCGGTGACGTTCTGGCCGGTCATCTCGAAATGGACGCCGCCGGCATGGGTGCCTTCGGCGCGGTGCACGGCCATGAAGGCCTGCACCTCGGCGAGGATGCGGTCCACGGGGCGCGTCTTGTAGCCGGACGACGCCTTGATCGTGTTGCCGTGCATCGGGTCGCAGGACCAGACCACCTTCTTGCCCTCACGCTCGATGGCGCGGATGAGCTGCGGCAGGTGTTTCTCGACATTCTCCGCGCCGAAGCGGCAGATGAGCGTCAGGCGGCCCGGCTCGTTCTTCGGATTGAGAATATCGGTGAGACGCACAAGCTCCTCGGGATCGAGCGAGGGGCCGCATTTCATGCCGATCGGGTTCTTGATGCCGCGCATGTATTCGACATGGCCGTGATCGGGCTGGCGCGTGCGGTCGCCGATCCAGAGCATGTGGGCGGAGGTGTCGTACCAGTCGCCCGTGGTCGAGTCGATGCGCGTCATCGCTTGCTCGTAGCCGAGCAGCAGGGCCTCGTGGCTGGTGTAGAAATCCGTCGTGTGAAGCTGATGCTGCGTGGCGCTGTCGATGCCGCAGGCGCGCATGAAGTCGAGCGCCTCCGTGATGCGGTTCGCGAGTTCCTCGTAGCGCGCACCTTCGGCACTGTCGGAGACGAAGCCCAGATTCCAGCGATGCACGAAATCGAGATCGGCATAGCCGCCATTCGCGAAGGCGCGGATGAGGTTCAGCGTCGAGGCCGATTGCGAGTAGGCCCGGAGCAGCCTTTCTGGGTCCGGCACGCGCGACTTCTCGTCGAACTCGATGCCGTTGATGTTGTCGCCGAGATAGGACGGCAGCGTGACGTCGCCGATGGTCTCGGTGGCGGACGAACGCGGCTTCGCGAACTGGCCGGCGATGCGGCCGACCTTCACGACCGGCGAGGCGGCGGCGAAGGTGAGCACGACCGCCATCTGCAGCAGCACACGGAACGTGTCGCGGATATTGTCGGCGGAGAATTCGGCGAAGCTCTCGGCGCAATCGCCGCCCTGGAGGAGGAATGCACGGCCCTCGCAGACCTCGGCGAGGTCTGCCTTCAGCTTGCGGGCCTCACCTGCAAAAACGAGCGGCGGATAGGAGCGCAGACGCGCTTCCACGGCGGCCAGAGCCGCTTCATCCGGGTAGCTCGGGAGATGCTTCGCGGGTTTGGCGCGCCAGCTCTCCGGTTTCCAGGTATCAGCCATCGTCTTCTCTCCGAAACGCAAGAAAGCGCGCGGGCTTCGGGGCTGATGCCCGGCGGCGCCGCACGCTCCTCATATGGAAGGCGGAGTTATAGGCCACAAGGGCTCTAAAGGGAAGCCTAAGCCCTTGATCCGGTTCAGGGACGTGGAAAAGCGGTTAATCCGCCGCCTTGACCACGGGGGCCTGCCATTTCTCCTTCAGGGTCACCAGTTCCTCGGCCGCCGTGGGGTGGACGGCGATGGTCATGTCGAACTGGGCCTTGGTGGCGCCCATGGTGACGGCGATGCCGACGGCCTGGATGAGTTCGCCGGAGGATGGGCCCATCAGGTGGACGCCGAGCATCTTGCCCGATTTCGCGTCGACGACGAGCTTCATGAAGGTCTTTTCCTGCGAACCCGAAAGCGTCGCCTTCAGGGGGCGGAAGGCGGTCTTGTAAATGTCGACCTCGTCATATTGCTCGCGGGCCTGCGCCTCGGTGAGGCCGACGGTGCCCATTTCCGGCTGGGAGAAGATGGCCGTCGGGATGATCGAGTGATCGACCCTGGTGGGCCGGTCGCCGAAGACGGTGTCGGCGAATGCGTGGCCCTCGCGGATGGCGACGGGGGTGAGGTTGGCGCGGTCGGTGACATCGCCGACGGCATAGATGTTGTCGACGGAGGACTTCGAATAATCGTCGACGATCACCTCGCCCGCCATGCCGAGCTGCACGCCGACTTCCTCGAGGCCGAGATCTTTCGTGTTCGGGTTGCGGCCGGTCGCATACATGACGGCGTCGGTCTTCAACTCGTCGCCATTCGTGAGCTTGACGTGAAGCTCGCCGTCCTTCTTCTCGATGGCGGCGATGTCGCTGTTCATGCGGAGATCGACGCCCTTTTTGCTCATCTCCTCCTGCAGCAACTCCCGCAGATCGTTGTCGAAACCGCGCATGAAGAGCGAGCCGCGATAGAGCTGCATCGTCTGCACGCCGAGACCGTTGAAGATGCCGGCGAATTCGACCGCGATGTAGCCGCCGCCAACGACGATGACGCGCTTCGGCAGCTCTTCCAGATGGAAGGCTTCGTTGGAGGTGATCGCGTGTTCGATGCCCGGAATGTCCGGCAGGAAGGGAGCGGCACCGACCGCGACGAGGATTTTATCCGCGGTGACATCGCGCTTCTCGCCGACGAGATGCACCGTATGCGCGTCTTTCAGCGTGGCGCGGCACTCGATGATCTCGACGCCGGCCTTTTCGAGATTGCGGATGTAGATGCCGTTCAGGCGGTCGATTTCCTTGTCCTTGTTGGCGACGAGCGTCTTCCAGTCGAAGGAGGTTTCGCCGACGGTCCAGCCGAAGCCTTTCGCTTCCTCGAAATCTTCCGAGAAGTGGCTTGCATAGACGAAGAGCTTTTTCGGGACGCAGCCGCGAATGACGCAGGTGCCGCCGACGCGATATTCCTCGGCGACCGCGACCTTCGCGCCGTGGTTCGCCGCGATGCGGGCCGCGCGCACGCCGCCGGAGCCCGCGCCAATGACGAAGAGATCGTAGTCGTATTCGGTCATGCCGCCGGCTCCGCTTTTCCTATTACGCCTCGATGATATCGGTGCCCTTGTCCGTTCCGACAATGGCCAAAGCGGCGATGCCGATAAACAAGCCGTTATCGACGACACCCGCTATGCGGTTCAACGCCGCGGCGAGGCCGTCCGGATCCGGAATGGAGCCGAAGTCGCAGTCGTAGATGAAGTTTTCGCTGTCGGTGAAGAAGGGCTCGCCATATTCGTCGGCGCGGCGGGACATCCTGCCGGTGCAGCCATGGGCGCTCGCGACTTCCGCGATCTTGCGGGCCGTCACGGCGGCACCGAAGGGGATCACCTCGACGGGAAGCGGGAAAGCGCCGAGCGTCTTCACGAGCTTCGAGGCATCGGCGATGACGATCATGCGGTCCGACGCCGTGGCGACGATCTTTTCGCGCAGCAGCGCGCCGCCGCCGCCCTTGATGAGACGGAGCTTGCCGTCGAGTTCGTCCGCGCCGTCGACGGTGATGTCGAGATGCGGCGTGTCGTCGAGATTGGTGAGCGGAATGCCGAGGCTGGCGGCGAGCTTGCCCGTGCGCTCCGATGTCGGCACGCCGACGACATCGAGGCCCGCCTTCACCTTTTCACCCAGCGCGCGCACGAAATGTTCCGCCGTGGAACCGGTGCCGAGGCCGAGCTTCATTCCGGGCTTCACATAGTCGAGCGCGCGGACAGCCGCCGCCTTCTTCTGATCGTCAGCGTTCATGTCTCAGAGCCCCGCCATTGCAACATATTTCACTTCGAGGAATTCCTCGATCCCCCACGGACCGCCTTCGCGGCCGACGCCGGACTCCTTGAAGCCGCCGAAGGGCGCGAGCTCCGTGGAAATCAATCCAGCATTGACGCCGACCAGGCCGCATTCCAGCGCCTCCGCGACGCGCCAAACGCGGCCGATGTCGCGGCTGTAAAAATACGAAGCGAGACCGAACGGCGTGTCATTCGCCATTTCGATGGCCTCTTCCTCCGTTTCGAAGCGGAAGACGGGCGCGAGGGGCCCGAAGGTTTCCTCCCGCGCGGCCTTCATATCGCGTTTCATGCCGGCGATGACGGTCGGTTCGAAGAAGGTGCCGCCCTTCGCGTGGCGCTTGCCGCCGGTGAGAACTTTCGCGCCACCCGCGACGGCATCCGCGACATGCTCCTCGACCTTTTCGACGGCCGCCATTTCGATCAGCGGACCTTGCACGACGCCTTCCTCGAAACCGGAGCCGACTTTCAGCATGGCGACTTTCGCCGTGAGCTTCTCGACGAATTCGTCGTAGACGCCCGCCTGCACGAGGAAACGGTTGGTGCAGATGCAGGTCTGGCCGGTGTTGCGGTATTTCGAAGCGACCGCACCTTCGACCGCCGCGTCGACATCGGCGTCGTCGAAAACGATGAAAGGCGCGTTGCCGCCAAGCTCCAGCGAAATCTTTTTCACGGTGGATGCCGATTGCCGCATCAGGTCCTTGCCGATCTCCGTGGAGCCGGTGAAGGTCACCTTGCGGACGATGCCGCTCGACGTCATCTCGCCGCCGATCTCGCCCGCCTTGCCGGTGACGACGCTGAGAAGACCGCCGGGAAGCCCGGCGCGTTCGGCGAGTTCGGCAAGCGCGAAGGCGGAGAGCGGCGTCATGGTGGCGGGTTTCACCACCATTGCGCAGCCGGCGGCGAGCGCCGGTGCGACCTTCCGCGTGATCATGGCGGCGGGGAAGTTCCAGGGCGTGATGGCAGCGCAGACGCCGACGGGCTGTTTCAGGACGACGATACGGCGGTCTGCCGTCGGCGCGGGGACGATGGAGCCGTAAACGCGCTTCGCCTCCTCGGCGTAGAATTCGATGAAGGCGGCGGCGTAGGCGATTTCGCCTTTCGCCTCGGCGAGCGGCTTGCCCTGCTCCGCCGTGAGGATCGCCGCGAGATCGTCCTGGTTCGCCATCATGAGGTCGAACCAGCGGCGCAAGATCGCACCGCGTTCCTTTGCGGGACGGGCGGCCCATGATTTTTGCGCGATCTCCGCGGCCTCGATGGCGGCCTTCGTTTCCGCAGCACCGAGCGAGGGCACGGTGGCGATCACGCCGCCCGTCGCCGGATCCAGCACGTCGATCTGCTTCGCGCCTTCCCCCACCCATTTGCCGCCGATGTAGCAGCGGGTCTTGAGCAATGTCTTGTCCTTTAGGCGCGAGGCGAGCGGCATGGGAAATCCTCGGAAATGTGGGAGCCTGGCAAGCTTTCTTGCGTTTCCTTGCCTGCACGCGTCATATAGGCAGCGGGGGCGAGAATGGATATATCCTTGTTAGCATCCCCGGACGGGTCGCGGAAAGAGCCCGCAGATAAAGACGGAAACGCATGAAGGCCAGCGCCCTATTTTCCGAAACCTATGCGGAAGCGAGAGCCCTTTTTCTCGCTGCGGCCGAAGCGGCCGGAGGGCGGCTCCGCTCCTACGAGAATCCACATGCGAAGGGGCCCGGAGAAACGCGGCTTTTCACCGATACGGCCTGGTTCGGCCCCGCCAATGCGGAAACGGTGCTGCTGAATACATGCGGGACGCATGGCGCGGAAGGCTATGGCGGCTCGGCGGTGCAGACGGCGTGGATCCGCGAGGGCGGGCCCGCTTCGCTGCCGCAAGGCGTCGCCGTGCTGCTGGTTCATGCGGTGAACCCGTTTGGCTTCGCGTGGGGCCTCAGGGGCACGGAAAACAACGTCGATGTGAACCGCAATTTTCTCGATCATTCGAAGCCGCATCCGGAGAACCCGCTTTACGACGAACTTCATCCCGTTCTCTGTCCCGACACGATGGACGAGGCCGCGATCCAGAAAATGCTGACAGGCGGCGCGCGCTTCATCGAGCGGCACGGGCAGTGGGCGCTGGAGGATGCGATCAGCCGCGGCCAATACACGCATCCCGACGGCTATCATTTCGGCGGGACGGCGCCCGAATGGTCGAACCTTACCATGCGTGAAATCGTCGCCCGCGAGCTTTCGCGCGCGCATCGCGTGGGCTTCATCGACTGGCATTCGGGGCCTGCGGGCGACGGCGAACTCATCTATCTCTGCTTCTCCGATCCGAAGGGCCCCGGCTTCGCGCGGGCGGCACATTGGTGGGGCCGCGAGGCGCTCGACCCGAAGACGGTCGATGCGATGTGGGGATCGAAGCGGCCAACGCGGCGCGGCATCATGTTCTGGGGCATCGAAGATATGCTGGCGCGGCAGGCACAATTCAGCGGGGCGGTGATCGAGTTCCGTTCGGCGCAGGTGAAGAACAATGCCGCGAAAGCCATGCGCGTGCCGATGCTGGAACGCTGGCTGCGCTTCGTCGGCGGCTTCGACGCGCCGGAGGCCCCCGGTTACTTCGAGGAAATTCGCGACGACTACGCGCCGCGCCGGAAATCGTGGCAGGAGAATGTGCTGATGAACGGGCTCGCCTGTTACGACCGCACCATCGCGGGGCTGGGCGAGTGGGCACGCGAGGGACTGAAGGCGGCGGATTGAGCTTTCACTTCGCGCTCAATCCAGCACGAAATCGTATCGCACTTCCATGATGTCCGGGTAGCGCGCGAAGCCGACAGGACGGCGCGCGACGAGACGGCCGCCCATGCGCTCGTAGAAGCCGCGAGCGTGGGCGTTCTTCTCGAGCGCCCAGAGGAAGGCCTCGCGGCGGCCGAGGCAGGTTATTTCATCGAAGAGACGGAACAGGAGTTCGGCGCCCAGCCCCATGCCCTGATCGGCACGGCGGGTGTAGAGCGTCGTCACCTCCGCGCCATCGATATGGCCGACGCCCACCGGCTCGCCTGACTGCTCCGCGATCCAGGCGATGCCGTTGCGAAGACTGTGGCGCCATTTCGCCGTTTCGCGGTCGGCATTCATGCCGTCGAGGAGCGGCTGGGGCAGGATGCCGGGATAGGCCTCGCGCCAGCAGGCGACGATCAGGCGGCCGAGCTTCGGCTCATCCCGGCCGGGCACCGCCATTCGCGTCTGGTATCGAGTGAGAACCGACATGGGGAAAGTATGACCGAAAACCACCCCTCCTCCGAAGCAGAAAATGGATTTTCCGCGCTTGCCAGCGCACAAGGCCCCGTGCGAGACAGGCGCGGGTTCATTTTGCCGGTACCGCCATGTCACGCGCCACGCCACGCCCTACCCTGCTCTTCGATCTCGACGGCACGCTCGCCGATACGGCGGCCGATCTCTGCGAGACCATGAACATCATCCTGGAGATGCATGACCGGGCCCGCGTTCCGGAAGAGCGCGTGCGGCATCTCGTCGGCGGGGGTGCGCGGCTGCTGCTGGACCGCGGCTTCCGCGAGACGGGGGAGCCGGCGAGCGAAGAGCTTCTGGACCGGAGCTTCGAGGAATTCATCTCCTATTACGGCAAGCATATCGCCGACCACACTAAGCTCTGGCCGGGAGTGCGCGCTCAACTCGACATGCTGGAGGCGCGTGGCGCGCTGATGGCGGTCTGCACCAACAAGGTGGAGCATCTGTCGCGGAGCCTGCTGGAGATGCTGGCGATCGACCATTATTTTCCGGTGGTGATCGGCGGCGACACATTGCCCGTGAAGAAACCAGATCCCGAACATCTCTTCGAGGCGATCCGGCTGCTCGGCGGCGACAAGGCCCACGCCGTGATGGTGGGCGACTCTGAGACGGACATCGATGCGGCGAAGAATGCGGGGCTGCCGTCGATCTGCGTCAGCTTCGGCTATACGCGCGTGCCGGTGCCGGAGCTTGGCGCCGATGTCGTGATCGATCATTTCGACGAATTCGGCGCGGCGCTGGCGAAGCTGATGCCGGCGCATTTCGGCTAGAGAATTTTCAGCACCTTGTCGCCGTCGACGAGTTCGATGTCGGCATATTCGCAGATGCCCTCGTTGCGCTGGAAGACGCTGACGGCGATCAGCCAGACTTTCACGATGCGCCGCGGCGCCGCACCGACGGCCTTCACGTAGTCGGCCTGGAGCGGCTGTTCCTCGTTGAGCCAGCGGCCGAGATGGCCGGGGTTCGAGCGCAGCACCCAATGGGTTTCGACCTGATCCCAATATGGCAGCGGGCAGCGGAAGATCGTGCCTTCGGCGAGCGAGGACGACCACATGTAGGTGAGGTCCTGGCCATTGTCGAACTCGACGGCGATGGAGAGATAGTCATGCGTCGGCTGGATGTCTTCCGGGAGGCTGCAGGGCAGCTTGTCCACCTTCCAGCGCCAGCGCAGGCGCGTCTTCTCCGTCAGCGGAAAGTCCGCCGGGAACTGAAGGATGCCGACATCGCCCGCCGTGTGGCAGCAGATGGCGTGGCCATGCTCGCTCGCGGCGTCTCGGAAAATTTCGCCGTCGCCAAGACGCCACAGATAGCGCCAGCCGACGGGGGCGGCGACGGGGTTGCGCGCGCGGGAAAGAGCATCGGCGACGAGACCTTCATAATCGCCGGCACGCGCCATGGCTTCGAGCCCTTCAAGAGCGGAGCCCTTCCAGACGATGACGCAGGCGCCGATTTCGCCGGTAACGCCGCCGCGCGGGAAAGCGGGATCGAATGTGCCCCGTTCGTCCGCCCATTCGCCGGGCGGCTTCGCAACGATCCGGAGCGGGCCACCACCCTCCATGCGGACGGTCGCGGCGCTGGAAGGGGTCTTCAGGATCGCGCCCGCCTCGCCGGCCCGAAGCCAAACGCCGATCCGCGCGCCGAAACCGAGATCGAGCGGTTTCGAGGCCCAGAAGCCGCCCGCCGCGAGCACGGTCACCTCATCGCCCGGCGCGATTTCGATGCCGGCCGGGAGCCAGCCTTGCTCCGGCCGGAGCACAACGATGCGCGCCTCACGAATGGAGGCGGCAACGCCGGGATCGGCGATAAGCGAACTCATTGTCCGCTCGAACGGCTGCCCCGCCGCCGGACCGAGCGGGCGTGGCTTCAGCGAGCGCCCCAGCGCCCGGACGGCCACGCGGCCGAGTGTCATCAAGGCCCTGAGGCCGGGTTTTTCCGCCATGACGATCCTCCCGCTTCGCGGCACCGTTTGGCGCCTTATTGGCCCTCAGCATAACGCAGACGGCCGGTCGCGAAAGCCACGGCCGCAACGGCCTGAACGGCTTGACTTGGCGCGGGAGCAAAGCCTATAGACGGGCACCTCGGACGGACGGTTAGCTCAGTTGGTAGAGCACTGTGTTCACATCGCAGGGGTCACTGGTTCGAGTCCAGTACCGTCCACCATTGAAAATCCTTTGAAATCAGGATGATAGGCGCCTCATGGTCCGGGGACCTTGCGTCGTGCGCGTGCAAATCGCCGCGCTAACGTTAATTGGTCATGAAAGTCTGGTCCTTTAGACTGGGGCGATCCGATCCCGCGGCCAGGCTGCGGGGGCAGCACTCTGGGCGGTGACCGGGATATGAAGGAAAAGGAACTCAGGCTCGCGCTGGTTTGCTATGGCGGCGTTTCGCTCGCCGTCTATATGCATGGCGTGTCGAAAGAGATCCTGAAGCTGGTGCGCGCGTCGCGCGTCTATCACCAGGATCTCGGACGTTCGCATCAGGCTTCGGCCACCTATCTGGATATCGATCACGACGACCGCGAGACGGATACGGAGGCGCTCTACTTCGAGCTGATCCAGGCGATCGGACAGACGCTCGAGTTGCGCGTCTTTGTGGATACGATCGCGGGCGCTTCCGCCGGCGGCATCAACGGCGTGTTGCTGGCGCGCGCGCTGGCGCACGACCTGCCGATGGATTCGCACCGCAAGATGTGGCTCGAACAGGCCGACATCGTGGCGCTGATGGACGAGAAACATCTCGCCGGCCGGTGGGACAAGCTCTTCATGAAGCCGATCTTCTGGGGGCTGACCGACAAGTGGCTGGCGCGCTATGCGCCCGACATCGAGATGCGCCAGAAGCTGCAGATATTCACACGCTCGCGCTGGTTCCAGCCGCCTTTTTCCGGCGAGATCATGAGCGGAATGCTGCTCGACGCCTGCACGTCGATGGGCGAGGCGGAACCGGCGAATGCGTCGCTGCTGCCGACGGGGCACCGGCTCGACCTCATCGTCTCGGTGACCGATTTCCACGGCTACAGCCAGAACATTCCGCTGCACGATCCTGTGTCGATCCGCGAGCGGGAGCACCGGCATATCCTGAAGTTTTCCTATTTCCAGCATCCCAGCGGCGCCATCGAGAGCGATTTCGATCTCGATCACGTGCCGGGCCTCGTGTTCGCCGCGCGCGCGACGTCGTCGTTCCCCGGTGCCTTTCCGCCCGCACGGATCGGCGAACTCGAAAAGGTGCTGGAGGAAAGAGGCCTCGACTGGCCGACGCGGGATATTTTCCTGCGCGGAAATTTCAAGCCGCTGATCGCGGCGGGTTCCGACCCGGCGAAGGCATCGTTCATCGACGGCAGCGTGCTCAACAACAAGCCTTTCGCGGAAGCGATCGGAGCCATTCGCGGCAGGCCCGCCTACCGCGAAGTGGACAGGCGCGTCGTCTATATCGATCCCGACCCGAAGGGCGGACGCGTGGAAGGCGGCGGCGCGGCGCCGGGCTTCTTCCACACAATACGCGGCGCGCTTTCCGACATTCCGCGCAACCAGCCCGTGCGCGACGAACTCGAGGCCCTGCACGATTTTTCGGAGCGCGTGCGCCGCTACAGGCAGATCGTGGCCGCGACGCGGCCTCACGTCCGCCAGCGTATCGGCCGGCTCTTCGACGGCACGGCAATGACGAACCCGACGCCGGAGCTGCTCGCGTCACTCCGCAACGACGCAAACGCGCAGGCCGCGCTCGAAGCCGGCTATGCCTACGACGCCTATATCCAGCTCAAGGTTTCATCGGTGCTGGACCAGATCACCGGCATCGTCGCCGACCTCAGCGAAGCCGTGCATCACCCGAGCGACCGGCTCGCACTTTCGCGCGCCGTCGAAGCATGGGCGAAAGAGGGGGAGATTTTTCCCGTCCGCTGGTTCACGCATGCGGCGCAGGGGATGCAGCCCAGCAAGGAAGATTCATGGGTGCGGTTCCTGCGCGATTTCGATGTCGGGTTCCGCGTGCGGCGGCTGCGCTTCGTCATCCGGCGGCTCAACGAACTTTACGAAGGCATCGGCGCCGGCGAGAACATCTACTACAATCCGGACACGCTCGACGATTTCAAGGCACAGCTTTACAAAAGCCTCGAACGGCTCCAGTCGGAAACGGCGGCGCGGCTTCGCACCGAGGAAACGAGCCGCATCTGCAAGGCGATCTACGACGACGGCGTCGCCGAGCCGCATGAGATCGACGCCTTCACGGCGCATATCGCTCCGAAGCTCAATCTTGTGGGCCTCGACCGCGAGGTGGACGACGCCTTCGCGCAGATGTCCCAGACGCCGCTTCCGCCGGAAGTCCGCGTCGAACTGCTGCAGGCCTATGTCGGTTTTCCCTTCTTCGACGTGCTGACGCTGCCGCTCAACAAGTGGCAGGACCTCGACGACGTGGACACGGTGCAGGTAGACCGGATCAGCCCCGAGGATGCGAGAGCGATCCGCGAGGGTGGCGCGCCCGCGACCCTGATGGGACGCGATCTCGGCTATTTCGCGGCCTTCTTCAGCCGTCGCGCGCGGGAGAACGATTACCTGTGGGGCCGGCTTCACGCGGCGGACAGGCTGGTGGACATCGTCGCGAGCAGCGCGCGCCGCGCCGTCGCCGAGTCGGGCATCGACCTTGCGCAACTGAAGGCGCGCCTTTTCCGTGCCATCATCAAGGCGGAGCGGCCGCATCTTGCGAATGTGCCGGAACTCCTGGCCGACATCGAAAGGGAAATCAAAATCCGTTTCGG
>NZ_JAUYUS010000099.1 GCF_030694575.1 Parvibaculum sp.
GGTATTACCCTCACCCCCTCAGCAAGCACCAACCCCTGATGCTCACGATGTGATAGACCACCCAAGCACTGCTATCAATGCGACAACTTAGCGCATTATATAGAAACTAAACGCCGTTGCGTATAGTGCGTCCCCACTCACCTCCCCGCCGCCCGAATGACACCGACACAGCCGACCCCCACACATCCGCCCCAGCAACCGAAACGGCGTGGCGTGGTATGCATTGCACCCCGCTCCTCCTTTCCACCACCACGACACCAACACAGCAGACCCCACGCAAGCCGAACTATTGCGACATTGCATGAATTAGGGAGAGTGCATCGTGCTCAAGTCATGTCGTCACTATGCCATAGGCATCCGCTATGACCAACCAACCGTGTCAACAGGTCTTGGCGCACACTATGCCACTGCAGTGCATTCTGTGAGGCTCTTGAACGAGCAAGTCAACAGGCACGCCAGCATCTCGTGGCCACTTCCCACGACACACATATGGTCCCAAGTGGATGGGTAACAAGCAGGCCCTCACCTTCATGCACAGCATCGCCAAGGGACCAGTCACGGGTAAGAGTGCACAGCAGACTCATTGGGACTCTGCGACAACGCACACAAGGCGGCCAGGGACAAGCAGCGCAAGTACAGCAACCATGCGCTGGTGCCCAGCCCCCACAACCCAGTGCAGCTCGTGCGAGCCACCGTGCTGCCCTTCGTGACTGACCCAAGCAGGCGGCTTGGCCCCCGACACGGCCAGGGCCCTCAAGGCCACTGCCAAGGCCACAGCAGCGATCAAGGCGGAGGCCGACCATGGCGTACTGCAGAGTCGTGTTCTGCACATCGCCATGCAGCTGCTGTCCACGGCGGTGATCGTGGGTAACGCCCACATCTGGAAGAATCACGTGAGGGACAGAGCAGCGGTGCAGCGCACGCAGCAACAGCGCCCAGACGCGGGGGAGGACGCCCCCACACCCCGAGAGGACTCCCCGGACTACACACATCAACGCAATCATGTGCAGACCGGGCAGGACATCTCTCGTGGCGTGGGAGCGCCCACCACCGTGCAGGGCGTGAGGAGCTCACGATGGAGCGCTGGGCGAGGGGGCAGGGGGGGAGCACGAGGAGGTGGACTCAGAAACGCAGCGACAACATCACACAGGCAGCAGAGGGCTACCACTACGACTACAACTACGGCTACTGCTGCAGCAACGACTTCGGCGACGGAACGGGTCCAGGAGAGGAGGGAGAGCGAGGAGGGGAGCAGGCGCATGGAGACCGAGGAGCAGGGGAGACTGGCGGCCTCAACAACGACCACCACGACCACGACGACAACGCAGAGCGCGATCCAGGCAGAGGAGTCTGCAATGAACATCGAGGGGGTGACTTAGGTTGCCCCCTCACCCGTGTGAGCCAGTAGGATGGCACTGTGAGAACGGTGCATGAGTGAAGTCCGTGTCTGTCCGTGAGAGCTCGATGTAGGGATGTCCCATTCGTGCGCCGTGTCGAGAGAATGCGACCCTAACCTGCCTTGCAAGACACCAAACCGCCTTTCCCATCTTATTGTGATGACCCAGCTGCAGCTGCGCATCAAGCAGCAAGGCCAGAAACAGACGCATTGTTACTTTGAGTCAATCGCACACGCTTAATTCCAACTCGTCAGTGTCATCTAACTCTGGCAATACCAGAGAGTTCGGCACAATGCACCGTTGATTTAAGCA
>NZ_JAUYUS010000118.1 GCF_030694575.1 Parvibaculum sp.
GTCGTCCGACCCCGCCCGCGCCTATGCGCTCGCCGAGAAGCTCGACAGCGGCACCGTCTGGATCAACAAACACGCCGACCTCGCCCCCAACATCCCCTTCGGCGGCGCCCGCATGTCCGGCCTCGGCACCGAACTCGGCGAAGAAGGCCTCGCCGAATTCACGCAGCTCAAGATCGTCAACATGGCAAAATGAGGTTGAGGCGGACGCTCGTCCGCCTCACCCCCCCATTCGTCATTGCCGGGCCCTCCTTTGAAATCAAAGAGGCCGGCAATCCAGAAGCCGCGCCAGCAGCGTCCCTCTTCGCAAGACTCTCACGCCGTCTCCCGGAAACGGAAGGCGGCGTGGCGCCGCCCCAACACGCCAAAACCGTCATGGCCCGATTTATTCGGGCCATCCACGCCTTTCTTTCCGGCATGTTTGCATGGCAACCGCGCGTAAGCGCGCAACATCCGTCCGCCCGCCCCACTTGGGCGGACGGACGGATGTTTCAAGTTGCGGCTGGTCCTCGATCTCTAAGCGGCTAAACTTGCGTCGCCGATGATCCCCGCGCCGGTCAGGTTGCGGCTGGTCCTCGATCTCTAAGCGGCTAAACTCCGCGCTGTTATGGGCGCCACATGGTGGTGGTTGCGGCTGGTCCTCGATCTCTAAGCGGCTAAACTGCTGCTCGGCAGGCGGATCGAATACGAGGCGTTGCGGCTGGTCCTCGATCTCTAAGCGGCTAAACTGCGGCGGCGGAAGAGGCGCGCGACGAAGCGGTTGCGGCTGGTCCTCGATCTCTAAGCGGCTAAACTCATTCTGAACGGTTTGAAGATGGCATAGTCGTTGCGGCTGGTCCTCGATCTCTAAGCGGCTAAACTCTTCGTGAAGCGGTCCGCCTCCGCCGGTGCGTTGCGGCTGGTCCTCGATCTCTAAGCGGCTAAACTGGCGCCGTCCATTTCGGCGACGACGCCTTTGTTGCGGCTGGTCCTCGATCTCTAAGCGGCTAAACTAACGCGCGGCCCTGCATGCTCAATTCGCCGGTTGCGGCTGGTCCTCGATCTCTAAGCGGCTAAACTTGCGCGCGAGCGTGCTGCCGCCGCGCTTCAGTTGCGGCTGGTCCTCGATCTCTAAGCGGCTAAACTAATGGCTGGCGGCTCGGCAAGGACGCGGCCGTTGCGGCTGGTCCTCGATCTCTAAGCGGCTAAACTACGGACGATCATGGCTGGTGCTATCCGAAGGTTGCGGCTGGTCCTCGATCTCTAAGCGGCTAAACTATTCCGACGCATCTTGACGACGTGCATCCGGTTGCGGCTGGTCCTCGATCTCTAAGCGGCTAAACTGCCCCGCCGCGCCATGACCGGCACCACCACGTTGCGGCTGGTCCTCGATCTCTAAGCGGCTAAACTCAGTCTCGGAAACCACAGAAACCTAAGAGCGTTGCGGCTGGTCCTCGATCTCTAAGCGGCTAAACTCGCGCGCTGGCGCGATGCTGAAGGAAGGCGGTTGCGGCTGGTCCTCGATCTCTAAGCGGCTAAACTGTCCCGGCTGTCGGATAGACCTGATGGCCGGTTGCGGCTGGTCCTCGATCTCTAAGCGGCTAAACTCACGCGGTCAGAATTAACGTTTGCAAACTCGTTGCGGCTGGTCCTCGATCTCTAAGCGGCTAAACTTGAAATAGATTTGACGCGCTGTTGAAACCGGTTGCGGCTGGTCCTCGATCTCTAAGCGGCTAAACTCCGCCGCAAGGTTGTGACCGTTAGCAAGGAGTTGCGGCTGGTCCTCGATCTCTAAGCGGCTAAACTCGATAAGTGACTAAGGCCCTGCAATTGCAGGGCCTTTTTCTTGTCGAATTGCGCAAAAACCCGCATGGCCGCTCCTAAAACAGCGCCAGTTGATCCGGACTCTCCGAGCGGCGTTCACGTTTTCGTCCCGTAAAAATCCGGGCATTCGCATACTGCCGGTCGGTAATCTCGACAATATGGACCTTGCCCTTCGGCGGCAAGCTGTCGCGGACCCGGCCCACATAGGTCTCGGCGGCCTCCTTGCTGGGCGCGAACCGCAGATAGATCGAGAACTGTGCCATTTCGAATCCCTCATCCAGCAGGAATTGCCTGAACTTGGTCGCCTGCCGCCGCTCGGTCTTGGTGCCCACAGGCAGGTCGAACATCACATAAAGCCACATGATCCTGTACCCGCTCAGTTCAGGTCGCCGCGGCGCCATGTCCCGTCACCGCTCCAGCGGCAAGGGACGAATCGGCAAATCGAGTTTTGTCGCCTCACCCGAAAAACACCGCGCCAGCGAAAGTGCCAGCCGTTCCATGCACAGCGCCGCCGGCGATGCGCCGTTGACCGTCAGCATGTCCTTGATGAGCACACGCGCCAGCGCCTGCTTCGCGGCGCTGTCGAGTTCGACGACGCCCTCTTCCACAAGATCGAAAACCAGCAGGTCGACAATCGGTCGAAAGGGTTCCAGGCAATCGTCCACAAGGCAGAAGGCATTGCCGCGATTGGCATGGGCAAGGCCGAGGCTCGGATGCAGACCGGCCGCCATGATCGCGCGCGCCACGCCCGCCCGCGCGATCGCATATCCATAGTTCAAGAGCGCGTTCGTGCCGCCCGCGTCCCGGTCGCGGCGAAAATCGCTTCCGAAGAGCAGCGGCCAATAGCGCCGCGCCGCCTGTGCTTCCACATTCTCGGGATCGCCCGCCCGCACCTTGTGCGCCAGTAGCGAAAATCCGCCCGCGCGGCGGCCCACCGCGTCGAGCGTTGCCGCCTGCTGTTCGATCTTGGAACGGACGATCTGTTGCCACATTCGCTTCTTGAGCGGCTTGGTCGCGTCGGCCTGGTCCGAAATCCGCCCCGACTGTTCGTGGTGGCTGTCTGCTGCCCACATGAAGGCGACGGGTCGGTGATGCGGACCGCAGATCACGAACGGCACACACCGTTCGGCGAGTGCGGCAATCAGATTGTTGGAATAGGTCAGCCCATGCGCATTGCCGATCACGGCGGCAAGATCGTCCAGCGGCACCCGCCCGAGTTCGGTCTTGCCTTCGCTGACGACGAGGAACCCGCGATCCTTCGACAGATGCCGCCCGTCCTCGGCAATTTCGACAATACGCGCGATCATCCGCCGCCCGGCCGTCGCGGCCGCCCCAGCATGTCGAGTTGCGCAAGCTTCGCACCGGCTTTTTGAAGCGTCGTCATGGTTGGCCGCTGCCACGCGCGTTCGTCCTGCCCATGGGCGTCCTGATGCGGCGCAACCCAGACGCGATTTGAGGCGGCGTTGAGGCGGTAGACCGTCCAGTAGCGGTCGGCGGTCCCCAGATCTGCCTCGATCATGTCGCCCTTGTGCAGCGTCATCACGAGCCGTGCGCCGCGATAGCGTCTTGTCCATTCCGGCGTCCAGCCGTCTTTGTTGGCATCGAACACCGTCACGGCCTCGCAGAGCCAGTTGCCGTCATGCTCGAAAATCTCGATGCGGTGATTGTCGCCGGGCACAAGCGCCTTCTCGAATTGTCCGCCCGGGCCGTGGCGCACGGTGATGAAACTCTGCTCCGTCTTCAGCACCCGCACCCGGCGCACCCCGCTCGCCCGCCCGAATTCGGCCAGCGCGACGTTGAGTTTGGTGCCCGTTGTCTCCGCCGCCTCGGCCACGCGCATCAGTTCGGCGCGCAGGCTTGTGCTCTGCACCTGCGTGATCTCCTTCGCCGTCAGCCTGTCGATGGGTTTGCGCGTGACGAGATTGAATTTCTTGCCGTCGATCTCGGCATCGACGATCCCGTAGGCTGTCTCCTCATGGAGCTGGCCCTGGATGCCGTGGTCGCGCTTGTGCGCGACGACAAGCGCGTTGAGGCTTGCGCCGAGTTCGTCCCGGAACCCGTCCCAGGGTTTCGGCACGCCCTCGCTGCCGAACAGCCGCTGCACGTCCAGCGCCTCGCCCTTGCCCGCCGCATTGGCGATCCTTTGCAGCAAACTCCGTTCGGTGCAGGCAACCACGAAGGCGTCGATGGCGTGATGGCGATGATCGCCCCGGTCCTTCTTGCCGTCGGGCAGGTTGTGTCCCGGCAGCAATTGGTTGAGGCCCCACAATCCGCGCAGCATCGCGGTCATACGTCCCGGCACCGCCCACACCTGCCCCGGCTCGCACACATGTTCGAGATAGGCTTTGGTCAGCCGCGCGATGTGCTGCGTGTCGGTCAGGTGCCGCGCCGACCAGCCGCCATTTTCCGCGAAACGCGCCATCGCGTCGGGCGCGAAGCGCCATGCCTTGTTCTTGAACAGCCGCTCCGCGCGTTCGGCCATTTCCGTCAGCCGGTTTGCGTCGAAGGCATCGGCGGGCGCGCGGTTGCCCTTCTTCCGGTTGCTCTCGCGCGTACAAAGCACCTTGTTGGCGATGCCGTCGTCCAGTGTCGCCGAAAAGGGCAGGATGTGATCGATCTCGATATCGGCCGAGTAGAGCTTCTCGATGCCGATGGGCTTGCCGCTATAGACGCAGACCCGTTCGTCCGGCGGCAATTCGGCATAGAGCCGCATCCGTAGCCGGTTCTCGCCATTGTTCTCGACCTTCAGTTCCTTCAGCTTCTCCGCTCGAATCTCGTTCGCGTCCGTGTTCTCGCGGATGCGTTTGTTGTGTTCGTCCTTCTGCTTCTGGTTCTGTTTGAGTTCGCGCGCCAGCTCGACGACAATCTGCTCCGGCGGGCCATAGGCATCGATCAGCGCATTGACGAGCTTGCCTGTCTGGTTGAGCGCGATATGCACGGTCGGGTTGGTCACCTTGCCGCGCCGCTCCTGGCTTCCCTCCGGCGCGTCCGGCCGCTCGATCACATGCCGCTTGAGCAGGTCGCCGTAATAAGGGAGCCGCGCCAGCTTCTCGCCTTCCCGAAGGCTGGAGTGATGCAGGCCCAGCCGCTCCACCGCCTGATCGTAGGTGATCGGCGCCGGGTAGACTTCGCCGGTCGCCGGATCCGTCGCCTCGACGGATTCATGCGTCATCGCGTCGATGATGTCGGCCAGCATCGTCCTGCCGAGATTGCCGTAGCCTTGCGGCAATCGCAATTTGCCCGCGACATACTCGGTGTTCTCCGGCGCGAGCCCCGCATCCGCTTCGAGCCAGTCGGCCAGCGCGTCCTCGTCTTGTTCCGTCAGCAGCTTTTCGACGATCTCGTTCTGTCGCGCCCGTTCGAGACTCCGCCACGTCTTCCCGAAGGCGTTCTTCGCGCCGAGCTTTGCCGCCGTCAGGTCGGGATCGAAGCCCTTGCGGTTGGTCGCCTCGTAGTTGAAGCGCTCTCCGTCGTTCAACTTGATTGCCTTTCGCATCTTCTCGAACGTTACCGGCGATGCTTGCGCGCCGAGCAGCGCGGCCAGCGCATCGCGCTCGGTGATCGAGAGTTTGCGCGAGGCCGCGCCCGGCCGTTCGACGACGAGGCTCGAAAGGTCTTGCAGGATGCGGAAGCGCTGGAAATCGGGCAGGGCGCGTGGCGAGCGCTCCTCCTCCTCCGGCCTGAACGTGCAGCGGCCGACAACGGGCTTCTTCAAAGGCCGCTGTTCGATGGCAATGTGCTTGAGGCGAGCGAGAAGTTCGTCCGTCAACTGAGGATGATGCGCCGCCTGCACCTTCCATATCTCGTCGATCTCGTGTTCCACGAGATCGCGGCTCGGATAGAAGTCGTAGAGAATTTTCGTGCCTTCCGTCGTCGGCCGGAAACGGACCTGCTGGCGCTTTTCGTGCCGCTTCGCCAGAAACTGTCCGAGCGTCCGGCAGTCCTCTGCCGCCAGCGCCTCGCGCAACGCCTTGATGCCCTGCTTGGTCGCGCCTTTCTCGTCGTCGTCGCTGTCCGCGATGCGGTTCGACTTGAAGCCGCGCCGCTGGTTGATGTGGAACAGCGCCCGCCCGAGTTCATGTGCCTCGATCCGGCCATCCAGCGCGCGGGCGCGAAGCATGTAGGGATCGATCTTTTCAAGTTCCTTGCGCGCCGTCTCTGCGTCCGGCATCAACCCGCTCTCGACGAGCAGTTCCATCAGCCGTTTCTGACGTCTGAGAAAGCGGTCGCGCCGCCGGCGCATCGAGCGCGCGACGCGCCGGTCGGCCGCCAGCGACACTTTGCTTTGCGGGTCGCGCCCGGCCTCCTGATTGGGTGTCAGCAGTCTGACGCCGCTGGCAAGAACACCGTTCGGCTTTCCTTCGCCATCGAGTTTGAGTGCGCACCACCCGATCGAGTTGGTGCCAAGGTCCAGTCCCAGCCGATATTTCATGTCGCCGCCCCTCCCCGCGCCCTTACTATTTTACATAATAAGCATTTTGCTGCTTGAAATACCTCTTCAAATAAAGAAGATGGTTATGGGTGCGATTGAAAGTTTAGCCGCTTGGAGATCGAGGACCACCCGTTAACAAGCCCCTTGAGGGCACAAAATTCTCCTTCGGGAGAGAGAAGGCGGACCCTTGCGGTCCGCTTTTTTCTTTGCATCCTTCTCGCGGCAGGATCATCCGTCCACGGATCGTAAGTCACCCCTCCGGCCGCGTCCAGATCCAGCTTCCGCCGATCAGCGCCGCCGCCATCGGCGCCAGCGACCAGGGCAGCGGCGCGAAGAGGAGCGCGAAGACGATGCTCACCGCGAAGGCGGCGAGCGCCGCCTGCTTGCCCTTGCGCGAAATCGCGCCCCGCTCCCGCCACGCGCGGATGTGGCTGCCGAATGTCCGGTGCTCGACAAGCCACCGCTCCAGCCTCTCGTTGCTGCGCGCAAAACAGAACGCCGCAAGAATGACGAAGGGGACCGTCGGCAGGAGCGGCAGCACCACGCCGAGCCCGCCCAGCCCGAGCGCGAGGAAACCGGCGATGAGGTAGAAAATTTTCGGCAACCGGCTCTCCCGGAAAGATCGTGCTGCGGGGATGTCGACAGGCGCGCCCGAGGATAGGGGAAACGGTGTCCGGCGACGATGGGCATCTGCTCCGCAAATGCCGTTCCCGGAAATTTCGCATGGCGAAACGGGAGCGCCGCTTTATCCCCGCCCGTCCTCCCGTCCCGTCTCCCGCCGCTGCCCCTCCGGGGATAACCCTTCGGCGGACGGGGGCGGCAAGCCGCCGGCCGGCCCGGGGATATGTCCCGGCGGACCCGGGGACAACCTGCATATCGGCCGCATATCGTCCGTACACGGATCGATAAAATGCGCTTTATGACAGATTTGTGACAGTTCGATGACAGAAGGCCCGAAACCGGGGATAAACCGGGCAGGGAAGTGGTGCACCCGACACGATTCGAACGTGTGACCTCTGCCTTCGGAGGGCAGCGCTCTATCCAGCTGAGCTACGGGTGCCAGGGCCGGGCAAGGGCCGTCCGGCGAAGCGGGCGCAAGGT
>NZ_JAUYUS010000119.1 GCF_030694575.1 Parvibaculum sp.
GCGATGCGCGAGGCGGCGGCGGCTTCCGGCAGTTCGGCGCCTTCGTCGTTCAGCATCATGGCGCCGAAATAGGAATTGGATTTGGCCAGTTCCTTTTTCACATAGATGTCGGCGAGCTTGTGCTTGATCGCCTGGTAGGAGCCGATCTGGCGGCCGAAGGCATAACGCTCCAGCGAATAATCGCGCGCCATTTCGAGGGCGGCTTCCGAGCCGCCGACCTGTTCGAAGGCGAAGAGGACGGCCGCGCCGTCGAGGATGCGCGAAAGCTGCGTCCAGCCCTCGCCCTGCTTGGGCCCAAGGATTTCGGCGGGGGCATCCTTGAAGGTGAGCGTGACGTGCTGGCGCGAGGGGTCGATGGTGCGGACGGGCTCGGAGGAGACGCCGCCTGCCTTCAGATCGACAATGGCGAGCGAGACGGCCTGCTCACCGGCACCGCCGGTGTTGACCGCAACGATGGCGACATGGGCCGCGCCGCCATCGGCGACGGGCTGTTTCACGCCCGAGACCTTACCGCCCGCGAACTTGACCGCGATGTTGCGCGGATGGGCCGCGTGGGTGCCTTCGGAGAGGGCGAGCGTGCCGATGGCTTCGCCCGAGGCGAGCTTCGGCAGCCAGGTCTCTTTCTGCTTCTGCGTGCCGAAGAGGCGGAGCGCCTCGGCGGCGAGATAAATGGAAGAGGAGAAGGGAACGGGGGCGGCGACGCGGCCAAGCTCTTCCGCGATCACGCAGAGCTCAAGCGCGCCGAGGCCGAGACCGCCGAATTCCTCCGGGATGGCCGTGCCGGTGAGGCCCATCTCGACGAGGCCCTTCCAGACTTCGGCGGCATAGGGCTCTTCCTTTTCGAGCACGCGGCGCGTGACCGTCATGGGGCATTTGTCGGCGAGAAACTTCCGGACGGATTCCTTCAGAAGTTTCTGGTCGTCGGAAAAATCGAAATTCATGGCGTCTCCTCATTATCATTGCCTCGCGCGCGGGCGGGCCCACGGCGGCTGTTTGGGCGCATTCTCCCTGCAAAGGGGGCTTGTGAAAAGGGCGCAGATTTTACGTTGCGTCCGCTTGGGATGACGCGGCGGGGCGGTGGCGAATCCTGGCTGCGAGGTGAAGTTCCGGGTTGAATTACGAGGCAGCCGGGGTTTTGGATCGCCGCATTCGCCGGAGGGCGAGAACGGCAAGAGCAATGATGACGGCCCAGCCGGCGAGCAGCGTGAGGCCGATGGCCGGAAGCATGCTGTCGATCTGCCTCACATCCACCTGCCCGGCATGCCAATAGACCCATTCGCCGCCGAGCGTCGCGGCGAGGCCCGGATTGCCGGTGGCGAGCACGAGGATGCCGTCGCCCGTCGCCGGGTCGATACGGGCCGTGGTTTCGATGGCGGGGAAGTTCATGCCTTCATGGCCGACGACGTAGCCGCCGCCGGGTGCTTCCGCATAGAGCATGACGCCGAGGCCCCAGATCGGCAGGCCGAATTGCGAGGCATGGGGCGCGCGCATGTCGGCGGCAAGACCGGGCGGGAGGGCGGGATCGCCCGCGCCCTCCATTTGCGCTTCGAGGAAGCGGGTGAGATCGGCCGCACTCGCATGGAGCGAGGCAGCGGAGGGCGCGGCGAAGTTGCGATAGGTGCAGGGCGCGCCCTCCGCATCGAAACAGGGGGCGAGGCCCGCCGCTTCCGCCGCCGCCAGATCGAATGTCGCATGCGACATGCCGAGGGGATCGAAGACGACGCGCTTCATATAGTCGCCGAAGGCTTCGCCCGAGGTTTCCTCGATCAGAAGCTGCAGCAGCGCATAGCCGCCGCCGGAGTAACTCCAGGCGGAGCCGGGCGCGAGGCCGATACGCGTCCGCCCATCGGCGCCGGGCATGGGGTCAGCCGCTGCCGTCAGCGATGCCTCGAGCGTCTGCACGGGCGTGCCCTTCTCGAAGCCCATATAGCCGAGGCCGTCCGTGAGGCCGGCCGTGTGGGAGAGAAGACGCCGCGCGGTGACGCCGTCCGCGTCATATTCCGTTTCAGGAAGCTGCCAGCGGGTGAGATAGCGCGACACGGGCGCATCGAGATCGAGCTTTCCATCGGCGGCGAGTTTCAGCACGCCGAGCGCCGTCGCCCATTTGCTGAGGGAGGCGAGCTGGAACAGCGTGTCGCGGCTGAGGGGCGTGCCGGCGGAAACGTAATGTTCGCCGAAGACCTTGCCCTTTTCGATCAGCACGAAGGCGACTGCGCCCTGCCCGGCCGTGTCCAGCGCGGCAACCGATGTCGAGAAGAAGGAGGCCACATCCTCGCGCGGGCCCGGATCGGCGTGCCACCAGCCGTGGCGCGCGCCGGTGAAGACGAGGATGGCCCAGAGCACCATCGCCAGCAGGGCCGCGAGAATCAGGAGGGAAAGGTTGCGCATCGATTATGCTATGCCGAGCCGCGACCGGCGTTCAAGCCTCGGCGCGGCCGGTGCGTTCTTCATGCGGCGTATTCCGCTCGACGGCTTCGAGGTTTTCCTTGATGCGGCGGAGCATGGCGACGAGGGTTTCGTATTCTTCCGCCGTGAAGCCCTTGAGGGCGTCGTCGAACATGCCGAAGGCGGCATCCCACAATTCGTCGTGAAACCCGTCGATGGCATCGGTGAGATAGACGCGGCGGACGCGGCGGTCGGCCGGGTCCGGGCGGCGCTCGATGAGGCGGAGTTCCTCCATCCGGTCCAGCAGGCGGCCGAGCGGCGCCTTTTCCATCATCACGAGATCGGCCAGTTCGGTCTGGGTGACGCCGTCCTGCTGGCGCAATTCCGCGAAAACGCGGGATTGCGGCACGGTGATGCCGGTGCCCGAGGCGCGCAGGCGGGTCTCCCAGGCGCGCTTGAAGAGCCGGAACACATCGCGGTGAAGCCAGCCGAATTCCCTGTCCGGCATGGCTTTCCTGTCTTTGCCCGTCATAAGGGCCGGTCCTTCCACAGAATACGTCTTCTTTATCGTAACCAAGGATACTATAACTGTGCATACCTTCTGCCGCCAGTGCGGCGGATCGGAATATGTGGGGCACGATTATGTTTTTCCGAACTAGAGCAAAATCGCGTTTCTTCGAACCGCGATCCCGCTCCAGCTTTTTATATTGCCGCGCAATTTACGCGCGAACCGCTGCACACTTCGCCCGATTGCGCTATGCGCGCTTTCCCGCCCGCGCGGCGGGCCTCGTCATCGCAGGCGCGCTGACGCTTGCGGGCTGCGGCGAGGAGGAGCAGGCGCAGAACGCGGCGGAAGAAGCGATCGGTGTTTTCGCGAGCCTGGTGACGCGGCAGGAACTGGCCGAGCCCGTGACGGGCACGGGGACCGTCGCCGCGCACAAGACGACGGTGCTTGGGCCGCGCGTGGACGGCATCATCGAGGAGATCATGGTGCGCGTCGGCGACCGCGTGACAGAGGGGCAACCGCTCTTCCGCACGCGCGACGCCGAATGGAAGCTCAAGGTTTCGGAACTCGAAAATCACGTGCGGCTGGCGAGCGCGGAATCCCAGAACGCGCAGAAGACATTCGCGCGGACGGAGGAACTGCACGGCAACGGCTTCGTCTCGAACGGCAAGCTGGACGATGCGCGCGCGGCGCGCGACGCGGCCAATGCGCGGCTCGGCATGGCGAAGGCGCAGCTCGCGACCGCGCAGCAGATGCTGGACGACTGCGTGGTGACGGCGCCCTTCGACGGCGTCATCACCAAGCGCGACGTGGACGAAGGCAAGTTCATGGCGACGCGGATGGGCGGCATGGGCGGCGACAGCGGCGGCGTGCTGCAGATCATGAAGATCGACATCGTGGCGGCCATCGTGAACGTGCCGGAAATCTACCTGTCGAAATTCACCGTCGGCACCAAGGGCAAGGTATTCCTCGACGGCATCGACAAGAGCTACGACTCCTACGTCGCCATCCTGAACGACCGGATCGACCCGGTGACGCGCTCGGTGGAAGTGCGGCTGCCGATCGAGAACAAGGATTATGAGGTGAAGCCCGGCCTGTTCGCGCGGGCGGAAATCTATCCCGACCCCCGCGAGGTGCTGGTGCTGGACCGCGCCGCGCTCTTGGGCACGGAAGCGCGGCGGCACGTGTTCGTGGCGGAGAACGGGCGGGCAAAGCGGGTGGACGTGGCGGTGCGCCAGATCGATGCGACGCGCGTGGAAGTGCTGTCGGGGCTGAAGGAAGGCGACAAGGCGCTTTCGGGCCCGAATGCGCCGCTGCTGATCGACGGCGTGGCGGTGAGGATCGAGGGCGGAGCGGAGGCGGAAGATGCGCACGAGCAGACGCTCGCGAGCGACGCGGCCGCCCAGCCGACCGTGAAATAGAGCGGCCGAGGAGCCAAAGCCATGTGGATTTCCGACATCTCGATCCGCCGGCCGGTCTTCGCGGTCATGATCATCGCGGCGCTGGTCGTGCTCGGCTGGATCTCGCTGGGCCGTGTGGGCGTCGATCTCTTTCCCAAGGTGGAGTTTCCGGTCGTCTCGGTGACGACGGTGCTGGAAGGCGCCTCGCCCGAGGCCGTCGAAAGCGACGTGACGGATTCGATCGAGGAGCAGGTCAATACGATCTCGGGCATCGAGACGCTCTCCTCCACGAGCGCTGAGGGGCTCAGCCAGGTCGTCATCCAGTACGACCTCAACGAGAATGTCGACGTGAAGGCGCAGGACGTGCGCGACAAGGTTTCGCTGGCGCAACGGAATATTCCGCAGGATGCCGAGCAGTCCATCGTGCAGAAGGTGGACCCGGACGCGCAGGCGATCATGTCGATCATGATCGCGGGCGACCTGCCGATCCGCGACCTCACCCAATTCGCGGACAAGGTGGTGAAGGAGCGGCTGCAGCGCATTTCGGGCGTCGGCTCCATCGAACTCGTCGGCGGGCGCGACCGCGAGGTGCGCATCTGGCTCGACGCGGTGAAGATGCGCGCCTATGGCGTGACGGCGGACGACGTGACGGGCGCGCTGCGCCGCGAACATGCCGAAATTCCGGGCGGCCGGCTGGAGACGCCGGGCGGCCACGCGGAATTTTCCATGAAGACCAAGGGCGAGGTCACGTCCGTTCCCGAATTCCGCAACATCCTCGTCGCCTTCCGGCAGGACGGCGCACCGACGACCATCGGCGACATCGCGCGGGTGGAAGACGGGATGGAGGACGAACGCTCCTATGCCGAATTGAACGGCAAGCGCGGCGTGTCGCTCGACCTGCGCAAGCAGTCCGGCCGCAACACGGTGGAAGTGGCTCGCGCGGTGCGCGAGGAACTGACGCAAATCGAAAAGCTGGCACCGCCCGGCGTCGAGATGAAGACGGCGCGGGACACGGCGGTCTTCATCGAGGGATCGGCGGACGATGTGTTCTTCGATATCCAGCTCGGCATCGTGCTGGTGGTGCTGGTCACCCTCGCCTTCCTGCTCTCGGTGCGCGCGACGCTGATCGTCGCGGTCGCCATGCCGACATCGCTCATCGCGACATTCTTCGCTTTCTATGTGGCGGATTTCACGATCAACATGATGACGCTGATGGCGCTGTCGCTGGCCGTCGGCCTGCTGGTGGACGACGCCATCGTGGTGCTGGAAAGCATCTACCGGAAGCTCGAGGAAGGATTGCCGCCGATGCAGGCGGCGTCCGAGGGCACGAAGGAAGTGGGGCTTGCGGTGCTGGCCGCCACCTTCTCGATCTGCGCGGTGTTCGTGCCTATCGCGTTCATGGACGGCGTGGTCGGGCGCTTCTTCTTTCAATACGGGCTCGCGATCACCTTCTCGGTGCTGGTGTCGCTGCTCGTATCGCTGACGCTGACGCCGATGCTGTCGTCGCGGATGCTGAAGCATGGCGAGACCGATCCGGCGAATTACGGGCGCGTGGCGCGCTTTTTCGACGATGCCTATAACCGGCTCGACCGCTTTTACGGGCGGGTGCTGGAATGGGCGCTCGGCGCGCGCTGGATAGTGATGGCGGGGGCGCTCCTCACCATCGTCTTTGCGGTGGTGGTTGCACGGACGCTGCCGATGGCGTTCGACTCGCGGGCGGACCGGGCGGAATTCCTCGGCACAGTCGAATTGCCGTTCGGCGCGGGGCTGGAAGAGACGCGGACGGTTTCCTCGCGCGTGGCGCAGGCGATTTCCGGCGTGCGGCATGTGCATACGGTCTTCTTCACCATCGCTTCCGACCCGCAGAAGAGCGTCAACAAGGCGTTCTTCTATGTCGGGCTGACGGCGAAGGCAGAGCGCGACGAAAGTTTCATTCCGATCATGGACGCGGCGCGCGTGGCGATGCTGAGGGCGGCGCCGGAGGCGAAGCATATTTCGCTTTCCGACGTGCCGTGGATCTCCGGCGGCGGCTTTTCCGAATATGCGATGATGTATGTGGTGCAGGGACCGGACCTTGCCGTGCTGGAAGCGAAGGCCAACGAGGTGGTGGCGCGGATGCGCACGAGCCCGCTCTTCGCCGACGCGAAGACGAGCTACGATTCCGGCAAGCCCGAAGTGCAGGTGCATGTGGACCGGCGGCGCGCGGCCGATCTCGGCGTGCCTGTGAGGGTGCTCGCGGAGACGATGCGCGCGATGGTGGGCGGCGTGAAGGCGGGGACGTTCGAGGAATTCGGCCAGCGATACGATGTGCGCGTGCGGCTGGAGGATGGGCAGCGCGACGACATTTCGAAGCTGACGATGATCCAGGTGCGCTCGGCGAACGGCAACCTGATCGACATCGCCAATGTGGCGCGCTTCGACGTGGCGGCGGGGCCGGCGCAGATCGAGCGGCAGAACCGCGCGCGGCGCATCGCCATTCTCGCGAACAACCCGCAAGGCGCGGCGCTGGGGCCGGCTTCCGCCGAGATCGAGACCTATCTGAACGAGCTGAAACTTCCGGCCGGCTATTCGTGGAGCGCGGAGGGCCGCTCGAAGCGGATGAAGGAGACGGGCGCTGCCATCGGCTTTGCGTTCCTGCTGGCGCTGATCGCGCTCTACATGATCCTGGCGAGCCAGTTCAACAGCTTCGCGCAGCCGGCGATCATCATGCTGTCGGCGCCGCTTTCCTTTGCGGGGGCGTTCGTGGCGCTGAAAATATCCGGGCAGGAGATGACGATGTTCAGCCAGATCGCGCTGCTGGCGCTGATGGGGCTCGTGATGAAGAACGGCATCCTGCTGGTCGACTACACGAACCATCTGCGCGAGGCAGGCGCGGGCCCGCGCGAAGCGGCGCTGAAGGCGGGGCCGGTGCGGCTCAGGCCCGTGCTGATGACGCAGATCGCGACCGTCTTCGGGCTGATCCCGGTGGCAATATCGAACAGCCAGGGCGCGGAGTTCCGCAACGCCATGGGCATTCTCGTGATCGGCGGGCTCATTTCCTCGACGGTGCTGACGCTGGTCGTGGTGCCGGTCGCCTATACGCTGATGGAGGATGCACGGGGGAAGGTCGCGGGGATCGGCGGGACATTCAGGCGTCTGGGGCGGCGGTTCGGCATCGGCAAGGCGCCGGGGGCGCCGGCGGAGTAAAGACGACCATCAATCACTCTTCCCACCCTCCCCCTGAGGGAGGGGCGAAATTTGCACAGCGAATTTCGGGGAGGGGTCGCGGCCTTACAAAAAATGAAAGTCCGTTCTCAGTGGCACATCCCTTACCCCCCCCCAAACCGCTTGCAGCGGTTTGACCCTCCCTCAGGGGGAGGGTGGAAGAGATTCTGTCCCATCGGGAAAAGAGTGGCACAAGGTCAGCGCATGACGGGAGGGAGGTCTGTGCGGGGCTCACGTAAGGCGTGCCAGATGGTTTCAATTACATCGTCCGTGCGTAGCAGTGCGTCGTTGTTCCAGAAGCGGAGAACCTTATAGCCGCGCTCGTTCAACCAGCCGGTTCTAAGCGCGTCACTTTCCAGGCCGGGTTGGAGATTGTGACGGCCGCCGTCGACTTCCACGACCAGTTTTCTTTCCAGACAAACGAAATCGACGACATAAGGGCCCAGCGGGTGCTGACGCCGGAAGTCATATCCGAGCGCCTCCTTGCGCAGACGGCCCCAGAGCCGCTTCTCGGCGTCTGTCATGTTTCGGCGCAGGTTGCGAGCTTGCTTGTCCCCCATGCGTTCAATCTAGCGGCCACCCTCCCCCTGAGGGAGGGTGGGAAGAAGGGCCGGGGCGGGAATTGGACTGAATGTCTTAATCCAACGCTAACCGGCGCTGGCGGATACTGAGAGGAGGATTTCTCTCTTTTCGGCCGGCCGGAGGTTCATCGTCAGATGGCGAAAGCGCAGTTCCATAAAAACCAGCGGGTTTATGTGCGGCCCGTGGGCACCTGGGCGGTGATCGAGCGGATCGTGCCGCAATGGGTGAAGGACATGGATGAGCCGTTGCGCATCCATTACGACGTGGGGCTCGGCCGCGAGTTCGCGGCGAAGGAGCTGGAAACCGAAGAAGTATCCGCGCTGTCGCATCTCGATCCCGAGATGGAGGAATGGCACGTCGTGCGCGTGCCGAACAAGTGGCGCTCGGCGGACGAATGCGCGGGCCATCCCGTGCCCGGCACGCATCCCGTGGTGGTTACGGGAAGCCATGAAGGCGGCGGCTGGCGCGTGCCCGGCGTCGAATACGACATGACGCCCGACCGCGTGGAACTGCAGGCGAAGGTGATCGCGGCGGCGCCGAAACTCATGGTGCTGCTGCAGCGGGTCGCCGAGTACGCGCGGACGAATGGCGAGAACCTGCCCGACGAGATCATGAATGTGGCGGGCGATGCGGACATGCTGTTGAGCAGCATCATGGGGCCGCAGACCTGAACCCGTAACGGACGGTGACATTTTCATCATGAGTACCACGAACCCGAAAAAGGCCGCGGTACAACCCGCCGTCCATCAGCCCACGCAAAGTCTTCAAGTCCTCATCAACGCGGCACGCAAGGAAGGGCACGCCTTTCGCGGCGCCCTGATGGACCATTTCGCGCGGGTCGAGCGCGGCCTTGGGCCACTACTCGTTCAAGCCTCGACCTTGCCTGCCTATGCGACCGTCGTAAAGAAGCCCGCGCATCTGCTCGGCCAGAAACTGGAACAGCTCCGCAAGCTCGCGGATGCGGAAGGGCCGCTCAAAAACGCACTCACCACGGCAGTGGCCAATATCGAGGCGCTGCGCCTGTATGAGGAAATGAGGCATTTCATGGCTCACGCGACGCTTGAAGTCGTGCAGGCCGAGGACGGCGAACTGCTTTATCTCTTTCGGCTCGCCCGGCTCAACAAGGGAAGCATGGAGTACTCATCCATCGTTCTCGGCAAGGCGGAGGCAAAAGTCATCGGTACGGAGCTTGGCGTTGTCGTCCATGCGCTGACGCAGCAACTGGATACCACTTGCAAGGGTCTCCGTGCCGGGATCTCACGGCCACCCAAGGCCACCGCTCTACCCTTGGAGCGTTCTGTCCAAGGCTAGACGAGGCCGCTCCCCTTCCCGGTATTCCCGCCCCAATTCCGCCATTCCACTCGCGGATTTTGCAGACTCGTTATATTGAGGGGCGGGTGCCCCTGTTTTTCGAGTTATTTCCCCATGCGCACAGAAGATCCCCGCCCTATCCGGCTCAAGGACTACACGCCGCCTGCTTTCCGGATCGAGGAGGTGAGCCTCGAGATCGAGCTGGACCCCAAGCGCACGCGGGTTCATTCGCGGCTTTCGATGCGGCGGCAGGGCGAGGGACCGCTGGTGCTCGACGGGGAGAAGCTGAAGCTCCACGAAGTGCGGATCGACGGGGAGAAGCTCGGCGCCAACCGCTACAGCGTGGACGGCGAGCATCTGACGATCTTCGAGGTGCCCGAGGGCGACTTCACGCTGGAGACGGTGACGACATGCGCGCCGGTCGAGAACACGGCGCTGACGGGGCTTTATCTTTCGAGCGACATTTACTGCACGCAATGCGAGGCGGAAGGATTTCGCCGCATCACCTACTACCTCGACCGGCCGGACGCGATGTCGGTGTTCCGTACGCGGATCGTTGCCGACGAGAAGAAGGTGCCTGTGCTGCTGTCGAACGGCAACCCGGTGGCGAGCGGCAAGCTCGACGGCGGCAAGCACTTCGTGGAGTGGCACGACCCCTTCCGGAAGCCCGCCTATCTCTTCGCGCTGGTGGCCGGCGACCTTGCGCATGTGGAGGACAAGTTCGTCACCATGTCGGGCCGGGAGGTGACGCTGCGAATTTTCGTCGAGAAGGGCAACGAGGACCGCTGCGACTATGCGATGGGCGCGCTGAAGCGGGCGATGAAATGGGACGAGGAAGCCTTCGGGCGCGAATACGACCTCGACATCTTCATGATCGTCGCGGTGAGCGCCTTCAACATGGGTGCGATGGAGAACAAGGGGCTCAACGTCTTCAACGACAAATATATTCTCGCCCTGCCCGACACGGCGACGGATGCGGATTATGCGGCGATCGAGGCGATCATCGCGCATGAATATTTCCACAACTGGACGGGCAACCGCATTACCTGCCGCGACTGGTTCCAGCTTTGCCTGAAGGAGGGCCTCACCGTCTTCCGCGACCAGGAATTCACGAGCGACATGCGCTCGCGGCCGGTGAAGCGGATTTCGGATGTGCGGCTCCTGCGCGCGCACCAGTTCCCGGAAGATGGCGGGCCGCTCGCGCATCCCGTCCGGCCCGACAGCTATATCGAGATCAACAATTTCTATACGGCGACCGTCTACGAGAAGGGCGCGGAACTCTGCCGCATGATCCACACGATGGTGGGGCCGAAACGCTTTCGCAAAGGCATGGACCTCTATTTCGAGCGGCATGATGGCGAGGCGGCGACGGTGGAGAATTTCCTCGACGCGCTGTCGGACGGGACAAAGATCGACCTGACGCAGTTCAAGCGCTGGTATTCGCAGTCGGGCACGCCGGAAGTTCTGGCCTCCGGGCGCTACGACGCGGCGCGGAAGACCTACACGCTGAAGATGAGCCAGGTGTGCCCGCCGACGCCGGGGCAGCCGATGAAGGAGCCCTATCACATTCCGGTCGCCGTCGGCCTTGTGGGCGCGGACGGACGGGACATGAAGCTGACGCTGGACGGCGAGGAGAAGGCGGGCGCGACGACGCGCGTGCTGCATCTCACCGAACGGGAAGGCACATGGAAATTCCGCGACGTGGCGGAGAAGCCGGTGCCGTCGCTGCTGCGCGGTTTCACGGCGCCGGTGAAGCTCAACGCGAACCTGAAGGAGCGCGACTGGGTGTTCCTGATGCGGCACGACAGCGACAGCTTCAACCGCTGGGAAGCGGCACAGCGCTATGCGACGGGGATGCTGCTTTCGATGGTGGAGGCACATGCCAAGGGCGGGACGGCGCGCAAGGGCACGGCCTTTGCCGACATGATCCGCGATCTCCTGACCTCGAAGAAGGCCGATCCGGATTTCGTGGCCCAGATCATCGTGCTGCCGAGCGAACAGACGCTGGCGCAGATGATCGGCCATGATGTGGACGTGGACGCGATCCACACGGCGCGCGAGGAACTGCGCGCTTCCATCGCGGCGCAGGCGAAGGACGAACTGATGGCCGCCTATTGCCGGATGAAGGTGGAGGGGCCTTATCGTCCGGAGGCGGATCATGCGGGACGGCGGGCGCTCCGGAACGCCTGCCTCTCCTATCTGGCGGTGGCGCCGGGAGGCGAAGGCACGACGCTCGCCGCGACGCAGTTCCGCGAGGCGGACAACATGACGGATTCGATCGCCGCACTTTCCGTGCTCTCGAATATCGCGGGGCCGGAACGGACGGAAGCGCTCGACGCCTTCTACAAGCGGTGGCAGAAGAACCACCTGGTGATTGACAAGTGGCTGGCGATCCAGGCGATGTCCTCGCTCCCCGGCACGCTGGACGAGGTGAAGCGGCTGACGCAGCACCCGGCCTTCACGATGAAGAACCCGAACAAGGTGCGGGCGCTCATCACCAGTTTCGCTTCGATGAACCAGCTTCATTTCCACGACGCGAAGGGCGCGGGCTATGCCTTCGTCGCCGACAAGGTGCTGGAACTCGACAAGCTCAACCCGCAGGTGGCGGCGCGGCTGACCGGCACCTTCAGAAGCTGGCGGCAATTCGGGCCGAAGCGGCGGAAGGCGATGCAGAAGGAGCTGAAGCGCATCGCGGCGACGGAGGGGCTGTCGCGCGACGTCTACGAGATTGCGACGAAGACGCTGGCTTGAGGCGGCAGTTGCCTCGCGGCCCATGGACCCCGGCTTGCGCCGGGGGTGACATTTCCGTTTTTGGCTGTTTTTGGGACGGGCGCCGGGCGCCGGTTAACGCGGAATTAACGGCGATTCGCGGAATGTCGGTGAGTCCCGTTTGCATCTATTAACAAAAAGTTAACGGCGGCTATGGACAGCGGGACTCCGAGGCCGAATCATCGCCCTGAAGCGGTTGATTCGCGGGACCGGCCGAGGCAGGAAGCGAGATCGAGTGCTAGACTTGCAATGACCGGCGACGGCCAGACGGATGAAGGCATGAGCGACGCAACGACCACCCGGCAGGAGACGATGAAGTGGCAGGAGGCGAGCGCACGCCGCCGGCGCGCCCTGCCCGCCGGATTGCTGCCGCGGCTGGCGCTCGGCGTATCCGGGCTCGCGCTCCTCGCTCTCAATGTCGCGCTTTACGCGCAGGACGGCGGCTCGCGCGCGCTTCTGTTTTCGTCGCTGCTTTCGGGCGGCTATCTCGTCATCGCCTACATGCTGGTGAGGCTGCGCGAGTCCAAGCTCGACGCGGAAGCGGCGCTGGTGGAGAACCAGCATCGCTTCGACATGGCGTTTGCCGGCGCGCGCTGCGGCATCTGGGACTGGGACCTCGACGAGAACCGCGTCTACTGGTCTTCGGCCATGTTCGACATGGTCGGGCTGAAGCAGCCGTCGAAGCGGCTGTCGCCCGCCGAGATCAAGGCGATGGCGCATCCCGACGACGCCGACGCCATCGACGAAATCGCCAACGCGGCCTCGCGCGCCTCACGCTCCTACGATACGAATTTCCGCCTTCGCCACGCCGATGGAAGCTGGGTGTGGATGCATGCCAAGGGCCAGGTGTGGGGCGGCGGGCGCGCCTCGGCGAGCGAGCGGCTTGTCGGCATCACCATCGACATCACCGACCAGAAGATCGCCGAAGAGCGGGTGCATGAAGCGAACGAGCGGCTGCGCGACGCCATCGAAAGCGTCGGCGAAGCCTTTGCGCTGTGGGACGCGGAAGGCCGGCTCGTAACGGCGAACAGCAAGCTCGCCGAATTCCTCCATCTCGACGGTGGCGCGATGCGCCCCGGCATGGCGCGCGACGCGGTGATGAGCCTTGCGGGCGTCGGCGACGCGTGGCCGGTGGATGGCGAGGATGCGGGCGTGCGCGAAATCCGCCTGCCGACCGGGCGCTGGCTGCAGATCAGCGCGCGGCGCACGAAAAGCGGCGGGCGCGTGAATGTCGGCACCGACATCACCGCGATCAAGGAACAGGAAGCGGCGCTGACCGACAACAAGGTGGCACTGGAAAAGACCGTGCGCGACCTCGAAACCTCGCGGCGGAAGCTGCAGGAGCAGGCGCGGCAGCTTGTGGACCTCGCGGAGAAATACGCTTCGGAAAAGACGCGCGCGGAAGCGGCGAACCGCTCGAAGTCTGAGTTCCTCGCGAATATGAGCCACGAGCTTCGCACGCCCTTGAATGCGATCATCGGCTTTTCGGAGATCATGGACTCCGGGCTTTTCGGCGAACTGGGGTCGCCGAAGTACAAGGAATATGCCGGCGACATTCACGCGAGCGGCACGCATCTCCTCGAACTCATCAACGACATTCTGGATATGTCGAAGATCGAGGCCGGGCGCATGACGCTCGAGACGCAGGTGCTCGACATCGCGGAAGTGGTGGAGGAATCGCTGCGGCTGGTTTCCGGCCGGGCAGAAGTGGCGAATGTACGCGTGGTCGACGAGCTGGGCGCGCTGCCGACGGTGCAGGCGGACAAGCGCGCGGTGAAGCAGGTGCTGCTGAACCTGCTGTCGAACGCGGTGAAGTTCACGCCCGCGGGCGGCACGATCCACCTCAAGGGAAGCGCGGGCGACGGCTTCGTCACCATCGCGGTGGAAGACACCGGCATCGGCATTCCGGCGGGCGCGCTGCCGAAGATCGGGCGGCCGTTCGAGCAGGTGGAAAGCCAGCATTCGAAGAAGCACAAGGGCACGGGGCTCGGTCTTGCCCTCTCGCGCTCGCTCGTGGAGTTGCACGGCGGGGCGCTGACCATCGAGAGCACCGAAGGCGTGGGAACGACGGTGAGCTTCACGCTGCCTGTGGCGGCCGAGGCTTAGTCCACTCTATTTTCAGGATAAAGACGATACCGTCCCGGCAACAGCCGCCGGGACGACATACTGCTTTTGATTGCGTTCGTTGGCGAGAAGCAGCGCCCCTCACCCCTTCCCTCTCCCCAGGGAGAGGGAGAGCTACAAATACCAGTCGTATTCGAGCGGCGAGATGGCGCGCTGGAACTTGTCGAACTCGAGCATCTTGGTTTCGGCATAGACGTCGACATAGAGGCCGCCGAAATATTCGCGCATGACATCCGAGTTGCGGAGACGCTTGAGGGCGCTGGGCAGGTAGAAGGGGATGCCTTCGTCCATGATCTCGCAGGCATTGCCCTCGGCGGGCTCGCCCGGATCGATCTCGTTGACGATGCCGTAGTGGATGCCGGCGAGGATGGCGGCCAGCACCAGATAGGGATTGGCATCGGCGCCGGAGACGCGGTGTTCGATGCGGCGCGATTCCGGCGAGCCGTTGGGCACGCGGAAAGCGACCGAGCGGTTGTTGTAGCCCCAGGTGCGGTTTACCGGCACGAAGAGATTGGGACCGAAGCGGCGATATGAATTGAGGTTCGGCGCGAAGAAGGCCATTGCGTCGGGGAGCGTCGCCTGCAGGCCGCCGATGGCGTGGCGCAGGCGGGCGGAACCTTCGTCCGTGCCGTCGTCGAAGACGTTGTTGCCCTTCTCGTCCACCACCGAACAATGGACATGGAGGCCATTGCCCGTCTGGTCGACGAAGGGCTTGGCCATGAAGCTCGCGAGGAAATTGTGCTTGCGGGCGATGGCGCCGATCAGGTGGCGCAGCATGATGGCGTGGTCGCCGGCCCGGACGACATCGTCCTCGTGCTTGAGGTTGATCTCGTACTGGCCGGGAGCGAACTCCGCCGTGGCACCCGATGCGGGCACGCCCTGAGCGGCGGCGGCTTCGTCGATCTCCTTCAGGAGACCCATGAAGCCGTCGAGCTCGGTGATGCCGTAGACCTCGTTCGCGGTTTCGCGCAGGCCCGTTGCCGGGTTGATCGGTGCCTGGGGACGGCCCTTGCGGTCGAGGTCCTTGTCGAGAATGTAGAATTCGAATTCGCAGGCGGCGATGGGGCGCAGGCCGATGTCGGCAAGCTTGTTCACGACGCCGGCGAGCACGTTGCGCGGCTCGAGCATGAGCGGCGTGCCGTCGTCGTTTTCCATGGTCATCAGGACCTGGGCCTGCTTCATGGAGGCCCATGGCACGGGCACGATGGAACCGGAGACGGGATGCGCCTGGAGATCGGGGTCGCCGTCGGAGAAGCCCATGCCGAGGATGTCTTCGTTGACGCCTGTCACGTCGAAGAAATAGAGCGACTGCGGCATCTGCACGCCGTCGGCAAAAACCTTTTCCGCTTCTTCGGACGGGAAGCGCTTGCCGCGCACCGTTCCGCACATGTCCACGAAGACTGTATCGAGATAATCGATCTCGCCGTTCTCCGCGAGGAAGGCGTTGAATTCGCCCAACGTCGCGCGGCCGTGACGGCCCGGTCTTTCCCGATCGCTCATGATTTCCCGTTTGCCGGATTCCACGCATTTCCCCACAGCGAAGCTCCCGCCCCGCCGCGCCAAGAAATGCTCCTATAGGTCTGTGAGACGATAGTAGCCGAGAGCCGCCCGAAGATACCAGCGCCGCAGCGAGGGAAAGGGAATGTGCCGCGGGGAGCCGCGGAAAGCGGCAGGAATATCGGCCAAATCGGCTTTGCCGCCAATGAGTTGAGCGATCAAGCGGCCGCTCCAGGGCGCTGCGGAAACGCCGTCGCCGTGATAGCCAAGCGCAAAAAAGACGCTTGTATCGTCCGGAAAACAGCCGATCGAGGGGGTGAGGCGCGCGGTCATGCAGACGAAGCCGCGCCAGTAATGCGTGGCCGGAACATGGGCCCAAGCGGGAAAAACCTCCGCCAGACGGCGCTGCATGTAGCGGCGCATCTTCGCGCCGTCCTCCGGCTTTCCGGTGAGATCTCCGCGCGCGCCGAAGAGGAAGCGGCGGTCCGGCAGCATGCGGTAATAGAAGAGAAGACGGCGCGTGTTGGCGCAGGGGATTTCGGTGCGCCAGTTCTGCGCGGCGAGTTCATCCGCCGTCAGCGGGCGCGTGACGACGATGTTCGACATGACGGGGATGAGATCGCGCGCGACGGGGTGGAGCGTCTCGCGGGTGAAGCCGTTGGTCGCGATGACGACGCGCCGCGCGCGGATGGTGCCGGAGGATGTGACGAGGCGGTGCAAGGCCCCTGCCCTCTCCCATTCCAGCACTTCCGAATGTCCGTGAAGCCTGGCGCCGGCGCGGGCGGCGGCTTCGGCGAGGCCGCGCGCGAAGCGAAGCGGATGCAGGCCGAAGCCGACGGGATTGTGCAGGGCGCCGAATTGTTCGGTGGAATCGTAATGGGTTTCGGCGACCTCCTCGCGCGGGAGAAGGCGCGCGGCGATGCCGAAGGTGCCCGTGAGGAGATCGCGTTCATGTGCGAGTTCGGCGAAGCGCGACGGCGCATGCGCGACATGGAGCGTGCCCTCGCCCTGCGGCGCGAGGTCGATGTTTTCGTCGCGGGCAAGATCGCGCACGAGAGCGACGGCTTCGACCTGCGAGGCGATGAAACGCTTTGCCTCCGTCTCGCCGTAGCGCGCGATCAAGCCGTCGAGCGAGAGGCCGGAGGGCGGCAAGGTGCAGAAGCCGCCATTGCGGCCGGACGCACCCCAGCCAAGGGGGCCTGCTTCGAGGAGACGGACATCGGCGCCAAAATCGCGGGCGAGGTGATAGGCGCAGGAGAGGCCGGTGTAGCCGCCGCCGATAATGACGAC
>NZ_JAUYUS010000123.1 GCF_030694575.1 Parvibaculum sp.
AACAAAGCTGAATGGCAGAAGTATGAGCGCTAGTCCGGCCCAGACCAGATGCGCTGGTCGGATCGGGAGGCGTTCAAGCGTGTGATAGTAGAGGAATGCCAGGACCACGATGAACAGGGAGGCCTTGCTGCCGGTCAGCACCCAATAGAGGATGTTGGCAGCCAGCAGGAGGATCCAGAAGCGTTTGCGTGTAACGATTGCGCAGAGCAGAGCCGCTACTGTTACGATTTCGCGCGGGAGAAAGCGGATAACAAAATTCTCGGAGGCGCTGGTCTGCTTCACGCCGATATCCAGTGCGAGCAGAAGATAGCATATCGCGGTAATCGCGAGGCAGAGCATCTGGAACGAAGTACGCCGAGCGATAATTTCCGTTAATTCGCGGATGCGGGCCCTGTCGATCTTCGCGAGATATGCCGCAAACAGGAATACCACGACGAAAAGAACCAGGCATTGCATGCCTACGAGGAACTCCACGCCGAAATCCATCTGCACCCGCAACTTGCCGGGATAGGCGCCGAGCGCGTTGAGCAGCATTTGCGGCAACACAAAGAACATGAACAGAGCCAGGTTGACGATCACGAAACGTCCGCTCATGTCGTCACCTGAATCTGGCGTCGGATTGCCTGCAGGCTCAAATGTCGCCGCGCGTCGAGCAGTGCCGGCGATATCGCGAGATCGGCAGCGGGCAGAACGGAGCCATCCAGTTGCAGGATCGACCCTGTATGGCCGACCAGTTCGGGTGCTTCCGTCTTGCGGTCGTAGGAAACTAAAATCACCTCTATTCCCCAGTACAGACAGGCTTTGGCCAAGTGGAGCCGGTTGGTGATGACCACTGTACCCGGGTCAAGCGTCAAAGGTGCGGAATTTGGCACCAATGTCAGCTCAACGCGGTTGGACCATTCGTTGGAGATATGTCTGAAGCAGGGTTCAGCGTCATCGACATTTGCCGATGGTGAAACCGTTATTTTATGAATCTCGCGATTCAATGCGACGTGTCTGATCGCGTCCGCAATCCGTGCGGCATTTTGATTGTCGTTATACCCCTGTCCCCGGCCGAAACTGCGGGGAAGGACGATCAGGTGACATGGACCTTGGGGCTGAGCCGGCCCCGGCTCCAGCCGGAACCGGTCCACCGCCGGGAGAGCCCCCCTGCCTGGCGAACCATCGAAGGCCGGGTGCAGATAGAAGAGGTCGACCACCTGCCTTGTCGCTTTCCAGGGCATGACCTGCCGAAGTATGGCCGCGCTCTCTGCTGTGCGCACGGAGATGTCTGCCTTTGCGAGTACCAGCCACTGCAAGAGCCGGGTCAGCCGGCGCCGGGGCATGCCGGACATCTCGATGCTGACGAAGCGGATTGCTTTTCCCATCAGCAGAGCCGGAATCAATACACGGAGGTACGAACCGTGGCGCGGAGCGATGACATGCCCGCCGCACACCACAATCCTTTCAGCCTGCCATAGTAGGCTGAGCAGCTTTCCCATCGGGATTCCGCCCTCGACTATCCTTACGGTGCTGCCGGACAGCAAGCCGGCGGCGGCTTCGATCATCATTTCGTCGCCGAAGTTGCCTTTTCCTGCGTAACCAACAAGAAGGATCAACGAAGAGGAAGTCATCGCTTCAGAACCTTTGCCGTCAGGATCGCGGCCAGTTGCATTAGTCTCCAACCAAAGCCACGGCCTTGGCCCGACGGCCGACGCAAGGCTTGCAATGTGACCAGACACAGACCTGCGCCCAAGCGCCCAAGGTACGGATAGCGCCGGCTCCACTTCGTGTTCTGTTGCGGAGCGAACGGCTGCACTGTCCGGCTGAAGTGGCCGTCCGCCCAATCCGATCTCTCAAAGTTGTGAGGCGTAATCTCGATCGGTTCGGCCCGGCGGGCGATCCCGGCACGTTCGAGGCGTCGCAGCAAGCCGTCGCGATAGCTTTGGCTCGCCAGCTTTTCGTAACGCACAAGCATCAGCCGTTGGCGGCCGTAGTAGCGGGCCAGTCGCGCCACTTCCACATACTGCCGCGCCCAAAGAGCGAAAAGCAGCGCGACGTTGGAGCTGCCCCAAGGAGTGGCCCGGTTGCTCTGGATTACGTCGAAGGGATTGCGTATCAGGAACAACAACAAGGCCTCGGGGAAAAGCCATCTCAATGCGGTTGCGTGTTCGCCGTTGCGCGGGGTCTGCTCCAGAATCTGCCGGCCTTCGGTGTAGTGGTCGGCCGATATCAAAGCCTCGGCGAAGGCGCGAGGGGCGTCCAGAATCCTTCGATGAAGCAACGATCGCGGGAAGAGGATGGAGTGGGGCCTGTTGGCCCCATGCATCAGAAACTTATGCTGTGTGTGCTGAAAGGCCTCAAAGGTCATGGTTCGATGATCGCGGCCAATGCGATCGAGGATGCCCATGACATTGGTTTCCGGCGAACAGCGCAGGTCGAGGTCGCGGGCGAGCAGATGCGACAAGGCCGTTGTACCCGAGCGGGCAGGTGCGATAACGAAAACAGGGGCCGGGAGAGGCGAGGCAACAAATTCCGATGACATTAGCGACAGCGCTTCCCGCTTGCGTGTATCTCAGGCATTTCATCATAAATGGCGGCTCGCCGGAATTGGTTTCCAGACTGGCCCGACATTGAGCATATCGACTAACGTTCACGCAGCGGTCGATCGGATCGCCAGTGGAGCTAATCGCGCTTCAGACGGCCGGACGCCACGTCGCGGCGGCTCTTCAGCAAGACGTCTTTAACAAAAGTTTTTGCGCCTTTTGGCAGTATTGTGGAAATGCGGCCTTTGATTGTCGCCGCCTTTCTTTTTCCTGTCTGCTCAATAACAAAAGACTCCCAAGCCGGGTGCTTGGTTGTACGTGCTTCGTTATACCAGAAATTCCCATAAAGCTGCGTCCGCTGATACTTCAAATGGTCGTATCTAGCCTTCACGCCATGCAATGTATTATTTGCAGGCGAGAATATTACTATGCTGTTATTTTCGTTCTGAATTTTCTTCGTATCGCACCAGCTCCAAGGTACCCAGCACCTGTCGCTGTCCGGATTTCCCTCCCAGTATGACTGCACGTATTTATGGGAGTCCTTGAACTGAAGATAGTGTGTGTGGTGCTCGTTCTTTTCCGACTCGGGATCGGAATTGATGTTGACCATGTAGGTGAGAGCTTTCTTCCGAATGTCGGGGTGCGGGCTTATCTCGTAGCCATCCAGGTATTTTTGAATACCTGCATCGTAGAAGACCTCATCCATGGGAATGCCGAATTTTTCGGCAATCGCCGTGCGGAATTCTTCGCTATTCAGAAACTCCGTCAATTTTTGAATCGCAGCCGACTTGGGTTGCAACAGGCGAAGCGTCACACCGAAGCCTTCACAGGAGGTATTGTTGTATCTGTGGTCTGAACGTTTGTGCTGGTGCCAGTTCAGATAGACATCTTTGTCCGTGATGCAGCCGGGAAATTCGATAATCTTGTAGCCGCTCTTGAACAGCGCGTTGAACAGATCGCTGTCCGAGCTTTGCGGCGCGAGCTTGATCTCCGGCGATGCCGTAATTGCCTTGAAATCGTCTTCGTGGAAAAAATCGTTTATCTGAACATGCGCAAACGGCACATCCTGAACTCGGGCTTTTCGAATCTTTTCCAAAAGATAGGCGTAAGTCACGGATTCGTTCCACACAGGCATATAAAAAGTTACCAAAATATTATAACAGATAAGTATTCGAGCGTGTATTCCATCGGAACTGAATTCAAACGCCTTTCGGCTGGGGCTGCGACACCGGATCCGGCGGCCGGCCAGTTCGCGAGACCGTGATTTTCCATGGTCTGGCGGTCAGAAAATCGAGCTGCCTATGCCCAGCTTTCGACGGATCACAATGGTTAATATGCCCTTGTAGAGCATCAGCGCCGCAAACGTCGCGGTTGCCGCACCTTCGATACCCATGAACCGGATCAGCACGCTGTTCAAAATCAGATTGGCGGCAACCGCGGCGGAGATCGCGGCCAGCGTGATGCGTTCATTGCCGCTCATGTTCATGAGCAGAGCCGTGGACCCCAGGGCGGCGTTGATGGTCTGCGCACATGCGAGAATTACCAGTGCGGGATAGCCCGCCCGGAACGGTTCACCGAAGGCGACGCCCAGCCCCCATTGCCCTCCAAGTACGATCGCCGTGAGAACGCCCAGTGCCAAAAGGAAGGAGCGGCGGGCGTTGCGCTTGAGAAGCTGTTGCAGCTCGGCTTTTCTTCCCGCCGCATAGAGTTTGGCTACCTGGGGCATGATGACCACGGTCACCACTTGTTGTCCGAACAAGGCCAATCCCGCGATCGTCACCACCGGTTTGTATATGCCGACCTCAGTGGCGGACAGAGCCCGCGCGATCATGATGATGTCTATGTTGTTATTGATGGTGGTCAGGCCGGCTACCGCTCCGAGGGCCCCAGTCGCCAGAAGCAGGGCTCGGCCGTCGATTGCTTCAGTCCGCCCCGCTTCCATCGGCGGAGTGTGACGCAGCAGAATGGCTGTCCCGATGATGAAGGTCGCGAACGCCGCCGCAATGTGAAGCAACAATGCGTCAAAAGCCGTAAAGTTCGTTGTTCCCGCGATAACGGTCCAGAGCAGCACGGCTATGTTGAAGAAGAGCGGGCGCAGAATGCTGTCGGGCAGCTGACCGAATACCAAACGCCCCAAACCGCGCAGCGAAGCCCCACGGAGATTGCCGAGCGCGATAAGCGGTACCAGCAGGAGGCCCAGGAGAAAGGTATTTCGCGACGAGATGCCTGTGCCGAAAACGGCTACGGCGGCGATCGTCATAACGGCGATGGCAAAAGACGTGACCAGGATGACGCGATGGGCCCAGCTCCAGATGGCCCGGATCCGGGCCGTGTTTCCGGCCTGTAGGGCGAGAGCGGTTTCGCGGATCACCAGTTGAGGAAGACCAAGCGTCGTCGGGATGGCCAGCATGGTCATGATGGCGTAGACGAACGCATACTCTCCATACCCCTCCACGCCCAGAGTGCGAGCGAGAAGGACTGCCGTCAGAAAGCCCAGGAGTGCGTTGGCAATCTTGATGACGGATGTGATGGCGTTCGGACGCCGTGTTATCCGACCGAGGAGCCCGCGCGGCTTTATGCGGTCGCTAGGCATCGGTCCGCTTCCTTTGCATTCAGCGGGCACCGAAGCCGGTGATCACGGTGCGCAGCGTCTTGAGCAGGATCAGGAAGTCGAGCCAGGGAGAGAAATTCTTGATGTAGTAGAAGTCATAATGCAGCTTCTCCAGCACTTCGTCCGTCGATGCGACATGTCCCTGCATGACCTGCGCCCAACCGCTGATTCCCGGGCGGACGATGTGGCGATAGCGGTAGAAGGGAAGCTCCCTTTCGTACCACTCGGATAGAGGCACGGCCTCGGGGCGTGGCCCGATCCAGCTCATTTCCCCACGCAGGATGTTAATTATCTGCGGCAGTTCGTCGATCCGGGTCCGGCGCAGGAATCTCCCGAAGCGTGTTATCCGCGCATCGTTATTGAGCGTGATGGCCTTTTGGCGGCTGTCACCTTCCGTATCGTCTTCCATCTTCATGGTACGGAACTTGTACAGGGTGAAAATCTTTCCGCCGTAGCCCATGCGCGGCTGCCTGAATATGACGGGGCCCTTCGATTCAATCCTGATGACAATTGCGATAGCGGCAAGGAATATGAAACCGAAAACAATTACAAGCGCGGCCAGGAGCCAGTCAGCCACGCGTTTGAACTTCAGATAGACATCGTTCGGGTTCAGCGCTCCCAGCGTGTTCTCGGATAGATGCTCGATTTCCACCCGGCCCGTGAGTGTCTCGTACATCTGTTTCACGTGGTAGACGGGGGTGCCGACGATGGCCGTTTCCGTAATGAAGCGTTCCCACTCAGGCGGAAAATCCGCACGCAGGTCGGCCACCATCGCGTCCAGCCGGTTTTCCGGGAGCTTGGGTTCCGACAGCGTCTGCCAAATGATGTTTTTGAGCTGAGGCAACCTGTCGGTTTCTCCGCCCGGCACTATGCCTATCCGAAACGATCGAATTCTTGTCAGGACGATCGCGAGCGCCGTAAACCAGACAACCGACAATACGAAACTGGAGCCGAAGAGGTAGCGGCTGTAGTCCAGCCGCAAGAACAGAAACACGACGAGAACGGCCCCATACGACAGCATAAAGACGGGAACCGAATATGAAATTCCGTCGGTACCGGGATAGGAGGCCAAGCGTCCAAAAATAAAGAAGCCTACCGTCATTGCGACGGTCGCTCCGATAATTGTGTTATTCAGGCTCAGTGAGGTAAGGGGCATTTCAAGCAGGTCGAACCGCAGCAGGACCGGCAAGACAACGGCAAACAGAACCCCGCCCAGAAGCTGCGTTCTCTGCTTTAGCAGGGCGCTTTTCAGCACGCCGGAAACAGATAACGGCCCGGCTTCGAACATACTCTTCGACATTTCAGAGGCGGCGCCGTCGTTGTCCACGTGTGGACTTCCTTTCGCAGAATTTACCCCCACTCCTGTCTCGCCTCATGTCATCGAATGCACTATTCCCGCTTTTTGATATTATATAGAGATCGTCTAAAAATCATATCAGCTTCGTCGTGCCTGGCTGGCGAAAAGAGCCATCCGGCAACTCAATTTGGTCCGGCCAAGGCGTTGAGAGGCTGGATCGCGGAAGATTTCTAATCTAGTAATATTATGGGTTGGATCGGCTTCGGTCATCAGCGGAATTCAAGTGGAGATTGTGCCGTGCCGGCGCCATCCCGGACGATTTTCTGCCAATTGTTGTCGCAGCGGTCTCAGTTTTTGGGAAAACCGGCTTTGTCTTCGCCCGGTGTCATGTGGAAGAGACCATTGCCTCTAGTTCAGCCGACACGTCGACATACGCACCTTGTGGGGGACCGTCCCATTGCCCTGATTACCGGCGTGACGGGGCAGGATGGAGGTTATCTTGCGGCGTTGCTGCTTCAGAAAGGATATGTCGTTCACGGAATAGCCCGTGATCTGTCGCGCCTGGACAGGTCACGCTTCGAACATATTCTCGATGTTGATCGACGCCTCCATCTTCATGTCTGCGACATCGTGGACGCCGTCTCTCTTGCACGATTGCTGGATGAGATACGGCCCGACGAGATCTACAACCTGGCGGCGCAGACACATATCCAGACGAGCTTCGAGGACCCGGCCCGCACGACGGACGTGAACGCGACCGGCGCGGTGCGCCTTTTGAGTGCGCTGGTCAAGTCCGATCCAGGCCGGCGAACGAGATACTACCAAGCTTCCAGTTCCGAGATGTTCGGCGATGCGAACGGGCACATTCAGGACGAAAGCAGTCATTTCCATCCCATGAATCCATATGCGGTTTCCAAGCTGGCTGCATATGAGGCGACCGTCAATTTCAGGGAGGCATTCGGGGTGCACGCCTCCAACGGGATTCTGTTCAACCACGAAAGCCCATGGCGCGGTGAGCGTTTTGTGACGCGCAAGATTTCGCTCGCGGTTGCACGTCGCCATTTCGGCGACACCGCACTGCTCAAGCTGGGCAATCTCGATACGCGGCGCGATTGGGGCCACGCGCGTGATTATGTCGAGGGAATGTGGCTGATGCTGCAGCGTGACGAGCCCGACGACTATGTCCTTGCGACGTCAGAACACCACTCGGTCAGGGAATTTGTCGAGATCGCTTTCGGTGAGATCGGGCGCAAGCTTGTATGGGAAGGCGAGGGGGCCGACGAGGTGGGGTTCGATCTGGAGAGCGGCGACCCTCTTGTGGCTGTCGATCCAACCTTCTTTCGCCCGACGGATATCGGTCTGACGCTTGGAGATGCCTCCAAGGCCCGCCAGTTGCTCGGTTGGGAATGCCGGACGAGTTTTGCCCAGCTGGTCAATGAAATGGTGGCGGCCGATATCAGGCGGTTCGAATTGGCTAAGGCGAGCGGCGCGAACCAGCCGACAATCTGATTTGCCACGCAGCAGGTTTGCGGGTGACGTCAGGCTTCGTGTTCGGCGGTCGAAGGTGAAACGGATGAACGCCCTACCGAGTGATATTCGAAGCCGGCCTGGGCCATTTCCTCCAAAGTGTAGATGTTGCGCAGGTCGACAATACGCGGTGTTTTGACCGCGCGGCGAAGACGCTCGAAATCCAGCGCGCGAAACTCGTTCCATTCGGTGAGTATGAGGATCGCGTCGGCACCCGGCATCACGCTGTAGGCGTCTTCCACCCATTCGATATCCTGAAGATATTTCCGGGCTTCTCTCATGCCCTCCGGATCGTAAGCTCGTATACGGGCGCCGGCTTGCTGCAACAGGGGGATAATGTCGAGGCTTGGTGCATCTCGCATGTCGTCGGTATTCGGTTTGAACGTAACCCCGAGGACACCGATCGTCTTGCCCGTCAGGTCGCCGCCGCAGGCCGCGGCGATCTTGTTGGCCATTCTTTTCTTCCGCTCGTTGTTTGCGTCCATGACCGCTTCCACGATCTTGGTCGGACGCCCGGCGCGCCGCGCGGTACCGGCCAGCGCCAGGGTGTCCTTCGGAAAGCAGGACCCCCCAAAACCGGCGCCTGCCTGGAGGAACTTCAGGCCGATGCGGGTGTCGAGCCCTATGCCCCGGGAGACGTCCTGCACATCCGCGCCCACCACCTCGCATATGTCGGCTATCTCGTTGATAAAGGTGACCTTCATGGCGAGGAAAGCGTTGGCGGCGTATTTGGTAAGCTCCGCGGTGGCCACGCCGGTGTACAGGAAGTGCATTTCGCTCAGCATGAGCGGCCGGTAGATTGCCTGTATAACTGCACGAGCGCGCGGGCTGTCGGTACCGATGACGATGCGATCGGGTCGCATGAAATCGTCGATGGCGTTTCCCTCGCGCAGAAATTCCGGATTTGATGCAACGTCGAAGTCCGCATCCGGATTAATCTTGCGAATGATTGCCTCAACCTCCCTTGCCGTGCCGACGGGGACGGTCGATTTGTCGACGACGACTGTGTAGTTCATGAGATACGGGGCGATTTCGGCGGCCGCGGCGTAGACATAGCTCAGGTCGGCATCGCCATCCTCGCGAGGAGGGGTGCCCACGCAGATGAAGACCGCGTCGCTGGATGCGACCGCCGGTCCGGCCTCGCTGGTGAACGTCAGCCGTCCGGCTTCCACGTTGCGGGTGAAGACGTCCTCGAGGCCGGGTTCATAGATCGGAATTTCGCCTTGTTGAAGCCGTGCAACTTTGGCGGGGTCTTTTTCCACGCAAACGACTTCGTGGCCGATCTCGGCAAAGCATGTGCCGGAAACCAGGCCTACGTAGCCTGTGCCAATCATGGCGATCTTCATGCCGTTCTCCAGAGAAGGGCCAGCCGTCCCGATGCTACGATTAGCCGATCAGATTCAACAGAATCTGTCGGAACTTCGGTGCGATATCGGGGCGGTCCAGCGCAAGGGCCACGTTGGCCGTGAGGTAACCGATTTTGTCGCCGCAGTCGTAAGTTATTCCGTTGAAGCGGTAAGAAAAGAAATCCTCTTCGGACATCAGCGCGATCATCGCATCCGTGAGCTGTATCTCGCCGCCGGCTCCGGGCTTCTGGGTCGCAAGCTTGGCGAATATTCCCGGTTGCAGGATATACCGTCCCGAGATGATCAGGTCAGACGGCGCGTCTTCAATCCTGGGCTTTTCCACCATGCCGGTGATGCGATGCGTTTCATTGCCCAGATCTTCGGCGAGCGCCACGACGCCGTAGCGGTTCACGTGTTCATGCGGTACCTGCTCGACCGCAATGACGTTCCCGCCGTGTTTCGAATAGACATCGACCATCTGCGCGAAACATCCGCGCTCACCGTGGATGAGCATATCCGGCAAAGCCAGGGCGAAGGGTTCGTCCCCGACAATATCGCGTGCGCACCAGACAGCGTGACCCAGCCCCAACGGTTCCTGCTGGCGGACGAAGCTCGCGGTGCCGGCCTTCGGGCGGCTCTCCTGCATCATCTTGAGTTCCGCCGTCTTGCCGCGAGCCTTCAGCGTCGCTTCAAGTTCATAGGCAAGATCGAAATGATCCTCGATGGCGCCCTTGCCGCGTCCCGTCACGAAAATGAAATGTTCGATGCCCGCCTCAATAGCTTCGTCCACGGCATATTGGATGACGGGCTTGTCGACCACCGTCAGCATTTCCTTGGGAATTACTTTCGTGGCAGGCAGAAAGCGGGTGCCGAGACCGGCGACGGGAAAGACGGCTTTGCGGATGCGGGGGTAGGCAGAAGTCATAGCTGTTTTTCGCCCTTGGAAGCCCTCGTCGACAACGCGTGACAGGTGTTCTGGTTTCGCATTTATCCGCTTTTCCCGCAAGCGGCCGGCGCGTGGCAAGGCGTCGCTTCGTCGGGACCATGTTGGACCGTGTTAACCAGAAGCGCCGTTTTGAGGATGAATGATCCCCGGAAATCCATTATCGTTCCATCTGGTCCTCCGTCCGAGGGTTTCACGTCATCGGCGGCTTGTTTTAAATGAACTGAACGGTGCGCATGATTTATCCAGTCATTTTGTCTGGCGGTGTCGGCTCGAGGCTTTGGCCGACATCTCGCGCTCTTTATCCGAAGCAGCTTCTGCCTCTGGTGTCCGAGCGCGCAATGCTTCTGGAGACGGTGCTTCGGGTTGCGGCATCCGACACCGTGGCGGCACCTATCATCGTTTCCAATGACGAGCACAGATTCATCATCGCGCAGCAAATGCGCGAGGCCGGTATTTCGCCGCTGGCGCATATTCTGGAACCACAGGGACGGAACACAGCTCCCGCGGCAGCTGCCGCTGCTGTCTTTGTGCAGACCTTCGATCCTTCCGGCATCCTTCTCATTCTTCCCGCGGATCATCATATCGGCGATGTCGCCGCTTTTCACGAAGCTATCGCGCGTGGCGCTCTTCTCGCCGAAGCAGGCAAGCTGGTGACGTTCGGCGTCCTGCCGTCGGCGCCAGAGACCGGTTACGGTTATGTAAAGCGTGGGGCGCCGCTTTTGGACGGTACGGCCTATGCGGTCGACCGGTTTGTCGAAAAGCCCGACCGTTCGACGGCAGAGGCCTATTTGGCAGAGGGCGGGTATGACTGGAATGCCGGCATCTTCATGTTCCGGGTCGATCGCATTATCGACGAAATGCACCGCTATTGTCCGAAGATTGCGGCGTGTGCTGCCGAGTCCGTGATAAAGGGATCGCGCGATCTCGATTTTCTGCGTCTCGACTCGCAATCCTTTGCGGCAAGTCCATCGGACTCAATCGACTACGCAGTCATGGAACACACATCCGACGCGGTGGTTGTGCCTGTCGACATGGGCTGGAGCGACATAGGTTCCTGGTCGGCGCTTTGGGAAATCGGTGAGAAGGACCAGAAGGGAAACGTCTTCGCCGGCGACGTTCTGGCCGAAGGCACGCGCGATTGTTTTGTGAGGGCCGAATCCGGCCTTGTCGCGACGGTTGGCGTTGAAAATCTCATCATCGTGGAAACGGGCGATGTGTTTCTCGTTGCCTCACGGGATAGCGTTCAGGATGTGAAGAAGGTTGTGGAGCGTCTGGCGGCTGCGGGACGAACGGAACATCAGGCGCACAACCGCGTTTATCGGCCGTGGGGTTTCTACGAAAGTCTCGATGCCGGAGACAGGCATCAGGTGAAACACCTCATGGTTCATCCGGGCGCGGCTCTTTCCCTCCAGATGCACCATCATCGCGCAGAACACTGGGTCGTCGTCAAAGGCAAGGCCCAGGTGACGGTGGGCGATGTGGTCCGGATTCTCAATGAGAACGAGTCCACCTATATTCCTATCGGCACCAGGCACCGTTTGGAGAACCCGGGATCCGAGCCACTCAGCATCATCGAAGTGCAATCGGGCTCCTACCTTGGCGAGGACGATATCGTACGCTTCGATGACGTCTATGGCAGGGATATAAAGCCGGCCGCGGAGTAGATGCAGCCGGAAATTCCGGGTTCGCAGTATCGAGTATTTGGATTGCATTTGGACGCCAACAGACTGGCCGGCATCTTGTTGCCCCGGCTCCCCCTCCTCATGAGGCTTCTGATGCTTCTGTGGGCGAGCTCCTGTCTGATGGTGCTTGCCGGTTCGCTGTTGCCGGGTTTTGGTCCGCCATCGCTCTTTCCGTATTTCGACAAGTTGGTGCATTTCGGTGCGTGGCTGGTTCTCGGCGCTCTTACACAGCTTCTTTTCCGTCATGTCCGGTGGCCTCTGATGACGGCCGGTGTCCTTGTGTCGGCGAGCGCCGCGATTGAGATCATGCAGCTCATTGTGCCGGGGCGGTCGGCGTCGCTGGGTGACTTCGCCGCCAATGTCGGCGGCATTGCCATCGGGACCTCGCTGGGGTTTGTCGTTGCGCGCTGTCTGAAGATTCTGCGCGCGCGACAGGAGCGATCGCGCTTCGATCAAAGCGGCACGAATTCCGGGACAGTCGCCTCGCGAACTATTTGATTGCATCGTTCCGGGCCCGCAGTTGGGGGGACTGCCAGGCAGCCGCTTCGGGGTGTCAGGCGCATCCATCGAGCGATGCCGGAGGAAGTCGAATGGAGAGCGCCATGATTGGTCTGAGCGGGAGCATCACCCTCGAAAGGGCGATCGTGATTGCCGCCGAAGCGCATGCGGGCGAAACCGGGAAGGACGGGGGGCCTTATATCCTCCATTGTCTCCGCGTCATGATGGCGGTGGAAGGGCAAGATGCGCGCGTCGTCGCTGTGCTGCACGATCTTCTCGAGCATGCGCCTCAGTGGAATCTCGGTCGGTTGCGAACCGAAGGTTGTCCGGAAGAGGTGCTGGACGCCATTGATGCGATGACGCGCCGCGATGGCGAAGACTATTTCGATTTCGCGAGACGTGCCGCCGCCAATCCTCTCGCGCGGCCGGTAAAGATCGCCGATCTCACGGATAATCTTGCCACCACGCTGAAGCATACCTCGCCGCCTGTGCGCGACGAGAAAGCCGCCCGCTATGCGAAGGCTCTGCGCATCGTGAGAAGCGTTTCCTGAGCGGCGGTCCCAGGAGCGCGACGCCACTACATTCCGAAATCTCGCCATATCGGTTTTTGTTCGAGCCGAATTCGCTCCGTATCGGTTGCGATTTACGGTAACCGAAAGGTTTTTTACATCGCTTCGACGCAAGTTAGTGCATGCGATCGGCGATAGTGGGATATCCGTCTCATGTTCTCCGTACACGAATATAGCCGGCAGTTGCTCGAGGCCCGATCAAGCTTCGGCAGCCGTTGTGTGAAGGCCATTCGTCGAGCGCAGAAACGGGTCATGGGTTATGCGAACAGGAGAAGAGAAGTGACACTCACAAATTCAAACGCGGCGACCGGCTCGGCGACCGGGATCGGCCCCAAGGGCGATGCCGGTCATTCAAGCCGGCAGGATACGCCGGTCCGTCTTTTGAGGGCGGGCAACGAGGATATAACGATCGGAGAGAACAGCGTTCTTGAGGGGTCGTTCGACACGCAAGGCTCCATGTTCGTCGACGGAGCCGCGATCAACGCCGACCTGCGGGCCGCACAATTGTCCATCGGCGCCACCGGACGGGTCGAAGGACAGGCGACGGTGCTTCGCGCCGAAATCGCCGGTACGTTCGACGGCACGCTCATGTGCTCCGGCGAAGTGATCCTGCGCTCCTCCAGCCGGATCAGCGGCGAACTCAAATGTGCGAAACTCGTCACGCATCGTGGCGCGGTCATCGCCGCCGAAATCCGCATCATCAACGATGAGGGCGCCGGCGACGATATGATACCCGGTCTTTCGGGCCTTCCGCCTGCATGGCAGTCTCCTTCATGGAGCCGGCGCCGGGTAAAGAAGGTGCTTCCTTTCGCTTATGGAGCCTTCGCCACCCTGGGTATGGTCGGTATCGGTTCGTTCTTCTTCTGAGTGGCCGGGCGCATCACGCGAGGAATTCGGCGGCCTGGACGAATTCTTCGCGCGCGCTTCCCTTCTCCCGCGGGATGAATTTTCCGGCGGAATTCCGGTCGCCATCACGATAGGATGGCGGCGAAGCGGGCCGTGTTCCGGTTCGCCTTTCGGAGTTCTTCCTCGTGAAAATCGCCGGGCGATGGTTTGAGCGCAAGGAGATGGCTGACGGCGTCACGCTGTTGTGGGAGCCGCATGTCCATCCGCTCATTCGCTGCAATATCTGGTTCGTGCGCGGCCGTGACCGGGACTTGCTGATCGATACGGGCGTCGGCGTCGCATCGCTCAGAGACGAGATCGCCGATCTCATCGACAAGCCGCTCGTCGCGGTGGCGACCCATATCCATTACGATCATGTGGGGTGCCTGCATGAATTCGAGACCCGGCTCATGCACCGGCTTGAGGCGCCGCGCATGGAGCACTACCGGGAATTCGCGGCACTTACCGTTTCAGGCTTTCCGCCCGAACTCCGGGCCAGCCTTTCCGGTTACGGCCTCGGCGATGGCGACGCCGTCCTCCTCGATGCCCTGCCGCATGAAGGTTACGACATAGCCACCTATCGCGTGACCTCGACACGGGCCACGGGCCTCATCGGCGAAGGCGACGTCGTCGATCTCGGTGACCGGCATTTTTCGATCTTCCATCTGCCGGGTCATTCTCCGGGTTCAGTCGGTCTTTGGGAGCAGGCGTCGAGGACGCTCTTTTCAGGCGACGCGATCTATGACGGTCCGCTGCTCGATGAACTGCCCGATTCCGACATCGCCACCTATCTCGCGACGATCCGGCGGCTGCGGGGCATGGATGTGAATGTCGTCCACGGCGGACACGACCCGAGTTTCGGCCGCACGCGGCTCGTCGAAATCTGCGACGCCTATCTCGCGCTGCGCGGCTGATGTCTCAGGCGGCGGACGATACGGCCTGCGACGGCTCCTCGCCATGTTCCGCTTTCCACGCGGCCACAAGTTCGCGGTTGTCGTGCTGCCACGGATGGAAACTCGGGCGGAACCAGTCGAGATAGGCGGGAATCGCCTTCCGCAGCGAGCCCGGATAAATCCAGAGATAGCGGAAGAGCCGGCCCCAAGCGCGCGGGCTCCAGTGCAGCCCATCCGCTTTCAGCAGGTCGCGGATATGCATGAACAGGTTAGCGTTGAAGAAGAGCGTGGTCATCAGCAATGCGCGCACGCGGTTGAGATAAAAGGCGGGCTTCGAGGAGACGGCTTTCAGCACGTCGAAGGCCACAGCCTTGTGTTCCGTCTCCTCCACCGCGTGCCACATCCAGAGTTCGTATTCCTCCGGCGTCGCCTCTGCGCGGAATATTTCCCGGTCCGTCAGCAACTGGTCGGCGAGGATCGCGGTGAAATGCTCCAGCGCGACGGTCTGGCCGAGTTGCGCACGCGGTGGCAGAATCTTCTTCGCCAGCGCCAGCATCCGGGCGGAGCGCGCCTCTATCTTGCGCATCGGGTATCCCAGCTCCGCGATCCGGTCGTTATATGACTGGTGCTCGCGGGAGTGAACCGCCTCCTGTCCGAGAAACTCCCTGATCTCCGCCTGGAGCTTCGGATCGCCGATCCGGTGTTTCTGCATCCGCACCGTGTCGCAGAAGAAGCGTTCGCCGTCGGGAAACATCGCCGACAATGCGTTGAAATAGGCGGTAATGACGGGATCGCCCTTGTACCAGTAGCGTTCCTTCCCTGCGGCGAACTGCCGGTTTCTTGTCTTGAAGGCGAGCTGGCTCCCGCTTTGGCTATCGGCATTCCCGGCGGCGCGCATGAAAGGCTCCTCTGGCGTGAATTTCTCCTCTACATCTTTGTCAGTGGGCGTCTATCTTCAAGAGCGGCCACAAAATCCTACAATCGGAACGCCGGAATCCCGGCCGGCCATGCGTATCTTGCGGGGAGAGGCGATGGCCGACCCGGCGAACCGTGAGTACGGCACATGAAGATCAGGATCGGCAAATATCGCATTCCGGTACCGCGCAGCCGCATCGGCCGCGTCGGCGCCGGCATTGGTCTTGTCATTCTGGGCGTCATCCCGGGTCCGCCGGGACCTGCCGCCATTCCCGTCGGCCTCACCATCCTCACGCTGGATCATCCGCGCGGCCGCCGCTGGCGGCGCATCACGATCGTCAGGGTCGGGCGGCGGTGGCAGACCATGAAGATGAAACGGGAAATGCGCCGCACGGTGAAGCGCGACGCATCCGTCGATATAGGCGTGAAGCCTGAAATCTAGTCCCGCTCAGCAGGCGCCCCGGCGAAGCAGCACGGCGGGGAACGTCTTGAACATGATGGCGATGTCCTGCCACAGCGACCAGTTCTTCACGTACCAGGCGTCGAGTTCGACGCGGCGCATATAGGTCGTGTCGTTGCGGCCGCTCACCTGCCAGAGGCCGGTGATGCCGGGCTTGGCGGAGAGGTAGTATTCAGCGTCCTCGCCATAGCGCAGCACTTCGGAATAGGTGACCGGGCGCGGGCCGACGAGGCTCATCTCGCCGCGGATCACGTTGATGAGCTGCGGCAGCTCGTCAAGGCTCGTCTTGCGCAGGAATTCACCCACCCGCGTCACGCGCGGATCGTTGCGCAGCTTCTGGTCGCGCGCCCATTCGGCGGCGCGGAGAGGATCGTTCTCGAGTACGTCCTTCAGGATCGCTTCGCCGTCGACATGCATCGTGCGGAACTTCCGGCACATGAAATCGCGGCCCTTCTCGCCCACGCGGCGGTGGCTGAAGAAAGCCGGGCCGCCGTCGAGGCGGATCAGCGCCGAAACGGCCCAGAAGAAGGGCGCGAGCAGAACCAGCGCCAGCGAGGCGACGGCGAGGTCGAAGCTGCGCTTCATGATGCGCGCCATCGGCCGGTTCAGGTTGTCGGCGAGCGTCAGCATCACGAGGTCGTGGCTGAAGAAATTGCCGGCTTCGAGCGCCATCACGCCGATGCCCTTCACCGGCGGGATGATCGAGAAGGCGATGCGGGCGCGGTGCAGCGCGCGCAGGATGTGATCGAGGCTCGCCATTTCCTCGGGCGAGGGGGCGAGGACGACGAAGCGGGCGCCGTGGCGATCGCAGGCGAGCTTCAGCGCGGCGGAGAGCTGGCCGCCGGCGCGGTAGAGCAGGCTCGCGGGATTGGCGGCATTGCGCTCCGAGGTCAGTTCGGCAAGGTCCAGCGTGCCCGCCACCTCGTAGCCAAGATAGGGCTCCGACTCGAGCACCTGGGCGGCTTCGAGAGTGTTCTCTTTCGAGCCAATGAGCAGCACCGGCGCGGTCCAGCTTCCGTACCGCTTCAGGACATGTCTCATCGCGATACGTGCCGTCGGCACAAGGATGAGGGCCCAGAGCCATGCCTGGAGCATCCAGAGACGCGAGAAATAGTCCTTGGTCAGGTATTGCAGGAAGCCGTCGACGAGCGCGACAAGGGCGATGCCTTTCACGATTTCCTTCGCTTCCGCCCAGAAGGGGGTGCGCTTCGAATAATGGCCCTTGGCGGCCCACCAGAGGATCGGAAGCATCAGCAGGAAACCGATGCGGATGAGGCGGCTGGTCAGCTCGCCGGCCTCCAAGGCCCCGAATTCCGTATTCAAAACCTGCACATTGATGCCGAATGCGATCGACCCGGCGATCGCCTGCGCCACCGCCAGCGCGCCCAGGTCGCCGACCAGCAGCATGAAACGGTCGGCCAGCGGGGTGAGGCGAGTGCCCGTGCCCGTTTCCTCGCGATAGGTGGCCTCAAGGCCGGCGACGCCCGCCGCCGGGACGGGGGTCCCGGTTTCAAAGGCCGAAATCTGCTTTTCCAGTACGCTCACGATGCCCACGCTGCTTGTATCCGAATGCGACAACTGGTTCGTGAGAGCGCAAAGGGCGCGCCAATACGGACTGTCCCGTTCCGGTTCTTGCGGGCGTGGTTAAGAATTGGTGAGCGCGGCTATAGTGGTGCCGGGCAAACAGGGGAGGCCGATCTGTACACGCTGAGGGAACACCGTCTGCCGGGCGGCCGGGACCTGCTGCTCTACGGCCGCGCCGTTCATGACGAGGCACCCGGCCTGGCGCTCCCGGCGGAGCCGTCCGGCGCGGAGCCTCATCTGCGGTGGCACCCGCTGCAGGGCGAATGGGTCGCCTATGCGGGGGCGCGGCAGGCGCGGACCTTCCTGCCGGAGGCGGCCGCCTGTCCGCTCTGCCCGGCGAAGGAAGGACGGCTGGGCGAAATTCCCTTTACCGGGTTCGAGGTGGCCGTGTTCGAGAACAGGTTTCCGGCCTTGGCCGCGGCCTCCGCCGCGCCGGTGCTGGCGAGCGTCGAAACGGCACCGGCGGCGGGGCGCTGCGAAGTCGTCGTCTTCTCCGCCGATCATACCGGCGGGCTCGGCAGTTTTTCGCTCGACCGGCTGGCGCTGTTGATCGAGGTCTGGGGCGCGCGGGTCGAGGCGCTCGGCAAGACCTATCCCTACATCCTTCCCTTCGAGAACCGGGGCGAGGAGATCGGCGTCACGCTGCATCATCCGCATGGGCAGATCTATGCCTTTCCCTTCGTGCCCGTGCGTGCCGCCCGCGCGGCCGGCGCGCAGGCGGAAGCGCCTGTCGTCGCGCGGCTGATCGAGACCGCCGACTCTGCGCTCGTGCTCGACGATGACGGCGAGGCGCTGGCATTGGTACCGCCCTTCGCGATGTATCCCTATGAGACCTGGATCGTGCCGCGCCGGCGGGTGCCCGGTCCCGCGGCGCTTCGCCCGTCCGAGATCGAGGCGATGGCGCGCCTGCTTCGCCGCGGCGTGCGCCGCCTCGACGGACTTTTCGGCAGGCCGATGCCCTATATCCTCATCGTCCAGACGGCGCCGCGCGGCTTCGAAAACAGTTTCCACATGACGATCGAAATCCGTCCCTTCCTTCGCGACGCGAACAAGCTCAAATACCTGGCGGGCGTCGAGCAGGGCTCCGGCGTCTTTCTCGTCGATGTGCCGCCGGAGCTTGCGGCGGAGCGGCTGCGGGCGGTTTCGCCGGGCGGTGAGGCGTGAGGGAAATCTTCAGCGGGATATTCGGCCGCGACGCGGTGGCGGAAGCCTCGGCGCCCGGCCGCGTCAATCTCATCGGCGACCACACGGATTATGCGGAGGGCTTCTGCCTGCCGATGCCGCTCGCGCTCGAAACGCGTGTGGCGATGGCGCCCGCGCCGGCTTTCCGCGCGCATAGTCTCGATCTCGACGAGACGGCGCCGTTCGATCCCGCCGCGACCGCGCGTGGCGACTGGACGGATTATATCGCGGGTCCGCTTGCCGAACTCCTGCAGGCGGGTTTCGCCATTCCGCCCGTCGAGGTGCTGGTCAGTTCCGACGTGCCGCAAGGGGCGGGCGTCTCGTCTTCGGCCGCGCTCGAGGTCGCCACGTTGCGCGCGGCGCTGATGCTGACCGGCGCCCATCTGCCGGACGTGGAAGTGGCGCGGCTCGCGCAATCCGCCGAGAACGCCTATTGCGGCGTCCAATGCGGCATTCTCGACCAGATGGCGAGCGCCGTGGGCCGTCCGGGTCAGGCACTGCTTCTCGATTGCCGGAGCAACGATACGCGCCTCGTGCCGGTCCCGCCTGAATTTCATTTCGCCGTCATACATTGCGGCGAGGCCCGGCGGCTTGTCGATGGCGCTTATAACGAACGCCGCCGTTCGGTCGAGGAGGCCGCGCGGCTCCTCGGTATCGCTTCGCTGCGCGATGCAGTCCCGGCCGATCTTGCCGCGCTTTCCGATCCGCTGATTCTCAAGCGCGCGCGTCACGTCGTCGGTGAGAATGCGCGGGTAACGGCTGCCGTGGCGGCGCTCGAAATGCGCGACCTGCGCGGCTTCGGCTCCTTGATGACGGAGAGCCATCGTTCGCTTGCGGAGGATTTCGAGGTATCGACGCCGGCACTCGACCGTCTGGTCCGGGACGCGCTCGATGCCGGTGCGTTCGGCGCGCGGCTCACCGGCGCCGGTTTCGGCGGATGTATTGTCGCGCTGCTGCCGGCCGGACGGGAGGTGTGGTGGAAACGGGTTGCCGCGGGCAATCCCGCTGCCTGGCTCGTACAGGCCTGACGGAGATCAGCCGGCGGCCGTCCCGTTCTCTTCCGCATGCTGCGCCAGCCGGTCGAGAAGCCTGTAGAGGAAAGCGCCCGCGAAGATCGCCGCGATGCCCAGCGCCACGGTGAGGTCGACATTCATCGGGACATAGGGATGCGCCGCGACGAGGCGCGCCTTCTCGCCGATTATTTCGTACTCGCGATCCTTGAACGGCCACACGGCAAGCAGCGAGCCGCCAAGCACGCCGATCACCGTCAGCAGCGTCTTCTGGTAGAAGCGGTCAAGCAGCCACGAGATGGCGCGCGAAAAAGTAAGGGCGCCGACAACGACACCGGTCCCAAGCGGCAGCAGGAAGCCGAGGTCCAGCCGGCCGAGCGCGTCGATGGCATCGGTATATTTGCCGAGGATCAGCAGCACGAAAGAGCCCGAAATGCCCGGCACCAGCATGGCGGCGACCGCGACCATGCCGCACAGGAAAATGAACCACGCGGCGTCCGGCGTCTTCACCGGGACAAGGATGGCTGCGAACAGACCGAAGCAGATGCCGAGCGCGATCCATGCCCAGCTTCCAGGGCCGCGTATGTCGACATGCGAGAGCAGGCCCACGATGGAGGCTGCGATCAGTCCGAAAAAGAAGCCGAAGGTCACTTCGGGAAACTCCGCGACCAGCAGCGACAGCGGCACGATACGGCTGAAGATGATGAGCGAAAGCACCACGCCGATACCGAGCGGCAAAACGAACATGAAGTCGATGTGGCGCGCGGCGGCGAGGAATTGCCGGCGCATGAGAAGGTTCAGCATTTCCTTGTCGATATGGGCGATGGCGCCGATCAGGCGTTTGTAGATGCCGAGAATGAGTGCCATCGTGCCGCCGCTGACACCCGGTACAAGGTCGGCGGCGCCCACGCACATGCCGCGCAAGACCTGCCGCGTCGGATTGGGATTGTCGTGGCCCTCGGGGCTCAACTCCGCGACGAAGCGTTGCCAGTGCGAGATCGTCCAGTCGGTCGGTCGCAGCGCCGCCCGGTATATCCACCATGCGACCGGCGTACCACTGGTTAGTGCCAGCGCCAGTATCGCGATTGCGCCGCCGCCGATCAGGGCATCTGTCGGCCAATGCGCACCCGCTGCTATGGGCGGCAGCACGCACAGGAGAGCAAGCGCGGCGCCTGCCAGGCCGAGACGCCATGTGAAGCCGCGCCACCAGAGAACCGCCAGAACGATCGTCGCGGTCATCCAGTTGTCGGCCGAGCTGGAGGCGGATCCTTCTCCTGCCATCGACCAGGGCACCAGCGCCTTGATCGAATGATAGCTGTCGAGAGCAAGAGAGGGAGAGGGGCGCGAATAGGCGACAAGCTCCTGCAGCACGACCGCTGCGAGCACCAGGATCGCGGTGAGGACCGCGAATGCGGCACCGTGCCGGAAGCGCGCAAGGTCCGCGCGTCCGATGAAATAGAAATAGACCGCGAGAATCGTCACCAGCAGGAAGGGACCGAATTGCCGTCCGCCCGTCAACGCCCAGAAGACGGCAATGCGCTCGTCCCGCGCGACTGTGCCGTTGATGGCCCGGAAGACTGCAACATCGAAGATGTCCCAGTAGCCCCGCGTCGGCTGAAAGAGCCATGATGCGACGAGAAGAAGAGCGGCGGCGGTCCAGCCCAGAAGCGGTTTCCACTGCCATTCCTTCGACAGGGGAAAGTCGCTCAGGTTCTTGTTTGGCGCCATGCGTCGTCTCCGGTGGGAGGAATCACGCGATTCTATATTCGCGGGCCGGAAATGACACCGAAATCGGCTTGCGTCACCGGTAGGCGGGCAGCCGGTCGCCATGCGCCTCGATCAGGTCGTCGACGAGCGCCCATATCTGGTCGAGCGAAAGTTCCGCCGCCGTGTGCGGGTCCATCATGGCGGCATGGTAGATATGTTCGCGCTTGCCGGTGGCGATGGCTTCCATCGTCAGCGATTGCACATTGATGTTGGTCTGCATCATGGCGGCGAGATGCGGCGGCAGTGCGCCCACCCGCGTCGGCGTCACGCCGTTCGCATCGACGAGGCAGGGTACCTCCACGCAGGCGCCCGCCGGCAAATTGTCGATGAGGCCGTTATTGGCGACATTGCCGTTGATGACGGTCGGTTTGCCCGACACGACCGCGCGCATGATCTTTGCGCCGTACTCGCCGGAGAACTTCACCTCCAGCCGGTTCGCCGACACGAGTTCGCGCTCCTGCGCTTCCCAGGCCGCGATCTGCTCCTCGCAGCGGCGGATATATTCGTCGAGCGGAATGTTGAACTTCTCTATCAGGTCGGGCCGGTCGCGCTTGATGAACCACGGCACATATTCGGCGAAGTGCTCGCTCGATTCGGTTACGAAATAACCGGTCCGGCGGAGGATTTCGTAGCGCACCTTGTTCCAGCCCGGTTCCTCGTCCCTCGCCGCGATTTCCTTCAGCTTCGGATAAAGGTCTTCGCGCGTGCCGTCCTCGCGTTCGCGTTCGAACTTCGTATAGAAGGCCATGTGGTTGATGCCGGCGCATTGGTAACGCAGCGACTTGTAATCGACATCGAGGTCCTTCGAGAGTTCGTAGGCCGTGCCCTGTACCGAGTGGCAGAGGCCGACATGGTCTATGTCGGGCGCCAGCCGGTTCAGCGCCCAGCAGTTGATCGCCATCGGATTCACATATTGCAGCATCAGCGCCTTCGGGCAGAGCTCGCGCATGTCCTTCGCGATATCGAGCAGCACGGGCACGGTGCGCAGCCCGCGCATGATGCCGCCAACGCCGAGCGTGTCGGCGATGGTCTGGCGCAGGCCGTATTTCTTCGGAATTTCAAAGTCGGTGACGGTGCCGGGCTTGTAGCCCGCGACCTGGATCATCACGATCACGAAGTCGGCGCCCGTCAGCGCCTCGCGCCGGTCGGTCGTCGCCGTGATCGCCGGGGAGACGGAGAGCGCATCGGCGATTTTCCCTGCCACGATGGCGGAGGTTTTCAGCCGCGCCTCGTCGATGTCGTGGAGAGCGATTTCGCAATCCGCGAACATCTCGTTCAGCAGGATGTCGCCCACCAGATTTTTCATGAAGACGGTGCTGCCCGCGCCGATCATGCAGACTTTGGTCATGTCGTTTCCCCTTTTTGGCGGGGCCAGCATTGGACATGAGGGGCGCTCTTGCAAGCGCCCGCATTTCCGGCAATCTGGCGGGAGAGAGGGAGGAACCATGCCGCAAGCCCAAGGCCCCACCGACGTCTCCATCGGCGTCTGCTACTACCCCGAGCACTGGCCGGAGGCCATGTGGGCGGAGGATGCGCGGCACATGCGCGAGGCGGGCATCTCCCGCGTCCGCATCGGCGAATTCGCCTGGTCGCGGCTGGAGCCGGAACCTGGAACCTGCGATTTTGCCTGGCTCGGCCGAGCGCTCGACACGCTGCATGGCGAGGGGCTTCAGGTCATCCTCGGCACGCCGACGGCGACGCCGCCCAAGTGGCTGGTCGATTCGATGCCCGACATGCTGCCGGTGGACAGGCATGGGCGGCCGCGCGGCTTCGCGTCGCGCCGTCACTACTGTTTTTCCCATGCGGGCTACCGGCGCGAATGCGCGCGCATCGTCAGGGCGCTGGCGGAGGCGTTCGGGCAGCATCCCGCCGTCGTCGCCTGGCAGACCGACAATGAGTATGGCTGCCACGATACGGTGCTTTCCTATTCCGACGAGGCGAGGCTCGGCTTCCGCCACTGGCTGAGAGATCGCTACGGTTCGGTCGCCGCGCTCAACGAGGCATGGGGCAACGTCTTCTGGAGCATGGAATACCGGAGCTTCGAGGAGATCGACCTGCCGGCAGGCACCGTCACGGAGGCGAACCCCGCGCACCGGACGGATTTCCACCGCTACTCGTCGGACCAGGTCGCGGCCTTCAACCGCGTGCAGACGGACATCCTCCGCGCGCTGTCGCCCGGCCGCGACATTCTCCACAACTTCATGACCTTCTTCCTCGACTTCGACCACTTCGAGGTGATGAAGGATCTCGATATTGCGACGTGGGATTCCTATCCGCTGGGCAGTCTCGACGTCTTCCCGGGCGATGCCGCCTACAAGGCCGCCTTCATGCGCACGGGCGATCCCGACCTGCAGGCCTTCCATCACGATCTCTATCGCGGTGCCGGGCGGGGCCGCTTCTGGGTGATGGAGCAGCAGCCCGGCCCGGTGAACTGGGCACAATACAACACCGACGCGCTGCCCGGTCTCGTCCGCCTCTGGGGCATGGAGGGCTTCGCGCATGGCGCGGAAACGATCTCCTATTTCCGCTGGCGGCAGGCGCCCTTCGCACAGGAGCAGTTTCACGCCGGGCTCAACCTGCCGAACGGCGAGCCGGACCGCGCCTTTCACGAGGTGAAACAGCTCTCGGCGGACCTGGCCGCGCTCGGCCCGCTCGGCGCGCCTATATCAGCCCGCGTGGCGCTCATCTTTTCCTACGAGGCGGCGTGGTTCCTGCGCGTGCAGCCGCAGGGCCGCAATTTTTCATACGTGGAGCAGGTTTTTGCGATGTATCGCTCGCTCCGCCGTCTCGGGCTCGATGTCGATGTGGTCGGTCCCGACGCCGATGTGAGCGGCTATGCGCTTGTCCTCGTTCCCTCCATGCCGCATGTGCCGGACCGTCTTGCCGCGTCGCTCGCCGCCTGCGAAGGAACCCTCCTCGTCGCCGCGCGCAGCGGCAGCCGCACCGCCGCTCACCGGATCCCCGATAACCTCGCGCCGGGCATCCTTGCCGGCCTTCTCGGCATCAAGGTGACGCGCGCCGAGAGCTTCCGGGCCTACGGCGCCGTCTCCGTCCGCTATGACAACGAGGCGCACCGGTTCGACCGGTGGCGGGAATTTGTCGTGCCCGCCTCCGGCACCGAGGTTCTGGCGGAAACGGAGGACGGGCATCCCGCGCTCACCCGCAAGGCCCGCGCGCATTACCTCGCCGGCTGGCCGGACGATGCCTTCCTCGACCGTCTCGTCGAGCGTCTTGCCCGCGAGGCGGGGCTTGCCGTTCTCGACCTGCCGGCCGGCCTGCGCACGCGGCGGCGGGGGCCTTACCGCTTCGTATTCAACTACGGGCCAGTGCCTGCCGACATCTCGCCTCATTTCCCGGCTAGGGAAGTCGTGCTCGGGCAGCCGCTGCTCGACGTCGGCGGCGTCGCGGTTCTGCATACGGACGTTTAGGGCGAACGGTTAACGGATTAACGATGGGAGGAAGCTATCTGCGATTTTTTTCCGGAGCGTGATAGCGTCCTGCCCATGTCATCCGTTGGAGTGCGTTCGATGCCCGGTTCCCGTCCTTCCCGGTTCCGCTCGTTTGTGCGGCTTGCCGCGCCGCTTGGTGCGGTGTTCGGTCTCGCGCTTGCCGGCTGCGGCGCCACCGCCTCGCCGGATGTGCCGCGCGGCGTGCCGCTCTCGCCGCCGGTCAGCGCCGACGCACCGGCCTTCGCGGACTGGCTCACCGCCTTCCGCGAGGATGCGCTGAAGGCCGGTATCGCCCCCGCCATTTTCGACCGCTCGATGAAGGGCGTCCGGCTCGACGAAGCGGTAATCGCGGCGAACGAGAGCCAGCCCGAATTCACCAAGCCGGTCTGGGAATATCTCGAAGGCGCGTTGTCCGACAAGCGCGTCGCGACCGGGAAGCAGCTTCTCGTCGAGAACAAGGCGCTGCTCGATCGCATCGAAGCCCGGTATGGCGTCGACCGGCATGTGCTGGTCGCGATCTGGGGGCTCGAATCGAATTACGGTTCCTTCCAGGGCCATATGAGCGTCATCCGCTCGCTCGCCACGCTCGGCTTCGAGGGGCGGCGCGTCGAGTATGGCCGCACGCAGCTCATCGCCGCGCTCCAGATCATCCAGAACGGCGACATCACGCCCGAACGCATGACCGGCTCCTGGGCCGGCGCCATGGGCCACACCCAGTTCATTCCCACGACCTACAACGTCCACGCGGTCGATTTCGACGGCGACGGCCGGCGCGACATCTGGAACTCGGAGGCCGATGCGCTCGCTTCCGCCGCGCATTATCTGGGGAACTCCGGCTGGCAGCGCGGCGCCGTGTGGGGCTATGAGGTGAAGCTGCCGCAAGGCTTCGACTATGGCACCGCCGACATGTCGGTTTCGCGGACCGTCGCCGAGTGGCAGAAGGCCGGCGTCGCCCGCATCGACGGCCGGCCCTTCCCCAGTGGCGAGACGGCGGAGAAGGCGTCGATCTTCCTGCCGTCGGGCTATCGCGGTCCGGCCTTCATCGTCATGAACAATTTCCGCACTGTGCTCGCCTACAACGCCTCCACCTCCTATTCGCTGGCGGTGAACCTCCTTGCCGACCGCTACAAGGGCAGGGGGCAGATCGTCGCTTCCTGGCCGCGCGGCGACCGGCCGCTCGGGCGGCAGGAACGGCAGGACCTCCAGCAGCTCCTCGCCGACAGGGGCTACGAGACGGGCGGCGTGGACGGGATCATCGGCTTCAATACCCGCAAGGCCATCCGTGCCTATCAGGCGAGCCTCGGCCTGCCGGCGGACGGCTACCCGACCCATGAATTGCTGGAGCGGCTGCGCGGCCGTTGAGCGGGTTGCCTCTTTTCGCGGCGGTTGGCCCCGGCGCCGATCAAAAACCGGTCAGGCGCCCGCATATTTCCGGGGCAAATGCCGTCAATGCCGCGGTTACGGGCGTGGCATCGCTTTTGCTCTCCCTGTAGTCTCAAAAGGCGCAACAAACGCCGCAAGTGGCAGGAGAGTCGATGGCGCAGGCCATCTTTGATGAAATGGGGGCGCCCGGCAGCGACGTTCGTCTGGCTTACAGGACGTTGCAGACTTGGCTGGACGAGACGCCGCTTGAAATTCTCACGCTTCGCCGCGAAGAGGCAGAGACGTTCTTTCGCCGCATCGGCATCACTTTCGCGGTCTATGGCGAGGGCGGCGATCCCGAGCGCATCATCCCCTTCGACATCATCCCCCGCATCCTCGAGGCCGCCGAGTGGCGGCAGATTTCGGACGGGCTGATCCAGCGCGTGAGGGCGCTCAACGCCTTCATCGCCGACATCTACGGCAAGCAGGAAATCCTGCAGGCGGGCATCGTCCCGCGCGACAATGTGTTGCTGAACGACACCTATCGCTACCAGATGCAGGGCGTCGCCGTTCCGCACAACGTCTATACGCATATCGCGGGCATCGACATGGTGCGGGTGGGCCCGGAAGAGTTCTACGTTCTCGAGGACAATTGCCGCACGCCGTCCGGCGTCTCCTACATGCTGGAGAACCGCGAGATCACGATGCGGCTCTTCCCCGATCTCTTCTCCCGCTACAATGTCGCGCCGGTCGATCATTATTGCGACGATCTGATGCGCACGCTCACCTCCGTCGCGCCGCGCAACTGTCCGGGCGAGCCCACCGTCGTCGTGCTCACGCCCGGCATCTACAACAGCGCCTATTACGAACACTCCTTCCTTGCCGATCAGATGGGCGTCGAGCTTGTCGAGGGGCCGGACCTCTACGTGATGGACGATGTTGTCTATATGCGCACGACGCAGGGGCCGAAGCGGGTCGATGTGATCTACCGCCGCGTCGACGACGATTTCCTCGATCCTCTCACCTTCAAGGCGGATTCGGCGCTTGGCGTCGCGGGGCTGATGAACGCCTATCGCGCCGGCAATGTGAACCTCACCAACGCCGTCGGCGCGGGCATCGCCGACGACAAGGCGATCTATACCTATGTGCCGAAAATGGTGGAGTTCTATCTGGGCGAAAAGCCCATCCTCAAGAACGTGCCGACATGGCGCTGCGGCGAAAAGGACGACGCGGCCTATGTGCTCGAACATCTCGCCGAACTGGTGGTGAAGGAAGTTCACGGCTCCGGCGGCTACGGCATGCTTGTCGGTCCGAAGGCCGCGAAGGAAGAACTCGAACTCTTCGGCGCGCGGGTGAAGGCGTGCCCGGAGAAATACATCGCGCAGCCGACGCTTGCGCTCTCCACCTGTCCGACCTTCGTCAACGAGGGCGTGGCGCCGCGCCATGTCGATCTCCGGCCCTTCATTCTTTCCGGCAAGGAGATCAAGGTTGTGCCCGGCGGGCTCACGCGCGTCGCCATGCGCGAAGGCTCGCTCGTCGTCAATTCGAGCCAGGGCGGCGGCACCAAGGACACCTGGGTGTTGAAGGACTGACGAGATGCTGAGCCGCACCGCCGACAGCCTGTTCTGGATCGCCCGCTACATGGAGCGGGCCGAAAATCTCGCGCGCACGCTCCGCGTCACCGACCGCCTGTCGCTGATGCCGTCGACGGCGGAGGCCGATGGCAGCGAATGGCATTCGACGGTCGTCGTCTCCGGCTGCGAGGAAGGCTTCTACGAAAAGCACGAGGAGGCGACGCCGGAAAACGTCATTTCCTATCTCGCCTTCGATCCGGAAAACCCGTCCAGCATCCGCGCCTGCATCGAAACCGCGCGGCGCAACGCGCGTGCCGTGCGCACCGCGCTCACCACCGAACAATGGGAATGCCTCAACGCCGCCTGGCTCGCGCTTCCGGGCTGGAACGAGGCGCGCGTGCGCGGCAGCGGCCTCCACCGCTTTCTCGACTGGGTGAAGGATTGCTCGCTCCTCTTCACCGGCGGCACCGTCGCCACCATGCTCCGCCGCGACAGCTATTACTTCACGCGGCTCGGCACCTTCATCGAGCGCAGCGACAACACCGCCCGAATCCTCGACGTGAAATATCACGTGCTGCTGCCCGAACATGCCGAGGTCGGCGGCGGCATCGACTATTATCAATGGGCGTCGATCCTGCGCGCGGTCTCCGGCTACCGCAGCTACAACGCGGTCTATCGCGAGGGGCTCAAGCCCTGGCTCATCGCCGAGTTCCTCATCATGCGCGAGGAGATGCCGCGCTCCCTCATCAGTTGCTCGGCCGAGATCAAGGAATGCCTGGACAAGCTCGCCGAGGAATACGGCCAGCGGCATGAGTGCCACCGCATCGCCGGGCAGAATTATTCGCGGTTGCGTTTCGGCAAGGTGGAGGATGTCTTCCGCCAGGGCCTGCACGAGTTTCTGAGCGAGCATATCGAGCAGAACGACCGGCTCGGCGTCGAAATCAGCCGCAGCTATCTTATGTGATACGATCCCGGCCATGCGGATTCAAATTCACCAGGAAACGGCGTATCGCTACGAAGCGGCCGCCAATTATTCGATGCAGATGCTGCGTCTGCGCCCCCTCGACAGCGGCTGCCAGAAGGTCCTTTCCTGGCGCTTTACGCCGCCTTCCTTCGGAACGGTCACCGAAAGCCGGGATGCCTATGGCAATGTCCTGCAAACGCTCTACATCGAACGCTTGCACAGCGAGATCACGCTCACCGTTCATGGCGAGGTCGAGACGAAGGACACGGGCGGCGTGCTGGAGGGAACTTACGAGCCGTTCCCGCCGGTCTTCTTTCTGCGCCAGACGGAGCTCAGCGCACCCGACGACAAGATCCGCGCCCTCAGCGAGGCCGCGAAGGCGGTGTCGGACGGGACGCCGCTCGACCTTGCGCACCGGCTGATGGATGCGGTGCGCGACGCGGTGGACTACCGGATCGGCGAAACGCACGCGGCCACCACGGCGGCCGAGGCGCTGGCGCATGGCTATGGCGTCTGCCAGGACCATACCCATGTCTTCATCTCGGCGGCCCGCCATGCCGGGCTTCCTGCGCGCTATGTCAGCGGCTATCTCTGGGTCGAGGGCGATGCGGAATATGAGGCTAGCCACGCATGGGCGGAGGCCTATATTGACGGCCTCGGCTGGGTCGGATTCGATGTCGCCAACCGCATCTGCCCGACCGCCGCCCATGTTCGCGTCGCGTGCGGTCTCGACTATCTGGAGACGGCGCCCATCCGGGGGCTCCGGCGCGGCGGCGGCGAGGAGACGATGGAGGTCCGCCTCAAGGTGGACGACGCTGCCGCCCAGCAGCAGTAGCGCTAACGACAAACAGGTAGGGTCCGGCAGGCGCCGGGCGAAACCGGGAGACGCGACCCGATGACTTATTGTGTGGCCCTTCGGCTCAAGGACGGGCTGGTGATGCTGGCGGATACGCGCACCAATGCCGGCGTCGACAACATTTCCACCTTCCGCAAGCTTGCCACGATCGAACATCCGGGCGAGCGGGTCATCGGCATCATGACGGCGGGCAACCTCGCGGTCAGCCAGGCCGCCGTCAACATGGCGGTTGAGCAGGGCGTGCGGGTGCGCGACAGCGACGAACTCGAAACCCTCCACACCGTTCCCACCATGGTCCGCGCGGCGCAGCTCATGGGCCAGGCCGTGCGCGAGGTCTACCGCATCGATGGGCCGTCGCTCGAAGCGCAGGCGGGCGATTTCAACGTCTCGATCCTGATGGGCGGACAGGTCGGCAATGGCGAGATGCGCCTCTTCCAGGTCTATTCCGCGGGCAACTACATCGAGGCGACGGAGGACACGCCCTATCTCCAGATCGGCGAGCACAAATACGGCAAGCCCATCATCGACCGCGCGCTCGCCTACGACACCGCGCTCGCCGACGGGCTCAAGCTCGCGCTGATCTCTATGGATTCGACGATGCGCTCCAACCTCTCGGTCGGCATGCCGATCGACCTCATGGTCTATCGCCGCAACGCGCTCAAGATCGCCATGCAGCACCGCATCAAGGACGACGACGCCTATTTCACGGGCCTCCGCCGTTCGTGGTCGGATGCGCTGACGCAGGCCTATCGGACCATTCCAGGACCCGGCTGGGAATTCTGAGCCGATAAAGTAATCCCCGCTTCCTGCGGCCGCTCCAGACTGTCCTTCGCCTCAGGACAGGAGCAAACGCATGTCTTCCATCGAACGAATGATCTCTTTCCCGCTTGCCGGCGAGGTCGCCTGGCGGCTCGGCGCGCCGCCTTCGTGGCGCCGCTTCAAGCCGCCGCTGTCCGCGCTCGCGATAGAGGATGACCCCGTCGTCTGGTCCGCCGATTTTTCAGGCGGGGCCTATCTGCGCAATGGCGCGGGTGCGGCGCTTGCTGGAATGCTCGCCTGCGTCCGCTCCTCCGAGGCCCTCATGCAGGGCACGGATGCCGGCTTTCACAGCTTCGGCCCCGATGCCGCGCCCGTTCTGCCGGGCATCGGTCTCGATGTCTGGGGGCAGTTCCCGTCGTTGCTGCGAAGCGGAAACAATCCCGCCGCCGCGGACTGGTCGAATACGGGGCTTTCGATCGTCGATTCCGAAACGACGGTTCTCGGCATCTTCAATGAAACGATCCTGGTCAGCGGCGGGACACTTGCCGCCCGGCGCGTCCAGAATCTGGTGCTCACGAGCGGCGTTCCGGTTTCCGTGTCGTTCCTCTACAAGGCCGGCACGAGCGGCCGGGGACGTATTCTTCTTTTCGGCAGCGGGTCGGACAGTCTGATCCTGCGCGGCGTGGCGGGAAACCTGCTGGGCTCGTCGGTCGTGGGCGGAACGCTTTCGCGCCTCGTCAACAGCGACCTCGGTAGCGGCATCTATTGTTGCAGCTTCACATGGACCCCATCCAATCCCGGCACCGGGACAGGCGTGGGCATCGGCCCCGACAGTGCCGTTGCAGGTTCAACTCTCGTCGCGCTCGGCGTGGATGTCGTCCCGGCATCCATTCCCGTGCCGTGGATTTCCAATGCGGCATCGTCGGTCACGCGCCTCGCCAGCGACGTCGCCATACACGACTTCGCCGCGCTCTCGGCAGCCCATGGTCTTGCCGCCGGGTTCGCCGGGCGCGACGTCGTCGATCTCCGGCGGCTCTCGGACGCCGTTCCGCGCACCGTGTGGAGCCGCGGCACGGATGCGGATAACCGCATCGCTCTCGAAATCGGCACCGGCAACAAGGTCCGTCTGACCGTTCGTCTCGGCGGCGCGGATGTGCTCACGCTCGAAACGGCGGACGGCTTTGCCACGACCGGCCTGAAGACGATCGATTATGTCTGCGCGGACGGGCTCTGGTCGCTCGCCGCCACCGGTCTTGCCGGCGCCGTCTCGGCGGCTTCCGTGGCGGTCCCGGCCCTTGGCGTCGCTCATATCGGCCGCAACTTCGGCGCAACGCCCGCCTATCTCAACGGCGCCATTGCCTTTTCCCGCATCGAGAGGACCGTCTGATGCACATCTATACGCTGAAAGCCGAAAGCCCCGCTGCGCTCGCCGCGATGCTCGATGCCGCGCAGGCAGGCAAGCCCCGGCCTTTCGTGACGTGGGACGGCGGCAGCCCCGTCTTCGACGGTGCCCGCATCGTCTATCCCGTCCCGGAAACCGTCGCCGGCGAACCGCAACCGGATCCCGAAACCGGCGAGCCCGTCACGCCGTTCGAACCGACCGGGCTCTGGCTCTGCGAGGTGCGCCTCAGGGAGGCGGATGCGGAGCTGGCGGCGATGATCGAAGCCTAGGCGGCCAGTGCTTCCGTCTTCGAGCTGTAGCCGAGACCGCCATAGAGGTCGAAGCCGCGCTTCAGCCAGTCGTTCAGCGTGTCGTCCCTTTCGAGGGGCGGCAGCGTCAGCACGGAGGCCGCCCAGAGAAAGCCGCTCAGCGCGATGTAGTCGGCATAGTTCGGCTTCTCGCCGCCGAGCCATGGCTGGTTGCCGAGCGTCATGCGGAGCGGCCTCAGTGCGTGACGCAGTTCCGGCAGCTTCTCCTCCCGGCCGGCCACAAACTGTTCCATCGTTGCGCCGCGCATCATCTTCTCGCGGCTCTCGCGAAAATAGGGCTGGTCTTCGGGCCGGGCGCGGTCGTGAATGTCGAGCACGAACATGCGAAACATGCGCGTCATGATTTCGAGCGAAAACCACGTATCGAAAAAACGCACGCCCGCCTTTTCCTGCGGCGAGGTGAAGAGCGGCCGTTCGCTGTAGGTCGCGTCGAGATAGTCCGTGATCGCCCAGCTGTCGCACACCGTCTTCGCGCCGTCCTCGATGATCGGCACGGTCTTGTACTGCCCGCCGCAGAGCTTCGGGATGTCGGTGAAGCCCACGGGTGCCGTCTCGAAATCGAGGCCCTTGTGCGCCAGTGCATATTTGATGCGCCAGCAGAAGGGGCTGAGACGGCGGTCTTCCGTCGCGGCGAGATCGTAGAGACGAATGGTCATGGGTCTTCTCCCTGTCAGCCAGCGGCCTTGCTGAATGTCTGCAGATCGAAATAGTCGCGCCACACCTTGATCTTGCCGTCCGCCATTTCAAAGACGCCGCAGCAGGGCAGCGCAACCGGCTTGCCGCCCACCTTCATGCGGTCCACGCGCTCGGCGAAGACGAGGTTGCCCTTCGACACGATGTTGACGAGTTCCCATTTCGTGTCCGTCCAGTTGCCGGCGAAGGCGCCGATGAATCCCTTCAGCGCCTCGCGGCCCTTTACCGGCTCCAGCATCATGTTGTGATAAACGCCGTCCTCGGCGAAATAGCTCACGATTTCGCCCACGTCGAGGCGCGGCCATGCGTCGATGAAATCGCGGATGGTCTTTTCGTTGTCGCTCATTTCCTGTCCTCCCAAAGAGTTCGGGGCGGCCCTTGCGGCGCCGCCCCGTCGTTCGATCAGAAGTCCGAGAACTTCTTGCCTTCCGCGACGATCTTCTCCAGAAGCGCGGCGGGCTTGAAGTCGTCCCCCATCGTCGCCTGGAATTCCTTCATCTTGGCGAGCACCTTGTCCGCGCCCACCGTGTCGCCATAGAACATCGGGCCGCCGCGATAGACGGGGAAGCCGTAGCCGTTGATCCAGACGATGTCGATGTCCGACGCGCGGATCGCCTTGCCCTCCTCGAGGATCTTCGCGCCCTCGTTGATCATCGGATAGATGCAGCGCTCAAGGATTTCGTCGTCCGAAATCTTGCGGCGGTTGATGCCCTTCTTCTGGGCGAAGTCGAGGATGATCTTTTCCACGACCGGCGAGGGCTTCGCGTTGCGGTTCTCGTCGTAATCGTAGAAGCCCGCGCCCGTCTTCTGGCCGCGGCGGTCCATCTCGCACAGCACGTCGCGGATGGTGGCGCCCTGCGATTTCTCCTTCGACCAGCCGATATCGAGACCGGCAAGGTCCGACATGGCGAAGGGGCCCATCGGCAGGCCGAAATCGTAGAGCACGCGGTCGACATCCCAGGGCATCGCGCCTTCGAGGATCAGCTTCTGCGCCTCGCGCTGGCGCTGGGCGAGAATGCGGTTGCCGACGAAGCCGGGGCAGACGCCGACAAGCGCGGCGATCTTGCCGATCTTCTTCGCGAGCTGCATGGAGGTCGCGATGACGGGCTTCGAGGTCTTGTCGGCGCGCACGACTTCGAGAAGCCGCATGACGTTGGCGGGCGAGAAGAAGTGAAGGCCGATCACCGCCTCCGGCCGCTTCACGGCGGTTGCGATCTCGTCGATGTTCAAGGCGGAAGTGTTGGTGGCGAGGATCGCACCCTGCTTCACGATGGCGTCGAGCTTCGAGAAGACCTGCTTCTTCACGTCCATGTTCTCGAACACGGCCTCGATCACGAGGTCGCTGTCGGCCAGCGCCTCCATCTCGAGCGAGCCCTTGAGAAGCCCCATGCGCTTCTCGACTTCCTCCATGGAGAAGCGGCCCTTCTTCGCCGAGTTCTCGTAATTCTTGCGGATGGTGGCGATGCCCCGGTCGAGCGCTTCCTGCTTCGTCTCCACGATGGTGACGGGGAGGCCGACATTGAGGAAGTTCATCGCGATGCCGCCGCCCATGGTGCCGGCGCCGATGATGCCGATCTTGTTCACGGGGATGGTCGGCGTGTCCGCCGGCACGTCCGGCAGCTTCCAGACCTGGCGTTCGGCGAAGAAGACATGGCGCTGCGCGGCGGACTGCGTGCCCGTCACCAGTTCGCGGAAGAGCTTCTGCTCCACCTTGATGCCTTCCTCGAAGGGCAGGTTCACCGCCGCCTCGATGCATTGGATGTTGTATTCGGGCGCGAGGAAGCCACGGAACTTGCGGGCGTTCGCCTTGCGGAACTCGGAGAAAATCTCCGGCTTGCCGCGCGCGGCTTCCACCTTGTCGCTCAGGTCGCGCACGCGCTTCAGCGGCCGCTTCTCGGCGACGATCTTCTTCGCAAAGGCGATGGCGCCGTCGCGGAGCTTGCCTTCTTCCGTCAGTTCGTCGACGAGCCCCATCTCCAGGCACTTCTTCGCGCCCACATGCTGCCCGCTCGTCACCATTTCGAGCGCCTTTTCGGGCCCGACGATGCGCGGCAGGCGCTGCGTGCCGCCCGCGCCCGGCAGCAGGCCGAGGTTCACTTCGGGCAGTCCGCATTTGGCGGATGGCACCGCCACGCGGTAATGGCAGGTCAGCGCCACTTCGAGGCCGCCGCCCAGCGCCGTGCCGTGGATCGCGGCGATAACGGGCTTCGAGGCGAATTCGATCATGTTGAGCGCGTCGAACAGGCTCGGGCCCTTCGGCGCCTTGCCGAATTCGGTGATGTCGGCGCCTGCGATGAAGGTCTTGCCCTCGCAGATCAGCACGATCGCCTTCACGGCGTCGTTCTCCATCGCCTGTTTGATGCCGTTGTTGATACCCTCGCGCACGGGCGCGGAAAGGGCGTTCACGGGCGGCGAATTCAGCGTGAGGACGGCGACTTCGCCCACCGTCTCAAGCGTGGTGACATCGTTGATTGCGGTCATGGCGCTCCCTGCCTCTTTTATCGTTCTGGATTATATCCCGGGGTTTCGAGGCGGGGATTATAGCGCCGCACGGCCCCGGCGCTACCGCCACCCATGTGCAACGGCGTTCGGGCCCCGGTCAGGGCATGAACAGGGGCGGCGGCTGTGCTAGCGTCGGGCCCGGTTCGCGTCGCGGCATGAAGGGGCAGGCGTTGAAAGGCAGCAGCGAAAAATCGGGAGGGGGCGGCCGCGCCGTCGGGCGGCCCCGCAGCGCCAATGCCGCGCCCTCGGCCGATCCGCGCGCCGACATCATCGCCGCCGCCGCCCGGCTTTTCCGCAAGCAGGGCTTTGCCGGCGCCTCCGTGCGCGAGATCGCGTCGGAGGCCGGGCTGAAGAAGGCGTCGCTCTACTACTACTTCCCCTCCAAGGAAGAGATCGTCTATGCGATGGTCGAGGATGTGCTCGCGCCCGCGCTTGCCACGCAGCGGCGTCTCGGCAAGGCGGCGCTTTCCGAGGCCGCGCGGCTCTATCTCTATCTCCGTTCCGATATCGAGCTGCTCTGCGCCGCGCCTTACGACTGCACCTGGCTTCTCTCGCATGGCAGCCTCAGCGACGCGCGCATGGGTGCCTACTGGAAGCAGCGCCAGAAGCTTCTCGCCTGGCTCGCCGCGCGATTGAAGCAAGGTCACGCGAAAGGCGAATTCGCGGCTTGCGACGCCGCCACGGTCGCGCAGGCCATGCTTGCCGCAACGGAATACTCGGTTACATGGGCCGAGCGCGAAGACCGTGAACGCATGGCGCAAACCGCGGAGCAGGTCGCCACGCTCCTTGTGCGCGGCGTGCTGGCGGATGGACGGGACATGGACGCGGTGAAGGCGGAAGCGGCGGGGGAAGGGTGAATCTGTCGCGCTGGATTCTTTCCGCGCCTGGCCTACATTAAACCCAGCAACCTGGAGGAGGCGGCCATGAGCGAGCAAGTTTCGGTAGGACGGGATTACACGCGGAGCAACGCGGATCTCGCGGCGCAGTGGAAGATCGACGTCAACCGAGATCCCTGGTCGATCCCTCTGGAAGAACTCGATCCCGCGCATGACGAGCTTTTCGCCGCCAACAAGGTACTCCCCTATTTCGAGCGGCTGCGAAAGGAAGACCCGGTTCACCTGAACGAGACCGGGCCTTACGGCCGCTACTGGTCGGTGACGAAATATGAAGACATCATGCATGTCGACACCAACCACAAGATTTTCTCCTCCGACATCCGAAACGGCGGCATCCGCCTCGGCGGGCAGCGCATCGAGGGCGAGCCCGATCCGCTCACCTATCTGCCCATGTTCATCATGGAAGACCCGCCCAAGCATGACGAGCAGCGCAAGGCCGTGCAGCCGATGTTCACGCCGCAGAACCTTGCGGAGCTCGAACCGCTGATCCGCGAGCGCGCCGGGCTCATTCTCGACGCGCTGCCGCGCGGCGAGGCCTTCAACTGGGTGCGCCAGGTATCGGTGGAACTGACGGGCCGCACGCTCGCCACGCTTTTCAACGTGCCGCAGGAAGATCGTCACAAGCTCATTCACTGGTCGGACACGGTGGAGCGGCTCGGCGATCCGGAATATTTCGAGACGCCGGAGGAAGGCTTCAAGGAACTCTGGAACTGCTGGGAATATTTCGACGGCGTCTGGAAGGACCGGCTCGCCAATCCCGGCTCCGATCTCATCTCGCTGCTCGCGCACAGCGAGTCGACGAAGAACATGCCGCCGAACGAATATCTCGGCAACATGCTGCTTCTCATCGTCGGCGGCAACGACACCACGCGCAATTCCATCACCGGCGGCGTCCTCGCGCTCAATCAGTATCCGGATGAATATGCCAAGCTGATCGCGAACCCGGACATCATCCCGAACATGGTTTCGGAGATCATCCGCTGGCAGAGCCCTGTCGCGCATATGTGCCGCACGGCGCTCGAGGATACGGAAATCCGCGGCAAAAAGATCAAGAAGTGGGACAAGGTCGCCATGTGGTACGTCTCAGGCAACCGCGACGACGAGAAGATCGAGCGTGCCAACGAATTCCTGATCGACCGCGAAGGCGCGCGTCACCACCTCTCCTTCGGCTTCGGCATCCATCGCTGCATCGGCAACCGCGTCGGCGAAATGCAGTTGCGCATCCTCTGGGAAGAAATCATGAAGCGCTTCAAGAAGGTCGAAGTCGTCGGCGATCCCAAATATCTCCGCTCCAACTTCATCCGTGGCATCACCGAGCTCCCGGTCATCGTCCGGGAGTAGGGGAGGGCAATTGCGCTCATAGAATCTGCCACCCTCCCCCTGCGGGAGGAGCCTGCCCCCGGGCTTGACCCGGGGGTCAAACGGCTGAAAGCCGTTTGGGGAGGGGTTCTCCGTGATCCATCTCCGTCATTGCGAGCGAAGCGAAGCAATCCAGGAGCGGCAAACTCCGCATATGCGGCTTCTGGATTGCTTCGTCGGCTCCGCCTCCTCGCAATGACGGTGATTTGACACTTTTTTCGCCGCCATATGTCCGCATTTGACACTCCCCCGCCTCCCATCCTAATTTCAACCGAACGGTCGAAATAGGAGGGGGTCATGCAGCCGGTCGCGAAACTCATGAAGGAAGGCGAGGCCGCCGTGATGCGGCCGCTTGCGGACGCTTCCACGCTGCCGCCTGCATTCTACACCTCGCCCGAGGTGTTCGAGCGGGAGCGGGAAACGGTTTTCCGGCGCAACTGGGTTTCGGTCGGCCATGCCGCCGAAATCCCGAAACCGGGCGACCGTTTCCGCATCGATGTCGCGGGCGAGCCGCTCCTCATCGTGCGCGGTCGCGACGGCGTCGTGCGCGCGCTCTCCGCCGTCTGCCGCCACCGCTGGATGATGCTTGGCGAGGGAGCGGAAAGTTCGGGCACGATTTCCTGCCCCTATCACAAATGGACCTATGCGCTGGACGGCTCGCTGATGGCCGCGCCGCTGATGGAGCAGGCGGAGGGGTTCGACCGTGCGGAATGCGCGCTTCCCTCATTCGCCTGCGAGGTCTGGAACGGCTTTATCTTCGTCAATCTGAGCGGCGATGCCGCGCCGCTTGCCGGCGAGCTTCAGCCACTCGCAGAGGAATTCGGGCCCTGGAAGATGGACGAAATGGACATCGTGGGACGGATAGAGTTCGACCAGGCTTACAACTGGAAGGTGCTGGTCGACAATTTCATGGAGGCCTATCACCACTTCGCCATCCACCCGGAAACATTCGAGCCGAATTATCCTGCGGCAATTTCCTTCTGCGATCCGTCGAACGGGCCTTATGCGGTTCTGCGCATGCCGCACAAGGACAATGAGTTGACCCATCCGCTGTTCAAGCCGGTCGACGGCATTCCGGATCGGGCGCGGCGCGGTTTCTCGGTCTTCAATATCTACCCTTCGATGCTGATCGCCGTGCTGTCGGACAGCGTCATCTGGTACCGGATGGAAATTTCGGGGGTCGACCGCTTCAAGCTCACGGTCTATCTGCTCGCCCATCCTGCCTCGACAGATGTGCCCGACGCGGAAACTCTCAAGCATTTTCTGCGCGAGGCGACCGTCGCCGTCCATATGGAAGATCTGGTCGCCTGCGAGGGCGTGCAGCGCGGTCTCCGGAGCGGCGTGGCGCAGGCCGGCCGCCTCAGCCATCTCGAAGCGGCGATCCACCAGCACCAGCAATGGCTCATGGCCGAACTTGGCCGGGCGTGAGCGGCTTCCCCTGCTTTCCCCGGCGTCCGGCCTCGTTCACAATCGTTCAGGGCGCCCCGGATTTTTGATGTGGCGCAGGCTTGCGCCCCCTGTGCTACCTTGCGGCTCAATGGAAATCGCACATCAGGGAAGGGGTGCTCCGCGCCTCTCGTCGTTCAGTTGAACAAAGTCGAAGAAAAAAGCGCCGTCGCGGAAATCGAAGCCGTCCGCAAGGGCTTCGAATCGCGCGGCTATATCTGTAACGCCCATATCGCCACCTCGCTTTTCCTCGCGGAGCGGCTGCAGAAGCCGCTGCTGATCGAGGGGCCGCCCGGCGTCGGCAAGACGGAACTCGCCAAGGCGACGGCGGAACTTGTCGGCAAGCCGCTCATCCGTCTCCAGTGCTACGAAGGTCTCGACGAGGCGAAGGCGCTTTACGAGTGGAAATACGGCAAGCAGCTTCTCTATACGCAGGTGCTGAAGGAAAAGCTCGGCGATCTCATGTCGGGCGCGCAGGGCCTGAAGGAGTCCATGACGCGGCTGCACGATTTCGACGACACCTTCTTCTCGGAAGAATTCCTGGAGCCGCGCCCGCTCCTCAAGGCGCTCTGGCAGCCGGGCGGCGCGGTGCTGCTGATCGACGAGATCGACAAGTCGGACGACGAGTTCGAGGCGTTCCTGCTGGAGCTTCTCTCCGACTATCAGATTTCCGTACCCGAGCTCGGCACGATCAAGGCGCGTACCACGCCCATCGTCTTCCTCACCTCCAACAACACGCGCGAGATCGGCGATGCGCTGAAGCGCCGCTGCCTGCATCTCTACATTCCGTTCCCGGATACGGAGCTGGAACAGCGCATCATCCGCTCCCGCGTGCCGGAAGTGGAAGAGCATCTCCGCAAACAGCTCGTCGCCTTCGTGCAGGGGCTCCGCACGCTCGACCTCAAGAAGCTTCCGGCGGTCAGCGAAACCATCGACTGGGCGCGCACCCTCGTGTTGCTCCACGCCCGCGAACTCGACGCCGATCTCGTCCGCAACACGCTCAATGTGCTGCTGAAATTCCAGGACGACATCGACAATGTCGACGGCGAGATCAACGCGCTGGTCACGAAGGCCGTGCAGGCGGGGTAGGGCGATGCTTTTCCATTCGCCGGTCTTGCAAGAAATCCGGTGTCACCCCGGCGAAAGCCGGAGTCCACTCGCAGCGCCTCTTGCCGCAGCGCGCGATGCTGCGTGCTGGCTCCGCGCGCGATCGTTTCTGCTGAGGGAGCCAATGGATCCCGGCTTTCGCCGGGATGACACTTTTTTGTTTGGTGTATTGCATGCGGCAATTCGCTAGAGCCTCCCGCCCATGACGGAAGTCCTTGGCGATTTCATCCGGGCGCTTCGTGCCGCCGATATCCGCGTTTCGACCTCGGAGTCGATCGATGCCGGCCGCGTCGTCGGCATTGTCGGTCTCGACGACCGCCGCACGCTGAAGGATGCGCTGGCGCAGGTGCTCGCGAAGAGCGAGGACGAGAAGACCGCCTTCGGCGAGACCTTCGACAGCTTCTTCGCCTTCGACCAGTTCAAGTCGCGTCCGCCCGCCGCCAATGAAAACGACAACGATGCGTCCGAGGCCGGCGAGGCGGATGGCGGCGAGGGGCAGGAAGGCGAGCAGGCGGAATCAGGCGGCATGCCTTCGCCCGGTTCCGGCGGCATGTCGGGCGAGCGGCAGGGCGAGGGTGAGCCCGGTTCATCGCCCGATCTCGTCTCGCTGCTTGAGCGCGGCGATCAGGCGGCTCTCCAGATGGCACTGGCGGAAGGCGCGCGTCAGGCGCAGCTCAACCGTATCCGTCTCTTCACGCAGCGCGGCATGTTCACGCGCCGCATCATGGAAAACATGGGGCTCGACGGTCTCAACGAGGAAGTCGAGCGCCGCGAAACGTCGGGCAACATGCCAGGCGCGGAGCGGTTGCGCGCGGCCCGCGACGAGTTGCGCGAGCAGGTGCGCGACTATGTCGAGAAGCAGCTCGAAATCTTCACCGCGAATTCCGGCCGCCAGTTGCGCGAGGAAGTGCTGGCGCAGGTGCGGTTGTCGAATATCGACCGTTCCGACATGAAGATCATGCGCGAGCTTGTGCGCAAGATGGCAAAGCGCCTGATCGCGCTTCACTCGCGCCGCAAGAAGGTGGCGCGGCGCGGCCAGCTCGATGTCCGCCGCACCATCCGCGCCAATATCGAATTCGACGGCCTGCTGTTTCACACGATCTGGAAGAAGACCAAGGTCGACCGTCCGAAAGTCATGGCGGTTTGCGATGTGTCGGGCTCGGTCGCGCAGGTCGCGCGCTTTCTTCTGATGTTCCTTTATTCATTGCAGGAAGTTCTGCCCGCCGTCCGCAGCTTCGCCTTCTCCGGTCATCTCGGCGAGACGACGGAACTCTTCGAGCGCGAGAAGCTCGAAGAGGCGCTGGTCGAGGTGCTGCGCGATTTCGGCGGCGGCTCCACCGATTACGGTCAGGCGCTGATGGATTTCGAGGAGATCGCGCTCGACGACATCGACCATCGCACCACCATTCTGATCCTCGGCGATGCCCGCTCCAATTACGGCGATCCGCGCGGCGACATCCTGAAGAAAATTCACGCCCGCGCGCGGCGCGTCATCTGGCTCAACCCGGAACCGCAGACGATGTGGAATTCGGGCGACAGCGAGATGCGCCGGCTTCAGCCCTATTGCGACAAGGCGGTCACCTGCGCCTCGCTGAAGGATCTCGAGCGCGTCGTTTCCGAACTTCTGCGGAGCGCCGTGTAGGCGAAAACCGGGGATTATTTATTTTTGCCGGTCGTGTCGCGGCGGGCGCGACTCGCCGCATGACATTTTCATTACAGTTCGATGACAGAAGCCCTCCAGCCTAGGCAAGCGGGCGGCCGGCGGATAGACTTTGTCCCATTCCGGGGCAGGGTGCCGGGGCACAACCTGTGCAGGTTAAAGCTCATTCGGCGGTACGTTCCGGCGGTAATTTGTGCCGGAATGGCGCGGAATCCTTTGTGTTTTTGAGTGTTCGGGGGCGAAATGGCGGGGCGGGCCGTCGTGAAATCGGAATCGGACAAGGGGCGGCGCCTCGCGCTGGCGCTCGCCTTTGCGTTGCCGCTCGTCCTTTTCTGGTGGGCCGCCGCGCAGGCAGAGCCGATGCGTCTGACGCCGCCCGGCGTCGAGAGCGCCGCACTGACCACGCAGCCAATTCCCGAACAAAAACAAATGCTTGCCGCTCCCGCCGCAGCCGTCAAAAAGGAGCGCTACAACGTCGTCGTGCTCGGCGACTCGCTCGGCGACGGCATGTGGGCCGGCCTCTATCACGTGCTTCGCAAGGACAGCCGTTTCAACGTCATCAAGAAATCGCGCGTTGCCACGGGTTTTTCGCGTCAGGACTATTACGACTGGAACGAGGCGGTACGGGAGATCGCGGCGGAGACGAAAATCGACATCGCCGTCGTCGTCATGGGCACCAACGATCGTCAGCCGATCGTGGAAAACGGCGTCCGCCATGCGCTTTTCGACGACAACTGGCGCGAAATCTACAAGCGCCGCGTCGACGATTTCACGGCCACGCTGCAGGCGACGGGTGCGCGTATCTACTGGCTTCAGTTGCCGGTCATGCGCAGCCCGCGCTTCGGGGCCGACATGGCGAGCTTCAACGACATATTCGAGGAGCGCGCACGCGCAAACGGTATCGCATTCGTACGCACGGAAGGCCTCGCCGCCGGTGCGGATGGAAGCTACACCGCCTACGGCGAAGACCGCTTCGGCCGCACCCGCCTCCTCCGCGCAGAAGACGGCATCCATTTCACAATGGCAGGCTATGAGCTCTTGGGCGACAAGGTGGCCGAGGCCATTCTGACCGACACCGATGGCGGTGCTGCTGCATCGCGCGTCGCGGCGGCGCCTCTCGCGCTTCGCGTGGTGGACGATGCGGCCGCAACGGCCGACGAGGCGACATATGACATGGTGGACAGACGTCCGGGCCGGTCGGATGACTGGCTCTGGCTCGGCGCGACCAACTGAACGGCGGCGTGCATTCTTTCGCGTCGCATGCACAACGCTGATTGCAATGGCCGTGTTTGTGGCGCCACTTCGGGCGGCGGAATGCGAAAACCCATCCGCGCCGCGCGGCCTTGAATATTTTCATTCGGCGATAGGCGAAATCGAGACGGGGCAGCGCTCGCGGCCGCTTACGGTTCTCCATCTCGGCGACAGCCACATTTCTCTCGATACGTTCACGCGCGGATTGCGGACGCGCTGGCGGGAAGAGTTCGGCAATGCTGGGCGCGGGCTCATGCCGGGCGTACCGTTCCGTTACTACGCGCCGGATGGCTTCAAGCTTGCGATGACAGGCCCGTGGAGCGTTGCTTCGAGTTTGCCTGCCGATGCCTCTGGTCCCTTCGGCATCCAGGGTTTTCGTGTGAGCGGCGCGGCGCCCGAGGCCATCATGACATTTGAGGCCGCCGATCCTTTCTCGCGCATCGAACTTGAACTCTACGGCGGACCGGACACCGGCGCGGTGTTGCTGAAAATCGGCGATGCCGCCGCGCTGAAGCTTTCCACCCGTATGGTGGAGCCTGGGCTCCTGCGGCTCACGGTTCCGGCTTCCGCCGCGCATCGCGCCACGTTGCGGCCGGCGGGCACGGGGCCTGTGCATGTTCTCGGCTGGGCGACCGGAAATAACGGCGCCGGCGTCCGCTACGACAGCTATGGCATCGTCGCCGCGACGGCGTCTGTCACGACGCGTTGGGACAGGAGCATCGTCAGCGCGCAGGTCGCCGCGATGAAGCCGGACCTTGTGATCTTCGGTTACGGCACAAACGAGGGCTACAACGACGGCCTCGACATCGGGAGCTACCGGGCGTTGCTCAGGGACTTCATCGATCTTGTGGCTTCGGCGGCGCCCGGAGCGTCGCTTGTCCTGCTCGGCCCGTTCGACGGCGCAAGGCGCGGCACAGGCTCGGACTGCGGGGGCGGCTGGGCAACGCCTCCGAAGCTCGTGCTCGTGCGCGAAGCACAGCGGAGACTGGCAGCGGAGCGGGGTGCCTTTTTCTGGGACGGGGAAACGGCGATGGGCGGGCTGTGCAGCGCAAATCGATGGGCGCTGGCCACGCCGCCGCTCATGCATGCCGACAGGGTTCACCTGCGACCCGAGGGTGCGGACCGGCTCTCCGCAAATTTATGGGAAACACTCATGCGTGAGGCAAGTTCGGCGAGCACCAGCCAATGCGGCAAGCAGGCCCAGCCTCCCGGCCCGTAACGCGGGTAAAAAAACCTGTTTTCGGGTGCTTTGAAAGTTTTTCGTTCGGCATCGTTTTTTTTGCGACGGAAACCTTGCTTCACTGCGTGAAATCTCTATCTCGGGGTTTCATTCAAGGGGCGGGGGAAATATGCAGTCAATTTGTGAGCGCAACCGTGCGCGGAAAATGCGCGCGTCGGTGTTTGGCGTCTCTTTGCTCGGGACGATGGCACCGCTTGGTGCCTCCGCGGGCGACCTTTCCATCTCTACAGCCACCACGACCCCGGTTGTAACGTCCAATGCCGACGGTGCAGGTGCGGGCGATGTAGAGGTTACGTCGTCCGGATCCCTCACAGTCGGGGCGAGTGAAACCGCGATCACGATCGACAGCGACAACTCCGTTACCAATGCCGGAGCCATCAATGCACTTGCGGCGGATGGTGTCGGCATCGAGGTTTCATCGGATACGACCGGCGGAATCGTCAATACGGGCACCATCACCACCGGCACTGCGCAAACCGACACCGATGCCGTTGTCGAGGGTGGACCTGCGGTCCAGGTGAATGCCGATCTCGGCGAGGGCGTCAGCAACAGCGGCACGATCCGGAGCTACGGAAGCGTTGCGGTCCTGTTCGAACCAAGCCTGGCAAATATTACCGTCGGCGCAACCGCCGACGGAGCGAGCCTCTATAACGAGGGCGGCATTTATGCCTATGCCTACGATTCCTCGGCGGGGGGAACGACTGCAGTCCGGATTGGAGGCGGCGGCTTCACGACGACACTGACAGATGGAATCGTCAATGACACGGCCGGTGTCATCGGTGCGTACGGTTACGATCAGGATGCCACAGCCATCTCCATACAGAGCGGCGCCGTCATCGGCGGTGCTGTTTCGCTGTCGAATCTCGGCACGATCCGGGCCTCGACGGCTGCCGGCGGCGGCGACGTCGGTGGCGAAGCCGTGGCAATCGACATCGCTCTTGGTGGCGACCTCGCATCGATTGAAAACGAGGGATCGATCACCGCCACGGCGAGTGTCGACGGTACGAATGCAACGGCCATACGCGATGCTTCCGGAACGCTGACATCGATCGTCAACTCCGGATCGATTACGGCGACGGCAACCGACACCGGTCAGGCGATCGCCATCGATCTTTCTGCCTCAAGTGCGACCGTCCTTATTGAAAACGAAGGTAGTATTTCAGGCGACATGCTCTTCGGCGCCGGGGCATATACCCTCAATTCGACCGACGGCACGATTGGCAGCGATATTGCCGTTGACGGCGGCAGCCTGACGATGACGCTGTCGGGGGGAAGCGTTTCCTCGATGTCGAGTACTCTCACATCCGGTGGCACGCTGTTCCTCACGGTGGACGACGCGATTTTCTACGTACCCGAAGGGGAAGTGTTCGAAGCGACGACGGCGAATTTCGGAGCGGATTCCACTTTCTTCACAACTTTCGATCCGGTGAACCTGACAACGTCGGGTTATGTGCTCACCACGGGCGCGACGACGTTCGATGTCGGTGCAACCGTCGACGTCAATTTCACCAGTTATCTGGCCACGACCGCCAGTCTCTTGATTGCCGAAGGCGGCAGCATCGTTGGGGATGCCGGCATCGAACTCGGCGGTGTCACGGCTGGATATAACGCCGTTCTCAATCTGATCGGAAACCAGCTCTATCTCGACCTTGAGCGGAAGACGGCGGCGGAGCTTGGGTATTCGGGCTATCTCGCCGCCATTTACAATGCAGCCCCCACGGCGCTGGAATCGGACGATGTTCTCGGTTCGGCCATAGGCGGCATAGGAACGGAAGCCGAGCTGGAGGCGGCTTATACGCAGTTGCTGCCAGACCTTACAGGTGCGCGCGAAAAGAGCGCTGTCATGGCGCAGAACCTGGCTAACGATGCAATCGCGTCGCGGCTTTTCGTTCTTCGCAATGGCGAAGGCGGCACAGCCAGCAGAGGCAAGCGGTCCCATACAGAGGGCTGGTGGGCAAAGGAGACCTTCTCGACCATCAAGAGGGACGGGAACAACGTCACTGGATATGACGGTGACACCTTCGCGCTTTCGCTCGGATACGACAGCTTCGACGGGAATGGTGGCGCCGGCATTTCCTTTACCTATGCAGGCTCGACCATCGGAAACGATAGAAGCGGTTCTGAAGACAGCAGCTTCGTTTCCTATGCGCTTCAGCTTTACAAGTCCTTCAACGCGGGTCCGGCCTACTGGGACCTGATCGGTGGCGTTGCGCTCAACGAATATGAGATGAGGCGCCAGATTCTGATCGGCGCTGTCGACTACCTCGCCGAGGCCGACTCGATGGGCTATCAAGGCATGGTCTCCACGGATGCGGGCTACCGCATGGACATGGGCGCGCTTATGCTCGTGCCGTCCATTCGGGCCGATTACACTTATCTTCTGATGGAGAGCTATTCGGAGAGTGGGGCTGGCGGCGCAAATCTGGACATCGACTCGGGCGATTTCCAGTCGCTCCGGGCGCGGGCGGCGCTCCGGGCTTCGCTCGGTCTGGGCGAAAAGCGGACTGTCGAGCCTTATGTCGAGGGCGGCTACTCGGCGGAATTGCTGGCTGAAGATGTGGTGGTGGACGGCCGCTTCCATTCGGGCGGAGCCTTCTCGCTGACCGGTGAACAGGCCAATGAGAGCGCGGCGTTTGTAAACGCCGGCGTTATCTATCGAATGGCGCGCGGCTCACTGTCCGGAGGATATGGCGGCGAGTTCGGGTCCGATTCTTCTTCTCATCAGCTATCCGTGACGGCCACGCTGCAGTTCTGAGCTGCTTCCTGAGGGCGCGCCCGGAGCGGACGAAAAATCCGCCCGGGCGCGTGCCGCCGGTTGGTTAACTAACAATGCAGGCGCCCGTTGAGCTTTTGCTCCGGTTGGACGATGATCCCCCATGCCGTCATGCCCCCCTGATGGTTAATTTGGGCGACACGTGCGTGAGTGGCGGGCGGCATGCTTTTTCCGACCATTGAGTTCGGCATATTCTTTCTGATCGTGTTCGCGGTCAGCTGGGCCGTGCGCTGGACGCCGGGAGTCCGCAAGCTTGTACTGCTTGCGGCCAGCTATTTCTTCTACGGTTGGTGGGACTGGCGGTTTCTCGGTCTGCTTTTTCTCTCTACGCTCATCAATCATATCGCCGGTCTGGCGCTGGTGCGCACTGAACACGCAGCACTTCGCAAGCTGATTGTCGGATTGGCCGTGACTGCCGGTCTTTGCATTCTCGGCTTCTTCAAATATTACGACTTCTTTCTCACGTCGTTTGCCGTGGTTCTTGAGACCGCCGGGCTCGAGCGCGACTTGCCTTTCATGCAGGTGATCCTGCCGGTCGGCATTTCCTTCTTCACCTTCCAGGGCATTTCCTATGTGGTCGATGTCTATCGCGGTCACGTGAAGGCGGAGCAGTCTCTCGTCAACGTCATGCTCTACATCTCCTTCTTTCCACAGCTCGTGGCGGGGCCGATTGTGCGGGCGGCCGATTTCCTGCCGCAGTTGCACCGCCCGGTCGGCCTGACCCGCGCGCATGTCGGCGTCGGCGTGGTGCTGATCCTGTCGGGACTGGCGAAGAAGATGGTGGTCGCGAACTATCTCGCAACCGAACTTGTCGACCCCGTCTTTTTCGATCCGTCGGCCGTCGGCGCGCTCGATCTGCTGGTCGGCGTCTATGGATATGCGATTCAGATCTACTGCGACTTTTCCGGCTACAGCGATATTGCCATCGGCGTTGCGGCATTGCTCGGCTATCGGTTTCTCGAAAATTTCGACCAACCGTATCGGGCCTCGAGCCTTCAGGATTTCTGGCGCCGCTGGCACATCTCGCTGTCAACGTGGCTTCGCGACTATCTCTATGTACCGCTCGGCGGCAACCGTCATGGCGACGGCAAGACCTACCGCAATCTCTTTCTCACCATGTTCCTCGGCGGCATCTGGCATGGCGCCGCCTGGACATTCGTCGTCTGGGGCGCATTTCATGGCGGCATGCTCGCACTTGAGCGCTTTGCGCGGAAAAAGCTCGATGAATACGCGCCGGCGCATCCCGGTCACTACGGCCTCCTGACCGCGATCGGCAACGGGGCGCAGCACTTCGTCGGCATCGTCTGGACGTTTCATCTCGTTTGCTTCGCCTGGATATTCTTTCGTGCCGACAGCCTCTCGACGGCGGGAAGCTACCTTGCCGGTCTGTTCCGCTGGTCGGATGCCAATCAATACGTCACACCCTTTGCGGTTGGGCTCATTTTGCTTGCCATGTTCTTCCAGTTCACCCCGCGTCATCTCGGCCGCTGGCTTGCGCGTGGTATCCAGTGGCTGCCGTCGCCTTTGCTCGGGCTTCTGCTGGGTGGTGGTATCTGGCTCATCTGGGCAGTTGCGCCCGAGGGCGTCGCTCCCTTCATCTACTTCCAGTTCTGAGGTGCCATGCTCGATTTGCTCCGCGAGATCGAAAGGGAACTGGAAGACGGATGGGAAGCCGCGTCGCGCGCCGAATTGCAGCAGGCCGAGGAGACGCGACGTTCGGTGGCGCGGGTCGCGCGCACCTTCCTGATCGTCGTACTCATTCTTCTCGTCTTCAGCAGCGACCGGCTGATGAACTGGGTCAATGGCTTCGAAGTCGGGCCGTTGCAGAACGGTGTGGTGGCGCTGGCGGGCACATGGAGCGAACAGATGTCGAAAAACGGTTTCAACGAACCTGCCGGCCAAGTGCGCGACGGGATGACCGAACTGCGCGGTACGGGCTGGCCGGAGGTGAGGTCGCGTTTCGACAATGAACGCGCGCGGACCAGAGAAGGTGCGAAACTTTTGCGCGGCATGTTGAGCGACCAGCCTGGCTAGCGCTGCTACAGAGCCGCCTGCAAGATCCAGAGCGTGCCCATGCCGACGGCGAGCGTCGCGAGAACGCTCTTCGTCTTCCAGGCGATCAGCGTTGCGACGACGCTCGCGATGAGACGCGGATTATCGATCCCGAAATAGAGGCTGCCCGCCTCACCGCGCAGGACGGCCGGCACAATGATTGCCGAAAGCACGGCGGCCGGCAGGAAGCGCAGCGCCTGCGTCACAGGGGCGGGCAGCGTGAAGCGGCCGCCAAGCTCGATGAAACAGGCACGCAGCGCGAAGGTGCCGATGCCTATGGCGACGATGGCAAGCCAGACCGTTTGAGCGTCCATCAGGAGTTCTCCCGGGATTGTGGCATCAGCCTTTCGACCGCATAGCCCGCGGCGACACCGGAAATAGCGGCGAGGAAGAGACCGAGATTGAAGGGCAGGCTCCATGCAAGCACGGCGACCGCGCCGCCTGTCAGGGCCGCGGCAGCGTTCGCCCGGTCGCGGATTGCGGGGACGATCAGCGCGAGGAAGCTCAGAGGTACGAAGAAGTCGAGCGACCAGCTTGCCGGAATGCTGTTGCCCAGGAAATATCCGGCTGCCGTCGCCGCCAGCCAGACGATCCACATGACTGCCGCGCCGCCCATGTAGAAGGCGTATTTCGCGGCGAGACTCATCTCCGGCCGGGCGGCATAGCGCAGGACGCTCAGCGCGTAGGATTGGTCGGTCATCAGATAAGAGACGAGCCAGCGTCTCCCGCGCGGCAAGGCCGCCAGATGCCCGGCAAGCGCGGCGCTGTACATCGCAAAGCGCAGATTGATCACAAGGCCCGTCAGGATGACCACGAGAACGGGAGCGGCGTCGGCGATGAGTTGCGTCGAGGCAAGCTGCGACGCGCCCGCAAAGATTACGACCGATTGGCCGATGCCTGCCAGTGCGTCGAGCCCGGCATTGGAAGCGACGACGCCCGCGATCATACCGAAGGGTATGGCGCCCGGCAGCAGCGGCGCCATGACGCGAATGCCGTCGATCCAGTCCTGTCTTGTGGTCTCGTTCATCGGGTTCATCGTTCTTTCATCCAGCTCACGAAAAAGCCCCCGTGATACGTGTCACGGGGGCTTTGTCTTCGATCTTCTTGCGCTTTGATCGGATCAGCGCGGAAGCGTTGTTTCCCCCATGAGAAAGAGATCTACCTCGCGAGCAGCCTGACGGCCCTCGCGGATCGCCCATACCACGAGCGACTGTCCGCGCCGCATGTCGCCGGCGGCGAAAACCTTGCCGAGACTCGATTTGTAAGTCGCGGTGTCGGCAGCCACGTTGCCGCGGGGATCGAGCTGGACACCAAGTTCCTTGAGCATGCCCTCGTGCACGGGATGTACGAAGCCCATTGCGAGAAGCACGAGATCGGCTTTGATTTCGAATTCGCTGCCGGGAACAGGCTGCATCTTCTCATCGACCCGCGTGCATTCGATGGCCGTCACATGGCCGTCCTTGCCGAGGATGCGGCGGGTCATCACGGCGAAGTCGCGCGTGGCGCCTTCGGCCTGGCTCGATGAAGTGCGCATCCTGAGTGGCCAGTCCGGCCAGGTTAGGAGCTTGTTTTCCTTCTCGGGCGGCGCCGGCATGATTTCGAGCTGCGTCACCGATACGGCGCCCTGACGGAACGAGGTGCCGATACAGTCGGAGCCGGTGTCGCCGCCGCCGATCACGACGACATGCTTGCCGCCGGCGAGAATGGGCTCGACCTGACCGATCGGTTCATCCGAAACGCGGCGGTTCTGCTGCGGCAGGAATTCCATCGCGAAGTGAACGCCGGAAAGCTCGCGGCCTTCCACCGGCAGATCGCGCGGCTTCTCCGATCCGCCGGTGAGGATGACGGCGTCGAATCCGGACAGGAGTTCCTTCGCATCCTTGTTGACGCCGACATGGACGCCGTAGTGGAAGGTGACGCCTTCCGCCTCCATCTGTTCGACTCGGCGGTCGATGTGAAGCTTCTCCATCTTGAAGTCGGGAATGCCATAGCGGAGCAAGCCGCCTGCCTTCTGGAACTTCTCGAAAAGATGGACATCGTGGCCGCGCCGGGCAAGCTGCTGGGCGGCGGCGAGGCCTGCCGGGCCCGAGCCGACAATGGCGACGCGCTTGCCGGTTTTCTTCGCGGGTACCTGCGGGGCAATCCAGCCTTCCTTCCAGCCACGATCGACGATCGCACATTCGATCGTCTTGATCGTAACCGGGGCATCGGTGAGGTTCAGGGTGCAGCTCGCCTCGCAGGGGGCGGGGCAGATGCGGCCCGTGAACTCAGGGAAGTTATTCGTCGAATGGAGATTGCGGCAGGCTTCCGCCCAATCGGCCTGATAGACGAGGTCGTTCCAGTCCGGGATCTGGTTGTTCACCGGGCAGCCATTGTGACAATAGGGGATACCGCAATCCATGCAGCGCGCCGCCTGATCGCGCAGCGCCTCTTCGGCGAGCGGGATGACGAACTCGTTGAAATTGCGAACGCGGTCCGCGGCCGGCAGGTACTTCCGGTCCTGCCGGTCGATTTCCAGGAAGCCTGTAATCTTGCCCAACACTTACTCTCCCGCTGCGGCCATGGCTTGCGCAGTTTCCTGCGCCCGCTGCATTTCCTTCAGGGCGCGGCGATATTCCACCGGCATCACCTTGCGGAATTTGGGCAGCATGGCCTCCCAGTTATCCAGAATGGTCCGCGCACGGGCCGAATTGGTGTAGTGCGCGTGGTTTTCGATCAGTTGATGCAGGCGCTCTGCATCGAAGCGCGTCATGTCGCTCATGACATCGACGCGGCCATGGCTTTCGAGATCGCCGGTCTGGTGGCGATGCCGCTCCATGATGTCGTGCTCTTCCTTCACCGGTTCGAGATCGACCATGGCGAGGTTGCAGCGGCGTTCGAACATGCCGTCCTCGTCCAGCACATAGGCGATACCGCCCGACATGCCGGCCGCGAAGTTGCGGCCCGTTTCGCCGAGTACGACCACGATGCCGCCCGTCATGTATTCGCAGCCGTGATCTCCCGTGCCTTCGACAACGGCGATGGCACCGGAGTTGCGTACTGCGAAACGTTCGCCGGCGACGCCCCGGAAATAGCATTCGCCGCTGATCGCACCGTAAAGCACGGTGTTGCCGACGATGATGCTTTTCTCCGGCACGATACGGCAGTTGGCCGGCGGATAGACGATCAGCCGGCCGCCTGACAGGCCCTTGCCGACATAGTCGTTAGCCTCGCCTTCCAGCTCGAGCGTTACTCCCGAGGCGACCCAGGCGCCAAAGCTCTGGCCTGCGGTGCCCTTCAGTTTGACGTGGATCGTCTCGTCGGGCAGGCCCGCATAACCGTGACGCTTCGCGATCTCGCCTGACAGCATGGCGCCGGTCGCGCGATCCGTGTTGTTGATCGGCAGTTCGATCTGCACGGGCTTCCGGTGCTCGATTGCATCCTTCGCCTTTTCGATAAGCGTGCGGTCCATGACGCCTTCGATGCGGTGATCCTGCGCTTCCGAGCGGTAGATCTCCACGCCGGGGCTCGGCGGCGGCTTGTGAAAGAGCCGCGAGAAATCGAGCCCCTTCGCCTTCCAGTGTTCCACGACCTTGCGCTTGTCGAGCATCTGCATCTGCCCGATCATTTCATTGAATGTGCGATAGCCCATGGCCGCCATCAGTTCGCGCACTTCCTCGGCGACGAAGAAGAAGTAGTTGATGACGTGTTCGGGCGTGCCCACGAACCGCTTGCGCAATTCGGGATCCTGCGTCGCGACGCCGACAGGGCAGGTGTTCAGATGGCACTTGCGCATCATGATGCAGCCGGCCGCGATCAGTGGCGCCGTCGCGAAGCCGAATTCGTCCGCGCCGAGCAGGGCGCCGATGATGACGTCGCGGCCCGTGCGAAGGCCGCCGTCGACCTGGACGGCGATGCGGCTGCGCAGATGGTTCATTACGAGCGTCTGGTGCGTCTCGGCGAGGCCGATTTCCCACGGGCTGCCCGCATGCTTGATCGAGGTCAGCGGGGAGGCGCCTGTGCCGCCCTCGAAGCCGGAGATCGTCACGTGGTCCGCGCGCGCCTTCGACACACCGGCCGCGACAGTGCCCACGCCTACTTCCGACACGAGCTTTACGGAGATCATGGCGGCGGGGTTGGTGTTCTTCAGGTCGAAGATGAGCTGTGCCAGGTCTTCGATCGAATAGATGTCGTGGTGCGGCGGCGGCGAGATGAGGCCGACGCCCGGCGTCGAGTGGCGCACCTTGGCGATCACCGCGTCGACCTTGTGCCCGGGCAATTGTCCGCCTTCGCCGGGCTTCGCGCCCTGCGCCATCTTGATCTGGATCATGTCGGCGTTGACGAGGTATTCCGTCGTCACGCCAAAGCGGCCCGAGGCGACCTGCTTGATCGCCGAGCGCATGCTGTCGCCGTTCGGCATTGGCACGAAGCGATCCGCTTCCTCACCGCCTTCGCCCGTGTTGGAGCGTCCGCCGATGCGGTTCATGGCAATGGCGAGCGTCGTATGGGCTTCGCGGCTGATCGAACCATAGGACATCGCGCCGGTCGCGAAACGCTTGACGATCTCGACGGCGGGCTCGACTTCATCGACGGCGATGGGCTTGCGTCCGTCATCCTCGGCGTTCTTGATCTCGAACAGGCCGCGAATGGTAAGCAGGCGCTCGTTCTGCTCGTTGATCTGGCGTGCGAACGAGCGGTACTTGTCGCGGCTGTTGCCGCGCACAGCGTGCTGAAGGTCGCGCACGGATTCAGCTGTCCATGCGTGGTCTTCGCCGCGAACGCGATAGGCATATTCGCCGCCGACATCGAGCGCGTTCCTCAGAACGGGCGCGTCGGAGAAGGCGAGCTTGTGGCGAAGGATCGTTTCTTCCGCAATCTCCTCGATACCGACACCTTCGATCATCGAGATCGTGCCCGTGAAATACTTCCTGGTGAAATCGCTTCTGAGCCCGATGGCGTCGAAAATCTGCGCGCCGCAATAGGACTGGTACGTCGAAATGCCCATCTTGGACATGACCTTGAGCAGGCCCTTGTCGATCGCCTTGATGTAGCGCTTTTCAACTTCGTAGCGCGTCAAGCCTTCGTCGAGGTGCGGCGCCATGTCGGCAAGCGTCTCGAAGGCGAGATAGGGGTTGATCGCTTCCGCGCCGTAGCCGGCGAGACAGGCAAAATGATGTACCTCGCGCGCTTCACCCGTTTCCACGACGAGGCCGACCGACGTGCGAAGCCCCTGCCGGATCAGGTGATGATGCACGGCGGACGTCGCGAGCAGCGCCGGGATGGCAACACGATCCGACGAAACCAGACGGTCCGACAGGATCACGATGTTGTAGCCCTGCCTCACCGCCTCTTCTGCACGCGCGCCGAGCCGTTCCACCATTTCCGCCATGGCTTCCGCGCCGCGGCTCACGTCATAGGTGATGTCGAGCGTCTGTGTCCGGAAATGATTGTCGGCCACTTCACCGATCATGCGGATCTTTTCGAGGTCCTCGTTGGTCAGGATTGGCTGGCGCACTTCGAGGCGCTTCACCGACGACATGCCTTCAAGGTCGAGCAGGTTCGGCCGCGGCCCAATGAACGAGACCAGCGACATCACCAGTTCCTCGCGGATCGGGTCGATCGGCGGGTTCGTCACCTGCGCGAAGTTCTGCTTGAAATAGGTGTAGAGCAGCTTCGACTTCGAAGAGAGTGCGGAGATGGGCGTGTCGGTGCCCATCGACCCGACGGCTTCCTGGCCTTCCATGGCCATCGGCGTCATCAGGAACTTGATGTCTTCCTGCGTGTAGCCGAAGGCCTGCTGCGTATCGAGCAGCGACGCATATGTCGGCTGCGTCGCGGGCTGCAGGGGCGCCGGCATATCCTCAAGCTGGATCTGCGTGGCGTTCAGCCACTCCTGATAGGGATGAAGCTTTGCGAGCTGCGCCTTGATTTCGGCATCGGAAATGATCCGGCCCTGCTCAAGGTCGATCAGCAGCATCTTGCCGGGCTGCAGCCGCCACTTCTCGACGATCTTTTCTTCAGGCGCGGGCAGCACGCCCATTTCGGACGCCATCATCACGTCGCCGTCGTCGGTGACGTAGTAGCGCGCGGGCCGCAGGCCGTTGCGGTCAAGCGTGGCGCCGATCTGGCGGCCATCGGTAAAGGCCACGGCGGCGGGGCCGTCCCACGGCTCCATCAGCGCGGCATGATATTCGTAGAAGGCGCGGCGTTCCGCATCCATGAGGGGGTTGCCCGCCCAGGCTTCGGGAATCAGCATCATCATCGCGTGCGACAGCGAATAGCCGCCCATGACGAGAAGTTCGAGCGCGTTGTCGAAGCATGCCGTGTCCGACTGGCCTTCGACGGCGATCGGCCACAGCTTCTTGAGATCGTCGCCCAGAAGCTCCGACTGCATCGACGAATAGCGCGCCTGGATCCAGTTCACGTTGCCGCGCTTCGTGTTGATCTCGCCGTTGTGGCAGACCATGCGGAAGGGGTGCGCGAGGCTCCATGTCGGGAAGGTGTTGGTGGAGAAGCGCTGATGAACGAGCGCGAGTGCCGTCACCATCTCCGGATCGGCCAAGTCCTTGTAGTACTTGCCGACCTGCGCTGCCAGCAGCATGCCCTTGTAGACGACGGTGCGTGACGAGAGAGAGGCGATGTAGAGCCCCTTCGGAATCGTGCCGCCCTCGTGGAAGAGGGTGTTGAAGATGCGCTTGCGGATGACGAAGAGCTTCCGCTCGAAGGCATCCTGGTCCTTGCAGGATGCGCCCCGGCCGACAAAGACCTGCCGGTGGAAAGGCTCTGTCGGCTTCACGGAATAACCGAGATCGGAATTGTCGACCGGTACGTCGCGCCAGCCGAGGAAGGTCTGGCCTTCCTCCGCGATGACCTTTTCGGCGAGCGCGCAAATCTTTGCCCGCTCGGCGCTGTCCATCGGCAGGAACAGGTGGCCAATGCCGTAATGGCCTTCGGCGGGAAGCTCGAATCCGAGCTTCTTCGCTTCCTTGCGGAAAAAGGCGTCCGGAATCTGGATGAGGATGCCCGCGCCGTCGCCCGCCTTCGGGTCGGCGCCGACCGCGCCGCGGTGCTCGAGGTTCTCGAGAATCCGCAGGCCGTCCTCGATCATCTTGTGGGATTTTCGGTTGTGGATATTCGCCACGAAACCGATGCCGCAGGCATCGTGCTCGTTACGGGGGTCATAGAGACCCTGCGCCGCCGGCAAACCCGCCAGATGCGTGGCCGGATCCCGGCTCATGTCTTCCCGCTTCTGCGTCATACCCATCATCCTTCCACCCAGACCCGCTCATGGGGGTTACGGCCCCATTCACGACGCAGGTCGCCTCGACGTATTCAATTCTTCACTCGCGCGCGCCGCCCTTCCCCCGAACCTTTCCGGCCGGGCCCCGATTCCTCGGGGCGGGGGACGCTAGCGGACCGCGCGTTATCGCAAAAGTCCCAGCCTGCAAATTCGGCCTGAAAATCCCGGCCAAAATTCCGGCGAGACAAGTCGCCGCCGGACCGCTTCGGCGGTCCACCTTCCGGCACGCCCGGGCGCCGCCGTCAGACCCGACGAATGGCGCTCTTGCATGCCCTTGCAGTGTGCCGCCATCTCAGACGGAGCTTTCTGCTGGGCGCTCCCTATTGCCCGGAGCGGAGGCTTTTACTGAGGCCGGCAGACCATCGTTTTCGGTCGACCGTTCGCACCTGAAAAGTCACGCTTTCCCGGCTGCCGGATCATGCCAAACCTAGCCCCCTGAATCAAGTAAATAAGACAGGATTGCTGACCTATAGACGGCAGCCGATCTTTTCAATAATTATGGAATATTTCAGGCGGTTCCGTCGTGGGTCCGTCTCTGACATGCTTTCCCGGCAAGAACAAGCGGGAGAGGCGAATGCTGAGCAGAATAGACAGGGTGCAGCTTGCTGTGCCGGATGCCGATGCGGCGGCGCGGGGCTGGATCGATATTCTGGGCGCGGAGCCTGCAGGCCGGGACAAGGTGGCCGGTCTCGGTGCGCAGCGGCTGACGCTGCGGATCGGTACGGGGGCCATCGAATTGCTGGCGCCGGACGGCACGGGGCGCATTGCGGATGCCGTATCGCGTCGTGGCGCGCATCTTTATGCGGCGGGCGCGGCAAGCCCGGACCTCGCGGGGCTGGAAGCCCGTCTTCGCGGCAAGGGCATCGCACCGCTCAGCGAGGGGGGCCAGCTTCATCTCGACGTCGCCGATACCGGCATTGAGGGGCTTCGCGTCGTACTCAGCAAGGACCAGCCGCTGAAGCCTGTCGGCCATGTCGACTTTCTTTATGAGACGACGCTCCTTTCGGCCGATACGCCCGGCGTCGCACGGCAGCTCAATGAGCTTTTCGGCCTCGACGGCAGCAACTATACCGAGATCGTTTCCGAGAAGTTCGGCTATCGAGGCACGCTGACACTGTTCAAAAAGGACAAGCTCGACCGGCTCGAAGTCATCGAGCCGACGACGCCGGGCACGACGATGGAGCGTTACTTCCGCAAGTTCGGGCAGAGCCTCTATATGGCCTTTGCCGAAACATCGGAGATCAACCTGATTGCCGATCGCGCCACTGCGGCTGGCGCCGGCTTCACGCTCGACCGGCCGGAAGGGCGCGCGCCGCACCTCCCGTCCGATCAGCTCTGGCTGCATCCGGCGACGCTGGGCGGCATGATGCTTGGGCTGTCGCGGCCCAGCATGGCCTGGTTCTGGTCGGGAAAACCGGAGCGTGTCGAAGCCGTCGCCTGACAGATACCGCATATTCGTGAATACTCGCGCGCAAAGCGAGGATGGCGATGGACTTCACGAGCGACAATGCGGCGGGCGCCGCGCCTGAAATTCTGGATGCGCTGACGCGGGCCAATGGCGGTACGGCGGCCTCTTACGGCGCCGACGAGGTGACGGCGCGGTTGACGCGCCGCTTTTCGGAGTTGTTCGAGTGCGAGGTGGCCGTCTTTCCGGTGGTAACGGGAACGGCGGCCAATGCGCTCGCGCTCGCGGCGCTCACGCCCTCTCACGGTGCGGTCATGTGCCACGAACTCGCTCATGTCCATGTCGATGAATGCGGCGCGCCGGAAATGTTTTCCGGCGGCGCAAAGCTCGTACCTGTCGGCGGAGCGGCGGCGAAGATCGATCCGCGCGCGCTTGCCGCCGCACTCGCGTCTCTGCCTGCCGGCGTCGTCCACCATGTCCAGCCATCGGCGCTCACGATCACGCAATCGACGGAGATGGGAAGTGTCTATTCGGTCTCGGAAATAGAAGCGCTTGTCGAAGTCGCGCGCGGCCGTGGCCTTCATGTCCATATGGACGGCGCGCGCTTTGCGAACGCGCTTACCGCGCTTGATGTCCCGCCGGCGGCCGTCACATGGAAGGCAGGCATAGACATCATGTCGTTCGGAGCCACCAAGAACGGTGCGCTTGCCGCCGAGGCCGTCCTCGTTTTCGACCCGGAGCTGGCGAAGGATCTTTCCTTCCGCCGGAAGCGAGCCGGGCACCTTCTCTCCAAGATGCGGTTCCTCTCGGCCCAGCTCGAAGCCTATCTGACGGACGGCTTGTGGCTCCGGCTTGCCGCTCATGCAAACGCGATGGCGGCGCGGCTCGCGTCAGGCCTTGCCGGGATCGCCGGAATAGATATTCACCTGACGCCGCAGGCGAATGAGGTGTTCGTCCGGCTGCCCGTCGCCCTCATCAAGCGCCTGCGGGAGGGAGGGGCGCGGTTTCATCCCTGGCCGATGCCGGGTGACGATGAGCAGGCCCGTACCGTCCGCCTCGTCACCTCGTTCCAGACGACTGCCGCCGAGATCGACCGTTTTCTGGACCTGGCCGCCGGTTGAGGTTTCAGCGTTCGTTAATCCCCCGCGATTACGCTGGCTGGAGGGCATCGAGCCGGTTCAGGTATCGGGTGGAATATGATTCCGAAGGACGAAAAAGCGTCGGAGTTCGAGAACCTGATCGCGCAGGCGGAAGCGGCTGTGGAGGCGCTTCGCGATACCTATCGTCAGCAGCTTGCCAAGGATGTCGATACGCTTTGTGAAGTCTGGTCGCGACTGGAGGCCGGAGCGCCGGTCGAAGGCATTCTCGATGAGCTTCACAGCATCGCCCACAATATCAAGGGGCAGGGCGGTTCCTTCGGCTACGATCTCGTTACCGATATCGGCGCTTCCTTTTGCCGTTATCTTCGCAGCGCTCCGCGCGTCGCACCCGAAGAACTCAATATCCTCCAGATGCACATCCGTATGCTGAAGACTGTCTCGGACAACAATATTTCCGGGGACGGCGGCGAAACGGGTGCGCGGATCGTCGAAAAACTTCGTATCCTGACCGGCGACGACGACTGACGTCCCGCCTATCCGGCCAGCCGTTCCAGTTCTTCCAGCATTCCCGCAAGCGCGTCGTCGGCCTGAGAAGCCTGCGGTGCCGACACGGCGGCTTTCGGTTCAGGTGTAGCCACGGGCTTGGCGGCTTCGCCGACGGCACGCGCCATCTCGGCCACCAGCACGTCGATCTTGAACGGCTTGGAGACGAAGCCGTTCATGCCGGCCGCCATATAGAGTTCGCAGTGTCCTTCCATCGCATGCGCGGTCAGGGCCACGATTGGAATCCTGTGCCAGGGTTCGTCGAAAGCTCGGATCACTTTTGTCGCCTGGATGCCGTCCATCACCGGCATCTGAATGTCCATCAGGATGATGTCGAAGCTTCCCTCGCGCAGTTTACGGATCACCTCGACGCCATTTTCGGCAATGGTCAGCTCGTGGCCCAGCCGCTCCATCACCGCGGACATGAGTTTTTGATTCACGGGCTGGTCTTCGGCGAGCAACACTCTCAGTGATCCCGTCATTCCGGGCGGCGGGGATGTCTCGGCCGCCACCGGCTCTTCTTCCGGCGCGGTGCCTGCGACGATGCGGACGGGAAGGCGCACAGTGAAGCTGCTGCCTTCGCCTTCCGTGCTCTCGACGTCGATGGTGCCGTTCATCAGCGTCGTCAGCTCGCGGGTGATCGCGAGGCCGAGGCCGGTGCCGCCATAGGTGCGGGAGATCGAGGAATCTGCCTGCTGGAAGCGAGTGAAGAGTCGCGACAGCATGGCTTCGGGAATGCCGATGCCGGTGTCGCGTACCATGAAGACGAGGTCCATCACGCCGGGCTCGGTGCGGGCGTGTGCGGTCAACGAGACGTTCACTTCGCCTTTCGGTGTGAACTTGATCGCGTTGCCGATGAGGTTGAACAGAATCTGGCGAAGGCGTGTCGGATCGCCGACGATACGCTGCGGGATATCGCCATACTCGCTCTTCGTCAGGACGAGACCCTTTTCCACCGCATTCGGACGCAGGACCTCGACCACGGTTTCGAGGATGCTCCTCGGCGATGTCGGTTCCGGTTCGAGTTCAAGCCGCCCGGCTTCGAGCTTCGAGAGGTCGAGAATGTCGTTAAGGATCGTGAGCAGGCATTCGCCGGATTCACGGATCGTCGACACGCGGTCGCGCTGTTCCGGGGTCAGGCCGCCTGAGAGAAGGAGATCCGCCATGCCAAGAACGCCGTTCATCGGCGTGCGCAACTCGTGGCTCATTGTGGCGAGGAAGGTGGATTTCGCGCGGTTGGCGTTCTCCGCCGCTTCCTTCGCCACAGAAAGATCGTGCGCCGTCCGGGCGAGCTTCGCGCGCTCCTGCTCGAGCTGCAGCGATGTGTGCTGAAGGTCGAGCACGCGATCCTGCAGTTCGAGTTGGCTGCGCTTCAGCTTTATTTCCGTCTGCTTCGCATTGCTGACGTCCGTTTCGACAACGATGTAGTTGCGGATCGCGCCACGCGTATCGCGGATCGGGCGCACCTCGATCGAGGCCCAATACTGCTTGCCCTGTTTGGTGAGCCCGATCATCTCGACGTTGCGCGCCTCGCCGTCGGCGGCGCTTTCCGCAAGGATTTTCAGGGAGCCGACACCGGCGTGCCGGGTAAGGATGTCGCGCGGCAGCCGTCCTTCGATGTCCTCGCGGTCGAATGCGGTCATGCGAAGATAGCCGGCATTTGCCCAGACGATACGGCCCGTGCGGTCGGTAATCAGGACACCGGCATCGGTGCCGTTGGCGACGAGAGCAAGCTGCTCGTTTTCGCGCAGACTGTGTTGCAGCCTGCCGAAGACCTGGCCGAAGAGCTGGGCGAGGTCGTCAAGTTCACCTTTGGGGATTTCATGCGGCGGCTCGAAATGCCCACCTGCGCTTTCCCGGACGGCGCTTGCGAGCCGCTGGATGGGGCCGATCACGGCGGCATGGAGAACGATGAAGAGGGCGCCGAGCAGGATGACGGTCGTCACCATCCTGCGGAACGTGGAAGAGATGGTCGAAGCGGCAAGGTCGGCCCGCAAGGGACGCAAGTCGACAAAGGTCAAGGTGCCAAGTGCCGTGCCCGGTATCGCCGCGACATAGACCCAGCCGTCATGGCCGCGGAATTTCATTTCGAAGCCTTGAGGCCGCTTCAGGATGAAGCTCGCATTGATTGCGGTGCGGACTTCCGGCGTGTCGATAAAGGCAGCCGTGTCCGGGATGCGGGCGGTCTCTTCGCCCTCGATCACGCGACCGGCGTCGTCGATCAGGTATACCGCCAGCAAATCCTGATGCCAGAGCGCCTCGCGCGATACGGCCTGGCTCGCTTCGCCGACCGTGAAGTCGCCGTCGAGATGCGATCGCATCGCGAGATGGTCGGCGATGCCGGCGGCCCGCTGCTCGACGCTTTCCAGCATCACGCTCCGAAGCTGGTAGTAGTCGACAACGGACTGGATGCTGGTGAGGACCACCAGAACGGCGAGCATTTTCAGCGCAACGTCGCGCGCCGTCGGCCCGATAAACGAGCGAAGACGGCGATAGTCGAAGCTGGCATAGGCGTGTCCGCGCATGTCCCCGTCGTTCCCGCCGGACCGGGTCCGGTCAGCAAAAATCCGTTGGACCCACCGGTCCCCCCCCCATCCCTTCGGATGAGCTGTCTTTCATAGCAGGAGGGGGGTTAAGAGGTGCCTAAGCCGGGTTCCATCCGTCCGGACTTGCATGAAGTTTTTCCATGATTTTCAATGCGTTGCGTGGTCGGGAGCGGGTGCGGCGATGGGCGGCCATGTGAACGCAATGAATGCCGCGTAGGCTGGGCCGGCCGGCGGCGCCCCCCTCTTCCGGTCCACAGGTAACCGAGGAAGCTGAATGTCGATCCGAAATCTAGACCGTATGTATGCCCCCCGCTCTGTCGCCCTCATCGGGGCAAGCGGGCGGGAAGGCTCCGTCGGCAACGTGCTCCTCAAGAACCTCCTCGGCGCGGGGCTGCCGGGTCCGGTATGGGCTGTCAATCCCCGCGGTGACCGGATCGGTGAAACGGAGGTCTATAGCGATGTGGCGAGCCTCCCCGGCGTGCCTGACCTTGCCGTCGTCGCCACGCCGCCGCAGACGGTGCCCGGGCTCATCTCGGAACTCGGCGCGCGGGGAACGAAGGCTGCCGTCGTGATCACGGCGGGTTTCGGTGAACTCGGTGAGGAAGGCCGCGCCCTGCAGACGCAAATGCTTGAAGCGGCCAGGCCGCATCTGCTGCGCATCGCGGGGCCGAACTGTCTCGGCATCATGACGCCGGGCAACGGCCTCAACGCCTCATTCGGTCACGTGCAGCCGGAGAAGGGCAATGTCGCCTTCGTCTCGCAATCGGGCGCCGTTGTCACCGCCGTGCTCGACTGGGCGACGAGCCGGGGCATCGGCTTCTCGCATATCGCCTCGCTCGGCGGCATGTCGGATGTCGATTTCGGCGACATGCTCGATTTTCTCGCCGCCGACCCGCAAACGAAAAGCATTCTGCTCTATATCGAATCTGTCCGGGACGCGCGGAAGTTCATGTCCGCCGGGCGTCAGGCATCGCGGCTGAAACCGGTCATCGTCATCAAGTCCGGCCGCCATGAGGCGGGGGCGCGCGCTGCGGCGTCGCATACCGGCGCGCTTGCGGGATCGGATGCCGTCTACCAGGCGGCCTTCCGGCGTGCAGGCATGTTGCGCGAGGACGGGATCGAGGACCTGTTCGACGCCGTCGAAACGCTCTCCGCCCGGTCGGAACGCCGTCCGATCCTCGGCGACCGGCTCGGCATTCTCACCAATGGTGGCGGCGTCGGCGTCCTCGCCACCGATTTCCTGATCGACGAGGGGGGACGTCTCGCCGAGATCGCGGCGGAGACGATTGCCACGCTCGACGCCGTTCTGCCGCGCACATGGAGCCGCGCCAATCCCGTCGACATTATCGGCGACGCGGGCGCGGAGCGGTATGCCCATGCGATGGAAGCGCTTCTGAAGGACAAGGGAACGGACGCCGTTCTCGTGATGAATTGCCCGACCGCCGTCGTGAACAATCTCTCTGCCGCCCACGCCGTCATCGACGCGGCGGAAGCGTCGAGCAAACCCGTCTTCACCAACTGGCTGGGCGACAAGGGCGCGCGCGCCGCGCGGGAGGCATTTCAGACGCATCGCATTCCGACCTACGACACGCCGACAAGCGCTGTGCGGGCCTTCATGCTGCATGTCCGGCACGAGCGCAATCAGCGGCTGCTGCTCGAAATTCCGGCCGCCGGCCCGGCGGAACCGCAGCACGATCGCGAGGCCGCGCGGCGCCTCGTCGAAACGGCGCTCGCCGAGAACCGCGAATGGCTGAGCGAGGCGGAGGCGAAGCACCTCCTCGCCGCCTATGGCGTTCCCGTGGTCGATACGCGGATCGTCGCATCCGCCTCCGAGGCGGCAAAGGTTGCCGACGAGATCGGCTATCCGGTCGCGCTCAAGATTCTTTCGCCGGACATCACGCACAAGAGCGATGTCGGCGGTGTGGCGCTCGGTCTGGACAATGCGGAGGCCGTGTCGGAAGCCGCCTCGCGGATGCTTTCGCGCGTGGCGCGGTTTTGTCCGGGTGCCGAGATCGAAGGGTTCACCGTACAGCAGATGGTCAGGAAGCCGGATGCTTTCGAGCTCATTCTGGGCATCGTCGACGACGCGACTTTCGGGCCGGTCATCCTCTTTGGGCAGGGCGGTACGGCGGTCGAGGTTGTTCGCGACAAGGCGATGGCATTGCCGCCGCTCAACCGTGTTCTTGCCGAAGACCTGATTTCCCGCACCCGCGTTTCGCGCCTGCTGGACGGGTATCGCGGCCGTCCGCCCGCCGATGGAAACGCCATCGTGTCGGTGCTCATGGCGCTCGGCGATCTCGCCGCCGATCATCCGGAGGTCGCGGAGCTCGACATCAATCCCCTGTGGGCGGACGAGAATGGTGTCATCGCGCTCGACGCGCGGGTCCGCATCCTTCCGGCAAAGGGCAAGGGCACCTCGCGCTTCGCGATCCGGCCTTACCCCACTTCGCTTGAAGCGAGCCTCGCCGACCGCGAGGGTCGTGCCTATCCGCTCCGCCCGATCCGGCCGGAGGACGCGGCCCTGATCGACGATCTTCTCGAACATACGGATGCAGAGGACATACGCCTCCGTTTTCTCTCGCCGCTCCGCAAGCTGCCGCGCCAGCTTGCCGCGCGCCTCACGCAGATCGACTACGACCGCGAGATGGCCTTCATCGTCTTCACCGACGACACGCTGAAAGAGGCGGCCGCCGTCGGGCGCCTGTCGGAGGACCCGGACAGGGAACGCGCGGAATTCGCCATTCTCGTCCGCAGCGACCTTCACGGTCACGGGCTCGGTTATTCCCTGATGCAAAAGCTGATCGGCTATGGCCGTCAGCGAGGCGTGGGCGAGATCTTCGGGCACGTGCTGCGGGAAAACCGCAGCATGCTCAGCATGTGCGACGACCTCGGCTTCACGCGCTATCGCATCGAGGGCGATCCGACGCTGGTCGAGACGCGGCTGAAACTCGACTGAGGTTCACACGCAAAAGGGGGCGCCCTAGGGGCGCCCCTCGCGTTCATGACTGCATTGTTAGCGGATCAGTCCGCGGCGGTTGCCAGGTTGCCTTCCAGCGTCTTCGCACCCTTCGCCGGCGCGGAAATCTCGATCCGGCGCGGTTTCAGTTCCTCGGGTACGCGGCGCACGAGGTCCACATGAAGGAGCCCGTTTTCGAGATGGGCGCCTTTCACCTCCACATGGTCGGCGAGCTGGAAGCGGCGCTCGAAGCTGCGGCCGGCGATGCCGCGATGAAGGTAGTTGCCCTCCTCGGGCTCGACGCGTTTGCCGCTGATGGTGAGCACGTTCTGCTTCACCTCAAGCTCGAGGTCGTCCTGGCCGAAGCCGGCCACGGCGAGGGTGATCCGGTAGTCGTTTTCGCTGGTCCGCTCGATGTTGTAGGGCGGGTAGGTCGGGCCCGCCTCGCGGGTGACGGAATCGAGCAGCGACTGAAGCTGGTCGAAGCCGACGGTCGAGCGGTAAAGGGGAGAAAAGTCGAAACTGCGCATAGCTACATCCTTCTTGAAGCGATGTTGGTCATCTTCAAGGCGGGGCTCCACCGCCATCCGGCCGGTAGCCGCCTTGTCCATGCCGACCCGGTATCCCGGCGTCCGGCGAATGATATTTGGGAATTTCCCACGACCCCTTCAAGATGGGTATAAGGTCTCGCGAATGCGGATTTCTCAGCGAGGGGGAGATGATGAAAGGCTTCGTTACCGGCCTGTTTCTGGGCGTGGCGCTCGTCTGGGCCGGCGCGGCCTCGGCGGACGAGGCGGGCACCATCCGGCTCGGCGCAGCGGTCTCCCTGACAGGAAAATATTCCTCTAACGGCGCCTTCACGCGCAACGGCTACGACCTCGCCGTCAAGCGCATCAACGAGGAGGGCGGCGTCACGGTCGCCGGCAAGACCTACAAGCTCGAGGTTGTCTACTACGACGACGAGTCGACGCCCGCGCGCGGCGCCCAGCTTGTCGAGCGGCTGATCCAGCAGGATGGCGTCAAATATCTCCTCGGGCCCTATTCCTCCGGTCTCACCGAAGCGATTGCGCCAGTGACCGAGAAATATGGCGTGCCGATGGTCGAGGCGAACGGTGCCGCCGTCTCGCTCTTCCGCAAGGGCTATCGCTATCTCTTCGCCGTCCTCTCCACCACCGACCAGTATCTGCGCGGCGCGGTCGAGCTTGCCGCGAACGTGAACGAGGACCCCTCGAAGCTCCGCGTCGCCATGGCCTTCGAGAACGATCCCTTCTCGCAGGATGTTCGCGAGGGCGTCATGGAAGATGCCGCGAAATTCGGCATGAAGATCGTGATCGACGACAAGCTGCCGCCGGAACTCAACGACATGTCGGCAACGCTCTCCAAGGCGAAGGTGCTGAAACCCGACCTGCTGCTCGTCTCCGGCCACGACAAGGGCGCGGCGCTTGTCGTCCGCCAGCTTGCCGACCAGCGCGTCGACGTGCCCATGCTCGCGATCACGCATTGCGACAGCGCCCAGATTGCCGAGAAGTTCGGGAAGATCGCGGAATACACGCTGTGCGCCGCGCAATGGGCCTCGACGCTGAAATATTCCGACGCGCTTTTCGGCAGCGCCGCCGACTACGCTACCCTCTATGAGGAGACCTACGGCCACGCCGCGCCCTATCAGGCAGCGGAGTCGAGTGCCGCCGTGCAGGTCTTCGCGGACGCCTTCGAGCGCGCGGGCTCGCTCGAGCCGGATGCCGTGCGCGACGCGCTCGCCGAGACTGACATCAAGACATTCTACGGGCCCGTGAAGTTCGACGAGACGGGCAAGAATATGTCGAAGCCGACGGTGCTCTTCCAGGTGCAGGACGGCAAATATGTCGTCGTCTATCCGCAAGCCTTCGCCGAGGCGGAAGTCCGCTGGCCGACACCGTCCTGGTCGGCACGCTAAACTGCGGGAACAGAAATTCGTGCTCGATAATCTGCTGCTTTTCTTTCAGTACCCGCCGCTTGCCATCGACGTCATTCTGAACGGGCTGCTCATCGGTGCGATCTTCGCGCTTGCCGCCTACGGCATGGCACTGGTCTGGGGCGTGCTCAATATCGTCAATGTCGTGCAGGGCGAACTTGTGGTGTTGGGCGGCTATGTGACATTCCTGCTCGTCCAGTCGGGCATGCCGCCACTTCTTGGCCTGCCTGTCTCGGCCGTCGTCATGTTCTGCGTCGGCTGGCTCATCTACCGTGCCGTCATCTTCCGCGTGGTGGACAAGGACATCTTCATTTCCATCCTCGCCACCTTCGGCCTTTCGATCCTGATCCAGCAGCTTGCGAATTTGCTTTTCGGCTCGGAGGTGCGCACGGTCGATGCCGAACTCGGTTCGCTCCATCTGCTCGGCGGCACGGTCACGCTCGCCTGGATCAAGATCCTCGCCTTCGGTCTGGCGCTGGTCGCGGGGGCCGTGCTCTGGCTCTTCCTCCGTCATGCGCGGCTCGGCCAGGCCATCCGCGCAACCGCGCAGAACCCGCGTGCCGCGCGTATCCTCGGCATCGACACGGACCGCGTCTACGCCATGACCTATGCGCTCAATGCGGCGCTGTGCGGCGCGGCGGGCAGCCTTGCCGTCATGGCCTGGACCATCCATCCCTATGTCGGGCTCCCTTATACCGTTCGCTCCTTCATGGTGGTGGTCGTCGCCGGCGTCGGCAATGTCGCGGGGGTGATTGCGGCGGGTCTCGGCCTCGGCGCGCTTGAAAATGCGGCGGGCTTCATCTTCGGCGTCGAATTCCAGATCGCCTTCGTCTTCGCGCTGATGGTAGCCATTCTCGTCTGGCGCAATGCGCGCGCGGCGCGCAAGCGGAGCCATCTCCAATGAGCCGCGTCAACGACTGGCACATCATGGCCGCGCTGGCGCTCTTCGGCATCGCGGCACCCTTTCTCCTGCCCGGTCTCGTCACGCAGCTTGCCTTTCTCTGGCTCATGGTCGTCTTCGCGCTCACATGGGACATGCTGGGCGGCCGCATGGGCTACAACTCGTTCGGCAACATCGTCTTCTTCGGTATCGGCTGCTACGCCGCCGCCGTTCTGCAGCGCGATGCGGGGCTTCCCTATTTTGAGGGGCTGGCGCTCGGCCTTGCGGTTGGCGCGGTGCTTGCCGTTCTCGCCGCGATCGTGTTCGGCGCTGCCCTGCTCGGCATCCGCGGGCATTATTTCGCCATCGGCACGCTCGGTCTCGGCATCGCGGCGGGGGAGATCGCCAGCGGCTGGCGCTATGTCGGCGCGGGTTCTGGCCTCGCGCTGCCGCTTTATCCCGGTGATCTCGGCTCGCGCGAATTCTTCTTCTGCTATTCGCTGTTCGCGCTCGCCGCCCTCTGCTTTCTCACCTGCCGCTGGCTCTACGGCACGCGCTTCGGCCTCGCGCTCAACGCCATTCGCGACGATCAGGACAAGGCGGATGCGATGGGGCTTCGCACGACGCGGATCAAGATTTTCGCGTGGAGTGTGTCGGCCTTCTTCCTCGGCATTTCGGGCGGCCTTGCCGCCAACATGATCGGCTTCATCGACCCGCGCGACGTCGCCTTCGCGGGCGCGACATTCGGCGTCTGGATGGTTCTGATGGCCATCCTCGGCGGCAAGGGCACGCTCTGGGGTCCGGTCCTCGGCGCCTTCGTGTTCCATGTCACGCAGGAACTCTTCTGGACCTATCTTCTCGGCTGGCAGCGCGTGGCGCTCGGGCTTCTCATCGTTGTCATCGTCGTCTTCTTTCCGCAGGGCATCATGGGCTGGCTGGCTGAAAGGCGCGAGCGGCGGGGGACGGCGGCATGAGCGCCCTTCTCGAAGTTCGTGGCGTCACCAAGCGGTTCGGCGGCGTGGTCGCGAACGAAAGCGTCTCGCTCCGCGTCGAGAAGGGCGAGATCGCGGGTCTCATCGGACCGAACGGTTCGGGCAAGACCACTCTCTTCGGCTGCATCACCGGCACGCATGCCGTCGACGGCGGCGATATTTTATTCGAGGGCCAGCCGATTGCGCATCTTCGCACCGCGCCCATCGCGCGGCGCGGCCTCATCCGCACCTGGCAGCAGACGCGCATCTATGACGACATGACCTGCGCCGAGAATATGGCGATCAGCGCGCGCGAAGCACATGGCGGCCTTGTCGCGCTGCTCCGTCCCGTGCCGGCCGCGACGACGCGGCGCGGCGACGATCTTCTCGCCTTTGTAGGCCTTCACGAGAAGCGCGCCGAGCGGGCGGGCCGTCTCAGCTTCGGCCAGCAGAAGCTTCTCGAATTCGCCATGGCGCTGATGAACGAGCCGAAGCTCCTGCTTCTCGACGAACCGACGGCCGGCATCAACCCGACGCTCATCAACGGCCTTATCGACAGGCTCCGCCGCGCCAATACCGAGCTCGGCGTGACGCTCCTCGTCATCGAGCACAATATGCGCGTCATCATGAACCTCGCCCATCGCATCACCTGTCTCGCGCATGGCCGTGTCCTCTCCGAGGGCACACCGGACGAAATCCGCGACGACAGGCGCGTGCTCGACGCCTATCTCGGAGCGGCGTGATGGCGGACGAACCGAAAAGCCTCGCGGGCGGCTATGGCGAAGGTACGGTCGGCACCGTTCTTTCGGTCGGCGATGTCGCGCGCGAAGCCGAAGCGATGGCACGCGCCGTACCGCGCGAGGAAATACTTTCATTGGCGAAGGGCGAGCCCTCCGTCGTCATCGAGGGCCTGCATGCCGGCTACGGCGCCATGGAAATCCTGCACGGCATCGACCTCGCGGTCGGCAAAGGGCAGAGCCTCTGCCTCGTCGGGCCGAACGGTGCCGGCAAATCAACGATCCTCCATTCGATCTTCGGTTTCACGAAAATCCTCTCGGGCCGCATCCTCGCCTCCGGCCGCGACGTGACGAAGCTCACGCCGAGCGAAAAGCTCCGCGATGCAGGCATCGCCTATATCCTGCAGGACAACTCGGTCTTCCCCGACATGACGGTGGAGGAGAACCTGTTGATGGGCGGTTATCTTCTCGCCGATAATGCGAAGGCTCACGAGGCGGCGGAGCGCGTCTTCGCGCATTACGACCGCCTCGCGACGCGCCGCCGCGAGCGCGCGGGCGTTCTGTCCGGCGGCGAGCGCCGTCTTCTCGAAATCAGCCGTGCGCTCATCATGGAGCCGCAGGTGCTGCTGGTCGACGAGCCCAGCATCGGCCTCGAACCGCGCATGATCGATATGGTGTTCGACATTCTGCGCGAGCTGCAGCAGCAGCAGGGCAAGACGATCCTGATGGTCGAGCAGAATGCCCGGCGCGGGCTCGACTTCGCCGACATAGGCTATGTGCTGGTCGCGGGCCGGGTCGCGCTGGCGGGCGAGGGCGCCACGCTGCTCGAAAATCCCGATGTCGGGCGGCTTTTTCTCGGCGGCTGACGAATTTTCTCCAAATGAACCGTTTGTGAACGGAGGTTCCAGCCTCGGTTCAGCCGCGCCGCGTCATTCTCCGTCTCAAGGATCGGAAAGCCGGTCCTTTTGCCAAGGAGACAGATCATGAAAAAGGCACTCGCACTCACCGGACTGGCCTTCGCTCTTTTCGCCGTGCCCGTCGCGGCGCAGGCGGATGTCCGTTCCGGCATCACCATCAATGTCGGCACCGCCAAGGCTGTTCCCGCCGCCGTTTCCTCGCCGGCCTGGCGCTACGGCGCCGACTACAGCGACTACCGCGTGCATCAGGGCCGGATCATGCCACTCACCAATGTCGTGCGCGAACTCGAGCGCAAGTCCGGTGCCACCGTTACCGACATCAAGCTCAGCCGCGACAAGCGCTTCTACGAATTCGAAGGCGTGACGCAGCGCGGCTTCGTCGTGACCGCGAAGGCCAGCGCCGCCACCGGCGCCGTCGGCGGTATCACGGTCCAGAACTACAAGCCCCGCTACGATGCCCGCGCGATGAGCATCACGCCGCTGCTCAATACGCTGCGGAACAAGGGCTATCACAGCTTCGACCTCGTGAGCCTCAAGGAAGAAAAGGGCATCTATCAGGTGCGCGGTCTCGACCGGCGCGGCAATCCGGTCATGATCCGCGCCGCCGCCCGCAACGGCCAGGTCCTCTCCACGCGCAACGCGCCCGGCTATAACGGCCCGTCCTACGCCCGCGCCGAATATCGCGACTTCGGCTACTGGCAGAAGGGCCTGACGCAGCAGAAATATTCGGGCTTCTCCAACATCGTCGCCTATGACGACTACTATGCGGTGAGGGCCCGGGACGGGCGCGGCCGCCCGGTCAACCTCTCGGTCTGCGCCTTCACGGGCAAGGTGCTCGACGCGCGCTACTGAGCGGCTGCGGTTACGGAAAGCATGGCAGGGCTCCGCCTTCGGGCGGGGCCTTTCGCCTTTCGGAATGGCGGGTTTCCGCCCTTCAACATGAATGCCAGATGAACGGAGCCGCCATTCGCCATTCAGTTGCGGCGGTTCATTCTTGTTTTTCGGGGCACAAATCGGAATGGTTACTTGAAGGACAGTGCGATGAAACGGTTCCTTGTTCTGGCCGGCCTTGCCACATCCCTCGGCCTCGCGGTGCCCGTCGCGGCGCAAGCGGCGACGATCGCTCCGGCTGTCGGCGTGCAAGGCGGTGTCCAGCTTCAGCTCGCAGGCGGCAAGCACGGGCATGGCGGCTATCACGGTCATCATGGCGGGCCGCGCTACCACCACAAGCCCCCTCCGCCGCGCCACTATTACCGGCCGCCGCCGGTCGTCCACCACCACTATCACCCCGCGCCCCGGCCATGGGCCTATTGGCAGCCTTATGTGGTGCGGTATCACTACCACTCGTTCGGACCGCCGGTTTACTACACCGGCCATCCCTATTACGGCGATTACTACCGCGTGCGCGCCCGCGACCGGCACAATGTGGCGGTGTGGCTCGGCATCAGCGCCATCACCGGCGCGATCCTTTTCTCGACCTATTGATCGAGGGAGAGGGGAGAAGGAGAGGCCCCGCCCCGGCGGGGCCTCTCTGTCTTACGGGCGATAGGGAATGCGCGCGCGTCCCGGCGTGCGGAGCGGCGCCGCGAGATTGGCGAATTCGCAAAGCAGCGGCCGCGTGTCGCGCGGGTCGATGATTTCCTCGATGTTGAAATGCTCCGCCGAGCGGAAAGGCGAGCGGATGCGGTTCATGCGCTCGTTGATTTCGGCGAGCAGCGCCGCCGGGTCGTCCGATTTTTCGAGGTCCGCCTTGAAAGCCGCCTCGATGCCGCCTTCGAGCGGCAGCGAGCCCCAGTCGCCGGACGGCCAGGCGTAGCGGTAATGCAGCCGGTTCGCATTCATATGCGCCGCGCCGGCGACGCCGAAGGCCTTGCGCACCACGATCGAACACCACGGCACGCTCGCCTGGTAGACCGCCGCCAGCGCCTTCGCGCCGTGGCGGATGGTGCCTGCCTTTTCGGAGTCGATGCCGACAAGGAAGCCCGGAATGTCAACGAAGTGGACTACCGGCAAATGGAACGTCTCGGCGAGGTCCACGAAGCGCGTGATCTTGTGCGAGGCTTCCGCCGTCCATGCGCCGCCATAGATGTTCGGGTCCGACGCCATGATGGCGACCGGCCAGCCGTCGAACCGTGCGAGCCCCGTGATGACGGAGCGGCCATGCAGCTTGCCCATTTCCATGAACGAGCCCGCGTCGACCACCGCCTCCACGATCTTCCGCATCTTGTAGACCTTGCGGCGGTCATGCGGCACCGACTCGATCAGCATCTCCTCCTTGCGGTTCACATCGTCGGTGGCTTCGCCGCGCGGCGGCAGCTCATGCACGGAAGAGGGCAGGTAGGAGAGGAACTTCCGCGCTACGTCGAAAGCTTCGTCCTCCGATTTCACGATCACGTCGACGGCGCCCGCGCGCGCATGGATGTCGCTGCCGCCGAGGCTTTCCTTGGTGAACTGCTCGCCGCCGAGCCGGTTCACCACGGGCGGCCCCGCGATGAACATCTGCGACACTTCCTTCACCATCACGGAAAAGTGGCTCGTCACGGCGCGCGCCGCGCCGAGCCCCGCCACGGGGCCGAGCGCGAGCGCCACCACCGGCACCTGCGAGAGATTGTCCACCACCCATTCCCAGCCGGGATTGGCCGGCACATAGGTGAAGCCCATGTCGTCCAGCGATTTCACCGAGCCGCCGCCGCCCGTGCCTTCGATCAGGCGCACCAGCGGCAGGCGCAACTCATTCGCCATCTGCTCGGCCATGATCTGCTTTTCGCGGATCGATGCGTCGGAGGCGCCGCCGCGCACCGTGAAGTCGTCACCGCCGACGACCACCGTGCGGCCGTCGATCTTTCCACGGCCCATCACGAAGTTCGCGGGCATGAAACCAGTGAGATTTCCGTCGGCGTCATACGTCGCCTTGCCGGCCGTCGCGCCGATCTCGTGAAAGCTCCCTTCGTCCAGCAGCCGGTCGATGCGTTCGCGCACCGTCAGGCGGCCGTTTTCCTTCTGCCGCGCGACTTTCTCCTCGCCGCCCATCTTCTTCGCCAGCGCCTCGCGCAGGCGAAGCTCCTCGATTTCCTTCTCCCAGGACATGCACGTCTCCCATTTGTCGGCAGGTTCTCCTGCCTGTTCTGAATTCGTCGGCGGCGTCAGGGCCGCATCGTCGTCATGAAGGGACCGAGCGCCACGGCGCGGCGCGGTTCCACCCAGTCGAGCCAGTCGCAAAGCCGTGCGCGCGTTTCGCGCGGGTCGATCAGTTCATGCACGGAAAAGCCTTCGGCGCGCGGAAAGGGCGATTGCCCGGCGGCGAGCTTTTCCTCCAGTTCGGCGCGCAACGCATCCGGGTCCGCCGCTTCCGCGATCTGCCGCGCGAAGGCGACCGCGACGCCGCCTTCGACGGGAAGCGCACCCGTCACCGCGCTCGGCCATGACAGCACGAAGCCGTCCGGTCCGAAATGTGCCGCGCCCGCCACGCCGAATACCTTGTGCACAATCACGCTCGCCCAGGGCACGCGGCTCTGCATCACGGCGGCGATGGCGGACGTGCCGTGGCGGATGGTCGCCGCCTTTTCGGATGCCGAACCGATCATGAAGCCCGGCTCGTCCACAAAGGAAACGATCGGCAGGTGGAACGTGTTGCACATGTCGGAGAAGCGCCGGAGTTTCTGCGCCGCCGCCGCGGTCATCGCGCCTGCATAGAAACTGCAGTCGTTCGCGATCACGCCGACGCCGATGCCGTTGAGCCGCGCGAGCCCCGTGATGAGCGATGGGCCGAAGCGCTTCGTCATTTCGAAGAAGCTGCCTTCGTCCATCACCGCCTTCAGGATTTTCCGCATGTTGAAGGGCTTGCGGCGTTCCCTCGGCACGATGTCGCGCAGCGCTTCCTCGGCGCGGTCGCGGGGGTCGGTGCAGTCGATGCGCGGCGGCAATTGCCAGACATTGTCGGGGAGGTAGGAGAGAAAGCGCGCGATCTCCGCCAGCGCATCGTCTTCCGTCTTCGTCACATTGTCGATGACGCCGGAGCGCGAATGTACGTCCGATCCGCCAAGTTCCTCCTTGGTGAGGTTCTCGTCGAGCGCGCGGGCAACGATCTTCGGCCCCGCGATCAGCACCTGCGCATCTTCCACCATCACCGAGAAATGCGAGGCGACGAGACGGGCCGCCGGCATTCCCGCCACGGGCCCGAGTGCCGCCGTCGCCACCGGCACTTCGCCCAGCACCTGCCCGATGGAGCGGAAGCGCGGTTCGGCGAAGACGGGATCGCCGAGCGGCCGGGCCTTCCCCTTGCCGGCGGAGCCCGCCACGCTGCCGCCGCCGCCTTCGTGAAGCCGCACCAGCGGCACCTTGTAGGTGAGGGCCAGTTCCTCGGCATAGATGCTCTTGCGCAGGCCCGCCGGGTTGGGCGAACCGCCCTTCAGCGTGAAATCCTCGCCGCCGATCGCCACGCGCCGCCCGTTCACGGTCGCGAAGCCGAGCACGTAATTCGCCGGCTCGAAATCGACGAGATTGCCCTCCTCGTCGAAATGAGGCACGCCCGCGCCTTCGCCGAGTTCGCGGAAACTGCCCTTGTCGGCCAGCGCGGCGATGCGTTCGCGCACGGTCAGGCGGCCTTTCTCGTGCTGCCGCTTTACGGCCTCCTCGCCGCCCTGGCGCCTGGCCAGCGCGCGGCGGCGCCTGATTTCGTCCGTTTCCTTTTCCCAGCTCATCTGCCGGCGGTCCTCCCCGTCTCGCGAAGCCCCGAAACCCTAAAGGAAATCCCCCCGGCGCCAAAGCTCTGTTGGGCGCCCTGCGGAGGGTGATATGCTGCGGAAAAGAAAACGGGAAGAAGCGCATATGGCGGAAAAGAAAAAGCAGGCGGTGCCTACCAGCCTCGCTGCACAAGCGGAAGACGAGATCGAGGCGCTGATCCGTGCCGCGCTCACGCCCGATGTCTCGCTCGGCGCGAAGCTCAAATTCGCGCATGAAGGCGCGGGCGTGATCTTCATCGACGGCACGAAGACGCCGAACGAGGTCCATCGCCGCGACGAACCGGCGGATTGCACGGTCCATATCGATCCGGTTCTCAACCTCGCGATTTTCCAGCAACGCGCCGACCGGAACGAGGCATTCCGGCAGGGCCGCATCCGCATCGTCGGCGATGTCCATGTCGTCGGCCTGTTGCGGCCGATCATGCTGCGCCAGTCGAATGCGACCGAAGACGGGTTCCGCGAATGACGGCGCCCATTGTTCTCGTGCCCGGCAATCCGATGCCCGAAGGCGGCGAGGCGCGCTGGCTTCTCACGAATGAGGGCGTGCGGCTTCGCGTCTTCACTTGGCCGGGCGCGCGGGAGGGGCGGGGCACCGTCTTTCTCTTCGGCGGCCGCACGGAATTCGTCGAGAAATATTTCGAGACCGTGGGCGAGTTGCGCGAGCGCGGCTTTGCCGTCGTCAGTTTCGACTGGCGTGGGCAGGGCCTGTCGGACCGCATGCTCCCTGACGGACGCAAGGGCCATATCGACGATTTCGCCACCTTCGATGGCGACCTTGCACTCCTCATGTCGGAAGTCGCGCCGGCCTTTCCGAAGCCCTGGGTTGCGCTCGCCCATTCGATGGGCGGACAAATCCTCATCCGTGCCGCGCATGACCACCCGGAATGGTTCTCGCGCCTTGCCTTCTCCGCGCCGATGCTCGGACTGCGTTTCAGCCGCACGGCCGAGCGCGCCATCCGCGCCCTTGTCGCCGCGCTTCATGCGGCGGGTCTTGCCGGGCGTTATGTGCCGGGCGGAAAGCCGAAGGCGGCCGACGAAACGCCCTTCGAGGAAAATATTCTGACCAGCGACGAAAAACGCTATGCGCTGCTGCAATCTCTCGTCCGGGCGGAGCCGAAGCTCGGTCTCGGCGGCGCCACGGTCGGCTGGCTCCGCGCCGCCTTCCGCTCCATCGACGCGACGTCGGCGCCCTTATATCTCGCGGATATAAAAGCGCCGATCCTCATTTGCCAGGCTGAACGCGATGCGCTCATCGCGGCTTCGGCACTTCGCCACGCGGCGACCCATCTACCCGCCTGCGACCTCGTCCCCATCGCGGATGCGAAACACGAAATCCTGATCGAACGCGATCCCGCCCGCGCCGCCTTCTGGCAAGCCTTCGACAGGTTCATGGGAATCTCGGCACAGTAAAATATCCCACCCTCCCCTCGGGGAGGGTGAGAAGAGACTTCAGCCTTGCGCCGCGCCCCTCAAAATCTTCAGCGCCGCCTCGTGCAGTTCCGGCGTCGCCGCCGCCACCACTTGTCCGCCCATTTGCGGATCGCCGCCCGTCCAGTTCGTCACCACGCCGCCGGCATTCTCGATCACGGGGATGAGCGCCTGGATGTCGTAGGGCTGCAGGCTCGACTCGACCACGAGGTCGAGCGTCCCCGCCGCGACGAGACAGTAGAAATAGCAGTCGCCGCCGAAGCGCCTGAGCTTCACCTTCGAGGAGAGGTCGCGAAAGGCCGCCTTCTCCGCGTCCACCTTGAACATGCCGGGATCGGTATTGCCGAGCAGCGCGTCCTCGAGCTTCGTGCAGGTGCTCGTCCTGATCGGCATGGTGCCTTGCGGTCCGATCAGCTCGCTGCCGCCCGGCCTGCCGATGAAGCGTTCGCCGATATAGGGCTGGTCCATCAGGCCGATCACGGGGCGCGTGCCGTCGTTCAGCGCGATCAGCGTGCCCCAGAGCGGTACGCCCGAGATGAAGCTCCGCGTGCCGTCGATGGGATCGAGCACCCAGGTAAGCCCGCTGGTGCCGGCATGTTGCCCGTGCTCCTCGCCCAGGATGCCGTGATCGGGATAGCGCTCCATGATGAGCTTGCGGATCGCCGCTTCGCCGTCGCGGTCCGCCGCCGTCACCGGATCGAACTTGAAATGCCCGTCCTTGTGATCGACCGCGAGGCCCGAGCGGAAATGCGGCAGCGTCACGGCGGCCGCCGCGTCCGCCAGTTCGAGCGCGAATGTCGCGAGTTCGTCGATTTTCTGGGGAGAGAGCATGGACAAGACTTTCGGTGATGAGCGTTCTTTCTAGCGGGTTTGGGCAATCCCCCTCAAGCGTCATTGCGAGGAGCGGCTATGCCGCGACGAAGCAATCCAGGGCGTCAGATACGGAGCAGGCGGCCCCTGGATTGCTTCGGCCCTGCGGGCATCGCAATGACGTATGAAGAAAACATTCAGGCCAGCCGATAAACCCGCGCCGCCGTATCGTGAAACAACGCTGCCTTTTCCGCCGCGCTCATGTCCTTCGCGATCTTCTTGAAGGCGTTCCACAAGACGCCGTAGGAGCAGGAGAGCTTGTCCACGGGGAAGTTTCTCTCGAACATGCAGCGCTCCGGCCCGAAGACGTCGATGGAATGGAGATACCAGTCGCGCGTCGCTGCCACGAGTTCGTCCGAGGTCGGGGGGAGGTCGCGCTTGTGCCAGCCGAAGCCGTTCACCGCCATGTTGATGCCGCCGAGCTTCGCCACCACGTTCGGGCAGGAAGCGAGTTCCGCCACGTCCTTTTTCCATTGCGTGAAAATCTCGGCCCGCTTGCCCTCGTATGGTCCGATGCCGATGGGCCCGCCGAAATGATCGAAGACGATCGTCGTTTCGGGATGCGCGCGCGCCAGCGCCGTCAGCTCGGGAATTTGCGTGTGATAGAGCCAGGCGTCGAAGCTGAGCCCGTATTTCGCCAGCCGCGCATAGCCCTCGCGGAATGCGGGCAGGCCCAGCAGCCCCTTCGGCGGCAGCGTATGCGAGGCGCGCACATCCGGGCTGTCGTCGAAGGCCGAGGCATGGCGGATGCCGCGGAAGCGCTCCGGCGCCACGGCCATATGCGCCTCCAGCACCTCGTCCACCGCATTGCCGAGGCGCAAATCGGCAAAGCCGACGATCGCCGCCGCCACGCGCGTCTCGCCATATTGACCGCTCGCCGATTTGGCGGCGATGCCGTTCACATATTCCGTCTCACCGACGGGCTTCAGCGCGTCGGGGCCGCCCGCGCGATACATCGACTTGCACTCGACAAAGACGGTCGCGCGGATGTTGTGGCCCTGCGCGACATCCGCCGTCAGCTCGTCGAGTTCATAGCGCGAGCCCGGATGGTCCCAGAGGTGGTGATGCGGGTCGATGATGGGAAGCGCCGGCTCCAGCGCCTCTTCCCTCACCTTTGCCAGCCATTCGGGATTGCCCGCCATTGTTCACTCCTCCCTCGGTTTCTTTCGGGAGAGAGTGGCATCGGGGGAGAGGCGAGGCAAATGCGAGGTGAGCGAACTCAATCCAGAGACGTCATGGCCCGCATAAAGCGGGCCATGACACATTTGATTTGATTGGTTGCGGCGAGGCGCCTTACCCCGCGCGCGCGTAACGCTTGCGGTCGTTCGGGTCGAGCCAGCGTTTGCGCAGGCGGATCGACTTCGGCGTCACTTCCACCAGCTCGTCGCCCTCGATATAGGCAATCGCCTGTTCGAGCGTCAGCGGCCGGGGCGGCGTCAGGCGGACGGCTTCGTCCTTCGACGTCGTGCGGATGTTGGTGAGCTGCTTCGCCTTCAGCGGGTTCACGTCGAGATCGTCGGGGCGCGCATTCTCGCCGATGATCATGCCGCGATAGACCTTCTCGCCGGGCGAGATGAAGAGCGTGCCGCGTTCCTCGATGTACCAGAGGCCGTAGGGCACCGCGTCGCCGTCGCCTGTCGAGATCAGCACGCCGTTGCGCCGTCCCTCGATTTCACCGCGATAGGGCTCGTAGGCGTGGAAGATGCGGTTCATGACGCCCGTGCCGCGCGTGTCGGTGAGGAATTCGCCGTGATAGCCGATGAGGCCGCGCGACGGGCAATGGAAGATGATGCGCGTCTTGCCGGCGCCGGTCGGGCGCATGTCGACGAGTTCGCCCTTGCGGCTCGACATCTTCTCGATGACGACGCCGGTAAACTCGTCGTCCACGTCGATGGTCGCTTCCTCGACGGGTTCGAGGCGCTTGCCGTCCGCGTCTTCGCGGTAGAGCACGCGCGGGCGCGAGATGCCGAGTTCGAAGCCTTCGCGGCGCATCTGTTCGATGAGCACGCCGAGCTGCAATTCGCCGCGTCCGGCAACGTCGAAGGCGTCGCCGCCTTCGCTGTCGCTCACGCGGATGGCGACGTTCGATTCCGCCTCGCGCATCAGGCGGTCGCGGATCACGCGCGACTGGACCTTGCTGCCTTCGCGGCCCGCCAGCGGGCTGTCGTTGATCGAAACGGTGATGGAGAGCGTCGGCGGATCGATCGGCAGCGCCTTCAGCGGCTCCGTCACGGAAGCGTCGCAGATCGTGTCGGCGACGGTGCCCTGCGTCAGGCCGGCGATCGCGACGATGTCGCCCGCGCTTGCTTCCTCGACGGGAATGCGCTGGATGCCGCGGAAGGCGAGCACCTTGCTGATGCGGCCCTTTTCGACGACGCCGCTTTCCGTGCGCAGCACCTGCACGTTCATGTTGGTCTTGACCGTGCCTTTCTCGATCTTGCCGGTCAGGATGCGGCCGAGATAGGGGTCGCTTTCGATGGTCGTCACCAGCATCGCGAAGGGCTCGTTCTGCGAGCCGTCCGTCAGCGCGGCGGGAGCGTGGAAATGCGTCAGGATCTTCGCGAAGAGCGGCTTCAGGCCGTTGTCCTTCGCGTCCGGCGCGTTCAGGTCCTCGGTCGCCCAGCCCTGGCGGGCGGAGGCGAAGATGCAGGGGAAGTCGAGCTGTTCGTCCGTCGCGCCAAGGGCCGCGAAAAGGTCGAAGGCTTCGATATGGACTTCCTCGGGGCGGCCGTCGGGGCGGTCCACCTTGTTGATGAGCACGATGGGGCGCAGCCCCAGCGCCAGCGCCTTCGAGGTCACGAATTTCGTCTGCGGCAGCGGGCCTTCGGCCGCGTCCACCAGCAGCACGACGCCGTCCACCATCGAGAGGATGCGTTCCACCTCGCCGCCGAAGTCGGCATGGCCAGGCGTATCGATGATGTTGATGCGCGTGTGCACGCCGTCCTGCACCCAGTCGACGCTTGTCGGCTTGGCGAGAATGGTGATGCCGCGCTCCTTCTCGAGGTCGTTCGAGTCCATGACCCGTTCGACGAGCTGCTGGTTCTCGCGGAAGGTGCCGGACTGGCGAAGCAACTGATCGACCAGCGTCGTCTTCCCATGGTCGACATGGGCGATGATCGCGATATTCCGAATGGACATGTAACCGCCGGGTAAAAAAGGCGGCCTGCCGCACGACAACCGGAAGCGTGCGGGGGCGGCCAAAAATGTGCCGCCTTATAGCCCGGAAGTCCCCCCGCCACAAGGA
>NZ_JAUYUS010000125.1 GCF_030694575.1 Parvibaculum sp.
CCGCCGTCCCGCTTCCCGACGCAGAACAACAAAGACTCGAAGCGAACCGCCGCGCGGCCGCACTTCGAAATCGCTCCGCATGCGAGCATCTCCGCGACCTCGCGTCGCAGAACAGCCCGCTGCGCCTCGTCGGCAACCTCCCGGCGACAACGTTGCCGAGGAGGCGCCCGAACCAACGGGAACTTCAACCCGTTGCGAACGACCCGTGAGGACCACGAATGCGGACCCACGAACGTTTCCCACTGCGACAGGCGCCGGTGAAGGCGAGAGTCCATCCGACCCCGCCCAGCGTCCGGCAGGACCACCGTACATCCTGCCGGCGACGACGCCGCCGCCGCCGCGTCTAATCGCGACCGGGGGTGGCCGCGGCCGAACCGCCGCGACCACCCCCGTTACCGCGCCCCCGGTTATCTTTTTGCGGGGAGCGCTGCTCGCGCGCCGGCGACGACTGGGAGTCGCGCTGCGCCGACGCGGGCGGAGACTTAGCACGGGACGCTGGGGCACCGCCGCCGTGGCGACGTCCCCTCCGCGAACCCGAGCCCTCGCGCCGCTGGCCAACGAAACCAGCCTGGCGCAGCTCATCCAACGAGCCAAAGCCGCGCAGGGAGGACCCGATCATACGCGGCGAATGCCGACGCTCCAAGGCGTCCATCGCCGAAAGATACGGCTGAATCCCCATCGGCTCCCGACTGTGGCATTTCGCGTAGAGATGCCCACGAAGGTCCGCCACGCGATCCGCCGCGAAACTCGTAGTGACAAGCATCGCGGCATCCGCCAACGAACCCAAACCGGCGTCGTGCTCCGAGAAGCGCTCAGCGCGGTCGCGGAGATCGTTGAGCAGGAACAACATGTTCCGCACGAACTGCTGGGTCGCCGCCAGCTGCGACACCAGAATGCGCTCGGCCGGGGAGTCCACCGCGTGCGCGAGCACCGGATGAAGAGGCGCCACCTGTGGCGCTCCTTCAAAATAGCGGACGTCCGCGAGAACGTCGCGCAAGTGCGCCGCCTGGACCGGCAGCAGCTCCTCGAACGGCCGAACGCGCATCGCCCAAGTCGGGGTCAACGCTATAGCTCGTTCAGAAGCTTCTTCCGACGCGTCCGCGGAGCGGAGTAGTCGCTCCCGGGCGAGCGCCGCGCGCTGCGCCCGCTTCGTCTCATCGAACGCGGACAAGTCCAACGTTCTAAAAACGGAGGCGGCGTCGGAGTCCAGCCCGTCGTCGTCGACATCGAGGACCCGACGTCGGACGACCGGGCGAGAAGTCGTCGTGTCGGTCGGGCCCGAAGCATCGCCTTCAGGGCCCGCCCGGCCCGCCGCGGGCGGGCGAAAACCCACCGCGGCCCCAGTAGGGGAATTCTCGCGGGAGAGAAGTCCCGCTTCACCACGCGCGTCCAGTACACGCGGGGGGCCGTCCTCGTCGCGAGGAGTCGAGGTCTGGGACCTCGCGGCCTCGGCCGCTTGCTTGACAAGCGCGCGCAGCGAGCGTTCGGACAGCGTCATGACGAAGTCCTTCAAGGAACGCATAAACGCCGCCTCTTTCTCCCGCGAAGGGAGGGCCGCAACGTCGAGCCCGTGGGGGCCCAAGGCCTCCACCAGGGCATCAACAGAAGCGAAAGAGTCAACCAGATTCTCGAAAACCGAGGACATGGCCAGTGCGCAAGGTTACAGGGTCAGAAGGGACGCCTGAGGAACATAAAAAGACTGATGGCTAGGGGGGTGTTTCATAAATCAGCTTGCCGATATCGGCAAAGGTCGGCATGCCGACCCCCCTTGGCAAAGGTCGGCACCCTTGGCATGCCGACAAGTTGGGCCTTTTATTAAACATGAGAGCTCACACGAGAGCTCTCATGTGCATCACGCGTTCTGACTCTCGCTTCGCAACGACGGAAGGCGGGGCTCTGTGCTTGCGCTTCTTGCAGGACAAGTC
>NZ_JAUYUS010000008.1 GCF_030694575.1 Parvibaculum sp.
CCAAGGGAATGTTCGACAGTATCTTGTCGCGCGATTTCGGATTTTCCAGAAGCGATGCGGGGAAGTAGTCCGGGCTCTCGATGAAGTTGAAGGCGAGGGCATTCACCTGGATGTTCGAGGGTGCGAGTTCCTTCGCCAGCGTCAGCGCGAGCGAATTGGCGGCGCCGCGCGCGGCGGCATAGATGCTGTAATTCGGGATGCCGTTCAGCGGGGCGGCGGAGGAGAGGAAGAGGATTTTTCCCGCGCGCTGCCTTTTCATCTGCGGCACGGCGGCGCGCGTCATGGCGAAGGATTTGAAGACCAGCGCCTCGAAGGTTTCGTGCAGGTCCTTGTCGGTTGCTTCGTCCACGGGACCGCGCACCGCAGGCCAGGCATCGTTGTTGATGAGGACGTCGAGGCGGCCCTCGGCTTCCAGCACGGCGGCGACGGCATCTTGCGGGGCCTGCGCGGGCAGTGCTTTCACGCCCGGCACTTTCGCCTCGAAGGCGGCACGGGCGGCGGCATCCGCGAAGCTTGCATCGACGCCATAGACGCGGGCGCCTTCGGCGAGGAGGGCGCGGGCGGACGGGCCGCCGACGAAATGCGCTATGTCGGTGATGAGAATGCTGCGCGCCATGGACGCCCCCCGATGAAGTGAAATCCCGATTGTCAGCCCGGTTGCCGCCGTGAGACTGTGTCGGCGGGATGACAAGGTCAAGAACAAGAGGAAGCCGAAGTGGCGGGAGAGAAGAACGAATGGTGGAAGGGCGCGGTGGTCTATCAGATCTATCCGCGCAGTTTTCGCGACACGAATGGCGACGGCATCGGCGACCTGAAGGGGATTGAGGAGAAGCTCGACCATGTGGCGGGGCTGGGGGCGGATGCGATCTGGCTGTCGCCGATCTATCCCTCGCCCAATCGCGACTTCGGCTATGACGTTTCCGACTATTGCGCGATTGCGCCCGAGATGGGCTCGATGGCGGATTTCGACCGGCTGGTCGAGGCGGTGCATGAGCGGGGCATGAAGCTCATTCTCGATCAGGTGCTGGCGCATACATCCGAGCAGCATGCATGGTTTCAGGAGAGCCAGCTCTCCGCCGACAATCCCAAGGCAGACTGGTATGTCTGGGCGGATGCGAAGGAAGACGGGACGGTGCCGAACAACTGGCTGTCGGCCTTTGGCGGGCCGGCCTGGTCGTGGAACCCGGTGCGGCGGAAGTACTACCATCACAAGTTTCTGAAAAGCCAGCCGAAGCTCAATTTCCACAATGAGCAGGTGGTCGATGCCTGCATGGATGTGTTGCGCTTCTGGCTCGACCGGGGCGTGGACGGGTTCCGGCTGGATGTGGCGAATGCCTATCTGCATGACGCGGCGCTCACGGACAATCCGCCGCTGCCGATGGACAAGCGCAGCTTCATGGACTGGGCGCATGCGCCGCGGCTGCAGCAGCATATCCACGACGCGAACATGCCCGAGAACGAATGGGCGATGAAGCGCGTGCGGAAGGTCATGGACGAGTATGACGAGCGGCTGGCCTTTGGCGAGTTTTCCGAGCGGCCGGAAATGTTCGGGCTTTATGCGGGCGGCGTCGAACGGCTGCATACGGGGTATACGTTCGACTTCCTGGAGGACTGGAGTTTCGAGCCGCCGGTGTTCCGTGCCTATTACGAGAAGTTGCTGGCGCCGCTCAGCGATCTCTTTCCCTGCGTGACGTTTTCGAACCACGATATCGTGCGGCCGGTGACGCGGTGGGGTGGCGGGCAAGGCGATGACGGCCTTGCGAAGCTGGCGCTGACGCTGCTCGTGGCGCTGCGCGGCACGGTGCTGATGTTCCAGGGCGAGGAGCTGGGGCTGCCGGAGGTGGATCTCGAACGGAAATACATCAAGGACCCGGTGGGCGACCTCTATTTCCCGTGGGTGAAGGGACGCGACGGCTGCCGGACGCCGATGCCGTGGGAGAGCGGCGGGGCGGAAGCAGGCTTCACCACGGCCAAGCCCTGGCTGCCGATACCGGATTATCACCGGATGCGGGCGGTGGATGTTCAGCAGGCGGATGAAGGTTCCGTGCTGGCGCATGCGAAGAAGGTTGTCGCGCTCCGGAAGGCGCATCCGGCGCTGAAGACGGGCACGATGTCGTGTCTCGACGCGGAGGGGAACGTGCTGGCCTTCACACGCGAGGGGGAAAGCGAGCGGCTGCTCTGCGTGTTCAATCTCGGCAAGGAGGCAGCGCGGTTCGATTTGCCGGAGGGTGCGGGTGCGGCGGTGTTCGAGGTGGGGGCGGTGACGCGGCATGCTGCGGCGCTGGCGCTTCAGCCGAGGAGCGGGGCGATCTTCAAGGTTTGAACCTAATCGCCGCGCCGGGATTCCATCTCGGCTTGCGTGTCGATGTCGGTGAGCGTCGCGTCGTCCGGCATCGGGACTTCGCAGAGGGCGTCGGGGTTTTCGCCGATGAGGTGCTTGGCGCCGGTGTCGCCTCTGGTTTCCATCATGGCTTCGAACCATTCGCGGCCCCAGAGGACGGGGTTGCCGCGTTTGCCGGCGACGGTCGGGACGCAGATGGTGCGGTTTTCTTCCGGGTCGAAGGCGGCGATGAGGCGGTCGAGGTGGGCGGCCTTTATGTCCGGCATGTCGCCGAGGCAGACGAGGGCGCCATCCGCATCGTCGGGCAGCGCGGCGAGGCCGGTGCGCAGCGAGGTCGAGAGGCCTTCGGCGTAGTCGGGATTGTGGACGAAGGTGACGTCCTGGCCGGCGAGAGCGGCGCGGACTTCATTGTTGGCATTGCCGGTGACGACGATGACGGGGCGGGCGGCGCTGGCGAGGGCGGCTTCCACGATATGGGCGACCATCGGCTTGCCGCCGAGCGGCATCAGCAATTTGTTCTGCGGTCCCGCCATGCGCGTCGAGCGGCCCGCCGCGAGGACAATGGCGGCGATGCGGGGTTGCGAACCGGCGGCGGACGCGCGGCCCTCGCGGGGCTGGGGCCGCGAGGGGATTTCCTTCAGGAGGCCGCCGAGGCCCATTCCCATGATGTCCTTCGGCGTGACTTCCAGTCCGGCGAGGAGGCGGGCGAGCACCCAGTCGAAGCCGTTGAGCCTGGGCGAGCGGGCGCAGCCGGGCAGGCCGATGACGGACGTCTCGCCGAGCCGGGCGAGGAGCATGAGGTTGCCGGGATCGACCGGCATGCCGAAATGGAGGATGTCGCCGCCGGCCATGACGACGCCCGCGGGGACCACGTCGCGCCGGTCGACCGTGGCGGAGGCGCCGAAGACGAGGATGGGGGAGAGGCCGTCCGCCGCAAGCGCACGCACGGCATCCGCAATGGCGCCGGTGTCGTGGGGCGTGCGGATTTCGCGGGCGATTGTGCTTCCCATGGCGGCGAGGCGGGCGTCGAGGACGGCGCGGCTTTTCGCGAGAACGCTTTCCTTCGTGCCGGGGAGTTGCGTGGCGACGAGGCCGATGTGGTGCGGCTCGAAGCGGCTGAGCGCGACGGGGGCGGGGCCGGAGCGGGCGATATCGAGCGCCTTGTCGAGTTCGGCGCGGGGGACGGCGAAGGGGATCACCTTCACGGTGGCGAGCATCTGCCGGTCCGTCACGGTCTCGAAGGGGGCGAGGGTCGCAACGGTGAGCGCCTCGCCGATGGCGTTGATGGCGTGGATGCGCTCAGCGTCGATTTCGAGGACGCCGTTCCCCGTCGCGTAGAGATTGGCGCGGCCGGTGAAGGGCGCGGCGACGCGGATGGACTTGCCGGCAAGCGCGTCTGCGAGGGCGGCGGCGGCTTCGTCCTCGGGCACATCCGTGGCTTCGAGGCGGGCGGCGACGATGCTCGTGACGCCGGCCTCCTTCAAGGCGGCAATGTCCGCGCGGCTGAGGATGCGGCCTTTCTTGAAGGTCCCGCTTCCGGCTTTTTGCGAATGGGCGAGGATCGCGCCCTCGGCATCGTCGGGCGCCATGTGGCCGAAGATCATTTGCGGAGCGTCTCCGTTATCTGGGCCATGATGGAGATGGCGATTTCAGCGGGGCTCTTCGCGCCGATGGCAAGGCCGACTGGACCGTGGATCCGGGCGATCTCCTCGGCGGTGAAGCCTGCTTCCGTGAGGCGGGCGACGCGGGCGGCATGGGTCTTCTTCGAGCCCAGCGCGCCGATATAGAAGGCGGGGCTGCGGAGAGCGGCGACCAGCGCGGGATCGTCGAGCTTCGGGTCGTGGGTGAGGGTGACGATGGCGGTGCGGGCGTCCGGCGCGAGGGCGGCCATGGCTTCGTCCGGCCAGTCCGTGACCAGCGTCATGTCCGGGAAGCGGGCTTCGGAGGCGAAGGAGGTGCGGGGGTCGACCACCGTCACGTCGTAGCCGGCGAGGGCGCCCATGCGGGCCAGAGGCTGGGCGATATGGACGGCGCCGATGAGGATGAGGCGGAGGGGCGGGTTGAAGGGGTTCAGGAACCACTCGCCGTCCGGGCCCGCGACGACCGCCGCCTTGTCGCTCGACTGCACTTCAGAAACAGCTTTAATTAACCAAGTTTCTTCTGATTTATCAGATGGATAAACAAGTTTTTGGATTCCATCTGTTAACCTTGTCGCAAGCATTACGGCGCGCTTTTCGGCGCGGTCGCGGACAAGCCGGTCGAGGATTTCCCTTTCCATTTCAGCCCGATACCGGTTCGACCATGACGCGGATGCGGCCGCCGCAGGCGAGGCCGACTTGCCAGGCCATGGCGTCGCTGACGCCATATTCGACGATTTCGGGTTTGCCGGTGGCGAGCGTGTCGAGGGCGCGGGTGACGACATCGCCTTCGATGCAGCCGCCGGAGACGGAGCCGACGAATTCGCTGTCGTCGCGGATGGCGAGCTGGCTGCCGACCGGGCGCGGGGCCGAGCCCCAGGTTTCAATGACGGTGGCGAGGGCGACCTTGTGACCCTCCGCGCGCCAGCGGGCGGCTTCCTCCAGCACCTGATCGTGGTTTGTGGCGGGATCGGTCATGCGGCTTCCTTCCTTCCCGGTCTTTCCGGCTTCCTGCCGATATGGGCATCGGAGAGGGCTTCGACCAGAGAGGCGAGCGAGGCGAGATTATGGACCGGACGGAACTCGTCCACATGAGGCAGGAGCGCGCGGATGCCGAGCGATTTCGGTTCGAAGCGTTCATAGCGCAGGAGCGGGTTCAGCCAGATGAGGCGGCGGGCCTGGCGGTGGAGGCGGGCGATCTCCGGGCCGACGCCTTCGCCTGCATCCCGGTCCAGACCATCGGTCACGAGGAGGACCGTGGCGCCCTGACCGAGAACACGGCGGGCCCAATCGACATTGAAGCGGCGGAGGGTCTCGCCGATACGGGTGCCGCCATCCCAATCCTCGACACGGGCGGCGACGCGGGCCAGCGCCTCGTCTATGTCGCGGTGTTTCAGCTCGCGAGTGACGTGGGTGAGGCGGGTGCCGAAGAGGAAGACGTGGACACGGTCGCGGTCGTTCGCGAGGACATGGAGGAAGTGGAGGAAGACGCGTGCATAGACCGACATGGAGCCGGAAATGTCGCAGAGGATAACGAGCGGCGGCCGGCGGCGGCGGAAGGTCCGGCGTTTCAGCGGGATGACGCCGCCGGAGCGGAGCGTCGCGCGCAAGGTCGCTCGCATATCGATCATCCGGCCGCGCGAGGAGGGGCGCGTGCGGCGAGTGCGGATATCGTCATGCGAGAGGTGGAGGCGGGCGATGGCGGCCTTGGCTTCCGCCAGTTCGGCGGCGGACATCTGTTCGAAGTCCTTTGTGCGGAGCAACTCCTCGGCCGAGAAGGTTTCGCTGCGGTCGATCTCGATATCCGGCGCTTCCGGCGCCTGCGGGCGTGTTTCGCCGAACAGGGCCTCGGCGAGGCGGCGGCTTTTTTCCTCGTCGGTCGCCCCGGGCGGCGTTTCGATCTCGGGAAGCATCAGCGACATCATCTTGTCGAGGAGCTTCGGATCGCGCCAGAAGACGTGAAACGCCTGATCGAAAATCTCGTGTTCCTCGTGGCGCTTCACGAGCGTCGCGTGGAGGGTCCAGTAGAAATCGGCACGGGGGCCTATACCTGCCGCCTCGACGGCTTCGACTGCGTCGAGCACCTGACGGGGACCGACGCGGAGACCGGCGCGGCGCAGCACGCGGGCGAAATGGACGATGTTTTCCGCCAGACGGCCATGATTTTCCGCGGGGCGGGGAGGCATCAGTCGGCCGCCCGCGCGGCCATCCTGATTTCTTCCAGGATGCGGGCGGCCTCGCTGCCGGAGACGCGGGCGATGTCGTCCTGATATTTCAGGAGCGCGCCGAGCGTGTCGTTGACGGACTGCCGGTCGAGGGCGACGGCGTCGAGCGCGGTCAGCGCCTGCGCCCAATCGATCGTCTCGGCGATGCCGGGATTTTTATAGAGGTCCATGGCCCGCAGCTTCTGCACGAAGGCGACGATGTCGCGGGAGAGTTTTTCCGGTGTCGCGGGCGCCTTGAGCTTCAGGATCGCCAACTCGCGCTCCGCATCCGGGTAGTCGACCCAGTGATAGAGGCAGCGGCGCTTCAGCGCGTCATGGATTTCGCGCGTGCGGTTCGATGTCACGATCACGATGGGCGGATGCTCGGCCTTGATGGTGCCGATTTCGGGGACGCTGACCTGAAAATCGGACAGGACTTCCAGGAGATAGGCCTCGAAGGGTTCGTCGGTGCGGTCCAGTTCGTCGATCAGCAGGACGGGCGGGCCTTCGATGGCGGGTTCGAGCGCCTGCAGGATCGGGCGACGGATGAGGAAACGCTCGGAGAAGACGTCCTTGCCGAGCTCGGTCCGATCCTCGACGCCTTCGGCTTCCGCGAGGCGGATCTCGATCATCTGTGCCTGATAGTTCCATTCGTAGACGGCGGCGCCGGTATCGAGGCCTTCGTAGCATTGCAGGCGAATGAGGCGGCGGCCGAGCGCGTCGGCCAGCACTTTCGCGATCTCCGTCTTGCCGACGCCGGCTTCTCCCTCGAGGAGGAGCGGCCGGCCCATTTTGAGCGCAAGAAAAATCACGGTCGCGAGCGAACGGTCGGCGACGTAATTGCCGCGCGCGAGGAGGTCGACGGTTTGGTCGATATTGGAAGGCACTGTCATAAGCTCAATCCAGGCCGGAGCGCCGCCAGGTCAGCCCGCCGCTGCGACGGCGCGCTTTGCCATGACGGTGACGAGATGGGCGCGGTATTCGGCGCTGCCGTGCAGATCGGCGTTCATGCCTTTTGCCGGGAGCTTGACGTTCGCGACAGCATCGGGCGACCAGTTTTTCGCCAGCGCCTCCTCCATCTCGCTCACGCGGAAGACGCCGTTCTGGCCAGCGCCGGTGACGGCGACGCGGATGCCCCACGGACCCTTCGAGACGAAGACGCCGACCATGGCATAGCGCGAGGCGGGATTGCGGAATTTCATGTAGGCGGCTTTTTCGGGATGCGGGAAGGTGACTTCCCTGATGATCTCGCCGTCCTGCAACGCCGTTTCGAACATGCCCTTGAAGAATTCGTCGGCTTCGATGAGGCGTTTCGTGGTGTGGATCTTGGCATCGAGCGCGAGGCAGGCGGCGGGGTAGTCGGCGGCGGGGTCATTGTTGGCGATGGAGCCGCCGAGCGTGCCCATGTGGCGGACGGCGGGATCGCCGATGCCGCCAGCCAGCGCCGCGAGGGCCGGGTTGTGCTTCCTTACATCCGCGGAGTTCGCCACGGTCGCATGTTTCGTCGCGGCGCCGATCATGATGGCGTCGCCCTCCGCGCGGATGAAATCGAGTTCCTTGAGGCCGCCGATGTCGATCACGTCGCTCGGCATGGCGAGGCGTTGCTTCAGTGTGGGGATCAGCGTCTGCCCGCCCGCCAGCAGTTTCGGATCGTCGGCTTTCGCGAGCAGGGCTTCCGCGTCGGCAAGCGATTTCGGACGCTCATAATTGAACTGATACATGGCGGTCTCCTTATTCGGCGGCGGCGCGCGGGGTGGCGGCCTGGATGGCGGACCAGACGCGCGCGGGCGTTGCCGGCATTTCAATGTCGCGGATGCCGAGCGCATCCGTAATAGCATTCACGATGGCGGGAGGCGAGGCGATGGCGCCCGCTTCGCCGCAGCCTTTCATGCCCAACGGATTGGACGGGCATACGGTTTTCGTGAAACCGAGAGTGAAGCTCGGCAGGTCGTCCGCGCGGGGCATACAATAATCCATGTAGGAGCCGGTGACGAGCTGGCCGGACTCGGCGTCGTAGATGCCGTGTTCGAGCAACGCCTGGCCGATGCCTTGCGCGATGCCGCCATGAACCTGTCCCTCGACGATCATCGGATTGACGATTGTGCCGAAGTCGTCCACGGCGACGAATTTTTCGATGCGGGTGATGCCGGTATCGGGATCGATCTCGACTTCGCAGATGTGGCAGCCGGCGGGAAAGGTGAAGTTGGTAGGATCGTAGAAGGCGCCTTCCTTGAGGCCGGGCTCGATATCGGCGGAGGGAAAACCATGCGCCGTATAGGCGGACAGCGCGAGCTGCGCCCAGGGCAAGGATTTGTCGGTGCCTTGCACAGTGAAGGTGCCGTTCTCGAAGACGATGTCCTCGACAGCAGCCTCCATCAGATGGGCGGCGATCTTTTTGGCCTTGGCTTCCACCTTGTCGAGCGCCTTCACGATGGCGCTCATGCCGACGGCGCCGGAGCGCGAGCCATAGGTGCCCATGCCGAACTGCACCTTGTCGGTATCGCCATGGACGATCTCCACCTGTTCCATCGGGATGCCGAGGCGGGAGGCGACGAGTTGGGCGAAGGTGGTTTCGTGGCCCTGGCCGTGGCTGTGCGAGCCGGTGAGGACTTCGACATTGCCGGTCGGGTTCACGCGGACTTCGGCACTTTCCCAGAGACCGACACCCGCGCCGAGCGAGCCGACGGCGGCGGAAGGTGCGAGGCCGCAGGCTTCGATATAGGAGGACATGCCTATGCCGCGAAGTTTGCCGCGTCTTGCCGCTTCCGACTTGCGGGCGGGGAAGCCTGCGTAGTCGATCGCCTTCATCGCGGCGTCGAGCGAGGCTTCGTAGTCGCCGGCGTCGTAATTCATGATGACGGGCGTCTGGTGCGGGAAAGTCCGAATGTAGTTGCGGCGGCGGATTTCGGCGGGGTCGATGCCGGTTTCACGGGCGGCCGTTTCGACCATGCGCTCCACAAGATAGGTCGCTTCCGGGCGGCCTGCACCGCGATAGGCGTCGACGGGTGCTGTGTGGGTGTAGACGCCATCGACTTCGACATAGATGGCCGGGATGTCGTATTGGCCGGAAAGCAGCGTGCCGTAGAGATAGGTCGGCACGGAAGCCGAGAAGGTCGAGAGGTAGGCGCCGAGATTGGCGATCGTCTTGACGCGAAGGGCGAGGAATTTGCCGTTGCCGTCGAGCGCCAGTTCTGCGTGGCTCAGGTGGTCGCGGCCATGGGCGTCCGACAGGAAGGCTTCGGAGCGGTCGCCTGTCCATTTGATCGGGCGGCCGACTTTTGCCGCCGCCCAGACGCAGGCGGTTTCTTCCGCATAGATGAAAATCTTGGAGCCGAAGCCGCCGCCGACATCCGGCGCGATGACGCGGAGCTTGTGCTCGGGTGCGACGCCGACAAAGGCGGAGAGGACGAGGCGGGCGACATGCGGGTTCTGGCTCGTGGTGTGGAGCGTGTAGATGCCGGAGCCCTTGTCATATTCGCCGAGCGCTGCGCGCGGCTCCATCGCGTTCGGGATCAGCCGGTTGTTCTTCAGGTCGAGCTTGACGATACGCGACGCCTTGGCGAAAGCGGCTTCCGTCTCCGGCTTGTTGCCAAGTTCCCATTCAAAGCAGGTGTTGCGCGGCGCTTCCGGGTGGACCTGCTCTGCGTTGCCGTTCTGGCAGGTGTCGAGCGAGATGGTGGCGGGGAGCGGTTCGTAGTCGACGTCGATCAATTCGGATGCGGCGCGGGCGTCTGCCAGTGTTTCGGCGACGACCATGGCGACGTGATCCCCGACATAGCGGACGGTATCGAGCGCGAGGATAGGATGAGGGCCGACTTTCATCGGCGTGCCGTCCTTGGAACTGACCGTCCAGCCGCAGATCAGGCCGCCGAGCTTATCGGCCGCGACATGCTTGCCGGTGAAGATGGCGACGACGCCCGGGGCCTGTTCGGCTTGAGATGTGTCGATGGCGCGGATGCGCGCATGGGCATGCGGCGAGCGAAGGAAATATGCCCAGGTCTGGCGCGGGCGGGTGATGTCGTCGGTGTAGTGGCCGTTGCCCGTGATGAAGCGGAAATCTTCCTTGCGGCGGACCGGCTGGCCGATCCCTTCTCCTGAAGCTTTGTCCGACATGGGTGGCCTCCTCCCGTTCTGCTTTGCTCAGCGCATCTCCTGCGATGCGGCGAGGATTGCCTTCACGATGTTGTGATAGCCGGTGCAGCGGCAAATGTTGCCTTCGAGCTCCTCGCGCACGGTTTCCTCGTCGAGGTCCGGCTTGCGGCGGATCATGTCGACCGCCGTCATGATCATGCCGGGCGTGCAGAAGCCGCATTGCAGACCGTGATGTTCGCGGAAGGCCTTCTGGACCGGGTGGAGGTCGCCATCCGGGGCGAGGCCTTCGATGGTGAGGATTTCGGCACCTTCGGCCTGCGTCGCAAGCATGGTGCAGGACTTCACAGCGCGACCGTCGACATGGACGACGCAGGCGCCGCACTGGCTGGTGTCGCAGCCGACATGGGTGCCGGTGAGACCGAGCTGTTCGCGGATGAACTGGACAAGCAGCATGCGCGCCTCGACGTCGGCGCTTGCGGGCTTGCCGTTGACCGTCATGGCGACAACGGGCATGCACTAACCTCCCTGATTGGCTGGCCTCGTGGGCGGATTGGGATTCCGCAGCGTTTTCCCGAGTCTCGGCTCTCGGCTCGCTGCCGTCAAGCGCGAGCTAGAAGCCGACGAGCCAGACGATCGCGATGAGAGCGATTATCACCAGTGGACCCCAGAGCCAGGGCGAGAAGCTCATGCCGGCTTCCTCGTCCGGTATCAGGGGCACGCCTGTCGGCGAGATGGCATCGCGATCCGGCGATTTCACAGGGATGCCATGTTGCATTTCGTCGATGAGTTCGGGGGTTTCGTCGGCCACGGGCTGAACCTTGCTGCCGCCGGCGAGGCGCGAGAAATTGTCGAAGAATTCCTCGGACATGCGGGCCGCGGTTGAATCGATGAAGCGCTGGCCGATCTGCGCGAGCTTGCCGCCGACCTGTGCGGTGACCGAATAGGAGAGAAGCGTGCCGCCGCCCTCGGCGTCGGTGAGCGACACTTTCGCGGAGCCCTTGGCGAAGCCCGCGGCGCCGCCATTTCCTTCGCCGGAGATGGTGTAGCCGTTTGGCGGGTCGATGTCGGTCAGCTTGACCTTGCCCTTGAAGCGGGCGCTGACGGGGCCGACCTTGGCCTTGGCGACCGCCTCGAACTCGTCATCGGCAGTCTTGACTACCGATTCAGCACCGGGGATGGACTGGCGCAGGACATCCGGGTCGTTGAGCGCCACCCAGACTTCTTCGCGCGGCGCCGGAATCTTGTATTCGCCGGACATTTCCATCGGGGTGTCTCCTTTTGCTTTTCATGCCGGCGTAACAAATGGCGCGGCCGCAGGATACTACATATAGGTCAGCAGCAGCGTCACACCCAGCAGTACCGCGATCCACAATACCATGGAGCCGGTGGGCCATGTGCGCGCCAATGCCCCTTGCGGCCCATGTGCACGATAAACGCCGGTGAGCAGGCGGTCGAGGCGCGCCTCCGTGAGGCGAACGCCGAAGCGCCAGGTGCCGACAACGGCATTTTGCAGCTTGCCGATGGCCGCCGGAAGAAGCCGGCGGTAGGTCCAGTCGGTATCGAGGTTGGTCGAGCGAAGTTCCGGCGGATAGATGCCGGTCTTCATCAGCACGGCGAAGGCGAGCGCGGAGAAGAAGAGGAGCTGGAGCTGCGTTATCACATGCGCGGTCGTGTAGGGCTGATAGTCGACGTCGTAGGGAAGCAGCGCATAAAGCGGTGCGGGATAGACGCCGATGCCGATGCACAGCGCTGCCGTGAGGCCCATCGCAATGAGCATGTGGAGCGGGGCTTCCTTCGGCCGCTTGCCGCTGTCATGAGCGAAGAAGGCGAAGTAGGGGATCTTGATACCGGAGTGATGGAATACGCCGGCGGAAGCGAAGAGCAGGATGAGCCAGACGATATAGTGACCTTCATCCGCGCTGGCGCTGAGGATCAGGGATTTCGAAATAAAGCCGGAGAAGAGCGGGAAGGCGGAAATCGACGCGGCGCCGACGACGCAGAAAACCATCGTCCATGGCATCGTCTTGTAAAGGCCGCCGAGTTCCGAGCCCTTCGCCGTGCCGGTGCGGAAGAGCACCGCGCCGACGCTCATGAAGAGCAGAGCCTTGTAGAGAATGTGACAGAAAGCATGCGCCGCCGTGCCGTTCAATGCGAGCGGCGTGCCGATGCCGATGCCGACAACCATAAATCCAAGCTGGTTGTTGAGACTGTAAGCGAGGACGCGGCGCAGATCGTTTTCAATGACGGCATAGAAGATCGGGAAAAGCGTCATCACGGCGCCGATATAGATCAGCATTTCCGTGCCGGGGAAGCCGCGTGCCAATGCATAGACCGCGAGCTTGGTCGTGAAGGCCGACAGAATGACGGCGCCTGTGACGGTGGCCGCAGGATAGGCATCCTGCAGCCAGTTATGCAGCAAGGGAAAGGCACATTTGATGCCGAAGGCGAGGAAGATCGCCCATGTCGCGAGGCTGCCGAGTTCCATCCGGTTGAAGGCAATGGAGCCGGTTTCGAGATAGAGGAGGATGATGCCTGCAAGCAGCAGCAGTCCGGAGCCTATCTGTACGATCAGATACCGCATGCCGGTGGCATAGGAGCCTTCCGTGCGGCGCGCCCAGATGAGGAAGACCGAGGCAATGGCGGTGCCTTCCCAGAAGACGAACAGGGTTACGAGGTCGGCGGCGAAGACGGCGCCGATGGCCGAGCCAATATAGAGAAGTGCTCCGACCTGCTGGACCGTGTCGCGGAGATGCCACGCGTAGATGGCGGCGAGAAATGCGGCGAGCGAGAAAATAAGGCCGAAAATGTAAGAGAGCGCGTCGATCCGCATCAGGCCGACATGCATGCCCATGAGATTGAGCGATCCGTAGGTGCCGTAGGATAAATCCCAGAAGACGGCGACCCCCAGGAACGGGACGGCAAGCATGGTTATCTGGCGCGGCAGGCCCTGCGGAATGAAAGGCAGGAGGATGGCCGCGACGACATACACAAGTGCGGGGGACAGAAGTTCAGGCATCGAATTTCTCCCGATCCAAATCAAACTCGGGATGCTCTTCGGCCTCGACCGTGTTGGGTGCGTAGTAGTCTTCTCCGCGCTTCAGCAGGACGCGCAGGCCTTTTGCCGAGATGACGAGCGCAGCGCACATCACGAAGCCGTAAAATCCATAGAAGCCCGGAATGTCCTCAATGGGGAAGTAGCTGTGCTTGTGATAGGCGAAATCGGCAGAGGCCAGCGCGAGGCAGACAACAGCCAGCCCCCACACCAGCCGATCGACGTAGCGGGGGTTGTCGACCCAGAGAAGGTGGCGGCTCAACCAGGAGAACGCTTTCGGATCGTCTTTGCTGCCATCGGAGTGGCCGGTCATTGAGTGCTCTCCGGCAAAATCGGTATGTGAAGCAGGAATTCGTAAAGTCCGCCGACGGAAAAGAAGAGGATGATGCAGCCGATGGCCGTCACGCAGATGGGTATGACGCAGAAGGCAGGCGCTTCCGCCAGGCCCCCTTGGGGAGCCGCCGCCGCACCGAGCGAGTGCGCCATTCCACCGCGCGGAGGAACGAAGAAGGCGCGGGCAGCGACAGGCAGCAGATAGGCCACATTCAGGAGCGAGCTAACCATCAGCACACCGATGACGACGAGGTGTTTCGCTTCGGCGGCCGAGAGCATCAGGTACCATTTGCTCCAGGCCCCTCCGAAAGGCGGCAGGCCGATGATGCTCAATGATGCGAGTGTGAAGGCGATAAAGGTGAAGGGCATCTTGCGGCCGAGACCGTCGAGCTCGCTTACCTTCGTCTTGTGGGCGGCTACGTAGATCGCGCCTGCGCACATGAAGAGCGTGATCTTGCCCATTGCGTGCATGACGATGTGCATGGCGCCGCCGACGACGCCCATCTGGTTTGCGAGCGCCATGCCGAGCGTGATGTAGGAGAGCTGGCTGACGGTCGAGTAGGCAAGGCGCTCCTTCAGATCGTCCTTGGTGAGGGCAATGATGGAGGCGATCAGGATCGAGGCGGCGGCAAGCCACACCAGCCATTCGGATGCGCCGGTGCGAGAGAGAAAGCCGACCCCGAAAATGTAGGTGCCGACCTTCAGCATGGTGAAGACGCCTGCCTTGACGACGGCGACGGCATGCAACAACGCACTGACGGGCGTGGGCGCGACCATGGCGGCGGGAAGCCAGCGGTGGAACGGCATCAACGCTGCCTTGCCGATGCCGAAGGCGAAGAGTGCAAGCAGCAGCGGCACATAGACAGGGTCGATCCTGCCTTCGAGAATGCCGCCGGCACGGAAATCCATGGTGCCTGCGATGTTCCAGGTCCAGATAACGGCGACCAGCAGGAAGAGGATCGACGTCGTCATCAGGATGCCGAGATAGATGCGCGCACCACGCCGCGCCTCCGGCGTCTCCTTGTGAGCGACGAGGGGATAGGTCGAGATGGTCAGCACTTCGTAGAAGATGAAGAGCGTGAAGAGATTGCCCGAGAATGCGATGCCGAGCGCGGCGGATATCGCGATGGCGAAACAGATATAGAAACGGGTCTGCTTCTTCTCGCCGGCGCCGCGCATGTAGCCGATGGAATAGACCGCCGTCACGATCCAGAGGCCCGAGGCGACCGTTGCGAACAGCATGCCGAGCGGTTCTATCGCGAAATTCAGCACAAGACCCGGCAGGACCTCAAAGAGAGTGACCGAGGGGCGCGCACCGTCGAGAAAGCCATTCAACAGATAGAGGACGACGGCAAATGTTGCCACGGAGGTGGTGACGCTGACGCCGTCGCGAAGGTTCGGCCGGCTACCAAGAGCGGCGATAAGAAACGTCGCGGCCGCGGGAAGGCCGAGAGCGAGGAGGAGGGCGGTCGTGTCCGTCATCATGCTCTCCTCATTGCCACATTATCTGGGACGAACTGATGAGCGATGTCGCCGCGCGGCTGGCGGCGCCGACCGTCATCGTCGCGGAAACACCGAACCAGACGGACAGGCCGACAAGTATCCATGTGGGAACGAGCATGGAGAGCGGCGCTTCCCGGCGAACCGCGCCTTCGGGTGCCGGCTGGAGATAAGCTTGTTCGACGACACGCCAGATGTAGACGATCGCCAGAAGCGACGAACCCATGATGAGGAGAGCCACGGGCCACCATCCAAGTTCGATTGCCGCCTGTACGAGGTACCACTTGCTGATGAAGCCGACGGTCAGCGGCAGGCCGATGAGACTGAACCCGGAGATCACGAAAGCCGCGGTCGTCCAGGGCATGTCGCGGCCGATGCCGCGAAGGCTCGTTATCGAGCTGCTGCCGGTCGCGTAGATGAAACAGCCGGCAACCATGAACAGGGCGCCCTTCGTCACGGCATGATTGAAAAGGTGAACGATGGACGCCGTGAGGCCGGTATGCGTGAGAAAGGCGAGACCGAGCAGTATGTAGCCGATTTGCGCGATGCTCGAATAGGCGAGCATCCGTTTCAGGTCGTCCTGGAAGATGGCGACGAGAGACGCTGCAAACATGGCGACGATGGCCAGAGGGAGTACGACATTTTCGAGTGTCGCCGCCTGGAATGCATAATCGAAACCGAAGATCGTGAACATGAAGCGCAGCAGTACGTAAACCGCGACTTTGGTTGCGGTCGCGGCCACGAAGGCCGTTACTGCGGAAGGAGCGAAGGTGTAGGCGTTCGGCAACCAGAGATGCAGCGGAAACATCGCGAGCTTCAGTCCGATGCCGATAAGAATGAAGACGAATCCGGTGCGAAGCGTCCGGCTGTCGCCATGTGCGGCGATCTTTTCGCCGAGGTCGGCCATGTTGAGCGTGCCCGTAATCATGTACAGCATGCCGATGCCGATGACGAAGAAGGTCGCGCCGATCGTACCCATGATGAGGTAGTTGTAGGACGCCGTCAGCGCGCGCTTGTTACGCCATGCGCCCGAGGCGATCAGCGCGTAGGTCGAGAGCGACGAGATTTCGAGGAATACGAAAACATTGAATGCGTCGCCTGTGATCGTGACGCCGAGCAGGCCAGTCAGGCAGAGAAGAAATGCGGTATAGAAAAGGACCTGACGCTCCGCCGGGATTTCGTAATCGACGATTCTTCGCGCGTAGGGCAGGACCAGAGCGGCCATGCCGGAGACGATTACGAGCACAAACGCATTAAGCGTATCGACGCGGTATTCGATGCCGATCGGCGGCGCCCAGCCACCCATTTCGTAGGAGATGATCGTGCCGCCCATCGTTGCGATGAAAAGCGATATCGCAATGGCGAAGGCAACGAACGAAACAAGGGTCGCGAAAGCCCAGGCCCGGCGACCGGTGCCCAACATGGCGCAAAGCGGCGCCGCGATGAGCGGCAGCACGACCTGCAAGGCCGGCAGGTTTGCCTCTATCATGGCGAGCATCAGCGGGAACCCCCGCCCTGGACAGCTTCGGCGAATTCCATCTCATGCTCCAAGACCAGAAGTTCGTCCTCTTCTATCGTGCCGTAGGTCTCGCGTATGCGCACCACCAGGGCGAGGCCGAGCGCCGTCGTGGCGATTCCGACGACAATGGCGGTGAGGATCAGGACATGGGGCAAGGGGTTTGAATAAACCGCATCTGGATCGTCGATCAGGATCGGCGCGGTGCCGCCGATGATCTTGCCCATCGAGATGTAGAGCATGAAGACGGAGGTCTGGAAAATGTTCAGGCCGACGATCTTCTTGACGAGGTTGCCGCGGCTGACCGTCACGTAAAGACCCGTCATCATCAGGATGACGAACATCCAGTAATTGTAGTGGCCGACGATGAATTCCAGATCGAGAACAAGTTCAGACATTACCAATCCTCGTCCTTGAGCGGCGGATTATGCCGCGCGAAGGCAACGAAAAGAGCGATCATCACCGCGGCCACGCTGACTCCGACGCCAAACTCGACGGCGAGAATTCCCCATTCCTGCGCATGGACCGGATCGTGGGCGAGGGCGTTGTAGCCGAGGAACGCATCGCCGAGCAGCATCGTGACAATGCCCGTTCCCGCATAGATGAGGACGCCGGCACCGGCGAAAATATGAGCTGTGCGCGGGGGGAGAACCTTCATCATGGAGTCGATCCCGAAGACCAGGGCGTAGAGAATGAAGGCGACGGCGAATAATACGCCTGCCTGAAAGCCGCCGCCGGGCCCATAGTCGCCGTGCCATTGCACGTAAAGCGCATAGAGAATGATCGGTGGGATGAGAAGCTTCGAGACGACGCGAAGCACGGAATGATGTTCCATGGACTTACTCCTCGCCCCTTCGGCCGGCAGACGGTCGCTTGCCGGAGGCGCCCAGCAGCAGCAGCACGGCTATTGCGGCCGTAAACACAACGAGCACTTCGCCCAGTGTGTCGAAGCCGCGATAGCTTGCCAGGATTGCCGTGACCACATTGGGGACGCCGGTTTCGACAGGGGTCCGTTCGAGGTACTCCCGCGCCAGATGCTCCTGCGCCGGATTGTTGGCGGCGCCGAAACTCGGCATGTCGAGCGTGCCGTAGATGAGCGCGGCGCCGGTAACTAGGCAGACGAGAAGCGGCAGGAAGGGCGAGTGCCGGGGCTTTTTCTCCTCGCGGCCGGTAAGGGCGAGCGTGCCGAGCAAGAGGACCGTGGAAATGCCGGCGCCGACGGCAGCTTCCGTAAAGGCGACGTCCACGGCGTCCAGAGTGGCGAGCAGCGCGGCGGAGAGCAGGCTGAAAACACCCGCCAGCATGACGACCGCAAAAAGATTGCGCAGACGCGCAATCGCGATGGCGGTGATCACGAGAAACGTGAAGAGGAGGATGTCGATTACGGCGATGCCGATCAAACTGGCTGTCATGACTTGGCCTCCGCTCTGGCTTTGTCGCCGAGAACATCCGCCGTTTCGTTGCGGCGCAGGCGGGTTGGGCGGATGCCGGCTATGAACGAAGCGTTCGCGACCGCATGTGTCGCCGTGGGGCTCGTCACGAAGAGAAAAAGACCAATCAGGGCCAGTTTCAGGGTTGCCTGCGTGAGCCCGGCCTGGACTGCCATGCCGAGGAGAATGAGCTCCGCACCGACCGTGTCGACGACGCCTGCAGCATGAAGGCGCGACCAGACATCCGGCAGCCGCACCATGCCGAAAGCACCGACAAGCATGAAGCCGCAGCCGACCACGAAAAAGATGCCGCTCGCGATGTCGCGCAGAAGATCCAGGGAGAAAGCGTCCATCACGACTCTTCCGTATTGAGCGTCGCCTGACCGAGGGCGCGGTAGCGGAAAAATTTGAGAATTGCGATGGTGCTCACGAAATTGATGAGCGCATAGAGGATGGCTATATCGAGAAAGTCCGGCCGTTCGCCGATGAAGCCCACAAGGCTGAGGAACAGCACCGTCAGCGTGCCAAAAGTGTTGACCGCCAATACGCGGTCGTAAACCGTCGGTCCGGCGAAAAGCCGGATCAGCACAAGCAGGATCGCAACAAAGAGCGCCGCCGCAACAGCAAGAAACATAATCATTTCACCTGCCCCTCGATCTGGGCGACGCGGCGGCCCATTTCGGCGAAGCCCTCTGGATTGGCTCCGTCGTCGGTCAGGGACTGGACCAGAAACTTGCCGTTGGCGGCCTCGACCGTGATCGTGCCGGGGGTCAGCGTAATAGAGTTGGCGAAGATGACGTGCCCCATTTCGGTTTTTGGCGGACAGGGAACCGCAACCAGGTTCTGGCTGATGGCCATGTCGCGGGAAAGAATGATTCTGGAAACGGCCACCGCCGATTTGAAGATTTGACCACCCAGCCAGCCCCAGTAGAGCAGCAGCGCCGGACGCAGCTGAAGCGGGACGGCTTCGTCGTCGAGAAGTTTCATCCGGTGGGCGAGGTAGACCGTGAAAAGGCAGGAAAGAATGCCAAGGGTGAGCAGGAACGGCTTGAAGTACCCGGACAAGGCGAGCCAGAGCGCGAACAGCGCGATCAATAGTCCAACTGCTTTTGTCATGCTCCCCCTGCGAGCGAAAGGCCATGGCACGACGCCGGCTGCCCGGCTTGCGTAGCCGGGAACCGCACTTCGTTGCGCGGCCGACGAGGACCGCCATTCGCCGAGTGCGCCGGAATCCCTTGATGGGTGCCAATATGCAATGCGCTCATGAGCAGGGCAAGAAAGACCGGATTTCGCAATGTCGATTTCCGGATGCCGGGCCGCTTTCAATGCTTAACCGACACTGTTATAGTTGTCATAATCTACATGGGGGGTCTGGGGGAGGAACCACGGACCAGTGAGAAATTCCGGTGCGGCCAATACTGAGGCCAAACCTATATTGACTGACCGGATGTCTATCGTGGTGGGGATGGAAGAGCGTTTAGAAAGTACGGCGGATTCCGTCGACGTGTCTTTCGAAGTTACCGGCGTCGTCAAATGGTTTGATGCGGTCAAGGGATACGGCTTCATCATTCCGGAAGACGGGGGGGACGATGTACTCGTGCATCTGTCCTGCCTGAAGCAGGCCGGACGGGAAGTACTCGACGAAGGGGCGACCGTCACCTGCGAGGTGGTGCGTCGGCCCAAAGGCAATCAAGCCATCCGTGTCGTCGATGTCGACGACACGACCGCAATCAAAACCGTCAGCGGGAGCGCCCGTCAGGCAAACCGATCACCTGTCACCGGGGTGGTCCCGATCGGCGATTTCGAAATCGCCATCGTCAAATGGTTCAACCGCGCACGCGGCTATGGTTTCGTGACGCGGGGCGAGGGAACGCCGGACATCTTCGTGCACATGGAGACGCTGCGCCGTTACGGGATTCGTGACCTGTTGCCTGGCCAGCAGATCAATGTGCGGTTCGGCGAAGGTCCGAAAGGGCTGATGGTGGCGGAGATCGCACCGGACTGACGCCGGTTCGATTATCTCTCCGGCCATGCTATAGGACCGCACGCGATTTTGCGGCGATGCCATATTTTTCCTGCGCGGTCCGATGAACAGCGACGACGACAACCCGCCGGAGGGCTTTGTTCCTTCGACGAGCCGGGGTCCCTACACCAGCCATAATGGTCCGTTCTTTCACAAGGTGACGGAAGACGGTTTCGTGCATGGCGTGCGGATCAAGAAGCGGCACTGCAATTCGCGCGGTATCACGCATGGCGGGATGCTGATGGCGTTTGCCGACGGCCTTCTCGGTACGGCGGTGTGGCGGGAAACGCAGACGGTGGCGCTGACGGTACGGATGAATTCGGATTTTCTGTCATCAGCCCGACCGGGCGACTGGCTCGAGGGTACGGCCCGTGTGACCAAAGCGACGAAATCGGTCGCCTTTTGCGAGGCCGAGCTTCATGTCGGCGGGCGCCCCGTCCTCAAGGCGAGTGGTGTCTTCAAGTTGATGCAACGCCACAAGGACGTAAATTAGCTGCTTCAAGCAGTGTTGCGGCGCCCGGCATATCGGGTGTATTGCAGGGCCGACCGCAGCAGCGGATGTCGGGGCGTAGCGCAGCCTGGTAGCGCATCTGGTTTGGGACCAGAGGGTCGGGAGTTCGAATCTCTCCGCCCCGACCAATCGTCTTTCTGTCCAGCCGAAGCCGAAAATCAAAAGGGAGCCCCGTTACCGGGACTCCCTTTGTGGCTGTTTGTGTACTGCTGTGACGCAGGCCGGTCAGGCCGCGTGCGGCAAGACAAGTCCGACCTCGGCCCGGTCGAGCCACCAGGCGCGGGATGCGAGGCGCTCGACGCTCCGGGCAGACCAGAGCGAGGTGCCGGTGCTCGTGGCCGGGCCTGTCAGGTCCAGGATGCATTCGATATCGAGGCTGTTGAAGCCTTGGGCGGCAAGAAGGGCGGTGGCGGTATCGCGGTCGAGATAACGGGGCGGAATGCTCATGGGGGGACTCCTCCGACCTTGGGGGCTGCATTCTTCTTGGCGGTCGCAGGTCCAGATCTTCGCCGTTTTGAGACGTTTCGGCCTCTGGCGAAGCTTTTCTTGGCCTCTTTGCTGTCTCTGCGATGGCCTTGTTGTCGCTTGCAAATTCGGCTCTTTTAGGGCGATAAGAATAAAATTTCACGACGGCCCAGTTTGAGATTGGGACCGAACTGCGAGGGAATGGATTTGGCACGCGCGCGCATCTACAAACCGGCCAAAACGGCCATGCAGTCCGGCCGGGCGAAAACAAAGAAGTGGGTTCTGGAATTCGAGCCCGGCAGCGCGCGCCATGTCGAGCCGCTGATGGGCTGGACAAGTTCCCGCGATACGAATGCACAGGTGCTGCTGCGCTTCGACAGCAAGGAAGAAGCGGTCGCCTATGCGGATAAGCACGGTATCGAATATCAGATCTTCGAGCCGAAGGGACGGCGGCGCACCATCAAGTCCTACGCCGACAATTTCAAGTTCGGCCGGCAGGGTCTCTGGACCCATTGAGGCTGCTTCCCGGTCCCGTAGCTCAACCGGATAGAGCAACAGATTTCTAATCTGTCGGTTGCAGGTTCGAGTCCTGCCGGGATCGCCAGCGTCAGAGGTCGACGCCGAGCGCGCGCAGCGCGGATGCCTTCAGCGATTGACGCACCGAGCCATAGTCTTTCCACGGATCGGCGCGACGCTCGGCGAATGCGGTTTCAATCGTCATTTCGTCGCCCGAGCGGGCCTTGCCCAAACCACTCCAGCTCACTGGCCATGCTACCGGCGCGCCTTTGCGTGCCCGCGGCGAATAGGGCGCGATCGCGGTCGAGGAGCGATCATTGCGCAGATAGTCGATGAAGATGCGCCCGGTGCGTTTCGACTTCGTCATCTTCGCGAGGTAGCGGTCAGGAGCGTCCGCCGACATGCGTTCGGCCAGCGCGCGCGTGAAGGCCTTGATCACGGGCCACTCGTGGCGGCGCGTGAGAGGCGCGACAACATGGATACCCTTGCCGCCGGTGAGCATCGGGAAGCTTCTCAGTTCCAGCGCTTCCAGCAGGGCGCGCATACGCTCCGCGCCTTCGATGACGGCATCGAAGGGAAGGTCCGGATCCGGATCGAGATCGAAGACAATTCTGTCCGGCCGCTCCACGTCATCGACATGCGAACCCCAAATATGGAGCTCCAGGACGCCCATCTGCGCGGCGGAGACGAGCCCTTTGGTATCGGTCAAGTAAATATAGTCTTCCCGCTCCCTGGAGCCCTTTACGGGCAGTTCCTTGAAGCCTGGGGAAAGGCTCGATCCCGCGTGCCGCTGAAAGAAACATTTCTTCTGCGATCCCTGAGGGCAGCGCACGAGGCTGAGCAGACGGTTTGCCAGGTGAGGCAGCATCAGATCGGCGGCCTTCTGCATGTACCGGACAAGCTCCAGCTTCGTGACGCCCTGCTCCGGAAAAAGAACGCGGTCGGGATGCGTGATGTGGACGCCTTCGATAATCGTTCCGTCGTTCGCTTTCGTGACAGGTTCTTCTTCGCTCGACATTTTCTCGACCTCCTTCACGGGAGCCGGTGTTTCGCGTGTGACGGCACTGGCGGGCTTGTCCTCGCGGAGGCCGAGATAGCGTGCGTGCCGGACGATGCCGTCATGTGTGAACTCCGCGAATCCGATCTGGGCGACGAGCTCCGGGCGAACCCAGCGTACACGGCGCTTTATGTCCGAGGGAACTTCATCCTCCAGCGGCGAGGTTCGCCGGGCGAGCGCCGCGAATCGTCTGGCGAGCGCCTTGAGGTCGCTTTGCGAGAAGCCGGTGCCGACCCTTCCGGCATAGCGGAGCTTGCCGCCTTCGCGGATCGCGAGGAGCAGCGACGAAAATGCCCGGCCGCGTTCGGACGGAGACCAGCCGACAATCACGAATTCCTGTTCGTGCTGACATTTGATCTTCAGCCACGTCTTGCCGCGTCCCGAGCGATATGGCCGGTCGGCGCGCTTGGCAATCACGCCTTCGAAGCCGCGCTTGCAGAGCGTTTCGAGCATTGCCTCGCCGTGGCCCTCGACATGATCGGTGTAAAAAACCGGTCCCTTTTTTCCTGCCGCGCCAAGCAGCGCCTTCAGCCGTTCCTTGCGTTCGATCAGTGGTTTTTTGCGTAGATCTTCCCCTTCGGAGAAGAGGAGATCGAACGCGAAAAACGACAGCTTGCCGTTCCACTCGCCTTTCAGGGTGCGTTGCAAGGCGCTGAAACTGGAGCGGCCTTGTCTGTCGGTAACGACGATTTCGCCGTCGATCAGGGCGCGGTCCAGATCGAGATCCGCGAAGGCAGCTCCAAGGGCGCCGTAACGGTCGGTCCAATCGAGGCCGCTTCGCGTGTAAATGCGGGCCTCGTTGCCAGCAACAGATGCGAGTGCGCGATAGCCATCGAATTTCATTTCGAAAAGCCATTCATCTCCCGACGGCGTGTCGTCGACCAAGGTCGCCAATGCCGGCTCGATGAAGCGGGGCAGGGACTGCTTCTTTCTCCGCGCGGGCGACTTCCGTTTCGATCCGACCTTTTGCGCAGTGCCTTTGTCCCAGACAAGGTTCGGTGCTTCGGACACGTCCTCCCTGGCGCGGCCTGAAGAGACGCTGGTCTTGTATTCCTCGACGGGGTCCTCGGTGTCGCTTGCCTCTTCGTCGCGCTCTTTTATGAGCAGCCAGTTTTCGCGCTTCGGATCGCGCTCACCCTTGAAGCGAACCAGCGCCCACCTTCCTTTCAGACGTTCGCCATGCAATTCGAAAGCGAGCTTTCCCTTCTTCAGACCCTCATGCGGGTCGCCGATAGGTTCCCATTCGCCGCGGTCCCACAGCAGCACGGTGCCGGCGCCGTAGTGTCCTTCGGGAATATTGCCTTCGAAACTTATGTAGTCGACGGGATGGTCTTCAGTTCGCACGGCAAGGCGCTTGACCGCAGGATCGAGACTTGGGCCCTTGGTGATCGCCCAGCTTTTGAGTACGCCATCCAGCTCGAGACGCAGATCGTAGTGAAGTCTGCGGGCGTGATGCATCTGGATCGAATAGCCGTGCCCCGCCCGGCGGGCCTTCTTGCCCCGGGGCTCGGGCGTCTTGTCGAAGTGACGCTTCGCCCAGTAGGTTTCGAGGCCGGACGATTTCTGTCGTGCCATCGCACGCTAACCTGTCTTGCGCTTCGCGGGCGCGCGCTTTGCCGCGGCGGGCTTGCCTCCACCCTTGACCGAACGCTTCAGAGCCTCCACGAGATCGATTACCTGCGCTCCCCCGCCGGGCGCTTCCTCCTCGGCCACGGCAATCGGCTTCTTTCGCTTTGCCTTGGCCTCGATGAGTTCGCGGACTGCTTCGGTGTATTGATCCTTGAAATACTTCGGATCGAAAGGCGCGGTCTTGCGCTCGATCAATTCTTCGGCAAGCGAGAGCAGTTCCTTTTCCGGCTCTTCATCGTCCGTGGCGGTGAAATAGGGTGTAGCGCTACGGACTTCGTCGGCGAAGCGGAGTGTTTCGAGCAGAAGGCCGTTGCCGCAAGGCTTCAGTGTTGCGATGTGCTCGCGGCCGCGCATGACGAACTGGCCGATGCCGACCTTGCCGGACGCGCGCAGGGCATCGCGCAGCACGCGGTACCCTTCTTCGGCGAGATTGTCGTCCGGTACCACGTAGTAAGGACGGTCGAACCAGAGCGGCTCGATTTCTCCCTGCTTCACGAACTGAACGAGATCGAGCGTTCTTTTGGTTTCGAGCTTCAGGCTTTCGATTTCGTCCGGTTCGAGCAGGACGTAGTGGCCCTTTTCGAATTCGAAACCCTTGACGATCTCATCGGTGTCGACCGGCCCAATTCCCGGCACGATCTTCTGGTAGCGGATACGCTTACCCGATGGTTCGTGGACCTGATGAAACTCGATACGTGCGCCCGTCTTGGTGGCCGGAAAAATCTTCACGGGCAAGGAAACCAGCGCCAGCCGAAGATTGCCGCTCCAGACAGCACGCGCGGAGCCGATTGCTGAGGCCGAAGATTTCTTCCGGGATCGCGATTGTTGCGCCGGTTTTTTCTTCGCGGCGCTGCTTCGGCTGGATGTGCTGCGTTTCGCCATTGCGGATGCGTGTTTTCTCTTTTGAGGGGGCCCTCTCGGCGAGGATGTTCGACAAGTAAATAAACAAACGCATTGGGGACTGTGCCGGTTCCGTTCGCGTATCCGCGACGTTTACGCTCCGTGCGCTTGGAAGGAACACTCCGGAACCTATGTCTTTACCGGGTCGCTGGTGGGGCTCACGCGGAGGCCTGCAGTGGGCAAGAACAACGACGATTATAATCCCGACAAGGAGCGGCCGGGCTATGGCATCTCCCATTCCAATTATGCACCGGTGCATCGGAAGTCCGATCCCGGTGGGGGCTATGAGAAACAAACGCTGCCGGATGAGGCAATCATGCGGGAAGTTGGCAAGCGTCTTTCCGGTGCCAGGTCGGTCGATGCCACAAGGATAACGGTCGAGGTTTCAAACGGCGACGTCACCATCAACGGGGCCGTGCGGAGCGAAGATGAGCGCGAGCAGGTGGAGGAAGCGGTTCGGGGCACTCCCGATGTGGCGAGCATCGAGAACAATCTCACGATCGAGCCGGACTCCGGCTCGTCTTCGCCCTAGTATTACCCATAATGTTATTGGATGGGAGATTGCGGGGCATAATCTGACCAAGCTTTAACTTGTGGATATTCATGAGCTTCCCGATCATGGAAGCTCAAAATAAGAGGCTCGACTGGACCCGCCGGGGAGGCGGGCCGTCCGCCCTGCGGGAGGTGGAAGATGCGAAATTCCGGAACTGTGGCCCAACGCCGTCAGGTTTCCGTCAGCCAATGGTTTGTCTCGCTGGCTCTGCTGACGGCCTTCCTGGTGTCTTTCAGCATGAGTGCGCCGGCCGAAGAGGCGATGGCCGACCCGAGCAAACCCGATCCCTCCATCGAGGGGGCGCCGAACGAGGCGTCGGGAGAAGACCTCTATACGCGAGGGTTCTACCCCGAGGCGCTTGCGGAGTGGAAACGGGCAGTAGAAGTGAACAAGGATCCGGGCGCGGCCTTCCGCCTCGGCGAGGAACATTTCGATGCCAAGGTCGTGGAGCGCGATGTCGAGACGGCCGTCAAATATTACACGATCGGCGCCGAAGGCGGCGACATGCGCGCCCAGATGGATTTGGCCACCATGTTTGACAAGGGCTGGGGTGTGCCTCAGGACATGAGCCGTGCCGCGAAGTGGTATGAAGCGGCAGCCCGCCAGGGGCTACCGAGCTCGCAATACAACATTGCCACCATGTATGAAGACGGTGTCGGCGTCGAAGCAAACAAAGTGAAGGCTTATTTCTTCTATCAGCTTGCAATCGAGGGCGGTTTCCCGCGCTTCGCGACCGAGGCGATCGAGAAGCTCTCCGAAAGCATGACGCCGGCCGAAATCAAGGAAGCGAGCAAGATGGCGCGCGATTTCAAGCCTCTGACGCGAGAAGAAAGCGCGGCGGAAATGACGGCTGCGGCCAAGACCCTCGAGGGTATCGTCAACACCCAATAAGCGAGCATCGCGTGGCTGAAAAAGATCGCCCCGGCTGCAAAGCCGGGGCTTTTGTTTTCGCAGGCAACAAGGCGCGGTCTCCGTTATCATCGGCTCGGCAATACGAAACGGAGGCGATATGACGGATGTCTGGTCGAACTGGTCCGGTTGGGTAAAAGCATGGCCGAAAGGGCTGGCGGCGCCTTCGACGGAGGAAGAGGTCGCGGAAGTACTACGGACCGCGGTTTCGCCTATACGCGTCGCCGGGCGGGGGCATTCCTTCACGCCGCTGGTGGAAAGCAGCGGCACCATCATGACCTTGTGGGGCCTTCGTGGCGTTATCGATCATGACGAAGCCGCGCTGACAGCGCGCATCAAGGCAGGCACCACGATCCAGGATCTGGGGCCTGAGCTTTTCGAGCGTGGACTCGCGCTCATCAACCAGGGCGATATCGACCGCCAGGCGCTTGCCGGCGCTGTCGGCACAGGCACGCACGGCACCGGCGGTACGCTCGGTTCCATCTCGGCGGCTGTCCGGGGCTTCCGTCTGGCGACGGCGAGCGGCGAGATCATTTCCTGCAACTCCACCGAAAACACCGACGTCTTCGACGCAGGACGCGTGAGTTTCGGCAGCCTCGGCGTGATGACCGAGATCACCATGCAATGCCGCCCGATCTATGCCCTGGAAGAGACGGGCGGCCGGATGGCGATTGCCGAGGCGCTCGCTCGCGCCGCGGAGCTGCGCGATGCGAATCGGCATTTCGAGTTCTTCTGGTTTCCCTTCGCGGATCATGCGCTGGTAAAAATCCTGAAGGAGGTCGACAAGGAACCGCGCCCTCGCCGCCGCAGGCCGGATGGCGAGATGGCGCGCGACGACAAGACGATGATGTGGGCGTGCGAAGTCTCGCGTTTGCTGCCTTTCATGCGCGGCCCCATCCAGAAGTTCATGACCTCGGCAAGCGGCTCGCGTTATTCGGGTGGCTCGGGCGAGAACGGGGAGCAGAAAACCAAGGTTCGCTGGTCGCACGATGCGTTTCCGAGCGACCGCAACGTTCGTTTCAACGAAATGGAATATGCGGTGCCCGCCGAAAAGGGCCCTGACTGCATTCGCGAAGTGGGCGAACATATGCGGAAATGCGGGGTCAATTTTCTCTTCCCGCTCGAGTTCCGCTACGTCGCCGCCGACGACGCATGGCTCAGTCCCTTTTACGGTCGCGACAGTGTGACGATTTCGGTCCACCAGTATCACCGGCAACCCTACAAGGCGCTCTTTGCCGGCGTGGAAGACATCTTTCGTCGCTATGAGGGCCGGCCGCACTGGGGCAAGCTCCATACGCTTACCGCGCCGGATTTCGAAGCACTCTATCCCAAATGGGATGAGTTTCGCGGGCTGCGACGGCGGCTGGACCCGACGGGCAAGTTTCTCAACGCCCACCTCAAAAGCATTTTCGGCGAGGCGTAAACTTACTCCTCCTCGACGATGGCAACGACCTGACCTTCGGAAACCGAGTCTTCCTCGGCGACCAGGATTTCAACGAGCTTGCAATCGGCCGGTGCGCAGACGGGAATTTCCATCTTCATCGATTCCAGTATGAGGATGGCGTCGTCTTCTTCCAGCCGGTCGCCGGGCTTCGTTTCGATCTTCCAGACCTTGCCGGTGATCTCGCTTTTCACTTCAACGGTAGCCATTTTTCTTCTCCCTGTTCCGGTTCGACTGTTTTGAATATCAGAATGCGGGGGGCCAATTCGCCAGCCGATGTTCGCCAATTCCGCCCGTCAGGTTGCGGCAATTCACGGCGAGCATGTCTTTGATGTACTGGCGTGTTTCGCGCGGATCGATCACTTCCTGCGCCATATAGGGCGCGGCGAGATCGTAGGCGGTGGTATCCTTGGCGACCTCGCGCACGAGGTCCTTGTAGCGCTCCGGATCGGCCGCTTCGCGCGTCGCATAGACGATGTTCACGGCGACGGCCGGGTCCATGAAGCTGATCTCGCCGGACATCCATGTTGCGGTGTGGTCGGACTTCCCGCCTCCCATGTTCAGATAAGCCTGCCCGAAGCTCTTGCGCAGGATGAGTGCGATTTTCGGCACCGTCGCGAGTTCGAGCGCCATCATGAAGTTCATGATCTTGCCGGGCAGGCGCTTGCGCTCGCTCTCCTGGCCCACGAGAAAGCCAGGTGTGTCCGCGAGGAAGACGATCGGAATATTGAAACTGTCGCAGAGCACGATGAACGGCGTGATCTTGTCGCAGGCGTCCGCGTCGAGCGCACCGCCCTTGAATTTCGGATTGGATGCGATGATGCCGACGGCTTCGCCGCCGATGCGGGCGAGGCCGGTGACGGCGACCTTGGCGAAACGCTCCTTAAGAGGGAAAAAACTGTCGGGATCTGCGATGGCTTCGATGGCATGGCGAACATCGTAAGTTTGCGCACGGCTTTCCGGCACGACATTCAGAATGTTCTTGATATTTTCTTCGGCACCCGCCGGGACAGGCGCGAGAGGCGGCCGCTGGCCCGCATGGTCCGGCATGTAGGAGAGAAAGCGCTTCAGGATCTCAATTGCTTCCTCGTCCGTATCCGCCACGGCATCGACAAGTCCTGTTTGCGTATGATGCTTCCAGCCGCCGAGCTCTTCCGGATCGAGTTCTTCCGAGAGCGCGACAGAGGTGACCATCTGGCTCGAGACCGCCAGCACGGCGCCTTTGCGCTGTACGACGAAATCGGAATTGATGCAGTTGAAGGCGCCGCCGCCATAGGTAAGACCCATCACGGCCGCGAGCGCAGGCGATGTGCGGATGCGCGAATAGCGGTTGATCTCGCCACGCTCGCCGCTGCCGCCGATGCCCGCCGCGCCCATGATGTCGGGAATACGGCCGCCGGCGCACTCCATGAGCTGGATGAGCGGCAATCCGTTCTTGAAGCAGTCGTTCTTGATTTTCGCCTGCTTCTTGCCGAGCGTCATGGCAGACGACGCACCGAGCGTCGTGAAATCGGAGGCGTTGACGCCGACGAGCCGGCCGCCGACGCGGGCGTAACCGGAAACCATGCCGTCGGCGGGCGACTTGTCCTTGTGGTCGGGCTGGACAGAGGTCGCGAGGAGGCCCGATTCGCGGAAGCTGCCATCGTCGGCAAGAAGCGCGACCCGTTCACGCGCATTCAGGATGCCCGCTGCCTTCCGCTCTGCCAGACGCTTTGGAGAGCCCATGGCGCGTGCTTTTGCACGGCGAGCTTCCAATTCCTCGATCTGCTTCTCGAACGCCATTCGATATTCCTCCCTCGGACCGGCGAGGTTTTAGCAGGGCTTTGCGCCGAGGGCCAATTCGGACCACATGGAATGAGGCTTGCCGCCGCCTGCGACGGCGACGGTCTTGACAAGTGCCCAGACGGTTATGCCCTCGGTGAGGCCGAGCTGGCGAGAAGGTCGGTTCTCGTATCGGCAGCGCGTCCGGCAATGAGCGTCGGAACTGTGATCGGGATGACGAAGGCCCAGCGCATGGTTTTCCTATCCGTTGGCCGCGTGGAGGCGCTCGAAGCCCGCTTTCAGATCTGCGATGAGGTCGTCCGGGTCTTCAAGCCCCGCGTGCAGACGAAGGATTTGGCCCGCCGCTGTCCACCGGGTCGCCGTCCGAATTTTTGCCGGATATTGCGGGATGATGAGGCTTTCGAAGCCACCCCAGGAATAGCCCATGCCGAAGAGTTCGAGACCATCGAGAAGTGCCGCCAGCGCCTTGTCCGAACAGGGCTGCAGTTCGATCGAGAAGAGGCCGCTCGCACCGGTGAAGTCGCGCTTCCAGATTGCATGATCCGGATGGCTCGGCAGGGCGGGATGGATGACCCGTGCGACTTCTGGGCGCCCGGCGAGCCAGTGCGCGAGTTTGAGACCGGTCTGCATGTGACGTTCGAGACGCACGGAGAGTGTACGAATGCCACGCAGCACGAGGTAGATGTCGTCCGGTGCGGCGCAGGTGCCGAGAGCGCCATGCCCGGCGAGCGTTTCCTTCCAGGCCGCCTCGGTCGTCGTGATGGATCCCATCATCACGTCGGAGTGTCCACAGAGATATTTCGTCACCGCCTGGATCGAGACGTCGACGCCGTGCTCGAACGGCTTGAAATAGAGAGGCGATGCCCAGGTATTGTCCATCATGAGAAGGACGCCCGAGAGGTGTGCGACGTCCGCGATGGCCGGGATGTCCTGCACCTCGAAAGTGACGGAGCCGGGCGACTCCGTGAAGATCGCTTTGGTTTCAGGGCGGATGAGCTTTTCGATGCCGGCGCCTATGCGCGGATCGTAATATTCGACGGCGATGCCATAGCGCATCAGCACCTTGTCGCAGAAGTGGCGTGAAGGTTCGTAGACGCTGTCCGTCATCAGCAGATGATCGCCGGTCTTCAGGTGGGCGAGCAGGGCTGTGGTCACCGCGGCAAGCCCCGATGGCGTCAGCACCGAGCGGTAGCCACCCTCAAGCTCGGCGATAGCGTCCTGCAGAGCAAAGGTCGTCGGTGTGCCACGCCGTCCATAGGTGACGGGTTGCGTGCGCGCCTTGACGGCCTCAATCGTCGGATAAAGTACAGTCGATGCGTGATAAACTGGTGGGTTGACGATGCCGAAATTGGCCTCCGGGTCACGGCCTGCCGTTACGATCAGCGTATCCTGCTTTTTCTTCATCCGGTTTTGCTCGTGGCGCGGTTCGGGTACAGGCCGCCATTTAAGGGTAAAATCACCGTCCAAGTAAAATGCGTAAGGGTTTGCGCTTCCGGTCCTGGCGGTTAGTCTCAGCGAATCGAGCATAACACCCCGTCCGCCGGTCCCGGCAAAGGAAGCTGAATGAAGAACCCACTCGTCGCCCTCATTCTGGGCATTCTGATTGGCGTGGGCGGACTCTATTTCATGCTGCCTTATGAGCCGGCTACGAGAGGCGCGCGCGAGATACAACCGGAGGCGGCACCGGTTACGGAAGGCGCGCAGCGCGTCGCGGCGGGCAGCACCCTGCAGCGGGTGAAGCGGCGCGGCTTTCTTCAATGCGGCGTGAGCCAGGGATTGCCCGGTTTTTCCAATCCGGATGACCGGGGCAACTGGACCGGCATCGACGTCGACTATTGCCGCGCGCTGGCCGCCGCGATCTTCGACGATCCGGCCAAGGTCCGGTTCCGGCCGCTCTCGGCGAAAGACCGTTTCACGGCGCTGCAATCGGGCGAGATCGACATTCTGTCGCGGAACACGACATGGACGATGTCGCGCGACACCCAGCTCGGTTTCGATTTCGTCGGCGTGATCTATTATGACGGGCAGGCCTTTATGGTGCGAAAGGCGTCCGGCATCACCTCCGCCGTTCAACTTGCCGGTGCCACCATTTGCACGCAAACGGGCACGACGACGGAACTGAACGTCGCCGATTTCTTTCGCGGCCGGGGGCTCAGCTACCAGGTCCTTTCCTACGAGAAGAACGACGAGGCGATCAGCGCCTACGATCAGGGCCGTTGCGATGGCTACACGACGGATGCCTCGGGCCTTTATGCCGAGCGCCTGAAGATGAAGAACCCGGATGAAAATATCGTGCTGCCGGAAATCATCTCCAAGGAACCGCTCGGACCCGCCGTCCGGCAGGGAGATCCCCAATGGGCCGACATCGCCCGCTGGACGCTCAATGCACTGGTGAATGCGGAGGAACTCGACATCACCTCGAAAAACATTGACGAGATGCTGGCGAGCGAGAACCCGCTGGTGCGGCGTCTTCTCGGCGACGAGGGCGCTTACGGGCAGGCAGTCGGCCTTGAAGGCGACTGGGTGGCGCGCATCGTCCGTGCGGTCGGCAACTACGGCGAGATATTCGAGCGCAATGTCGGCGCTGAAACGCCGCTTGGCATAAAACGCGGTCTCAATGCGCTCTGGAACGATGGCGGCATCATGTATGCGCCGCCGATCCGGTAGCCGGGACGAAGGGGCGAGGGGCGCGCATGGCGAAGGCCGGTCAAGGAGCGAGGAGGGGGAACGGGCTGGGCTTCAGCTGGTACAATCCGCGCGTCCGCTCCGTGATCTATCAGGCTGCGGTTCTCGGCATCGTCATCGGCCTTGTCTGGTTCTTCGTCGCAACCGCGCAGCAAAACCTCGAGCGCCTCAATATTTCGTCCGGCTTCGGCTTCCTGGATACGACGGCTGGCTTCGGCATCATCCAGACACTGATCCCCTATACCGAACAATCGAGCTATGGCCGTGCCTTTCTCGTCGGTCTGCTGAACACACTCGTCGTCGCCGTCATCGGTATTGCGCTTTCGACGCTGCTCGGCTTCGTCGTCGGTGTGGCGCGGCTTTCGCGTAACTGGCTGCTGGCCAATCTCGCCGCCGCCTATGTCGAAATCATGCGGAACATTCCGCTCCTGCTTCATCTCTTCTTCTGGTATTTCGTCGTCCTGCGGCCCTTGCCGGGGCCCATGCAAAGCCTTGAGCCGGTCCCGGGCGTATTTCTCAGCAATCGTGGGCTCATTCTGCCGGAACCGGTTTTCGATGCCAGTGCCCTCGCTTTCCTTTCAGCGCTCATCCTCGCGATTATCGGCAGCGTCTTTCTCGTGCGCTGGTCGCGAAAGCGGCAACTGGCGACCGGACAGCTTTTTCCTGCGTGGCGTGTGTCGGCGGCGTTGATCGTGTTTCTTCCGGCACTCGTCTGGGCTATCGGCGGCGCACCGTTTCATCTTGAATTCGCAACGCGGGGCAGCTTCGACTATGCGGGCGGGATGCGCCTGCTGCCGGAATTCGTCGCGCTCACGCTCGGCCTCACGCTCTATACCGCCGCCTTCATCGCGGAGATCGTGCGCGCAGGTATCCAGTCCGTCAGTCGCGGCCAGACCGAGGCGGCGGCTGCGCTCGGGCTGAAAGAAAGCACGACGCTCCGTCTCGTCGTCATCCCTCAGGCGCTTCGGCTCATCGTGCCGCCGCTCACGAGCCAGATACTCAATCTCACCAAGAACTCCTCGCTCGCCGTTGCCATCGCCTATCCCGATCTCGTCGCTGTTTTTGCCGGCACGGTGCTCAACCAGACGGGCCAGGCGATCGAAGTCATCTCGATCACCATGGCGGTCTATCTCACGCTGAGCCTTCTCACCTCGCTCGCGATGAACTGGTACAACGCGCGCATCGCGTTGAGGGAGCGCTAGGTTATGGGCATGGAAGACGTCAGCGGCCGCCCTCGCATGAAACCCGGCACCTCGCGCTCGCCGCTCGGCTGGGCGCGCCGAAATCTTTTCTCCGGCGTCGGCAATACGGTGCTGACGCTCGTTTCGGTTTACATCCTCTGGATGGTTATCCCGCCGCTGCTCGACTTCACGATCTTCAGCGCGGTATGGACGGGGACGACGCGCGAGGCCTGCCTGGTTCCGGACGCCGGCGCATGCTGGCCCTTCGTCTGGGCGAATATCGATCAGTTCATCTATGGCCGCTATCCGCCATCCGAAATCTGGCGCGTGAACATCGTCTTCGCACTCGGTATCGCGACCATCGTTCCGATGCTGATCCCTGCGGCACCCGCGAAGCGTTTCAATCTCATTTTCCTCCTCGTCGTCTATCCGCTGATCGCGCTGGTTCTGCTCGCGGGCGACCGGCCCGGATTGCCGCCGGTCCCGACGAGTGAATGGGGCGGCCTGCTGGTCACCCTCGTCGTTGCCGTCACGGGCATCGTCGTGTCGCTGCCGCTCGGTATCGTGCTGGCGCTCGGCCGCCGCTCCTCCATGCCCGCGATCCGCATGCTCTCGATCGTCTTCATCGAGTTCTGGCGCGGGGTGCCGCTCATCACCGTGCTCTTCATGGCGAGCGTCATGTTGCCGCTCTTCCTGCCGGAAGGGCTGAACCCGGACAATCTGCTGCGCTGTCTCGTCGGCGTCGCGCTCTTTTCGTCGGCCTATATGGCGGAGGTCGTGCGTGGCGGGTTACAGGCCATTCCTGCCGGGCAGTACGAGGCGGCGCGCGCGGTTGGCCTCGGCTATTGGCAGGCGATGATCGGCGTCGTGCTGCCGCAAGCTCTTCGCCATGTCATTCCCGGCATCGTCAATACGTTCATCGGTCTATTCAAGGATACGACGCTGGTGCTGATCGTCGGCATTTTCGACCTGTTGGGCCAGGTGCGTGCGCAGCTCAGCGATCCGAACTGGACCGTACCGCAGGGCGCGCTGACAGGCTACATCTTCGCGGCGCTTGTCTTCTGGGTCTTCTGTTTCGGCATGTCGCAGTATTCGAACTTCATGGAACGCCGGCTCAATACCGGACACGAGCGTTAGGAGAAGCCATGTCCGCGGACAACGCAGCCCCGAAAAAAATGAGCGTCTCCGACAAGACGATGATCGAAATGTCTGGCGTGCATAAATGGTTCGGCGATTTTCATGTGCTGAAGGACATCAACCTCACGGTCAAGGAAGGCGAGCGCATCGTCATCGCCGGGCCGTCCGGCTCAGGCAAGTCCACCCTCATTCGGTGCATCAATCATCTGGAACCGCATGATGAAGGCCGCATCGTCATCGACGGTATCGAGCTCACCGAAGACTTGAAGCGGATCGACGAGGTGCGCCGCGAGGTCGGCATGGTGTTCCAGCAGTTCAATCTCTTTCCGCACATGACGGTTCTGGAAAACTGCACGCTGGCGCCGCTCTGGGTCCGCAAGATGCCGGAAGCGGATGCGCGCGACCTTGCCATGAAATTCCTCGAGCGCGTTCGCATCCCCGAGCAGGCAGGCAAATATCCAGGTCAGCTCTCAGGCGGCCAGCAGCAGCGGGTGGCGATCGCCCGGGCGCTCTGCATGAACCCGAAGATCATGCTGTTCGATGAGCCGACCTCTGCGCTCGACCCTGAAATGATCAAGGAAGTGCTCGATGTGATGGTCGAGCTTGCGCGCGAAGGCATGACCATGCTCTGCGTCACGCATGAAATGGGCTTCGCGCGCGAGGTCGCGAACCGGGTCGTCTTCATGGATGAAGGCGAGATCATCGAGGAAGCGCCGCCGGAAGAGTTCTTCAGCGCCCCGAAGAATGCGCGGACAAAGGAATTCCTCGCGCAGATTTTGGCGCATTGAATCTAGTCGATCTCCTCCAGCACCACTTCCTCCTGCCCGCAGGGCGAGAAGCCGAAGCGCTGGTAGAGGGGCAGGGCGCGGGGATGGTCGAGCGTGCAGGTCTGCACGATCAGGCGGTTCGGGTTGCGGGCCCAGGCGAGCGTGATCGCCTCGCCGAGAAGAAAGCGGCCGAGCCCCTTGCCGATATGCTCCGGCATGACCCCGAGAAATGACAGTTCGACACGTGGCTTCGAACGGAAGTCGAGTTCGAAATAGCCAGCCGGCGCACCGTTGCAATAGAGAACATAGATATCGACATCCTCATGCTGGATGATTGCCGCCAGCGCGTCGTCGGCCAGCCGCTTGCGGTTCACCCAGACATAGTTGCGACCAATCGTGTCGTAGAGGTAGCGGTAGAAATGGATTGGGGTTTTTTCCACGCGCATCAGAGCGTATTTGCCGAGCGGGCGCGGGACGGGCGGCAGTCGCGGCGGCGCCGTCATTTCGAGATGGGTGACGATGGTCTTGTGTTTCTTCCCCATATGCCCCAGCGCGTCAGACTTCGACCGGCATCTCCGTTACGGCGCCCCACTCGGCCCATGAGCCATCATAGACCGGGACTTGCGGTTTGCCGAGAACGGCAAGACCGAGCGCTAGAATGGAGGCGGTAACGCCCGAGCCGCAGGTGGTGACGACCGGGCGGTTGAGGTCGACGCCGGCCTTTTCGAACAGCGCACGGAGCTCTTCCGGCTTCTTCAGCGTGCCGTCGGACGCGACGAGCGTTCCGGCCGGCAGGTTCAGGCTGCCCGGAATGTGGCCGCCGCGCAGGCCGGCGCGAGGCTCAGGTTCTGTGCCGCAGAACCGGCCGGCGCTCCGTGCGTCCAGCACCTGTTCGGCGCAGGTGTCGATATTCCGCAGCATCGCCTCGCGGTCGCGGATGAGGCCCGTGTTGCGCCGCGCCGTGAAATGGCGCGCGGAGGTACGCGGGCGCTGGTCGTCGGTCGGGCGGCCTTCCGCCTTCCATTTCTTCATGCCGCCGTCGAGCACCACCACATCGTCGTGGCCCATGACGCGGAACATCCACCAGACGCGTGCGGCGCTGAACAATCCGGCGCCGTCATAGACGACGATGCGGTTGCCGTCGCCGAGCCCCATGGCGCGGACCCGCGACGAGAATTTCTCGGGCGCGGGCAGCATGTGGGGGTAGGGGCTGGCGAGATCGCAGATTTCGTCGATGTCGAAGAAGGCCGCACCGGGAATGTGTTCGCGCTCATATTCGGCGCGCGCGTCCCGTTGCATCTGCGGCAGGTACCATGAGGCATCGACAATGCGCACATCCGGCGCGTCCAGATGCTTCGCAAGCCATTCGGTCGTAACGAGCGGTGAGGCGGCCTCAAACATGGTCTTGAACGAACCCTTCTTCTCAGAGCCAGTCCGGCGCAGGCAATCCCTTTTCCTTCAGGAAGGCGGGGTTGAACAGCTTGCTCTGGTAGCGCGTGCCGTAATCGCAAAGCACCGTGACGATAGTATGGCCGGGGCCCATTTCCCTAGCGAGACGGATCGCCCCTGCGACATTGATGCCGCTCGACCCGCCGAGGCAGAGGCCTTCTTCCTTCAGCAGGTTGAAAACGATCGGCAGCGCTTCCTCATCGGCGATCTGGAAGGCCTGGTCGATCGGTGCATCTTCCAGATTGGCGGTGATGCGGCCCTGGCCGATGCCTTCGGTGATGGACGTGCCCTCTGCTTTCAGTTCGCCATGCTTGTAGAAATGATAGAGCGCCGCACCCATCGGGTCGGCGATGCCGATCTGTACATTCCTGTTGCGCTCTTTCAGCGCCATGCCGGTGCCGGCCAGCGTGCCGCCTGTGCCGACCGCGCAGATGAAGCCGTCGACCTTGCCGTCGGTCTGCTTCCAGATTTCCGGACCTGTCGTCTCAATATGGGCGAGGCGGTTCGCGACATTGTCGAACTGGTTCGCCCATATGGCACCGTTCGGTTCCTTCGCCGCCAGTTCTTCCGCGAGGCGGCCGGAATACTTCACGTAGTTGTTCGGGTCCTTGTAAGGCACCGCCGGCACTTCGATCAGTTTCGCGCCGCAGAGCCGCAGCATGTCCTTCTTTTCCTGCGACTGCGTCTCCGGGATCACGATCACGCTGCGGAAGCCGAGCGCATTGCCGACAAGCGCAAGGCCGATGCCGGTGTTCCCCGCCGTGCCTTCCACGATGACGCCGCCCGGCTTCAGCGTGCCGCGCTTTACCGCATCCTCGATGATGTAGAGCGCGGCGCGGTCCTTCACGGATTGGCCCGGGTTCAGGAACTCAGCCTTGCCGAGAATCTCGCAGCCGGTTTCTTCCGATGCGCGCTTCAGGCGCAGCAGGGGTGTGTTGCCGATCGAGTCGACGAGACCGTTTTTGATGTCCATTGCCTAGGCTTTGTTATCTGTTCTTGAAAAGGTGAAGGCGGTCCGGATGGGCCCGGTGCGAACAGGAACATACGGAGGGGGAGGCCCCGGTTCAAGCCGAAGGCGCGAATTCGATACTCATCCGATTTGGGACTTGTTGAGTACAAGCCATTGAATCATCAGGATAGTCTTCGCATCCACGATCCGGCCGTCGGCAATTGCCTCATGGGCTTCATCCAGTCCCACCACCACCGCGCGGATATCCTCGTGCTCATGGGCGAGGCCGTGAATGCCGCCTATGCCCGAAAGATCGGTCAGGGCGGTATAGAGCCAGCTCCGCTCGCCATAGCCGCCGGGCGAGGACCAGACCGTCGAGATGTGGACGGGTTCGCCGATCCGGCAGCCTGCCTCCTCCATGGCCTCGCGCGCCGCGACCTCGGGCGGCGTTTCCCCCTCATCGATAATCCCGGCCACCGCCTCGAAGAGCCAGGTCGCCTCGCCCCAGACAAGGCCGCAGGTGCGAAACTGCTCGATCAGCACCACGGCGTCGAGCTTCGGGTCGTAAGGCAGCACCATCGCCACCCGCCCGATCGTATAGATGTCGCGAGTCACCTCGTCGGACCAGCCGTCGTCGAAACGGCGGTGCCGGAACACGAAGCGTTCCAGCTTGCCCCAGCCGCGGCCGATGATCTCGCGCGAGCGAATTTCGACATCGGCCAGCGTGCGCGGCGTCGGGACAAGGCGGGATTTCATGTGGGAGCTCCGCAGCGGGTGGGGCGCCCAGTCTAGCAGGCCTCGTCAGGGCCGCGCGAGGGTCACCTGCGTCACGTCGATATTGCCGGCGCGGAAGCCCGCCTCGCAGTAGGAGAGATAATATTCCCACATGCGCCGGAAGCGCTCGTCGAAGCCCTGCCGCTGGATGTCGGGCCATGCGGCGCGGAAGCGGCTGCGCCACTGGTTGAGCGTCTCGGCATAATCGAGGCCGAAATCGCGATTGCCGACCCAGGTGAGGCCCGCCCGCGCCACCTGCTGCCGGAGCACGGAGGGCGAGGGCAGCATGCCGCCGGGGAAGATGTAGCGCTGGATGAAGTCCGCGCGCTTGCGATAGGCGGCGAAGGAGCGGTCGGCGATGGTGATGATCTGGAGCCCGGCCTTGCCACCCGGCTTCAGGCAGTTTCTGACCTTGTCGAAATAGGCGGGCCAGTACTCCTCGCCCACTGCCTCGAACATCTCGATCGAGGCGATGCGGTCGAAACGTTCGTCGATGTCGCGGTAATCCTGATAGCGGATGTCGACCTTGTCGGTCAGGCCCTTCTTCTCCATCCGCTCGCGCGCGAAGGCGAGTTGTTCCTTGCTGATCGTGACGCCAGTGACGCTGCAGCCGATTTCGCTTGCCGCGTATTCGGCGAAGCCGCCCCAGCCGCTGCCGATTTCGAGGAGGTGATGTTCAGGCTTGAGGTCGATGCTCTCCGCGAGGGAGCGGTACTTGTTGATTTGCGCGGCCGACAGGTCCTGCCCCGCATGCTCGAAGCGCGCGGACGAATAGGTCATCGTCGGATCGAGCCAGCGCCGGTAGAAATTATTGCCGAGGTCGTAGTGGTATTCGATGTTGCGTTTCGAGCCGCGTTTGGAATTGCGCCGCATCAGGTGCCCCAGGCGGGAGACAAAGCGGGCGATGGGTACGCCCATCAGCTTGTCCTGCAGCGCCTCGCTGTTGCGCAGGAAGAATTGCAGGAACGCCGTCACGTTCGGGCTGTCCCACATGCCGTCGAGAAAGGCTTCCGCCGCACCAAGGTCGCCGCTCGCGAAGAAGCGGCGGGTCAGGCCGAAATCGCGGATGACCATCACCGCGTGCTCGCCCGGCTCGCTGCCCTGGAAACGGAGCTTCCTGCCGTCGGGCAGGATCATCAGGATCGAGCCGTGGCGTATCTTCAGCAAGGCGCGAAAGGCGAGGCGGGCAAGGGGAGGGATGCCGGGCATGGTGCGCAGATTTGCCGGCGTCACGTCGACGCTCTCCGCGGCAGCTTCCCCGTTTCTTGTTCCGTCAAAGGGGATATTGGTCATTCAAGCCTCCCTCCGTCAGCCGACCGATTATAGCGGCTGAAGCCCTGAAGTCCTAACCGGGCGTCATTATGAGAAATACGCACAAGTCAGGCGGTTGGTTCAACTCAGGCGGGTTCCTCCGGGGCGCGCAGATGTTAGCTTCACCGCCCGCGAGAGATACCCCTGACTGAGTCGCCAATGCCCGGACCCATGGAAGTGACAAATGAACCTCACCCGGAAAGGGTGCTGAAGGAGATATTCGGACTTCCCTCGTTCCGGGGCCAGCAGGGCGAGATCATCGAGCATGTCGTCGGGGGTGGCGACGCAGTGGTGCTGTTGCCGACCGGCGCGGGCAAGTCGCTCTGCTACCAGATACCCGCCCTTTGCCGTGCGGGCGTCGCCGTCGTCGTCTCGCCGCTCATCGCGCTGATGCGCGATCAGGTGGAGGCGCTGCGCCAGTCGGGTGTGCGTGCCGCCGCGCTCAACTCCACGCTGACGCCCGAGGAAGCGCGCGGCATTCGCGACGCGCTGACGGAGGGAGAACTCGATCTTCTCTATGTGACGCCCGAGCGACTCGCGGGCGACGGTTTCATCAGCCTGCTGTCGCGGGTACCTCTGGCGCTCTTCGCCATCGACGAAGCGCATTGCATCAGCCAGTGGGGGCACGACTTCCGGCCGGAATATCTGCAGCTCGCGAAGCTCAAGGAACGATTTCCGGATGTGCCGCGTCTTGCGCTTACGGCCACGGCAGATCCGCAAACACGCGACGATCTCATTCACCGCCTTCAGCTCGACGACGCGCGGATTTTCTCCGCGAGTTTCGATCGTCCGAACATCCGCTACACCATCGTGCGCAAGGATAACGCCAAAAGCCAGCTTCGCGATTTCCTGCGGGCGCATGAGGGCGCGAGCGGCATCGTCTATTGCCTGAGCCGGAAGAAGGTCGAGGAGACGGCGGAGTGGCTGACGGCGCAGGGCATTCTCGCGCTGCCCTATCATGCGGGTCTCGATCGCGCGATCCGCGACAAGCATCAGGACGCTTTCCTGAAGGACGAAGGTCCCGTGCTCGTCGCCACCATCGCTTTCGGCATGGGCATCGACAAGCCCGATGTGCGCTTTGTCGCGCATCTCGATCTGCCGTCAAGCATCGAGGCTTACTATCAGGAGACGGGCCGGGCAGGGCGCGATGGCCTTCCTTCCGATGCGTGGATGGCCTGGGGCATGAGCGACGTTTCGCTCAGGCGGCGGATGATCGACGAGGGCGCATCGCCTGAATCGGTGAAACAGGTCGAACGCGCGAAGCTCGATGCGCTTCTTCATGTCTGCGAGACGGCCACTTGCAGGCGTCAGGCGTTGCTCGCACATTTCGGCGAGAGCCACGAAGGCGGCTGCGGCAATTGCGATGCGTGCCTTACGCCCGCCGAAATGTGGGATGGAACGGAAGCGGCGCGCAAGGCGCTCTCTGCTATCTACCGGACGGGGCAGCGCTTCGGCGCCGGACATCTGATCGATATCTTGCGCGGCAACAAGACGGAGAAGGTCGAGCGCAGCCGGCACGACGATTTGCCGACATTCGGCGTCGGAAAGGACCTCGATCAGAAGAGTTGGCAATCCGTCTTCAGGCAGCTCGCGGCGCGCGGCATCATTTCCATCGACCACACCGCCTATGGCGCGCTCAAACTGGAAGAAAGTGCACGGTCGGTTCTCCAGGGACAGCAGCCGGTCGAACTTCGCCGCGACCCCGTATCGCGGCGGCGACAAAGGACCGCTTCGGCGGCGGCGTCTGCGGACCCCATGGCCTCGCCCGAGGAAGAAGCACTCTTCCAGGCACTGCGCGCGGAGCGTTTGCGTCTCGCGCGTGAGCAGGGCGTGCCCCCTTATGTGATTTTCCACGATACGAGCCTGCGCGAGATGGCGCGGCGGCGCCCTGCCAGTGTCGAGGATATGACGGAAATCCCGGGTGTCGGCGGTGCCAAGATCGCGCGGTACGGAGAAGCGTTCCTGGCGGTCATCGCCGCGCCCGTCTAGCAGGACGCCGAAAAACGAAGAACCCGGCCGCTCTCCTCATCGGAACCGTCGGTATCGGTTATTTGCGGGTGCTTGCGACCAGAACGTCGCACTCAGCTTCCCTGAGTATCCGTTGCGTGACGCTGCCCAGGAGCGCCTGGAGAACGACTCCGCGACCATGCGGTCCCAGAGCAAGCAGGTCGACGCGCTTGCTTCTCGCGAGGTGGATCAGCGCGGGGCCAGGCTCGCCTTCGAGGATTGTCGTATCGGAAGTGTCGACGTCCACAACGTCTCGGGCGAATGTCAAAAGTTCGTCGCGGGCCTTGGCAACTCTCGTTAGCCGGAACCGGTCTATCTCGGTCCGCGACGTTCCGCCACGCAGCAGGGCCTGTTCGAACGGGAGCGGGAGGTCGACAGCATGAACCAATTGCAGCCCTGCATGGGGAGCGAGTTTGCGCGCTTCCTGTGTGGCCGATATCGATTGAGCCGAGAAATCGACAGCGATCATGACGTGACGGTAGGGCTCCGTCGCGTTGGACTTGACCACGAGGACCGGCGCGGGCGAGGTCCTGATGACCCTGTCGGCGGTTGAACCCAGCGCCTTTTCGCGCAGCGACTTGCCCTCGCTTTTGCCCGGCCCGAGCACGACAAGGTCTGCCGATTGCTCACTCGCCACTCGGGTGATGACTTCGTGGGGAGATCCGAACTCAACCCGCACATCGGTGCGCCGGGTCCGCCCGGCTTCGACCAGGAACTCCTCGATCCGGGTGACGGCGTCCCGTCTGAGTTCGTCCTGCAGGTCACCTTCGCTCTGTCCCGAGGTGACATGTGAAAGCGCCTCTGCTTCGATGACGTGGAGAAGCGAAAGCCAAGCGCCGTGCTTTCCAGCAAGCTCAACCGCCCGGCTCAGCACCGCTCCGCCTTCTCCCTCCAGATCCAGCGCCACCAATATGCTTTTCAAGACCGGGACTCTTTCAATCGCCTCATGCTCAATTCACAATACGCCATTAATCTGAAAATCACCTCCCCTCAGGGATTTTCAAGACTGAAGGTTTGCGTTACGTCATTGTAGGAAAACACTTCCGCATAACGGCCCCAACTGATGATCGCCCGCAGCGTCTTTTCGGCTGCGTCCGGCAACATGTAGTCCTCAAGCTCGTCCGAGAACCGGCTCCAGGGCGCGCGGTGGCTCGGCCGCTCGTCCAGGATTCGGCGTATGTGCGCAGCAAGTGCCACATAGGTCAGCAGGTGTTTTGAAAACAGCTGCTTGCGTTCGTCGACGTCGGCTTGGGCGAACGCTTGCCTTCCGGGGGCAGCCGGATGTCTCCCCCGACCAGTTCGGCGAACCGGAGCATCTGAAGCGTTTCGGCGACCGGGAAGAGGTCGTCGATCTCCATTTGCAGCGATGCCGCAATGACGGGAAGGTCGGCCTC
>NZ_JAUYUS010000015.1 GCF_030694575.1 Parvibaculum sp.
GCTGGGAGCCGAGCGCGCCCTTGGGCTTGCCCGTCGTGCCGGAGGTATAGAAGATCGTCGCGTCGTCTTCCGGCTGCATGCCGGGATCGGGCAACGCCTCCGCCGGGAGTTTCGCATAGTCGTCCGGTTTCGCGACCAGCGCCTCGAAGGCTTCGGCGACGCCGAGTTCGTCGGCGGGCGTGCGAACCGCGACGAGGCCGTCGAGCCCGAGCGACTTCAGATGCGGGCGGATGCGATCGAGACGTTCGTGATCGACAATCAGGACCCTGGAGCCGGAATCCGAAACGCCGTATTCGAGTTCGGGGCCGGTGCCCCAGGCGTTCAGCGGCACGATGACGCCGCCGATGGCGGCCACGGCCCAGAAGACGATCGACCATTCGGGGAAGTTGCGCATGATGAGCGCGACGCGGTCGCCCTTCTTCACGCCATACTTCTCCTTCAGCACGCGGCCGAAGGCCGTTGCCGCGCGGTAGTGATTTTCGTAGGTGAGCCGCTCGCCCTCATAGACGATGAATTCGCGTTCGCCCCAGGCGCGGCCCAGATCGAAGACCGCGCGCAGGCTCGGCGGCGCGTTCTTGTAGGTGCGGATCGGCACGCCGCGGATTTCGACCGTTTCCATTTCGAAAGGCGTGCCCGGCGACGTCAGGAAGGCATGTGCCTCCTCGATCGTCATGGCGGGCCATTTAGCGGCGTTGTCGGCCATCGATTTCTCCCTTGGGATTCCGGTTGTTTGTCGGATTTTTCGTTACCCAAGAGATAGCCGGTTTGAGTGCCGATTTGAAGAGAAAGCATGGTGCGCGCGGCGGCGCCGGGAATCGCGCGGTTCCCGGCGCCGGCGGCAAGCTCAGATGCCGAATTTCTTCAGAAGGGCCGTCTCTTCCTCGATGCAGGCCGCGAAGCTCGGACGGGCCAGGATGGCGGCGAGGTAGCGCGTGAGGTTCGGATAGGCGGCCGCGTCGGGCTTGAAGCCCGCATGGGCGAGGTTGACGAAATGCGTGGCGACGGCGATGTCGGCGAGGCCGAACGTATGGCCGCACAGGAACGTCTTCGTGCCGATCTCCTTTTCGAGATAGGCGAAGTTGCGCGGCAGCTTTTCGGTCATCGTCTTCTCGGCGGTGGCGGTGTCCGCCTCCTTGCCCATCATGCGGTTCACGATCATCGGCCGGAAGGTACCCATGCCGACATTGCCGGCGAGGTCGGAGTCCGCATATTCCTCGTACCAGAGCGCCTGGCCGAAGGCGAAGGGGTCCTGCGGGTAGAGCGCGGGCGAGGGATATTTCTTTTCGAGATAGCCGCAGATGGCGGAGGAATCCGGCAGCGTCGCGTTCGCGCCCACGCTGTCGTCGCGCAGCACGGGGATGCGCTTCAGCGGCGAGATTTCGAGAAACCAGTCCGGCGGCGGGAAGATGTTGACCTGTTCCAGCGTGTAGTCCTGTCCCTTCTCGGCCAGGAATACGCGCACCTTGCGCACGAAAGGCGACAGGCTTGCGCCATAGACGGTAAGGGTCATGTTCCGTTCCTCCGGTGATTTTCGTTGGCCGGAGCAAAGCACCACCGGACGCGGGCGCGCAAGCGGGAAGTCGCCATTCGCGGCAGCCGGCGACCATGACCTTGAGCTTGAGGTTGAGGTTGCCAACGAGCGCGCCGGGCCCGCGTTCATCCCGAACCGCTCCACGATCCGAAAATGGAGCGAATTAGGCCTCACGCAGACGACGAGGTATGTCGGCGGAAAATGGTACAGCCGCCCCGGATCGAACGGGGGACCTCTAGATCCACAATCTAGCGCTCTAACCAGCTGAGCTACGGCTGCACGGGATCACACGGGTTGGCCTCGAAGCCATGGCCGCGCGATGGCCGGGAACTTAATTCGCCGCCGCCCGGATGACAAGCCCGCCGGGACCGCCACAGCCAAATTCGTCTTGCCGGCGAAAAAAGCGCTACATCAGCACGTTAGCCACGAAAATCGAAACAACCCCAAGGGGGGCGATATAGCGGAGCGCGAAGCGCCAGAGCCGGAACCAGAGCCTGCCCCGCGCCCCCAGCGCTTCCTCGACCATAGCGCCCGAGAGCACCCAGCCGGCGAAGAGGGACATCAGCAATCCGACCGTCGGCATGACGATATTCGATGTCGTGAAATCCAGCACATCGAACACCGTTTTGTCCGCCATGAGGCCAAAACGGGCGAGCGGGTAGAAATCGGCCCATGCGTTGAAAGAGAGCACCGTGCCGATCCCGAGGGCCCATGCAGCGGCACCGACGATCAGCGCCAGCCATTTGCGCGGAAGGCGAATGCCTTCCTCCACCCAGGCCACAACCGGCTCCAGCAACGAGATGGCGGACGTAATAGCCGCCACCGACAGCAACAGAAAAAAGGCCGCACCGATCAGGACGCCGCCGCCTATCGTGCCGAAAGCGATAGGCAAAGTGATGAAGGTGAGGCCGGGACCGCTCGATGGCTCGAGTCCGTAGGTAAAAACGAGCGGGAAAATGGCGATGCCCGCAAGTAATGCCACCATCGTGTCCGCGGCGGCGATGATGACGGCCGAGCGGCCGATGGAAGCGTCCTCATCGAGATAGGCGCCATAAGTCATCATCGCGCCGAGCGCGACGCTGACGGAGAAAAAGCCCTGCCCGATGGCCGCAAGTATGGTTCCCGGCGTTACTTCATCGAATTCGAAGGCGAACATGAACACCATCGCCTTGCCGAAACCCGGTGTCGTGGCGGCATATATCGCCATGCCGACGAGGAGGAAAAAGAGCAACGGCATCAACAGCACCACCGCCCTTTCGATACCCGAGGTCACCCCGGCCGCGACAATACCGATGGTGAAGACGAGAAAGAGCGTCTGCCACAACGAGACGCTATAGGGGTCCGCTACAAAGACCGAAAAATGCTCGGCCGCCGCAGCATTCGTCTCACCGGCAAAGGCGCCTGTCAGAGCAAGCTCTACATATTTGAGTGCCCATCCTCCGATCACGCTGTAGTAGGACAGAACGATGAAGGCGCCAATCGTTCCACCCCATCCGATCAGGGTCCAGAAACGCGCCGCCTTGTTCTCGGCGATCAGCTTGCGCATGGTGTTTATCGGGCTTTGCTTCCCCATGCGGCCGAGCATTATCTCGGAGATCAGGATCGGGAGGGCGATGCCCATGGTCGTAATCGCATAGATCACGATAAATGCGCCGCCACCGTTCTCCCCCGCCAGATAAGGGAAGCGCCAGATATTGCCGAGGCCCACGGCGCTGCCGATCGCGGCCATCAGGAAGGCGAAGCGCGACGACCACTGGCGCGGCGCGAACGGTGTGCTCATACGTGAAACCCCCGGCTGGCAGCCCGGCAACCGTCTCCCCCGAGACATGCGCTGCCGGCAAATGTCCTGAAACCATACGGAAATCTTCGCAATCTGTCAGGTCCGCGATAGTGCGTGCTTCCCGACGGAATCGACTATAGTTCCCAAAACAAAAGCCCGGCGAGGAACGCATGAACGCCCACCCGATCAGCACTGCCTATATCGAAGCCAACGGGCTGGCCTTTGAGGTCGACATGTGCGGCAGCGGCGACAAGTTTGCACTCCTGCTGCATGGCTTTCCGGAGAGCAAGTTCTCATGGCGCTATTTGATGCCGGTGCTCGCGGAGCTTGGCTACACGGTCTGGGCTCCCAATCTTCGCGGCTATGGCGGAAGTTCCCGTCCCAAGGAACGGGCGGCTTACGCCATGCCGCATCTGCTGGACGACGTCGCAGGCCTCATCGACGCTGCCCGTGCGCGCGGCGTCTCCGGGCCGGTAACGCTCGTCGCCCATGACTGGGGCGGGGTTATCGCATGGACCTTCGCGCTCGCGGGCGTGCGTCCACTCGAGCGCTTCATCGTCATGAACCTGCCGCACCCCACGCTTTTTGCGAGGGGCCTTCGCACATGGGCGCAGTTGAAGCGCTCCTGGTATGTCTTCTTCTTCCAGATTCCCTGGCTGCCGGAAAAGCTGCTGCTCGCGCGGAATGCTCATGCCATCGGGGAGGCCTTCCGGGGCATGGCCATCGACAAGAGCCGCTTCCCGGATTCCGTTCTCGATCATTACAGGAAGAACGCTCAATTGCCGGGCGCCATGACGGCGATGATCAATTACTACCGTGCGAACTTCCGCGGTGCGCCGCCCAAGGAGTGGACCGATCCGCCGCTCCTGGAGACACCCACACTTATGATATGGGGCGAAGCAGATTCGGCGCTTGGCAAGGAATTGACCTACGGCACAGAGGATCTGGTGAGCGACATCACGATCCGCTATCTGCCGCAGGTTTCCCATTGGGTGCAGCAGGAGGCCCCTGAGGCCGTCAACGCCATGATCCGCGCGTGGATCGAGGGGCGGCACGTGCCGATGGCGGGCCTTGGAGGACGGCTGCTGATCGCCGAGCGCGACGCGCACTAGGTGGAAAGCTCGGGCAGGTCTCTATAGAGCGACAAGGCCTCCGGATTCGCGAGTGCTTCCCTGTTTTTCACGTCGCGGCCGTGAACGATGTCGCGCACGGCGAGTTCGGTGATCTTGCCGGATTTCGTCCGCGGAATATCCGAGACAGCAACGATCTTTGCCGGAACGTGACGAGGCGATGCGCCGTCTCGGATTCTGGTGCGTATACGCCGCTCCATCGCCTCGTCGAGCGGTACGCCCGGCTTCATCACGACGAAAAGAACCACGCGCACATCGCCCTGCCAGTCCTGTCCGATAGCGAGGGCCTCTTGCACTTCGGGCAGTTGCTCTACCTGCGCATAGATTTCCGCCGTACCAATTCGCACGCCGCCCGGATTGAGTGTGGCGTCCGAGCGGCCATGAATGACGATGCCGTCATGTGCCGTGATTTCCGCGAAATCGCCGTGGCACCACACCCCGGGGAAACGGTCGAAGTAAGCGGCGCGGTATTTCGTCCCGCTTTCGTCATTCCAGAATCCGATTGGCATGGATGGAAACGGTTTGGTGCAGACGAGTTCGCCCTTGCTCGCCTCGCCCTGCCCCGGTCGCAGCTCTTCCCCGGCCTCGTCCCAGACCTCGACAGCCATGCCAAGTCCCCGTGCCTGAATTTCCCCGCGATAAACGGGGAGTACGGGACTGCCGAGCACGAAGCAGGAAACAATGTCGGTGCCGCCCGAGATCGAGCAGAGAGCGACGTCGTTCTTCACATCCTCATAGACGAAATTGAAACTCTCCGGCACCAGCGGCGAACCGGTCGAAAGGATCATGCGCATCGACGAAAGATCGTGCGTCTCGCGCGGCCTCAGCCCGGATTTCTTTACGGCGTCGATAAATTTGGCCGAGGTTCCGAAGACGTTGATTGCGGCGGCGTCGATATAGTCGAACAGCACACGCTCATTGGGCGCAAAGGGGGACCCGTCATAGAGCGCAAGCGTGGCTCCGGCCGCGAGGCCCGACACCAGCCAGTTCCACATCATCCAGCCGCAGGTCGTGAAATAGAAGAGCGTTTCGCCTGCCTTGATGTCGCAATGAAGCTTGTGCTCCTTCAGGTGCTGCAACAGCGTTCCACCGGCCGAATGAACGATGCATTTCGGAACGCCTGTGGTGCCGCTCGAATACATGATGTAGAGCGGGTGAGCGAATGGCAGTCGCTCGAAGTGGAGCGGTGTTGCCGGCGCGTTTGCGACAAGCCGCGACCAATCCTCCGCTTTCGGAATGTCCTTCGGACCCTCGCCGATAAACGGCACGATGGCGACATGCTCCAGCGTCGGCAGTCCCGCCACGATTTCCGCAAGTTTTTCATGCGCGGGAAGCACCTTTCCCGCATACCGGTATCCGTCGCAGGCAATCAGAACCCTGGGTCCGATTTGTCCGAAGCGGTCGAGCACGCCACGCACGCCGAAATCCGGCGAGCATGAAGAAAAAACCGCGCCAATGCTCGCCGCCGCCAGCATGGCAACGATCGTTTCCGGGCAATTGGGCATGAAGGCGGCGACGCGGTCGCCCGGCCCGACCCCCCATCCCCTCAGGACGGCAGCAAACCGGGCCACGGTTGCACGCAGTTCGGCCGCGCCCACCGGCTTCGACATCGCGCCTTCGTTGTTGAAGAGAAGCACGGGATCGGCGCCATCGGTGCGCAACAAATTTTCCGCGAAATTGAGCCGTGCTTCGGGGAAGAAGCGCGCACCCGGCATGCGATCCCCGTCCGCGAGCGCGATGTCCCCTTTCTCGCCGATGACGCCGGCATAATCCCAGATCGCATCCCAGAATGCGGCCGGCATCGAAATCGACCAGGCGTGCAATTCGGCGTAGCCGGTCAGCCGCAATCCATGCCGCTCATTCACCAGCGCCATGAATGCCGTCATGTTCGATGCCGCGACTGCGGCGGCGGACGGCTCCCAAAGCGGGCAATCCGATGGCGCTATGTGCGAGGTCATGGGCTGTTCCTTTCATCAGGCGGCGAACTTTAGGAACGGCCCCGTTCCCGATCAAGTACCCAATCGGGCCGTTTCAGCCGGCATGTTTCGGCCGACGAGTTGCGGAAAATAGCGAGACCCGCACATTTCGCATGCGGCTCTCTCTGCTATGCTCGCCGTCATCATGCTGGAGCCATATTTCGACCCTCGGCATGAAAGGAACCGCCGCGGCACGCAAAGCGCTGCAGCCACACAAATCTGGGAGAGACGCTCATGTCCCGCCTCGTCGCCGTTCTTGTCGGTCTTGTCCTCGTCCTGATTGCCGTCGTAATCGTCGTCCCCATGCTTATCCCGATGGAGACCTACAAGAACAAGGTGGTCGGTGTCGTAAAGGAGCAGACGGGCCGCGACCTGCGCATCGATGGCGATATAGGTTTGTCGTTCTTCCCCAATATCGGCGTATCGCTTGAAAATGTCGGCTTCTCGAACGCTTCGTGGGCCCGCGAGCCCGAGATGGCGTCGATGAAGGAAATGCGGGCGGCATTGAAACTGATGCCCCTGTTCAGCGGCAATGTCGAGATCGACAGCTTCTCGCTGGTCGATCCCGTCATTCATCTTGAAGTACGAAAAGACGGCACGCCGAACTGGCAGTTCGAGGGCGCCCGGAAGACGCAAGCTGCGCCTGCCGGGGAAAGCGAAGGGGCCGGCGGAGAGACCTCACTCGGCGGTGTAAGCCTCGGAGAGATATCGATCAGGAACGGCACCGCCACCTACCGCAATGCACAGACGGGCGCGAACTATGCCGCCGAGCAGGTGAATATAGACTTGGCACTTCCCAGCCTCGACGATCCTTTCCTCGCGAATGGGTCGCTCGTGTGGAACGGCGACAAAATCGGCGTCGACCTGCGCGCGGATCGTCCGCGCGCACTGACGGAAGGGGGAGAAACACCCGTCGCACTTTCAATCGCGGCGCCTAAAGTGAAGGCGTCATATACCGGCACCCTAAAACCGCTGGACGGACTCGCCTTCGCGGGCGATGTCGATCTGAATGTTCCTTCAGTCCGCGACCTCGCCGCATGGGGTGGCAGTCCGCTTCCCGCCGGCGAAGGCTTCGGTCCGCTCTCCATCAAGGGCAAAGCGAGCGGCGGCGGGAACGACTACCGGTTTTCCGATGCGGAAATCGGTTTCGACGGCATGAATGCCACGGGTAATCTCGGCGTTCGCACGGGCGGTGCGCGCCCCTACATCAAAGGCGATCTGGCCGTCGACCGGATCGACGTGAATACTTATCTCGCGGAGGAAACTGCGGGCGGCAATTCGGGTGGCGGAAGTGCCGGTGGAGATGCCGGCTGGAGCACGGACCCCATCGATATGTCCGGCCTCAAGGCCGTCGACGCCGACTTCGCCTTCTCGACGCAGCAGATCCTTTTTCAGAAGATCAAAATCGGCGAGAGCGCGCTCAATCTCAAACTCGCCAACGGCGTGCTTACGGCCAATCTCGGCAAGCTCAATCTGTATGAAGGCCAAGGCTCCGGCGCGCTGACACTGAACGGTGCGGGAAACACGCCTCAATTGAAAGCCGACTTCCGGCTCTCCGGCGTCGCCGCGGAGCCTCTGCTCACCGACGCCGCGGATTTTTCCCGGCTGCAAGGCACAAGCGCCATCGGGATTTCCGTCGCCACCTCGGGCCGCAGCCAACGCGACATGATTGCGGCGCTCGGCGGCAACGGCAATGTCAAGTTCACCAATGGCAAGATCAAGGGCATCAACCTCGCCCAGCTCACGCGCACCGCGCTCACCGCCGCGACGAGCGGCTGGCAGGCGGGCGGTACCCAGGACACCGATTTCTCGGAACTTGGCGGCACGTTCACGATCGACAAGGGCATTCTCCGCAACGACGATCTCAAACTGCTCTCGCCCCTTATCCGAATCTCGGGCGCGGGCACCGTGAACATTCTCGAGAAGACGCTCAACTACCGTGTCGAGCCGAAGCTCGCAGCATCGCTCGAAGGTCAGGGCGGCGCGACGGACGTCAAGGGCATCGAGGTACCCATCATCGTTTCCGGGCCATGGTCGCAGCCGCGTTTCGCGCCCGACCTGAAAGCCATCATCGAAAACCGCGAAAACATCGGCAATACCATCAAATCCATCAAGGAAGACGGCGGCAAGGGACTGCTGAAAGGCCTGATGGGGGAGCCGTCGAATGAAAACACCGGCGACGCAGATGAACCGGCGCCGGAGGAGGCGAAGCCGACACCCGAGGAGACGCTGAAGAAACTTTTCGGCCGGTGAGGCGTCAGACCTTCCTGAAATCGGCGAGAGCCGCGTATTCCTTGGCCCCGTCGACCCGGTACATGCGCCGCGCCAGGCGAGGATAGGTGCAGACGTCGATGGGTGAGCGCGTACCACCCATCAGATAGACACAGTCCTCTCCGGCGTCCTCGGGTACGTGCATGGAATGGGCGGGGGAATTTTTCGGGAAGGCCATGAAATCGCCGGGCCCGACTTCGAAGCTCGCGTCCCCCACCGTCGCCCGGGCCCGGCCGGACACAATGTAGAGAAATTCCTCGTCCTGCCCGTGGAAGTGATGCTCCGTCGTATCGCGGCCCGGCTCGACGCGGACGAGGTGGACGCCCATGTCCTGCAGGCCCGCCATGTCACCCAGAGAGCGTGTATTGCGGACCGCATTCGGATTGAACTGATGCACCACTACTTTTTCGGGCAGCCCGGCTATGCGTGCCGCATTGTAATAACAGTCGCCTGGCTCGCCCTCGGGCTGCCGAACCAGCTCCTCGTCATCGACCGGCATCTCCCGCGCTCCTTCAAAATGCTTCGATTCCGGGGCTTTGTGCCATGCGCCGCTCCCGTCTAGACTAATTCACACTGATTCGTCGGGGACGGGCGGCGCTTTCATGATTCAACACGCCTTGTCGACGCTGATAAAGTTCTTCATCGGAGCGGTGGCGGTCGGCGCCCTGCTCAATGCGTTCGACATCACAGCCGAAGAGGTCCTTCAGGATATCGGGTTCACCCCCGAGGCCGTCCTTGCGTTTGTGCGCGACGGCATCGGCTGGGCATTGCCGCATTTCCTGCTCGGCGCCATGGTCCTCATTCCCATCTGGCTCGTCATCTTTCTTTTGAAGCCGCCCGGATTCGGCCGCTAGCGTCTGCTTGCGCCGCCGTGTGAGGCATGTAGAGTTCGTGGTTAACGGCGAAGAGAAGGTTCTTCGCCGCGGGTATATTTGGGAGGGTATCCATGAAGAAAATCACTCTGGCCGTCGCGTTCGGTATTTCCGCACTTGTCCTTGGCGGACCGGCCATGGCCGATGTCGGCGCGGGCCTTGTAGGCAATACTGTCACGCTGACGGCGGCCGACGGCACCGTAACCAAGATCTTCTATCCCGACAGCTCGAACATCGTCGTCAAGGCCGGCGACGGCGCGGAGACGGCGGGCAGCTGGCGCGTAGCGGATCAGACGATCTGCACCAAGGTCGGCGACGCACCTGAAAACTGCACCGCTCCCATCGAGGAAGCCCCTGCCGTCGGCAGCGCCGGCGTCATCCAGGGTGAACAAGGCGAAGTGAAGTGGGCCGTCTCCGAAGGCAAGGCATTCTGAAAACTCTTTCGCCTGTTCCCTTCCGGGGTTAACCCCTAAAGTCGCCTCATTGAAAAATGGCGATCCAAGGGAGACTGGAGAATGGGACGGCTATCGGGAAAGCGTGCAATCGTTACGGGCGCTGGCAGCGGCATCGGTCGCGCCAGCGCCCTTTTGTTTGCGCATGAGGGCGCTCAGGTCGTTGTCGTCGATCGGGCGGAAGATGCGGTCGACGAAACGGCGGCGATGATCCGCAAGGAAGGCGGAGCCGTTTCATCCGTCGCTGCGGATGTAAGCGACGAGACGGCCGTCAAAGGCTTTGTCGAGCATTGCATCTCGGAATATGGCGGCCTTGACGTTCTTTATGCGAATGCCGGTATCAGCGGCGGCATGGTGCCGCTTCAGGAGCAGACAGTCGCCTATTGGCAGCAGATTCTCGCGGTCAACCTGATCGGACCGTTCCTCGCGATCAAATATGCCAGTCCGCACATGATCCGGCAGGGGTGCGGCTCGATTATCTGCACCGCATCCGTCGCAGGGCTCCGCGCCAATGCCGGCGGCACGCCCTACAGCGCGAGCAAGGCCGGGGTGATCAGCCTTGTGCAGACCACCGCCAATGAATTTTACGGCACCGGTGTGCGCGTCAACGCCATCTGTCCCGGCCTCATCGAAACGGGCATGACGAAGCCGATATTCGACGGTGCCCGGGCGCGGGGCTCCGAAGACAGGATCGGCCAGTTGAACCCGCTCAAGCGTTATGGACTGCCGCCCGAGATTGCGCATGCAGCGCTCTTCCTCGCGAGCGACGACGCGTCCTATGTCAATGGCCAGGCCATAGCCGTCGACGGCGGCCTTTCGAGCACGCATCCGTTCGCCGGCCGGCGCTGAAATCGATTACGCATCTTCGCCGTCGCTCGTATCAGACTACGGCGGAGATGCGTGTCGCCTCGGTGGCGCCGGCGATCGTCGCGCGGAGCCTGCAGGGACCGATGGCGAATCCGCCTACTGCCTTTTCCCCAAAGCACGCCGCCGTTCCGACCGTGAACCAGTTTTCTCCATCGGGGCTTGCCTCCAGCGATACCATCGCACCGGCGAAATCGCCCCATGTCCAGAAAGTGCCGGTTCCGCCCTGCCACACCAGCACTTCGGAACTGCCGTTCTCATTCGTATCCTCGAAAAGCTTCGCCATCCCGCAATCTCCTGTCATTGGACGTTTACCGCCGGCAGCTTCGCCCGCCGCGGAGGGAGTGGGGATAAATTCCGCCGAAATACTAACCTTCTTACTTGGCGATTGAGAATCAAGCCTTTGATTTTTCTGGGTTTTTCTTGATCTCGCTTGTCTGGAAGCATGGGTCTGCGATTGGCGCCATCGACGATCCGCAAGTCGCCAGGTGCCTGCCGGTGGACCGGAGGCTGCCTATCCATTATCAATCGATATGGACCTATCGGGCGGATTCACTGAATGCGCCGGTTCGTCAGGGAGTGTTTCATGTCCGGCCATCGAATTTATCTAGCGGATCTCACCCACGACGGGATGATCCTGTCGTCGAATGTGTTTCCGCTCTCTATCGGATTGGTGGCCGCCTATCTCATTGAAAAGCGCGGCCCGCAGGTTGAAGTCGATCTCTTCAAGTATCCCGACGACTTCAGTGAAGCTCTTCTTCAAAACCAACCGGCGATCGTCGGATTTGCCAACTATTCGTGGAACTTCGCCCTCTCCCGCGCCTACGCCGCGCAAATCAAGGCGCGCTGGCCGGACACCATTATCGTCTTTGGGGGGCCGAATTACGGGCTCACGCCCGAGGAGGGCCGGACGTTCTGGGATCGTCATGGCGATGTTATCGATTTTCATGTGGTGAAAGAGGGTGAGGAAGCTTTTCTCCAGCTCTTCGACACACTCGTTGACCATAAAATGGACGTATCGAGCCTGAAGGCGGCCAGAACCGTAATCGGGAATGTGCACTACGCCGTCGGAGATGAACTCGTCACCGGTCCCGATCTGCCGCGGGTCGACCTGGCAACGCTCCCTTCTCCCTATCTCATGGGCTTGATGGACAAGTTCTTCGACGAGAAGCTTTGTCCGCTCATCCACACCACGCGGGGTTGCCCCTTTAAATGCGCGTTCTGTACGGAGGGGTCGGCCTATTACAACGTCGTCGGTCAGCGCGTCGCCCCGCTTGAGGCGGAAATGCACTATCTGTCCTCGCGGATCCGGGGGCCAAAGGACCTGTTTATCTCGGATGCGAATTTCGGGATGTTCAAACAGGATCAGGAAAAGGCGCGGATCATCGCGGACTGCCAGCAGAAGTACGACTATCCGAAATATGTCCACGTCTCGACCGGCAAGAATCAGAAGGCGCGCGTCGTCGAAATCGTCAAATCCCTGAATGGCGCCGTCTCGATGGCAGCCTCGCTCCAGTCCACCGATGAAACGGTGCTTGCCAATGTTTCGCGCTCCAATATTTCCGTCGAACAGCTCGCGGCCGCCGGCAAGATGGCCAACACGTCCAATACCGGTACCTACTCGGAACTGATCCTCGGTCTTCCGGGAGACAGTTTGAGGGCGCACCGGAATTCGCTTCGCGACACCGTCGAGATGCGTTTCGACAATATCCGGATGTACCAGCTCATTATGCTGCCGCAGACCGAACTGAATACGCCGGCAGTCCGGCGTCAGTACGACATGAAGACGAAGTTTCGTATCATGCCGCGCTCCTTCGGGCGGTATTCAATCGGAGACACGGAGTTCGTCGCCGTCGAGTCCGAAGAAATCCTCGTCAGCAATTCAACGCTTCCCTTCGAGGACTATGTAGCCTGCAGAGAGATGGATCTCACCATCGAAATCCTTCACAACGGGCGCATATATACCGAAGTTGTCGGCGTCTGCGATGCCTATGGTTTGTCGTGGTTCGACCTCATCATGCGCTTCTTCGAACGCCGTCGCGATTTTACTCCCGAAATCACCGAGATGTACGATGCCTTCCTGCGGGGCACGACAGAGCGCCTCTGGCCGACCGAACGCGATCTGACCGCCTATGTGGAAGCCAATATCGACGAGATGCTTGTGGACGAACGCGGGACAAATGAAATGTCCAGCGGCAAGGCAACCGCTTTCTTTCTTCTCCTTGAACAGATCAACGGCACTCTCTTTCAACTGCTGAGAGACGAGTTGCGCGAAAACGGCTATCTCGACAGTGTCGCCAGCCGCTACCTGGATGAACTTGAGCGCTACAGCTTGCTGCGCAAGCGCAACCTTCTGAAGTCCGAGGACGAAATCGTCGAACGCTTTTCAATCGATCTGGAGCGCCTCGACGATGCCGGATATGTGGTCAAACCCACCGAGGCCAGCCTGGGTTCGGAGCACAGCTTTGTGATCTCGCACGATGCGCAGCAGCGGCAACTCATCGGCCAGTATTCCCGCGAGTTCGGCGACAGTTTCGACGGACTGGGGAAAATGCTGATGCGCTACCCTCATGTGCACCGGCTGTTCCGGCATGCGGAGCCCGCCGCCTAGATGGAAAATCTCGAAGGACGCAGGGTCCTTGTCTCCGGCGGCACGGCCGGCATCGGATACGCGACCGCCGAGCGCCTCGCGGCCAGTGGCGCGAGTGTCTTTGTCATCGGCACCAATGCAGCCCGTGTCGAAGCGGCGCGAAGCAAGCTCGGCATACTGGGCGCCGTCTGCGATGTCCGCGATGCAGAGGCCTGTGCCAAAGTCGCGGAGCAAGCAGCACAGACGATGGGCGGCATCGACGCCCTCGTGAACTGCGCCGGCGTAGGTACGATAGCGTCCTTCGCGGATATGACGCCCGAAGACTGGCGCAACATGATCGACACGAATGTCACCGGCACTTTCAATGCCTGCAAGGCGGCATTGCCTTGGCTCAAGAAATCGCCGCGGCCGGACATCGTGAACCTGGGGAGCCGGGCGGGACGCTACGCTTTTGCGGGCGGTACGGGTTATTGCGCGTCGAAATTCGCCATACAGGGGTTCAGCGAAGCGCTGTTTCTGGACCTGTCGGAATTTGGCGTAGGCGTCAGTCTCGTAGCGCCCGGCACTGTCGCCACAGGGTTTGCCGGCGTTGAGGCCGAACCCTGGCACCTGCGCCCCGAAGATGTCGCCGAAGCGATCCTGCATTGTCTTACAAGTCATCGCGGCGCCAATTTGAACTGGATCGAACTCCGGCCGTCGCGACGGACCTTCGAGGAACCTGGCTGATGCTGCTGGACGGACGAACGGCACTTGTCACAGGCGCGGCGCAGGGCATCGGAGCCGGCATCGCCCGCGTTCTCGCGAGCAATGGCGCACGTGTCGTTATCGTGGATATACAGGAGACCGAGGCGGCGGCGCTCGCGCGCGAAATTGGCGGTCATGCGGTTGTGGCCGATCTGACGACGCAGGAAGGCTGCCGGCATGCGGTCTCGGAAGCCGTAAATCTCATCGGCAAACTCGACATCATCGTGAACAATGCCGCGCCGGCTCGAAACCGGAGCCTGATCGGAGAGATCGAGGGAAGCGACTGGGATATTCACGGGACATTGATCCTGCAGGCGGCGGCCTGGCTCGCCGCTGCGGCGCAACCCCATATGGGCCCGGGCGCGAGTATCGTGAATATCTCTTCCGTCACGGCGCGTTCCGTCGGTGAGGATCAGTGCACGTGGCCGTATCACGTGGCCAAATCGGGACTGGATCAGCTCACCCGCTACCTGGCCTGCCGTCTTGGCCCGTCGGGAGTGAGAGTGAATGCCGTAGCTCCCGCGCTTGTCGATCGCGATGTGGGGCGCAAGCTTTCCGACGACCCGGAGATGGCACGAATTATCCGCGCCACCGTTCCCCTTGGCCGCGCTGCCACCGCTGCGGACATAGGTAATGCAGTGGCATTTCTCTCTTCGGATGCTGCCAGCTACATCACCGGTCAGGTGCTGACCGTCGATGGAGGGCTCGGCACCCGCGAGGTGTTCGCCGCCGGCATTCTGGCCTCTGGCGAGAAATAATCTCCCTGAATCAGATCCGGCGAACGGAAACGAAGACGGGACCGTCCGCGAAAAGCGTCGCGGCACGGCCATCGCCGAATGCGTCCGTGGCGGATATGTCGAGCACAGTGTCGTCCCACCAATGAGCCGGGGGCGCGACCGCCTTTCCACCAAGCAATGCCGCCGCGCAACGGAAAGCGACGGCACAAACAAGTTCCTCTTCACCGGAGCGGCGGCGGAAGGCGAGAACGCATTTCTCGCGCAAACCCCGCACCGCTATGGGCTCATAATTGCCGTTCGCAAACAGCAGCGGATGATTGCGTCGATCATCGAGGAGACGGACAATCAAAGCGAACTTCATCCTCGCCCATTCGCTCGCCTCTACGTCCTCGCCGGTCAGCAAGCCGCGCCGCAAGTCATAGTCGACAGGGCGGCGATTATCGGGATCGACCAGGCTCAGGTCCGGCAACTCCGCGCCTTGATAAAGGTCGGGCACGCCCGGCACCACGCACCGCAGCGCCGTTTGCACGAGGCTGTTCGCTCGCGCCGCCGGCTCGGTCCAGGCAATGAAATCCGTGAAGTCCGACAGAAATTCCGCCGATCGCGCAGGGTCGAGTAATGCCCCGGTAAGTTCGAGGCAACGTCTCTCGTAGTCCTCGTCCGGCGCTTCCCACGAAGATCTCAGCTCCGCTTCGCGCAACGCTTTCTTCTGCCACGCGGCGATCCGTTCGCCCAGTGCCGCAAGCCCGCCTGCATCGGATGCAATCAGACCGGTGGGCCAGGTGCCGAACAATGTCTGGTAGAGCATGTAAACGTCTGCGGGTTCGATATCGAAAGTCAGGGTCCGGTTCATTGTCTGCCACCGTTCCACCCGCCTCCGCCATTCCTCCGGCACCTCGCTCAGAACCGCCAGCCGTGTGCGCACGTCTTCGCCGCGCTTGTGGTCATGAGTGGCTGTAGCAAGCATGGCGTTAGGGAAAGCAGCGGCTCGGCGCACAGACGCCGCATGAAAATCCACGATCGACGATGCAAAGCGGGTGGCGTCGAAGCCGACATCGTTCCGCGATAGCAACCGTCCATACCGGTAGAAGGCCTTGTCTTCGACAGCCTTGGCGGCACTCGGGGCCGATCATTGTTGAAAGCGTCGCACGGCTTCCTTCGCGCAGACCGGGTCGCCCGGTCCTTCCCCGGCAAGCCATGCAAGAATCATATCCGTCACGGGTGCCTCGCCCGGCGGAACAAGGGGGGCGACACGTGCACGGGCGGCGGCGCGAATTTCTGCATCTGTATCCGGCGCCGAGGTCCCCGTTCCATAGGTACGATAAACGGGAAATACCCATAGCAGCCGTTCGATCGCACGGCGCAGCATGCCGGAAGTAATATCCTCCGCCTCCCGCGCCGTGTCGGCGAGCGCGCGGAAAGCGTCGATACAACCGCGCAACTGCCCTTCGAACTTCCAGGCGAGCGTCTCCTGACGGGCGTGCAGTTCTTCTGCTTCAAAGTCTGTGTTGCGCCCGCTTATCTCCGTCCAGAGCGCCGTCAAGGGCGCCTCGCCTTCAGGTTCATGGAGAAGCGCGGTGACCTCTTCCATGAAATCGTAACCGCTCGTGCCCCCGATTTCCCAGTCTCCCGGGAGCCGTTCGTGCGTTCCGAGTATTTTCTCGGCGACGACATAGACGGGTCCGGGCAGGGCATCGGACGGACGTTCAATCGTGTTGAACCGGGCGCGCAGCATGCGGCAATAGGCTGCCGGATCGGCAAGCCCGTCGATGTGATCGATGCGGACACCGTCGATCAATCCTTCGCCGTAAAGACGAAAATACAACGC
>NZ_JAUYUS010000028.1 GCF_030694575.1 Parvibaculum sp.
ACCTGTTGAAGATGCAGGAAATCATCTGGAAGGATGAGTCGCTCGGTGCGGAATTCGAGTACCGCGACATTCGTCCGGAGCTCAAGGAGCAGGCGGACGAATATCACGCGAAGCTCGTCGAGCTCGCTGTGGAGATGGACGACACGGTGATGGAGGCCTATCTCGACGGCAACGAGCCCGACGAGACGACCCTCAAGAAGCTCATCCGCAAGGGCACGATTGCCCGCAAGTTCGTTCCAGTTCTTTGCGGCAGCGCATTCAAGAACAAGGGCGTGCAGCCCATGCTCGACGCCGTCGTCGACTACCTGCCGTCGCCGCTCGAAGTCGAGCGCATGCAGGGCATCGATCCGAAGACCGAAGAGACGGATACGCGCGGGTCTTCCGACGAGGAGCCGCTCGCGGTTCTCGCCTTCAAGATCATGAACGACCCCTTCGTCGGCTCGCTGACTTTCTGCCGCATCTATTCGGGCGTCATGACGACCGGCACGGGCGTCCTGAACTCGACCAAGGACAATCGCGAGCGTATCGGCCGCATGCTTCAGATGCATGCGAACCATCGCGAAGACATCAAGGAAGCCTATGCGGGCGACATCGTCGCCGTGGCGGGCCTGAAGAACACCACGACCGGCGACACGCTTTGCGATCCGCTGAAGCCGATCATTCTCGAGCGGATGGAATTTCCGGAGCCCGTCATCGAGGTTGCGGTGGAGCCGAAGACGAAAGCCGACCAGGAGAAGATGGGCATCGCGCTCAATCGTCTCGCGCAGGAAGATCCGTCTTTCCGCGTGTCGGTCGATCAGGAATCCGGCCAGACCGTCATCAAGGGCATGGGCGAACTTCATCTCGACATTCTCGTCGACCGCATGCGCCGCGAATTCAAGGTCGAAGCGAATGTGGGTGCCCCGCAGGTGGCTTACCGCGAAACGCTCACCAAGCGCGCCGAGATCGACTACACGCACAAGAAGCAGACCGGCGGTTCGGGCCAGTTCGCCCGCGTCAAGATCGTGTTCGAGCCGGGCGAGCCGGGTTCGGGCTTCCAGTTCGAAAGCAAGGTCGTCGGCGGTTCCGTGCCGAAAGAATATGTGCCCGGCGTTCAGAAGGGTGTCGAGAGCGTGAAGGACTCAGGTCCGCTCGCCGGCTTCCCGATGATCGACTTCAAGGCAACCTTGATCGATGGTGCCTACCACGACGTCGACTCGAGCGTGATGGCCTTCGAAATTGCCGCGCGCGCTGCCTTCCGTGAAGGTGCGCAGCAGGCGGGCGTGAAGCTCCTCGAACCGATCATGAAGGTCGAGGTTGTGACGCCGGAAGAATATATGGGCGACGTGATCGGCGACCTGAACAGCCGTCGCGGTCAGATCAGCGGTACGGAACAGCGCGGCATCGCGCAGGTGATCCATGCCAACGTGCCGCTCGCCAATATGTTCGGTTACGTGAATACGCTGCGTTCGATGAGCCAGGGCCGTGCCCAGTACACGATGCAGTTCGACCATTACGAGCAGGTGCCGCAAGCGGTGTCCGACGAAGTCCGGGCAAAGCTCGCCTAACCAGTTGATCGAAGTCAGTTCCTGAAGGATGGAGCGCCGATATGGCCAAAGAGAAGTTTGAGCGGAACAAGCCGCACTGCAACATCGGGACGATTGGTCACGTAGACCATGGCAAGACGTCGCTGACGGCGGCGATCACGAAGGTGCTTGCGGAGACGGGCGGGGCGACGTATTCGGCCTAT
>NZ_JAUYUS010000029.1 GCF_030694575.1 Parvibaculum sp.
GGGGCACCGTTCGCCGCTTCGAGATCGAGCGCGACATCGGCGGGCACGAAGCGCGGGCTGTCCGGATTCTCGTAACTGCCGAGCGCCGAGCGTTCGACCCGCGTCACCTTCGCCGCGAGTTCCAGCCCGCCGGCATCGCGCACCAGCATCCGCGTCGCCGCCTTCAGCGCGCGGTAGCTCGCGTCGCTGTGGAAGCGCCCGTTCATGCCGCGCTCCCGTCGTCGAAAGGCGTGCCGGCATGAAGCTGACCCGCGTGGAAATCGTCGCGGTTTTTCCGCATGACGCGCGGCCGGTGCGGCGCGATGGTGCCTTCGGTGAAACCGGCATTGTTGTTCTTTGGGTTCTTCTTGGGGTTGCGGGCGTGCGGCGAGCGACGGGATTCGTGAAACAGGCCGGCCAGCGGATCGGGCAGCAGCGCCCGGAAGCGCGACACGAGGCGGGCGAAGAGAGCAGCGGCGAGACCGGCCAAGGCCAGGCGGACAGCACACCGCCCGGCCGAGTGGGGTACCGGCCCCGCCGCGCCAGCACGCGGACCATCGGGACCGGCCGCGGAGAGCGTGGGGTGTTCGAAGACGGGCCAGCCGCTTTGGGCCGAGCCGTTTTCGGGGGAGTCCGTGCAAGCCGCTTCCGCCCAATCGGGCCAGTCTTCCCGCAGCACGAGGTCATGCGAGAGCGTGGCGGGCTTCAGGAACCGCTCGCGCACCGCGTGGTTTTCGACGCCCGGCGTGGACTCGAACAGGAGGCGCGGCGCACGGCGTGCGCCTCCCTTCCCGCCCTCCCCCTGTGGGAGGGTCAAATCGCCGGAGACGATTTGGGGAGGGGTCGCGGCGTCCGCTTCGGCCCGTGCGATCAGCCGTTCCGCCAGCGCGTCGTTTTCCCTCCGCGCGATATCCATCGCCGGGAGGCAGTGCAGCTCGGCTTCCGAGACAAGACCCTTGATCTGGAGGCACCGTTCGGTGACGGAGGTATCCATGCGGACTTGCGCGGGTTTGAGCTTGATGGAATTCAGGAGGGCGTTGGCATCGGTCATCCAGCGCGCGAGAGCGAGCGCGGGGTATTCGCCTTCGATCCCCGGCCGCGAAGCCATCAGATCGTCCAGCAGCTCGACACAGAAGCCGATCGTGCGCGCATCGCGCGACGAGCGGGCGCCGGCGGCCGCCCGCGCCAGCCGGTACCGCTTCGTGTCGTCGAGGGGATAGGCGAGAAGATCGGCCATTCAGGCGGCCTCCTCGAAAGAAACGTGTGCGGAACAAACGGGGAGAGAGCCGATGGCTGACTCGACGCCCTCCCCGCCGCCGTCTACCTTGATGTTGCAAACCAGCAAGGAGACATTCGAATGCCCAACGGTCACAGGATCACGGTCGGCGATTTGCGCGAGCAGCTTTCCAGCTACAGCGCGGAAGCCGAAATCACCTTCGGCTGCACCGAGGCGGCGGTGCCGCTCATCTTCTACCGCGTCAAGAATCGCGGCCCGCGTGACGCAAAGGGCGCCGACCATCTCGTGCAGATCGAGCTCAACGAGCTGCATGAGGGCGACCTCCCGTTTCGGTGAGCGCCGCCGCGCCAAGGCAATCGCGCGAGCCGACCTTGTCCCCCGCCAGCAGAAGCGCGGCTGTGCGCAGCGCGGCGTTCTCGCCGGTGCAGGCATAGCTTTCTTCAGGGAAGCGGTTCTCGCCGCGCCGGTACGCGCGAACGTTCCAGCTGCGCGAGGCAGTTGCGCCCGGCACGGGCGGCAAGATGACGATGCGGGAAATATCGGCGGGGGAAATCTGGTCCATCACGCAGGTTCTCCTTCGTCGGGATTGTCGGAACCGCGCGGGCGCGGCGGCGAAAAGCCGAGCGTTGCCCGCGCCTCGCATTCGTGCCGCCTTTGGACGGCGATCTCCTGCCAGTCCATTCCCTGCCGCGCGGCTTCCTGCAGGGATTTCGCGCGGGCGTCGCGATCGGGGCGGCGGGCGGTGTAATGAGGAAAGCTCCGCGTCATTCAGGCTGCCTCCTCTTTGGAAAAGAAGTCGCCGGGGTGCAGGTCGACGCCCTGCCGCTCCGCATGCGCAAGCAGCTTTTCGGCATCACGTTGAGGAATGACGCCGCCGGTGCCGCCACGTTCCTTGCTGTACATCCAGCGATAGACCCGCGAGATGTGTTTGCCCGTGACCGTCGCGACCGCCTCTGGCCCGCCGAGTTTCGCTATGACGGCTTTCGCCGGATGCAGATGATTCTCGCTCATACCCCGATATTTGCGATTTTCGCGAGTATCGGTCAAGCGAAATTTGCGATCTTCGCGATAGCGGTTTTTGCGCCATTCGCAAGAATGCGCGCATGAACGACCCTGATCGTCAGATACGCCTTTGGCTTCAGGCGGAATTGAAGAAACGCGGACACGGCGCCAAGGTCGCTTTGGCCGCGCACCTGAAGGTGCGCCCCGACGCGATCACGCGAATGCTGAATGCAAGCGGGCGCAAGGAAAGCCGGGACATCCGCGCGCATGAGCTTTTGGCGATGCAGGAGTTTTTTGGCGAGAACGTTCTCGACCTCGCCGCGCCGCCGGCTCCCGTGGTGCCTCTCATTTCATGGGTGAGTGCCGGGCAGATGATGCAGGAGCATTTCGCTGCGGACACACGCGAGATGCTGAGAGCGCCAGAGATTCCGAAAGGCGACTGGATCGCTCTTCAGGTACAGGGCGATTCAATGGATCGCATCTCGCCGCCCGACAGCATCATCTTCGTCAATCGCAAGGACAGGAAGCTCGTCCCGAACGCCTGCTACGTCATCGCCGATGAAGATGGCAACGCAACCTATAAACGCTATCGCCCGGGCCCGACGCGCTTCGAACCGGTGTCGACTAACCCGACCCACGAACCGATCTTCCCCGACAACGAGCCGAAGATCGTCGGCCGCGTCGGCCTCTCAATGATCCGGATGTGAAGGTCGGGTATTTCGTTCGATCGCAAGCACCACGAGAAGCAGGGCCGCGGCAATCAGAATTGCCAACGAAGCAACAATGCCTGCAATCGCCGCCGCCGATCTCGCCGCCGACTCGTAGGTTGCGAATGGGGCTGCATCCTTTTGCGTCAGCTTCACAGTGCTGAAAGCGTTTATACTCTCGATGACATCGTCGCCGCGCTTCTCCGCTTCGACGATGATGTATTCGAGATTCTCGAGAAACTCCCTGCGCTCCTCGATTTTGGGATATTCCGATAGCCATCCGTTGAGCACGTCCATGTTGTCGTCGTCGTTCAACCAGTGATCGACGCGTGGCGGAAGTGCAATGCCAGCGTCCGCGCGCGGCGAGGCCTTGTCGTCAGCGGGGGCGGCTCCCGACTCGATGGCCGCCTGGACCTCCCCGTAGGTAACGCCGGCAGAACCGGCCTGGCCCACCAGTGCAAACCCCGAAACGAGCAGCGCCGCCAGCGCCAGAGCCGCGACGGCGCCGACCACAATTCTTACGCCGAGAAAAATCCCGCGTTCCAGACGATTCGCCACAGTTTCAGCTTTGTCCGTCATCTTTCCCCCCGTCAGTCGCTTTCAGACACTGCGAATTCCGACACATCGGCCCCCGCCTTGTCGACAAAAAACCGCCGCGTGTCGTCATAAGAAGTTCCATCGCGCGAAACGATCCGACGAACCTGGCTTAGGCGGAAAGTGCGGCGGGCTTTCCGCGTCTTGCAATAGGCGTGGAGCATGTAGTCATCCTCGTAGGTGCGCTCGATCCATTCGATGACGACTGGCCGAACGCTCGGGCGACCCTCTCCGTCTACGTAGTCGAGCGTCACGCCGCGCTGAACAGTCGGAAAGGCCCGGCGCGGCGGGTCGCGATCATCCGGAGCCATGTTTACGGGCTCGGCGAGAAAGGCCTTCACCACGCCGCCGATGACCGCCGCGCCAAAAAGCGCGGCCAGCGACCAGAGCAGAAAATCCATCATCGCCACCCCCTTTTGCCCCGTTTGTCACGTTTTCTTATACGCGCTCAGACCCCGGCAAGGCGACAGATACCGATGTTTTCGCGATTATCGCAAGTTTCCGCTTGACCTTAATTTGCGATCATCGCAAATATGTCTCCATCGGCGCACGGCGTGCGCCGTGACCTGCCCCCCCGGCCCGCCCGCCACCTCCTCCCGGCGGGCGGGCCACCCCGGGGCGGAACAGAGACATGGGGAATAACGACACATGGTTTTCAAGGTCGAACACGGCATCGAGATACCGGCGGAGACGCGGCCGAACGCGCGCCTCTATCCGTTCGGCGACATGCAGCCCGGCGACAGCTTCTTCGTGCCGGCGAAAGACGCGGCGGAGCGCATGCGCCGCCGCCAGAGCGTCGCGGCGGCGGCGCGCAAGTTCGCCACCACGTCCGGCGAGCCCGCCTCCATGACATTCCACACCCGCCAGACGCCGGACGGCATCCGCTGCTGGCGCACCGCCTGAAGTTTTGCCGCCACGCGGCGGCAACCCACCGGCGCACGGCGTGCGCCATCAACCGAGGAGACGGCAATGCGTCTAGCTCTTGTTTGGATCGACCTTCCGTTTTTCGGAATGAGTGCAGCTCTGGCAGGCCAGGCTGTGCTGCTGAATGCCGAACGTTCCGAAGGTGGGGTGCGGCATGACGCTGACCACCTTCATCTCCCCGCCGCAGAGCGGGCAGGCGTCGACGGCGCCGCCCTTGGCGCGCGCCTCCAGCGCGGCGACCCGCTTTTCCAGCTCATCGAGCCGCGCCGGCGCCTGTGTCATGCGCTTCCACAGCGGCCATTGCTCAAGCGTACGGAGAATTGTGTCTATGGCTGACATACCCCCACCCCATCAATGCCTCGTCCAGGACAACGGTATCACGAAATGGCGGGCATTCCTTGAGGGCATCCGCGTGACGCCGCTCGAGGCCGGCAAGGTCCTGATCGAAGTGGAGATCGACGGCGTCCGCGCCGCCCGTTTCGAACTGACGCCTGAACAGGCCGCACATCTCTCAAACCTGCTGTCGCCGCGCGGCGGTGAATAACCGGCGCTACGCAAGTGTGCCATCAACCAGGGAACGACACATGGACAAGAAGCAGAAGGCCCGCGTGACGGCGCTGGAGGCGGACCGCGAAAAGGCGGGCCTCTCCTACCGCGCGCTCGGACAGGCCGCCGGCGTCAGCGACAGCCGCATCCGCGAGGCGGTGAAGGATGTCGGCAACATGACGGACGACAACTGGGCGAAATGCGCCGCCGCCCTGCCGGGCGGCAAGCTCGCCGCGCTGCTGGAAAAGGAAGGCATCGAGATTCCTGTGGCGCACTCGGCGCCTGTCCCGGCGGAAGCCGGGATGCGCCACGATGGCGAGGCGGCAGCCGGCATCGTGGCCATTCCCTTCGGCAGGCTCCGCCCGAACCCGGACAATTACCGCAAGAGCTTCGACCCGGAAGACATTGCCGCACTCGCCGAAAGCATCGCGGAGCGCGGCGTGCTGCAGAACCTCGTCGTGCGCGAGGCGGACAGGAAGGGCGTCCACACGATCAATTCCGGCGGGCGTCGCTATGCCGCGCTGATGAGCCTGCGCGAGCAGAACCGTATCGACGACAGCTTCCGCGTCAATTGCCTCGTGCTGCGGCTGAAGGATGCCGAGGCGCGCGCCCTCGCGCTGATCGAGAACCTGCAGCGCCAGGACGTGCCGGTGCTCGAGGAGGCCGAGGGCTTCAAGGCGCTGACGGCGCTCGGCTGGGACACGGAGAAGATCGCCACAGCCTGCCGCATCGCGCAGCGCACGGTGCAGGACAGGCTGCAGCTCATCGAGCGGCTGGCGCCCCTGCCCCGCGAGGCGCTCGCCGGCGGCAAGATTACGCTGGAGCAGGCCCGCGCCATCATGTCGACACCCAACGAGGCCGACCAGAACGATCTGCTGACAGATGCCGTCCAGAGCGAATTCACGGCGACGGAACTCCGAGAAGCGGCGAAGAGAAACAAACCCGAAATCGGCAAGGCCGCATTCGATCTCGCGCAATACAAGGGCGAGTTTATCGGCAGCGGCACGAGCCGCGTTTTTGCCGATGTGAAGGCCTTCATGAAGCTGCAGCACAAAGCGGCGGCGCAGCGCGTGAAGGAACTGGAAGAAAGCGGAGAGCTTGTTGCCGTGACTCTGCTGCCCGCCGGTAAGCAGTTCGAATGGGGAGGATGGCAGAGAACCGAGACGGGCAAGAACGAGCACGCCTTCGTCTATATCGGCAAATGGTCCTGGAAGATTGAGGTTACGCGCGGCGTCTGTCCGCGACCCGAAGCATTGGCGGGCGACGACGACGAAGAGGAGGAGCGCGATCCGGCACAGATCGAACTGGAGCAGGAGATTGCGCGGAAAAGGGAGGAAGCGGAAACCGAGGCGACGCGGCAATGGCTCCGCGACATGCTCGCGGCCGTACCGTCGAATCCGGGCGATTATTTCCGCCGCGAGATCCTGCTCGGCCTCACGGGCAAAAGCGCCCAGTGGCGGCCGGAGCATCTCGATACCTTTCTGCCGGAGAACCTGCCCGCCACGCTGAGGATATTGCGGGAAGCGACGGGCCATCCCTTCATCATGGATGAAATGCCCGACGACGTGCCCCTGGAAGAAGTGCCGTTGGCCGAACATCTCGGCATCATCGGCGAATTCGACGCCGCCTTCCTTGACGACTGGCTCGACCGGCAGGACGACTGGTCGGTGATCCAGCTGTATGTGCAGCTCGAAGCGAGCCGCTGCACCCTCCACCGCCTCAACACCCTCGCCGGCAGCGACATCGCCCTCTCGGAAAAGCTCGGCGTGCCGGTGCCGCCGCATCTCATTCCGGAGCCGGACGAAGACGACGACATCGAGGATGAGGAGGAAGCGGCATGAGCGCCACCCAAGAACGCGAGCGAACCATCGGCATGGACAATCACTCCGCCCGCGCAGGCGCGCTCGCAGCGACCCTCGAAGACGTCACGCGCATCATGGAAAGCGTTCTACGGCACCCGAAAGGCCTGCGCTTCGACATCGACCGCAAGGATCTTCAGGAAGCCGTCGAGCGGAACCGGAAGCTGCTTCGCGAAATCGAAGAAATCGATGCGGCCAGCTTCGCGCGCATTTGTGCGGCCTCGAAAGGCCGGTTGGCATGAGTGCCCTCTTCGGACAGGTCGCCGGGGCGATGCGCGATGCCGAGGCGGACATCACGGAAACGAACCCGTTACGTCGCGCGCGGGATCTGGAGCGGGCAAGGACACAGGCCGCGATCGACACCTGCATGCAGCACGCGGCCAACATCGCCTTCGCCGCCGGCAGCCAGCGGATCGCCGACCTCTTTCTCGCGGAGAAAGGAAGCGGATCGTGAGCACCAGCAACCATATCGACATTTACGGAATCGGAATCCAGATCAGGACGCTTGTCACCACGTGGCAGAATTACAGCCGTCGCACCGGCCGCACGGCGCAGCTTGTCGACGCCGCCCGGGATGGCGACCGCGTCATATGTCACAAGCCGTCGGAGGCAGTGGAACTGGAGCGGAGGTTCCGCCTAGCCGGAAAAACAGTGCAGGTGTGCCTGTGCGACACCGCGGAAAATCCACTCGCGAAATTCGGCACAGCGCGGGGTCGCACCTGGTTCGATCATGGCTGGATCGAAACCTTCTACGGCAACCGGCTCACGGAGGCGGCCCGCGATATCGCCTATCTGGAAGAGGCTATGTCGAAACGGCATCCCGCGATCGAGGCGCGGATGGGGCGGAAGGGCTCGACATTATGACCCGCGCCGAGCAGATCGCCGCGCTCAAGCAGGAACTGATGCGCCATGTCGACAGGCGGATCGCAGAGGTGCTTGGCGAGCGGCTGCCGGTGGCGCTGTTTCTCTTCGATGGTGACGAGGCGCATGCCGTCTGCTCCGGCGAATGGGAGGCGACCCGCGCGGCACTGGCCGACTGGGCCGAGGGCGAGCGCGACCCGACCATGACCTTCCCGCTTCAAGTCAACTGATATGCCGCGCCCCGCCACCCCTGCCTTGCGCAAAATGCCCGACGAGGCCATCCTTCGCCTCGCCCGCGCGCTTGCCCGGCAGGCGGCGCGGGAGGATCACGAGGCGGCGAGCGCCAAGGGAGGCATCGATGAGAAATCGAACACGCGCAGAGATTGACCGTCTTTGCGACACCATGAAAATCGGCCAGTGCCTCGACGTGTTTGGCTCCGATTTGCGGGATGCCTACCCTTTCGGCTGGCCGACGATATATGAGACCGTCGAACAGGCGTTCCTGTCGTCGAAGACAGGGGCGGCGTGGGGCGCTTGGACTGTTAAAAGTCAGTACCCGGACAGAGATGTCTACACGATCAGCCGGAATGAACCGGGCGACAAGCGCGTTTATGCCGATCCCGATCAGATGCATCACTTCGCGCAAATGCCCGATGGCACGCTCCAGCCGATTGATAACCCCGATATCTGTATTAACCCGCGCGCATGACACGCGCCGCCATCTATTCCCGCTTCTCCACCGACCTTCAATCCGAACGCTCGATCGAGGATCAGGTGGCGCTGTGCGAGGCCTATGCGGCGCGCGAGGGGCTTTCCGTCACCGCCCGCTTCGAGGATCGCGCGCGCTCCGGCGGCTCCGTTCTCGGCCGCGACGGACTGATGCGGATGATGGAGGCGGCGAAGGATGGCGGCTTCGAGGTCGTGGTGGTCGAGGCACTGGACCGACTCTCGCGCGACATGGAGGATCTCGCCGGCCTTCACAAGCGCCTCACCTTTGCCGGCATCGAGATCCGCGCCGTCCATGAAGGCCAGGTCAACACCATGCTGGTGGGTTTGCGCGGTCTCATCGGCCAGCTTTACCGCGAGGACAACGCCCACAAGATCAGACGCGGCATGGCGGGCCGCGTGCGCGACGGTCTCTCTGGCGGCGGTAGCGCCTATGGCTATGCGGCCGACCCGGCGGCGAAAGGCAAGCGCGTCATCGTCGAGGAGGAAGCGGCAATCGTCCGCCGCATCTTCGAAAGCTTCACCGGCGGCCAGAGCCCGCGCGCCATAGCGCATGCGCTCAACGCGGAAGGCATCGCGCCGCCGCGCGGCCGCGCCTGGAACGCCTCGACCATCAATGGCAGCGCCACGCGCGGCAACGGCATATTGCGCAATCCGCTCTATGCCGGACGCCTCGTCTGGAATCGGCTCCGCATGGTGAAGGACCCGGAGACGGGCCGCCGCGTCTCGCGGCCGAACCCCGAAAGCGAATGGCAGGTGACGGCCGCACCGGATCTCGCGATCGTCGATGCGGCGCTTTACGACGCGGTGCAGGCCATGAAGGAAGGAAGGGCCGGCGTGGCGCCGCGCCTTCAGCAGCGCCCGAAACGCATCCTCTCCGGGCTGCTGCGCTGCGGCGGCTGCGGCGGCGGCATGAGCACCTACGGCGGCGACAGGACGAAGCGCACAAGGGTAATGTGTTCGCGCCACCGCGAGAGCCGCTCCTGCCCCGCCCCGCGCAGCTTCTATGTCGACACGGTGGAGAAGGCGGTGCTGGGCGGGCTCCGCGCCGAACTCGAAGATCCGGCCGTCATCGCCGAATATGTCCGCGCCTATCACGAGGAGCGCAAGCGCCTCGCCGCCGGCGCCGGCGCACGCCGTGCGTCCTTGGAGAAGAAGGCCGCGGCGCTTGCGCGCGAGATCGACCGTCTGGTCGACGCCATCGCCAAGGGTGCGGGCGACCCGGCCGTGCTCGGTCCCCGCTCCACAGCGCTTTATAAAGAGAAGACGGCGATCGAGGCGGATCTCGCCACCCTCGCCGCGCCCGTCAATGTCGTCGCGCTCCACCCGGTCGTCATGGCCCGCTACCGCGAGCAGCTCGACACGCTCGGCCGGGCGCTGGGCAGGGGACTCGCCGGCGGTGACGGAGACGCGGCGGCCGCGCTGCGCGATCTCGTCGAAAGCGTGACGCTGCACCCCGACCCGGCCCGCGACGGCGGCATCCATATCGAAGTAAAGGGAAGATTGACCGCGCTGCTCGGCCCCGGCGCCTGGCCGAACGGCGTGTCATGCGGCGTGGTGGTAGCGGAGGCCCGTTACGGCCGTTCCGCACACGGCGGGGAACCGCGCTTTTTCCTTCGTTTCAGCGCCTGACAGGCGCGGGCGGGGGCTTGCCCCGTGGCGGATGTTCTCCCTATGATCCGCTCATGTCCGACGACGCCCAGCCCCGCAAACTCCCGATCGCGATCTTCGACGGCAAGGCTGTTCTGCCGCGCGCGGGCGCGATCGCGACTATCGGCGATTGCCTCGACCACGGCCGGGTGCTGCATGTGAGATGCGCCTGCAATCCGCGCATCGTCGAGCTGCGCCCCGAGCGGCTGCTGGCCCTCAAGGACGGACCGTCCGAAGAAACGCGGCTTGCCGATCTCCGCCCCTGGCTGCGCTGCAAGAAATGCGGCCGCTGCGACTGCGTGACCGCGCGTGCCATGACCTTCTGGCGCGGCGACACGATCCCGCGCATCGCCCCGCCGCCGAAACAATACGGGCCCGTCAGCGACCGCGTCCCGGCGGGCGGCATCGACTACAGCTTCGAGCCCGTGCCGGACCCGCATCCCCGGCCGAAGGGCCGCAAGCGGGTATTCAAGGCGTGACGCGCCCGCCCTCGTTTGAGGCGGAAAAAACGGACCCGGCCTCTTGCACCCGGCATTCTCCTGTCCTATCTTGATAGGACAGGGAAGGGCACTAAGCCCGCCCGGCAGCAAGGCAGGGAGCCCGCCATGACAGTCCACAAAGATCTCTATTCCATCCCCGCGACCGGCGACGTTTGTGTCGGCGACGAAATCCTGTTCAGCGAAGCCGTCTTCGGCGGCTCCTTCCGTAAGCCGAAATTCCTCGGCGAACGCGAGATCGCCGCCCGCGTCGTGAAGGATAGCTATGGCGCCGCGAAACAGCAGCACACGTTCACCCTCGAAATCCTCGCCAGCGACGGCTACCAGCCGCTGACCGCGGGCTCGATGACGACACGGAAGGGCCGCAACGTCTATCGCAACGGCACAAGCCGCAAGCCCTGGGCCGATGAGGCCGCGCGGCGCACAGCGCTCGATAAAAAGCACGGCCGCGGCGACGCCGCCCGCGCCGCGCGGCAGGCGCGCAAAGATGAGGCATGGCTATGAACGCGACGGATTTTCAAACAGCCGCGATTGCATTGCTGCGTTCGGCGGTCGGCTGGCAGACCACGATCGCCCATCGTCTCGGTGTGGAGCCGCGCACAGTGCGGCGCTGGATTAAGGCCGACGAGGTGCCGGGTTGGGTCGACGCAAAATTCGACGACTGGACCCGAGCCCGCGATCTCGCGCCTTGGCCGCGCGACGAATGGCTGAATGGCGATGCAATCTCCGCGGACGGACGCCAGCGCGAATATATCGCGCATCTGCAGGAACCGCGCTTTGTCGCCAGAATCGTCGCATGCGACGACGACGGACTGCCAATGCCGGAAGAGGAGCCAGCCGACGTGCTCTCAGGAATCGTCTATTCGGTGGACGCCGAAACACTCCTCTGCGAAATCGAATGGATCGACGAAGTCCGGTCAGGCGAACACGCGAAGTGGCTGGAGGCGGCGGCAGACGCGATCGCCGCGCTCGGCGACAGCTACAAAGAGGCGACGCGCGAAACCTGAAACGAAAAAGTCGCACACTCCGAATTGGCGGGGCGTGAGCGACTGGAGGGGTGACACAAAAAAAGCCCCGCCACCCGTGAGGGCGGCGGGGAAGTGTGCGGGGAAACGCCCGGGAAGGGCAACGGCAGGGAACCCGCCGCTACCGGCCGCCCATGAAAGCGGCCGATTCGGAAATGACCCTATTCCGGATACTCGATCACCTGCATTCCGTTCGCCGCCGCCGCATAGGCGAGGTTGTTGGCGTTCGGATCGTTCGTCCGGTAGAAGTGGAACGCCTCCGCCGCCACGAGCGCGTCCGCTTCCGTCAACACCACGGTTTCACCGTCCATCAACGGCCAGCCGCCCTCCGGCACCGGCATGTTGTCGAGAAGGTTGTCGAACACGACGGCTTCCTCCGAGCTGAGGGAGGGATGCGCCGCCACGAGTTCGACCGGATCGAGGTGCGAACCGCTCGTGTTGAGGTCGCGGCCGAAGGAGTTCGTGCCGATCGGCTGGTTCCAGATGAGGTTGATGATCTCGTTGGTCGCCGCCTTGAGGGCGGGCGTGGTGACCCACGCGACATAAGCATTCGACATTGCGTTTTTCCTTAGCTGACGGTGAGGCCCCACAAAAACCCGAGGCGCTGGGTGATGCCGTTTCGTTCGTCGTCGGTGAGAAGGCGGGGCCAGCAATAGCGGGCGCCGAGGCGGAAGCTTGCCGGGCCGCCCGGGCTCTCCGCGAGGTTCGCAAACAGCCGCGCGCGGGTGCTGGCGGTGTTGCTCGTATTGCCGCCCGAAGGCCCGGACCCGGCCGGGGTCAGTGCGGCGCCATTGTCCCAGCCGCGCAGAAGGCCCGTGGCGAAGTTCACGTCGCGCGACGAGACGTAAATGCCGGTGGCGCGGGCGCCGAGAAAGGTGACGGTCTGGCCGTCCGTATCGAGGCGGCGCTGCAATATGCGCTCCTGCCCCGCGTTGATGCCGAGCGCGATGCGAGTGACATTGCCGTTGGTCGAAAAGCCCCACCTGACCGTGGCGCCTGCCGTGCTGGTCGTCTGGCCGACGAAAATTTCCGTCCAGGCGGCGATGTTTTGGGTGAGGCTCAAGGCGCCGCCGCCGAGATCCATGAAATCGCCGCCGCCATCGGCCTTGATGCAGGGGCGCCCGTTGAGGCCGGTCGGCTCGTAGACCGGCTTGAAGCTGTTGGACGCCTGCGTGGCGTCGCAATTGGCGATGCTGGAAAAGTTCACCAGCCGCTCGACGCGATCGCTTCCGTCGTAAACGGCGCTGCCCGGCATCAGCAGGTCGTAGGCCAGGGCGAGGCCTGCGGTGTCGTAGGGCGAAAGGCCGGGAGGCCCGGCCGGCGCACGCCGTGCGCCGAGCCCCGGAATCAGCCGCGAGGCGACGGCGACCGGCAGCGGCAGGCCTGCACTCACTTCAGCCACCACTTCGTGTCGAGCACGGCGCCGGCACCCGTCACCACGACACGCAGCCAGTGCGCGCGGGTGATGACGAGGGCAGAATGGACGTCGGCAAGGTCGAGCGCCGCGCCGTCACCCAGCGCGACCGGGATCACGGTGCCCGCCGCCGGCGCGAAACCCTCCTCGTTCGGGTTTTCCGTGTGGTCGTTCATGCAGGCTTCGAGCGTGACGGTGCCGCCGTCGAGGCCGCCCGAGCCGAAGATCTGGCGGACGGCATTACCCTCGCGGAAAGGCCCCGCGGGCCACCACGGCCCGGCCGCGCGATCGTCGTCTATATCCGCCGCCGCCAGCGCCACCGCGTTCTCAAGTGCCTTTGCCGTCATGTCGTTTCTCTCCGGTCAAAAAGCGCACGGCGTGCGCGAGGGCTTAAACGTCGAAATCGGAAAGCGGGACGGTTTGCCCCGCCAGCGCGTGCGTGCAGTCGGACAGAAACTGGATATGTCCGTCGCGGACGAAGGAGTGACACACGCTCGGTTCGGGCTTCACCGTTTCACCGCGCATGATCCGCTCGGCCTCATCGTCGGTGAGGGGCCGCGTGCCTCTGACAAGAATTGACGGCGTGAATGTTGGCCGCTCCGGATTGCCGTTGTAGCCCCAGCGCGGGCCCGGCCCGGCGCCGACCCGAACCGCGTGCGCGCCGTCGCAACCGGGACACCAGAACATCAAACGGTCGCCGCCGCGCCGGAGAATGCCCGTCTTCATCATGGTCACCGGCACGTCGCCACGTCGTCGACGAGAGAGTTGAAGCGGAGGCGCAGGCTTTCATGGCTCTTGCGCGCGCCGGCCGCTTCGCCTGCCATCTCCTCGCGCGGTATGCCGCCGCCCTTACTCTCGGCCAGGCGCTCCTCGTGGACGAGGGGCGTCGAGGTCGGGCACGGGATAACCTGAGGCACGGTTGAGCACGCCGCGCAGAGCGGCAGGGTAATCGCAAGCGCGATCGTCTTCCGGAAGGACATTTCTGATTTCCTCTTTGAGGCCCGACGTCTGCCGCTCGAGCGCGGCCAGGTTGCCGGCAAGTGTCTTGCCGCGATCGGCGGCGGCATCGATGCGGCCTGTCAGCGTCTCGATCGCGCCGGTAAGGGCGGCCACCTTGTCCTCGGCCGCGCCCTTGCCGAGCCGCCAGCCATTCGCGGTCCAGCCCGAGCCGAACGCGGCGGTGGCGACGAAGGCAAACGCCGCCGCCAGCGCGAGCATCCGGTACTGCGGCGGAATGATGTCGAGCATGAACTATCCCTTCCTGTCGATATCCCGGATGCCGAGCGTCACCTCCTCGCCCGCCAGCAGCGCGTCGCGGAGGATCGGATAGACGCGGCGATAGGCGGCCTCCGACGAGACCACCTTGTAATGGCCGCGCTCGTCATGGCCCCATTGGGTGCCGAGCAGGATGCAGCCGGAGGTGTCGCGCTCGGTATTGCCGATATGGATCAGCACGCCGGTAAAGCCCGGCACGTCGCGAAGCTCGATCATGCCGGCATGCATCTCGCCGAAGCGTTTCGTGTAGCCCGCATCGAAGCGGCTGGAGCCTTTCGGCTTCAGCGCGAGACGGTAGACGCCCCGATGCGGCGGCGCCTCAGGCGGCACGGGAATGCGCGTCTCGTGCATCACCTTCTCGTCGCGATGCTCGTCCTCGCAGGTCCAGCACAGAAAGCGCCAGGTCTCGCCTTCCCCGGGCGCGCCTTCGATATCGCGGAGATAGAGCTTGCCAAGCGTCGACTGTGCGTCGCTCGCCGTCCTGTCGAGACGCAGATGCATCGGGTTTCTCCGGGTATGTGAAGGACATGGTTTGGGTTGGCGATAGGGGCCGATTCAGGCCTGCCCCTTTTCCCGCTCGCCCTCTTTCGCTGGCAACTCGTTGACGAAACCCAGCGCGCGCAGCCTCAGCAGCGCGAGCTGCAGCACGATCTCGATACCGGCGAAGCCGATCAGATTGGCGATGGCGCTGGCGGTCCAGCCGGAAAGGCCGAAGCTCTCGACCGCGCCATATGCCAGGATCGAGAGCGAAACGCCGGCGATCATCCGCACCTTCCAGGCGAGCCCGAACCAGCGATGCTTTCCCGACAGCACGTCGAGTGAATGCTTGGTCATCGCGCCCGCGAAAACCGCGAAAGCGATCGACGAAACGATGAGCGCGAGCGCGCTCCACAACCATTCGGCTGCGTTCTCGATCCAGTTCATGAGCCCCCCGCCCCCCGCTCAGCCGAATAAATACGCCGCCGCGACCATCATGCCGGCGATGACCGCGTACTCGATCCAGTCGCGCCGGCGCGGCGGCGCCCGCCAGCCCGCCGGATCGACGGCCTTCAACCCGTCTTCCGGGCGCACGGCCTTGACGCGCTCGATTTGTCGCTTCATGCGTCGACCTCCCTGCCCCGCCCCCTGTCCCGGCGCACGCCGTGCGCCTACGCGCCCGGCGCGGCGGGCCAGTCGATCGAAGCCGGGAACCCCTCCTGCTCCGGCACGGCGCGCAGCAGCGTGCGGTAGCCCTGCCACGCAGCGCGCGCCGCTTCGTCCAGCGGCGCATCCGGCAACTGCGTCCAGTCCGATGCGGCGAGCAGGCGGTCGCGCTGCCGGCGCGCTTCCCCGGCCTGTTCTTCGGGCGAAGGCGGCGGCGGGTCGATCGCCACGGGAAGCCCGTTCGCGTCGGCCGCAATCCATTTGCCTTCGGCAAGCGCGGCCAGCAGCGCGGCATGGGTCTCGTCCGAAATCTCGACCGCATCGGGCGGCAGGAGACAATCCGGATTGTCGATTTCGATCGAGGGGTGAACCGCCTCCAGATGGGGCCGCGTCCAGGCCGGGTCGGGAATCGAAATGCGGCGTTGCCCGTGCGTTTCGGAATCGTGAAAGCCGCCCGTCGTGGCGCTGAAAAATTTTGTCATGATCTTATCTTCCCCATGCCAGCCAGAAATAGGTGTTGGTTGCGCCGCTCGAGTTGCGGATCGTCAATCCCGTGGTCGTCGGCGTCTGGGCCGCCGACTGCTCGGCGACGGTGTTCGTCGCGACGATCGGGCCGGCGAGGGCGCCATAAATCGCGGTCGGGAAGGCATCGGCGAAGACGATGTTGGAAACGGCCGACGCGGCGAGCGAGCCCGTCGTGCCCCATTTGAGTTGATAGCCGCCCGGAAAAAGGATGCGGCCGGTGGTACCCAGCGTCTTGATGAAATTCGACGCCACCACGAAGCGCGAGGAATCCGTGCCGGTGACGAATTCGGCATCGGTCAGGATCTCGGCCTTGCCCTTCACGCTCGTCGTCGCGTCCGGCGTGATGACGACGGTGTCGACATATGCCTTCGTCGCGGCGTGAAGCGCATTCGTCGGGTCGGCATGCAGCGTCAGGAAATTCGTCAGCGTGCCGCCGGCGAGGCCGAGCTTCTGCGCCAGCGCATTGGTCATGGTGGTCGCGAAATTTTCATCGTTGCCCAGCGCGGCGGCGAGTTCGTTCAGCGTGTCGAGCGCGGCGGGCGAGGATGCGACCAGATCCGCGATGGCCTCGCCGATCAGCACCGCCACCGCCTGAGCCACCTGCGTCAGGTCTTCCGGGTCCGGATCGAGACCCGCCTCATCGATCAGCGCCATCAGCTCGCGTTGCGGATGCTCGATCGCCGCCGCGGGGGGGATCGAGCCCTGGATGCTGAGTGCGGGATCGGCGTTGATATAAGGCCTGTCCGGATCTTCCGTGTCGCCGTTGATCGGCGGAATATATTGCATGTCTCAAGCCCCTTCGTAGGAAAACAGGATGGTGGTGTGGGCGGGCTGCAGCGCCTCGAAGCGGCATTCGAGATCCTCCGCGCGGGCGATCTTGGCGAGAGGATCGATGCCGAGCTCGGAGAGGCCGCAGCGGAACCAGGTGACGCGCGCGCCCGGCACGGCGACGCGCCAGAGAAAGCGCAGTTCCGGGCCGCCGAGCTGGGTGATGCCGCATTGCGACAGGCCGCAGATGAAGGGCCGGTATTCCTCGATCTCGACCTCGTAGCCGAGCGAGGCCGCGACCGCCTCGAAATAGGCTTTCGACTGGCCGCCCTGCGCGGTGTCCTTCGCGCAGAGCGCGAGCTGGCGCTCCTGCAAGGTCTGGCCCTCGCCGCCGAGACAGGGATCGGGCAGGCCGTAGACGCGCTCCCAGTCGGGCAGCAGGTCGAGCGCGAAGCAGGGAATGCTTTCCGGCAGGAGGCCGCACATGCGCTCATGCGCGCGGGCGAGCGAGGCGACGGTCGCCCGCCAGAACGCGGCGAGAACCGCATCGCGCTCCGCCGGCCAGGCCGGACCCTCGGGCAGCAGGGCCAGTGCCTGGTCGAGATAATCCTCGGGCCCGATGCCGCAATAATCGCTGCCGCTCATGTCATTCTTCTCACTCGAAGGAGAGCGCGCCGGGCACGGCGATCTCGCCCGCCCCATGCGTCACGTCGGCGGCGGGGGCGACGAGTGTGTGGTGACCCTCGCCCGTCGCGACCGATACGGCCTCGCCGATACGCGACAGGCGGATGGTGCCGCCCGGCTCCGCATCGCGGTAAAGCATGTCGGCGAGCTCGGACAAGATCGCCGCGCGCACGGCGGGCGTGTCGGGATGAAGGTCCGCGATCTCGACATCGAGCGGCACGGGCACCGGCGCGACCACGAAGACATCGGCGCCGAGCGGACGGAGCTCGGAGATATGATCGAAGACGATCTGCTGGTCGCCATCGCCCGCCGCATAATCCGACGCATCGGTCCCTTGCGGAATGCCGGCATCGTCCGCCCGCACCTCGTCCATCATGAAGCGGACCGTGACCGTGCCCGGTCCCATCTCGGCGCGGGCGGGCCAGACGCGGGTGACGCCCGGCACCTCGAGCGCCCATTGCCGGTAGTCGCCGAGCGCGCCACCTTGCGGCGGCTCGCGCAGGCGGTCCAGATAGCGGGCGCGCAAGGCGTCGTCGCGCTCGGCCTCGGCGCCGCCGGCGATGCCGCCCGCCGCCACCACGGCATCGGCGTCGACGCCGGAAATCGCGGTGCGGAAGGAAAGCGCGGTGCCGGCATCGAGATTGCCGGCCGCGCCCGCGACGGCAGCCTCGACCGTGCAGGGTGTTGCGCCGGCGCCGAGCACGACACCTTCGGCGACGGCGAGCACGACGCCGCTTTTCGTCTGCAGCTCCGCGCCGGCATCGACGCCGGCGCCTTCCGTGCCGGTCAACAGCACGGTGCCGGACGCCGCGGCGGCGGGCTTCCTGAAGATGCCTTTCGTCGCGGCGCGGCGTTCGAGCCATTCGTCCTCCGCCGTGTCGGGCATCAGGTCGCGCACCACGGCAAGCTGGTATCCGTAGAGCCCATAGACGAGCTCCGCCTGCACGTCGCCGACGACGCGGAGATTCGACACTGGGAGGAGACTGTCGGCGCCGGGCAGCTTCGCGCGGTAATCGTCGCGCGCCTGGGCGCGCAGCTCCGTCAGGTTCGGCACGCGATGCGGCATTGAATACTCCCGTGACTGGAAAATCAGGCGGCCTCGGCAAGCTCCGCCCAGGCCCAGGCATAACGCCGGTCGAAGATCGTCGCGCCTTCGCGGTCGATGACGGAGACGAGCAGCGCAAGCCTGTCGCCGCCATCGCCCGCGCCCTGCCATTCGGCCGTCACGTGAACGGCGGCGGCGATGTTGTCGGCGACAAGCCAGCGCAGCGCCTCGCGCGCATAATCGGCGGCGCGCGTCCTTGTGCGCTCGCTGCGCGTTTCCCGCGCGAGCAGCCAGAGGCGCGAGCCGATCTCGCGCTGGCCGTGCAGGGCTTCGCCGTCGAGATTGCCCCACCAGCCCTTGCGGTCGGCGGCGGCGGCGCGGGCCGGGCGTCCGTCCGGCAGGATGTCGTCTTCCCTTGCGCGAGCCCAGGTGAAGAGCGAAAGCAGCACGGCGGTTTCGAGATCGCCGCCGCTTGCAAGCGCGCCCGCAACAACCTCCCAGTCGACGCTTCCCTTGTCTGCGTTCCAGCGCGCACGGATATCGCCCATTTATTCCCCGCTCATTCCGGACTTCGGCCGGACTTCGGCCGGACTTCGCCCGTGCCCACGCTCGATCGCTCGCTTGGTTACATTTCCGAATTCGGCACGGCGGTCGGGCCGCCATTGTCGTTTTCGGCATGGGTATGCGCGTTGAAGGTGCCGCGCATCGCCGACATGGTGCGGCCTTCCGGCAGGTCGCAGAGATCCCTGATCTCGCCGGTCACTTCCAGCAGCGGCGTCTCCATCCGCACCCTGTCCGCCGCGACAACGCGGACGAGCGGCGCCGTCGCGAGGATCTCGGTCGGGCTTTCCACCGCGATGCCGTCGCGCGTCAGATGGACCTTCTGGCCGAGATCGTCGTAAAGCGCGACCTCGCCCTTCCGGAGGCCCTTCAGCCTGTAGACCCGGTCGCCGACCGCGACGACGATGCCGTGGCTGCGGTCGCCGCCGAGAAAGGCCGCCAGCACTTCGAGCCCGTCCGGCGCATTTGCCGTCAAGCCGTAGGTCTGGAAATTTTCCAGCGGGCGGCTTTCATCCGCCAGCAGGTCGACCGAAACCACCTGCAGCTTTTTCGCATCGTCGACGGCTGTGAGGATGCCGCGCGCCAGCATCAGCGCGAGCCGGTTCCACATGGTGCGCGCGACGGACATCAGACGACCTCGTTCCAGCCGCTCGCGCCCGCGGCGCCGGACGATGCGACCGATGGCGGCACCGGCTCCGGCGTCAGCGCATCGGGCGGCGTCAGCGTCATTTCGGTTTCCGAGCCCTCGCCGTCCTTCTTCCAGACCGCGCTCACGATCAGCAGGTCGCGTTCGATGCGCAGCCAGGGCGAGGAAACCGCCGAGACCTTGCCGGGCATCCAGATCGCGCCGTTGCCGTCCCTGAAGTCCTGTGCCGCGATCGTCGCCTGGACGCCGTCGGCGGCGGCGAAACGCTGCGCCCATTGCGCGCGGAGCTTCATGTCGGCGGGGCCGGCCTGCTCCTCCGCGATTTCGAGCTGCGGGCGGTAGCGTTTCACCGCCGCATCCTTCACCGAGGCGGCAGGCCCAGCCGCCTGCGCCCCGCCGAGATGATCGCCGCCTGCCTGCTGGCCCCGGACGATGTACTCGGAGTAGCGGGCGGCATGGGAGAGGCGGGCGCTGGCGCGGTGGATGTTGACGCCCTGGACGAGCGGCCCCGCGCGGCCAGCGCTTCCCGCGCCAGCGCGGGTAAGGACGAGATTTCCAGCCGCGTCGTCGCATGCCAGAAGCGCGCGCAGGCGGCACAGTCTTTCGATGAGCGCAAAACAGGTCTCTCCCGGGTTCACCTGCACGTCGGGGAAGGCGGCGCCGGTATCCGCCTCGACCACGACATCGATTCCGAAAGGCGCCGCCAGCGCGCGGGCGATGGCCTCCAGCGTATAGCCCCGGAACTGCCCGCCCTTGACGATCGCCGCGCAATCGACGAGGTCGGCGGTCCGCGAGCGGCCGACCAGCTGCAGCGCGTGCTCCTCCGGGCCGTAACCCGGCATCACGTCGTCGACATAGCCGGTCAGCAGCAGCTCGCCCGCCAGTTCCACCGTGCAGGCCGCGCCTTCGGCGACCGGCCAGTAGCTCTCCTGGCCGGGCCAGCGCTCCGATTGCGTCAGCTCGAAGGTCGAGGCGCCCTGCCGCAGGGAGCGCTCAACGCGGAAGCCGGTCCAGCCGGCAAAAATCTGCCCGTCGACGCGAAGAACCGCGCCGGTATCCTGGTCCGCGCCCTCGCCCGCCATGTCAGGCGCTCAATGCCTGGCCCGAAACGGGCATGAAGAGCGGGTGCCGCGCCTTGTTGCGGCTTTCGAGCTCGCCGGCCCGCGCGGCGTCGCCGTAAAGCCGGTGCGCCAGCACCACGGAAGGCAGCGCGCGGCCGGTTTCATAGGGAACGATGCGGGCGAGCGTGCCGCCCCGCGCCGTGATGTCGGCGGAGACGGCGGTGGAGAGCGCCTTCAGCGCGCGCCATGTCTCATGTTCGCCCCGATCGGCGGCGATCGTGCCGGCATCGGCAATGGCGGCGGTGAGCCGCGTGCGGAGTGCCACGGCGTCGTCATAGCTGGCGAAGACGACGGCGCTTGCCGCGCGGGCCGAGGCGGCAAGCGATGCGCGCGCGATCATCGCGTCGAGCGCCGCCGCATTGCCCGCCAGCACGGCGCGGGACGGCGTCGTCGATGGCGGCAGGATGTCGGCCGCAGCGAAAAGCCGCACCTCCTCCAGCGCCGCGAGCGCGGTTTCCGGCGCGGCCGACGCACGGCGTGCGCCGTCGAGCATGGAAAGGACGGCGCCTGCGCCGCCGCCGGAAAAGCCGAGCGGGTCCGCCGCCACGCGGGCGAGAAGCGCCGCAAGCGAGGCCCGCAGGCC